>CALAMC010000049.1 GCA_937925655.1 uncultured candidate division Zixibacteria bacterium | reverse complement strand
GCGCGTCGTTGATATTGGTCACCGTGAAGGTGGCCGGGTCACTGTCGGACAGAAGACCCGGATCGGTGGCGGTGAAGGTGATCGTCTCGGCGCCATACCAGTCCGCGTTCGGAATGGTAATTGTCGCCACCCGGTCAACGATGCTGACGGTCAGTTCGGTATTGCCCGAATAAGTCCAGTCGATTTCGGAATCGGCATTGTCTATATCTGACACATAGTTATCAAGGGTTATGGTCGCGAAGGTGGAGCCTTCGTCAATGGTCTGATTGGGAATATCCGATACAACGGGAGCATCGTTGATATTGGTTACCGTGAAGGTGGCCGGGTCACTGTCAGAAAGCAAGCCCGGATCGGTGGCGGTGAAGGTAATCGTTTCGGCGCCATACCAGTCCGCGTTCGGAATGGTAATGGTCGCCACACGGTCAACAATGCTGACGGTCAGTTCGGTATTGCCCGAATAAGTCCAGTCGATTTCGGAATCAAGGTTGTCTATATCAGACACATAATTATCAAGGGTAATGGTTGCGAAGGTCGAGCCTTCGTCAATGGTCTGATTGGGTATATCGCTCACCACCGGCGCGTCGTTGATATTGGTCACCGTGAAGGTGGCCGGGTCACTGTCGGACAGAAGGCCCGGATCGGTGGCGGTGAAAGTAATTGTCTCCGAACCAAACCAATCCGCGTTGGGAATGGTGATGGTCGCGACACGATTCTCATCGATAGTTACCGACAATTCGGTATTTCCTGAATAAGACCAGCTGATCTGGTCGGGGGTACTTTCGGCATCGGTGACATAATTGTCAAGGCTGATGGTCGTGAATACGGATCCTTCGTCGATGGTTTGATCCGGGATATCGGCCACGACCGGCGCCGTCTGAGCGAAAACCGAGGGGCTCGCCAGCACCGCCAGCGTCAACAGTAAGACAGACGCCTTTATATAGAATCTCTTCTTATCCGCTCTTTTCTGTATCATAATAATCCCCACTCCGCTTACTTAAGCAGGATCATTTTCTTGGTCTGATGCTTGTCGCCGATTTTCAGTCGGTACAAGTAAACCCCGGTGGCAACCGGTTTGTTGCTGTCCGACATGCTGTCCCACTCGGCCAGATGATGACCGGGCATCAACGGTTCGTTGACCAGCGTCCTGACTTTCTGTCCCAGGATATTGAAAATGGACAGTTCGACATCCTGCATTCCGGAACCATCGGCGGCGATATCGAACTCAATCGTCGTGAACGGATTAAACGGATTGGGGTAATTCTGGTGCAGTGTGAAGCTCGAGGGAACCATCGGTTCATCGCTGGCGCCATCCACCGCAATCTCGGCCGCGTTGGCGTTGGCCAGGTAAACTTTGCTCAATCTTATTTTGGAAATGTCATCGGCATTAACATGCTGTTTGGCCGTAGTCGGCAAATTGACTATTTCGGACAGACCAGCTTTGATAAGGGTGGATTGATCCCAGGGCCGGAAGCTGTACATGACCAATTTCAAGCGGCCCTGTTTATCGTCGCTATAGCTCAAGGTTACTCCGCTTACGCCCTGCGCCAATTCCGGTTTGTCAATAGAAAAGGCATTAGGGTCATAATCGATTTCCAGTTGCACTCCGGCCACGTCTTCGGGAAACTCCCCGGCGATATTCAATTTGGTATATTGACCGGCCGAAAGCGCACCCTGCGCCAGAGTTACGGTGGCGCGGTTTTCGCCGCTGGGTGCGGGCGACGGGCTGATCGGGCGGCCGAAAATCATATTGATAATGCCAACCAGGTCAACGACGTTGACGCGGGCATCGAGAACGACGTTGGCTGTGGCGTAATGCCGTCCCCCAAGGGTGATATTGCCGATGATATGACCGACGACGTTAACCAGGTCGGCCACGTTGATTCTTTTATCGAGGTTGACGTCACCCATCATATCGACCTGCACCACGCCCGAGTCGGTCAAGAGAGCCAGAGAGGCGATTTCCGGATCGGGGTCAATGGATTCCCAGGCGTCATACAGATACACCCAGTAATCGCCGGGTACGGCCGCAGAATCGATGGTCATGAAAGCCTTCAAAATAGCCGTGCCGTCGATGGCGTCAGGATTGCCGATAATCTCGTTGGCCAGACCGAAGGTGACAATTTTAACGGTATCGGGGAACTGGCCGATGTTTTCATAAACCACGTATTCGGGCGTACGGCTGGTTACCACGATGGAATCCAGGTCAACGATGGTTGACGGGTAAGCCATATAAAAATCGATACCATAGACCGTTTTGGTCGTTACCAGATCGATGGGGAAGGCAAATGGTCCCGCCCCCGGGATACCGCCGACCGGTTTACCGCCGTAAGCGGACTTGGTGTATAAACGGTCTATATCAATAGCTTCAACTATAATAGTAATCGATCTGATGCTCGATTGCGCGCCCTTGGAGTCGGTGGCGCGGAAATTCACGACGTATGTTCCCGCTTCGGTCGAAAGCGAGGGGGTCCAGTTGAATACCCCGCTGACGGTACCAGTTCCGCTTACGGGATTGGTGGGCGAAAAAGTCGCTCCGGAAGGCATACTGGAGGCGGTTAGCGTAACCACGTCGCCATCCACATCGGTCGCGGTAACGGTCACCGAGGGGACCGCTTCGCCCTGCGTAACGGTAAAAGTGGAAGGACTTATGGCCGCAACGGTGGGAGGATTATTGGTTCCGGAAGGGGCGCTGTTGCATGTATCACCACTCGTATAACCCCAGGTGCATGTATCGGGATTAAATGTACCGCCTTGTCCGACCGTGAAGGTGCCGTCGCTGCGATACGGATAAATATTAATGCCGCTCGTATCGGTCAACTGGTTATCGCGGTAATCCGGGGCTGGACCTATGAGAGGATCCAGAGGTCGATAGTCCCAGAAACGGACGGTCGAGGTTTGACCGTTGGTCAATCCCGGTAACACTTCAAATAAAACATTCATGACGACGGTATTGACCGAACTCGAAGGCAGTTTTGCCGCCTCATAACAGGCCAGGATTTCGGGATCCGAAACTAATGGCGGAATCGACGGTAAAAATTGGACGAACATGGAGTTAATATGGACACTGTCGTCCGACGGATCATGAAAGGCGTAAACGGACGGATACGAAATCACCTCATTGGCATCGCCACTGCACCAGCTCACCGAGTCCCGATAATAGGTACTAAGGCCCCGGCCAACCATAACGACACTGTCATAAATAGGCGGGACGGTCTGGTCAACGAGAATTCCGCCAACCCTTATTTTATAGTCAACGGGAGCCAGCATGGTCGTGTCATATTCTATTCTGAACAAAAAGCCGCCGAGGGTTCGGACATTTCTTATGGCAATCGGCATCAAAACGGTATCAGGATATCTGCCGGTAAAATCGAGGATATCAATCAAAAATTGGTTTTGCGGCGCCCAATTGGACGGATCGTTGGGATTGGCCACCTGGCCGAAGACCGCCGGAATCATCAGCATAAGCGCGAATAACATGAACATCATTATTTTGAAGGGCTGCATGCGCCACCTCTTGAATATGTCAGAATTAAACGTTTTTTTCTTATTCATAGTCTTATCCTCTACTTTATAAGAATCATTTTTTTGCTGATGCTGTGGCCGTCGGCTTCCAGGCGATAGAAGTAAATGCCGCTGGATACCGCCAGACCATTACCGTCGCGGCCATCCCAGATAACCGAATGAGAACCGGACGGCAGTTCCCGGTCAAGCAGGATTGTGATTTCCTGTCCGAGAACGTTGAAAACTTTCACTTCGGCCCGGGCCGAATACGGCAGAACGAATTTTATTTCCGTGGCCGGATTGAACGGGTTGGGATAATTTTGATGCAGGATAAAGCCGGACGGAAGAACGTTTGCGGCATCGCCGCCGGTTGTCGCCGCCAGGACCTGGCCGTCCACCGACGACACCTGCACTTCTTTTATTTCATAAGCCCGGTTATTTTCAATTTTAAAAATTTCATTCAGTCCCGAAGGCAGGACCTGTCCTTCTTCACTATAAACCAGAACGCGCAGAGTGCGGCCGTCCCGGCCGGATTTGACAACCAGTCCCTGGCGGCTCAAATCGGAGATGATGTCCGATTCGACATCGCTGACCATTTCCAGTGTGACGGCCACGGCGCCCAGTTCCACCGGGCTGTAAACCGTCAGGCCGTCACCGTCAAGCGCGAAGGCCGCTTCGGGATTGCCGACCACCGGTTTGGGATAGGCACCGGGATTGACAATTTTCAAAATCAAGTAAACCAGATCGGCCACAGTGCCGGTCAAACCATCGCGATTGACATCGGAATTGAGCCTCTGTTTGGCGTTCAATGGATATTTGGCCGGGTTGATAAGGAAATTGGTCAGGTAAATGGCATCACCGATCTCATAGGCAATACCATTCAAATTTATGTCTCCTATCCCCTCTTCCGTGCTTTCTTTTATCAGGGCATAGCCATTGGTATATTTTATCTGGCTTTGGGAAATCCGGGTGCCGTCGTTAGCCGTCATGGTGTTGTCCTTGGCTTCGATAATATCCCGGAAGACGAAATTGATCGGCAGGGCAAAACCGCCATAGTTCGAACTCGACGGCAACATGAACTTGAGCGTTGCCACCGGACCATCCCCGGCCGCTAACGCCATGCCCGGGCCGTTGCCATCGGGGTCGGCAACGCCGACGATATTGACATCACCGGCTATGGAACGATAATTCATGCGAAACGTGAAGTACTCGAAGTTGGCGGATCGGGTGCCGACTTTGGTAACAGAAACCAAAGCCATCGACGAGGCGTCATAATTGACCAGCAGGTCAAACCCGGAGACCGGCTCGAGATTGTTGAGATTGATATTGATATCGATAAATTCACCGGGATAACCGGACACGGTATCGACGCTAATGGCGAAGACGGTCGTCTGGGCCACGGCGGCCGTGACAAAAGCGGTATCGGCGCCGCCGTAGTGGTCGGTCAATTCAACGGCAATGGTGTGCAGGCCGCTGTCGGCATAGACGGTCGGCCAGTCGATGGTAAGTCCGTTGGTGTAATTAAAACCGGCACCGGAGGGAAGATTTAAAATATTCCAGACAAGGGGATCCCCATCCGGGTCCGAACCCTGCATGCTGAATTCGAGGTTCTGACCCGACTGGACATCGACCCGACCGGGGGCCACAACCACCGGCGGCCGGTTATTATTCAAAACGACCAAGTCCACATTCATCGAAGTTGAAGCGACACCGTCCGACGCCCAGACAGTGATGGTGAAGGGAGAATTTTCGGAGGAATTGGGGCCGGAAAATTCGGGCGTCCAGACCAGACGCGCGGTGCCGTTGCCGAAATCGGTAAATTGGGCACCGACAGGCCGGCCTGTTACCCAGAGAGTCACCTTGTCGCCGTTATCATCGAAGCCGGCAATGTCGAGCTCAAGTCGCTGTCCTTCAAGGACATACTGGCGCGACAAAGCCTGCAGATGGGGGGCGCTGTTGGCTATGGCCGAGGAGGCCAAAGCGAGCCAAAAGGCCCCAAACAGCAAAACGGTGATGACTCTTATGTTCCCTTTATACATCATAATAATATATCTCAAGCCCAAACCCATTTGAGCAATAAGCAGACCAACACCGGGAAAATGATCAAAGGATGAACAATTTAATTTCCCAGGTGCCAGCTCACCTTCATCAACTCATTGATGACATCCAGTCGCAATCCTAAAAAGTTTGCGTTCAATGAGTTATCATTTCAATTCCAAAAACTACCTCAAACTTTAAAAACGCTCTAAATAACCCCCGGGAATTTAAAATTCGGGTTATGTATGCGGCGGGTAATTAATCCAGAAAATTTATCAAATTGATTTCGATTATGATGCAAATAGTTGCAATTGATTTCACGGGCGATCCCTGCCGAAAAAACAATAAAGCCCTGAACCTTTGTGAGGGCTTTAACTTCCATGCTTTTCAGGGCATTCATGACCATAATCACTTTTATATGTTTCTTTCAAAAGCTTTTCTTATCAAGTACTCTCTTGTTTGTGCCCTTCTCCCCATATTATTTCCGCGGGAAGGATTGAACCTTCCCACGGAAATAGTTGTATGCCAAGGTTACTTCAGCAGTACCATCTTTTCGGTGGCGGAAACGCCATTGGCGGTTCCACGATAGAAATAGATACCGGAAGCAACATTCGAAGCATCCCAATCTACCGTAACCGTGCCCACGCCATGGCCGCTCATTTCAGCGACTTTCTGGCCAGCCACGTTGAAGATCTCGACTGTGAAATCGGATTCCACGGGGAGATTCATCGCAATGGTGGTGACGGGGTTGAACGGGTTCGGGTAGTTGCTCATGCTGAAGGTGTTCGGGACGACTACGACGTCATAGACGGCGCCATAGTAGTCGGCAGCTTCAACCGAGACCGGCATTCTGTCGGCGTTCAAGATCGCGCCGGTAATGACGGCACCAGCTTCAAAGCTGTAAACCAAAGCACGAGTATTGCCGTCGACGACAGCGGACAGGACTTCAAAGTTTCCACCGGCGGAAACATTGACCTGGCCGTCGAAGACGAACAGAGCCGCACCGAGCTGGACGTCGGTCGTGATCGCGCCGTTTTCAAGAGTGAAATAGGCGGAACCGGCCGGGGACAGTTTCGGATAAGGCAGAGCATCACCAACGATGACACGAATCAGGTAAACAAGGTCGGCGACTGACAGCACGATACCGTCGGCATTGACGTCGGTAGCGGCGGTCTGACCTTCGATGTTAATCGTGAAGGCCGGCAGACCATAGATGAAGTAGTTGGTGAAGACAACGGCGTCAGCGATTTCATTGGCGATACCGTTGAGGTTGATGTCGCCACGAGCGTCGATATCTTCGGAGCAGATGATATCAATGCCGCCATTGTAGAAATCGATGAACGGCTGGGCACCGGGCTTGTTCGGTTCCGGCGGGCAGAGATCATAGCCCTGGAAACCGGTGTAAGTCGGATAACCAGTGTTCGGATCGGTAATGTCATAATAGGTACCGATGGCCTGGAAAGCGTAAACATGAGCCGAAACGGCAGTCAGGATTTCCAGCGGATCTTCTGCAATCGCCGAATGATAGGCGATGGCGTTGTCGCCGCAATCCATCCAGAAGAACCGAATCGGGACATACTGGCATTCCAAGGTCCGGTCATTGCTGACCAGGAAGCTCAACTGGAAGAGGACGGTTTCATCCGGAATTATGAATTCATTCGGATGATTCGGGCCGTCATTCTTTTCAGCAATACCGACCACACGAATCAGGCCGCTCGGGCAAGCGCTACCGCAGTTGCCGAAGGGACCGAAACGATAGGTGAAGTATTCCCATTCGTAAACGCCGGGGATATCAAAGATAACGCCCGGAATGGCGCCCATAGCGGTCAAGGCCGAGGCGTCATAAGCGAACAGGAAATCAAAGCCGTGCATTTCATTAGTGCCGCCAGCCTTGATAATATCAACGGTGGCATAGTGGCCCTGAAGCTGACCTTCGACCTTTTCAATCACGATTTCGAACGGAAGTTCGGCCACGACATCAAAGGTGAATTCACAAACGTCGGTATCACCATTGCAGTCGGTAACCGTGATAGCGGCGGGGACATCACTCATCGCAACGCCAAAATACGTACCGTCGATGGTAACCAGACCGGTGTTGGGGTCAACCGAAACGCCTTCGGAAGTGGTCGACCAGGTCAGGACGTCACCGACATTAGCATCGGTAGCGTTCAAGTCGAATGAAAGCGTACCAGCAACGCCGACTTGAGGATCTTCAGTCGGGCAGTTGGTGATCACCGGAGCGGTGTTGAGAACGGTCACGGTGAAGACGCATTCATTACCGGTCGGGCAGGTATGCGCGGCATCCGTGCCACAAACGGTAATCTCGTGGGAACCGACATCGGCACAGCCGGGATTCCATGACCAGGTAACCGTAGTGGCGTTAGTCACAACGGCATTGCCAATATTGGCGGAAGCGGCAACAATCGGAGCGCCTTCCGGATCATTAAGGGTCAAAGGAATGCTGATCTGCTGATGCCACTGCAGGGTCTGGTCAACACTCGGGCAGTTGGTGAAAGACGGAGCCTGGTCAGAGGGACGAATAAAATCCGTGCAATACGGACCGCCAAACGGGCCTGACGGAGGCAACCACAACCAGTCGTAAGTCGGGTTGGCATGCTTGATGGAGTCAACACAGAAAGTGCCAGCGACGACATCTTCCGGCCATGCCGCACCGTCGATATTCAGATACCAACGATAGACGAGCAGTTCCGGGGTACCAGCCGGCCAGCCACCAGCGGTGGTAGCGGTCGTGTGGTTGACAGTGTCAGGAAGGACGCCGTTGTTGTCGGCCAGGATGGCATTCAGGGCTGTGAAACGGACGCCTGAATAGAAACCGGGGGCAAAACCATTGAGGATCTGCATGGCGCCGCCCATATGACCAAACTGCTCGGGGTGAGCCGGATCAAGGACACCCACGTTGCGCCAGGTCACATTGGTAACACTACCGGTTCCGTAGAACATCAACGGTATGGAAAAACCGTTGCGCTGGTTGGCATCATTTGTCATATAGAGTTCGACCTGGAAGTCACCAGGGGTCAGGGCCGATCCAATAGGAGTGCCCACGAATTCCATACGAAAACCAACATCAGCGGAGGCCAGCCCAAAAGAAAGAAGCAATACGGCAAGTACAAACAAACTGCGTTTCATTTTGTACTCCTGTTTTGTTTCGTTAAGTCTAAACATTTACTTACGATTCCTTATTTTTGAATCGTTAACCCCCCTCAGGGTCATCAGAAATCTTTTGTCTCCATCGGCGAGAGCCACCAAGCCATACGAAGAGCGGATTTCCGACATAGAAGAATAATGTTATCTTCTCTCTTCTGAGCGCGTGCAATCCAAAATTACCTCTTTAGAGCTTCACCTCCTTTCTTTCCTTAATCATGTTAATTCCTCGGGTTAAACTGACTTCTCTATGTCAGGTTTTTACTATTCCAAAGTTAATTTCCCGTTAAGCCTAAAAGCCTTCACAGCAAGGCGCCGGGCCGCGCGGGATGTCGTAGAGGTAGCTAATCAAATACAATATATCCAGCAGGTTGATATTAACCCCGGCCAGACCGTCGCAGTTACAATCGGCCAACATGGGATTGTTCGGGGCGGGGCCGGCCTGATAAACCCGGGCGATTAAAAAGAGGATATCCAGCAGGTTGACGGCATTGTCGCCGTTGGCGTCGCCGCAGACCCCCTGCAACACCGTCAGAGAACCGCTTTTCAAATAAATGACATTGGTCGTATCGAGATGGCCGACCAGAATCGTATCCAGCGAGAAGGAGTCTGAAGGTCCATAGGCCACCCGCTTGTAATTATAACAGATGGTGTTGTAGGGCGGGTCAACCCATTCCAGGCATTGCCACCAGAGCGTATCTTCGACTTCTTCCGTAATTACCCCGATGGCGTCGCCGTCCTGGTTGGAGAAACTGAAATGAACACCGCCCGCGATCTGGATGTTGATATCGACGGTTCGGTCTTCGACGCTGTCAGGAATTTGTTTAATATCGCCCAGGATTTTAATCAGCGGTTTCAAGCCGTATTGAGGGAAACCGATTCCGGGTACGAACGGCGGGGTAACGGGCGGCACCTCGGCCGCGGCGGAAATTTTCAGGTCATAGCCGGTTCCGGCGAGAGAGCGCGATTCGACCAGTTCCCAGCCGCCAATAAGCGTTCCGGTTGTGTCCAGATTGCCAATCCTGGCTTCAATTGTATCGACACTGGTCGAGTCAAAACCCGGGATAAAAATGGAATCGATGCAATGACCGGGAGATTCCTCTTCGAGGCATTTATAATATCCGAGCATGACGGTGGAATCGATGCAGTTATCGCCGCTCCACTGGGTGCACACCCAGTAGTCAGAAACTTCGACATAAGACGTGCAAACGGCGCCGTCGTATTCATCGCAGGCCCAATAACGTAAAACGACAAGCGTATCGGTGTTAGTCTGGAATTGCAGAATATCGGGATTAGACAGAACCAGCCAGAGTTCAAACGCGGCAACGGTATCGGTCCAATTACGCATGTAGACGGAGATGACGGAATTTTGTGTGCCGGGCAGACCGCTGGTGTCGCCCACCAGGACTTCCAGGTCATAAGCAAACGACGATGGGGCCGCGGCGAAAATCATAACGCACAGGACCGGGGCAATCAGGGCCAGGCGTTTGAGATATTTCGGACTCAAGGACATTCCTTTCCTCCTTGACTAAAGTTCTTGGGCGGTTCAGTTATCCCTTAGCTTAGAAGCGATAAAACAACCTCACTCATGCGGTTTTGGTCGGTGTCGGAGCCAGGGCTTATTATAATACTATCGGCCATTCCGGGGTTTTTTCAAGTCTTGCCCAAGCTTCTAACAACCGACTTCCCAAGTAGTTACTTTGTCTTTTAAGCGGCCCCCCCCGGCCAACTTAAAACGGAGTATTGCGCTTTACGACTTTAGCTATTACGCGTGTTTGACATCTTATAACGAAGACTTTAAACTCACCTTATTCATTGTTGTATAAGGTAGTACTGCAGACATTACACCTATCATCCAACGTTGAATATAAGCCCTGTCGTCAATTCTGTCAACAGGAAATTCGCGTATTTCCGGCATTTTCTTCAGAAAATGCCGTGCCGATAAGACCATTTGCCGAAAGGATTTTGGGAGATTATCGTAAAAGAGTCCGGCCGGATGCGGCCAATTTTATGGTTGCCCCCTTTATCGGGGTGCCAATGATGGGATAAAAATCAGGAGAAAACGAAAATTTTTTTAAAAATTTTTTGAAAAAACAAATCAATACTACGATTGGCCATCGTTAATTATGCAGAATGTGCGAATTTGTTTTCATATTTGGGGGTGATGCGCCGTGCCATAAAGGCAATTCGGATTCCACCCCAAACAGGTTTGGGCGGCCACCCGACCTTTGAATTTTTGGCCGGTTTCCAAATAGGGGTTGCCTTATCCGTTTCTATTTTTTAATCTTAAAGTTCTGAAATAAAATTATTAACTCCGAAGGCGGGAATAAAATGGCCAAACTGATGAGCAAGAAAACCAAAGAGACTGTCAAGACTACGGTGGTGTTGGTATTGATCGTCCTTTTTGTCATTTTTTATGTCATATATCCGCTGAATGTAATCGATGACATGACGGCCCGTGCCGAGCCGGAAAAATATACCGAGGACGTTTTCGTATTTACCAATGAAGCGACCGTTTTTGCCGACTTTAATCCGCCGCCGGATACGTTTACGGTGACGACCAATGACAATCTGGCGCTGGCCGGACTTCATTTCGGGCCCCACCCGGCCAAATTCGATTCATCGGTCGGGACGGTTATTCTGGTCAATCCCGGCGACACCGACCGGACCTATTTCCACGATTACATTTCACCCTTGCGCGATTCCGGCTGGGCGGTGATAATTTATGACCAGCGGGCCTGCGGACAGTCGGGCGGGGTATATCACGCCGGGGGGATTTTCGAGGGTGAGGATTTGCAGGAAGTGCTGGCGGTTGTCAATTTCCACGGCTGGCTGAACCATCCGCTGGTCGTGGCCGGATTCGATATCGGGGCCGACGCGGCTATCAATGCCGCCCGTGAGGACGCCCGGATCGACCGGGTAATAGCCATTAATCCCCATTTGACCACGACCAACTGGATACAAACAAGACGCATCGAAACCGGCAAGCTGGGGATACCGCTGGCCAACATGACTTATTTCTGGTGGTACAAGAAATCCTCGGGGTTTCCGTATGACCGCAACGGTCTCGATGATATTCTTCCGCTTGACCGACCGTGTCTGGTTCTGGCGGATGCCGCTCGGATGGAAATGGCCGAACTTGTAAAATTCAAAGAGCTCGATTCCGGCGGGAAAATAGCAATCGCGCCGTCTCCGGCCGATGATGAAGAATTAATAAACGTTATCAGAGCGGCGATAGCGGACTAAAATTCTATATTGAAATCGATCGAGAGTTTCTCGATATCATCGCCGGTGTATCCCGACAATTGCCAGGTAAAATAGAGTTTGGCACTCAAGGGAGGGATGCGCCCGACGGCAAAGCCCAATTCGCTAAAGGCGGTTTTGGCCAGGCGGGAATATTGGCGGCTCGTGGTGTAATTATCGCCTTTGAGATCGGTCCAGAACAGACCGCCATGCACGGCCAGAGAAAACGGCAAATCTTTGAGGCCGGGCAGGCCCGATTTCAAAAATAGAAAGCGTCCGAAATCATGGTCGAGATAAGCGCTGAAGACCTGATTGCCGCTGAAGTTGTTTCTTCCGAGTGTTTTGAAAGAGACATTTTCCGGCATAAGCTCTCCGGCGAAATCGACCGTGAACAGGTTTTGCGGCGGGAGGAAGCCGTCGGCAATGCCGCCGTACAGGTGCAATTCGCTGGTTCCCAGACCCAAAAAGCGGTAATGAGGATTGATGCTCACATGGTGGCGACGATAACTGAAATCGCTTTCGATAACATCGGGCGAGGAATATTCGACGCCGGTTCGGAAAATAAGGTACGGTAATTGAGTTGCGCGAAATTCCCGGCCTTTATTATTGATGAGGGGACGGCTATCCAAGGTCAATTCGCCGCCGACGGCGCGCAGGTGACCATCGACAATGGGCGGGTTGGGCCGGGCCGGTTCGGTCCCGAAGAGGCTGTAGTCGGTGTTGACGCCGACGGTGTATTGTTTGAAGTCCCGGTAGTCAATTTCCAATTCGAGCTGGCGGATTGGCCGTATCCCGGCATGGATTTTGAACCCTTTTTCGAGATAATAATCGAAGGGGTCAATTTCGGCCAACAAAGCAAGGAAGGTCGGATTAAAGTCGGGATGGGTGAAAATAGTCGGTCGGTGACGGATTTCATCGTGATATTCGAAGCCGATTTTAATCCGTTTTTTGCGGTTCAATTCATACTCGAAACCATAATTATGGCGCCATCTTTCGAGCTCAAAAGCATAGCCTGATTTGGCATGTATGTCTAATCCGGGCAGTAGCTTATCGGTTTTAATGCCCAGACCGGTATAGGCTCCCTCGACCCGGTTGTAGTGAACGAAGTCATATCCTTCCGTCAAAATGAAGTAGGTCCCGGCCAAAGCATATAGGGGGTAATAGTAGAACGGTTTGGGGGCATTTTCGGTCGAATCTATGCGGGCATAAGCATGGATTTCTTTGGGGGACAGGGGTATGGTTGGAGCGGCAAACCAGGCCACAGAATCGACCTCATCGGCCTTCTCGGCCACCTCCAGGATATACTCATCAAATGTCCCTTTCGGGTGTTCGATATTAAAACGATAGTCATAAATCGATGCTAAGTAATCGATTGTAAAAATCGGGATGCCGGGGATGGGGATTTTTACTTTCCCGGATATACGCTCTTCGACCGGCATCCAGATATCCGGTTCGAATTTGGTGAACCGTTGGGAATACCAGGGTTCGATAAACATCGGGAAATCCAGCGCCTTGTTAAAGGTCACCGAGACGCCGACTGCATCATAGGTGGAGTCGGCGATATCGATGAATCCGGCGAAGAGGGGTATGGCCTGACTTCTGGGCACGAATTCAAGATGGAAGACCGGTTTATTATCTATATATATAGTATCCAGCAGATAATAATTATAATAGTCGAGGGCGTCCTCGGCGGTCGGTGATACGACCGAATATTTTTCGAGTTCGATGCGGTTCAGATTGAAATTGATTATTTCCCCGATGGCAAGAAGATTTCCTTCGGCCGGGATATTGGCCGTCTGCCGTCGGGATTTGATAATCTCTTTGTATTTATTCGGAGACTCCCAAAAGCCCGACGTCTGCGATTCGGCGATTAAAAATATTTCGGTGGAATCCTCGGCTTTTTTGTCCGGTTTGGTCAATGACACGCGTGAATAGGCATCGAACGAGTACGTTTTTATTTTGGACAAGATGTCTTTTTTGCGTTTGATCGCCTCGACAATAATTTTCTGGCCCGGGTCGAGAGCGCGGTCATAGGCCTTGATGCCCTTGATGACGATAGCGGTCGGAACCAGGGCGATATCGAGAGTCAACGAATCGACCAGATTAATTTGTTGCTCGTCACTTAAATATCCGATATGGCTGAATTTGAGATTATAACGGCCATCGTTAAGACGCAGGCGGTACTGTCCGGCCTCGTTGGCGATCATGGATCGTCCGGTGCCCAGCACCTGTACCGAGGCATAGCCGACCGGCGCTCCGGTCTGGGCATCGATGATGGTACCGTTGACGGTGGCGGCATATACGGACGTCGAAACCAACAGCAAAGCGGTAAAAAAAGCAAATACAAATGTTTTCATATCAGATTCCCGTTAGTGAAATGTCAATATGTATTAGACTATATAATAACGTCGATGTTTCGATAAAAATGAAAATTCGTTAAAATAACAAAATCCTAATACAACTTCTCCCGCTTGGCGAGGAAGGCATATAGGGCCGTGTCGAAGGGGACGGAGGTGTCGATCAGATGATAATCGATTCGGCTCTGGCGGCATTCGGCGGCGATAAAATCGGAATACTCCGCGGTCGCCTTCTGATAATGCTTGCGAATCTGCCAGGGCAAAGTGGTCAGTTCCTCGCCGGTTTCCATGTCTTTGAAGACGGCTTCGGTCGGAAAGGCGAAATCGCGTTCGCGCGGGTCGAGGATATGAAACAGGATTATTTCATGGTGTTTGTGGCGGAAATGCTTGAGGCCGGAAATTATCTTGGCGGGTTCATCGAGAAGGTCGGATAAGATCACGATCAGACCCCGGCGGGTAATCCGCTCGGCCATTTCGTGGAGGGTGTCGGCAATATCGGTTTTATCGGAGGCGGTTTGTCCGGCCAGCTCCTGTAATAAAACATGCAAGTGGCCCGATTTGGAGCGTGGCGGGATATAGCGGCGGATCTCTTCGTCGAAGGTGACCAATCCGACGGCGTCGCGCTGTTTGAGCATCAGAAACGACAGGGCCGCGGCCAGAAGCGAGGCATAGTCGAGTTTGGAGATGCCATCGGATTTATAAGCCATCGAAGCCGAGCAGTCCAGCAGAAGATAACCCTTGAGGTTGGTTTCTTCCTCGTACTGCTTGATATAGTACCGGTCGGATTTGGCGTAAACTTTCCAGTCGATATCGCGGATATTGTCGCCCGGCATATACTGGCGGTGCTCGGCGAATTCGACCGAGAAACCATGATAGGGTGATTTATGAAGCCCGGCGATAAAGCCCTCGACCACCATGCGGGCTTTGAGCTCCATGCCTTTGAGTTTGCCGACAATTTCGGGGTCAAGGTATTTTCGATAGGTGTTTTGCATTTATGCTTTAGCTCTCGTGGGTCAGGAGCCCTGTGCTCCTGACGCTATAAATAAAGATGTCGAAACCGAACTTCGCAAGGCTCAGGGTCTATGACAGGGGTTTTGACCTGCATTTCTGTATCTACCCTTTTACGTCCGTATCTTTGATAAGTTTATATCGATTATCGGAAAATGGCAATGACACATCAGGTGACTTCGTTGGAGCCACCGGGTAAATCTCACTCCATTCTTAAATTTCACTTACCGCGTTTATCTTTTTTGGCGATTTCATGTTTTTTGGGCGGGCGGCCCTGGGCTTTTATTTTTTCGCCGCATTCGCCGCAGGTGACGATAACCGTGCCATCTTGCTCATCAGTTTCGAAATCGAGATATTTGCTCCCGCACTGGGGGCACTCCTTGATACTGCTTAACTTGCGCATGATTCTTCCCTCGCTTATCGATTAATGATCCTTATTTTTATGTATAATGTGATTCGATTTTTTTATCAGATGCGGAAAGAAATGTATGCTCAATGACAGCCGCCGTAAGATAACGTGCCCCATGAAATTGATCAAAATCGGCACGCCTTTTTCGGTCGGCCCTTTGTAATTAAACAGTGTCAGGACGGCGACAAAGCGTAAAATACTGGAGACGGCAAACAGAATGTGATAATTGATAATGGTTTGCGGCCCCAGCCGGAAGCTCAAAGAGGACATCGACTCGGAAATGGCCCCGCCCAGAATCGAGGCCGCGAAAAAGGCCAGACCGGAGATGACCGAAAATGCCGCGAGGTAGGAGGCGCGATCTTTTTCGGGGCTGGCGGCGATAGGCATATTGAAGGCCGCCAGATTAAACCCGGCCCAGAGTATGCCGGTATAGATTCCCTCGAAAATGAGGACCCAGACAAAATCCGGTCGCGGCAACCACCAGATCAGGGGAATGAAAGCTATACCGAGCGCGCTTAGCACCAGTACCGGGCGCGAGCCGAAGCGGTCGATTAAGACTCCCCAAGGGCGGTTGCAAAAAACTGCGGTCGAGGACACAATCACCGAATAAAAGGCGATTTCGACAAAACTCATTTTAAGAAATTCGAGCATGTGGACGGCGAAAAATATGGCCGAAATGCCGATGGCGAAATTCCACATGAAAAAGGTTTTCAAAAGACTGACATACTGCTCGTCCCGGAAGGGCTTCAACATATCCTTGAAGGTTCGGGAGGAAATATCCTTATCGGTCATATCATATGGCAGACTTTTCAATTTGTGCGACGCCGCCAGTCCAAAGACAACGCCCATAACAATAAGAATGGTATAACCCATCGGTTCCATATCGAGAGCACACATCTGGTCGATAATAAATCCAGCCGCAAGATTGGTGAGGACCGTGGATACGGAGATGGCGGCATTGCGCCGTCCGAAATAGCGACCCCGTATCGGGGCCGGTACGAGGTGTGACATCCATGTCAGCCAGGCCGGAGTAGCCAGCATAATCGCGGCGCTGGATAATATGACGACCATCAAAAATATTTCAAATCGCCAGGTTAATGTGGTAAACAGCAGCGGAACGGCCAGGAGCCATATGGTCCGCCCACCGGTCAAACCGCGAATGGTCAGTGTTTTGTATCCTCCGATCCGCGCCGAGAGATACCCGGAGCACAGTTGCAGAACCTGGGATAAGAATGGAATCGAGGCCAAAAGACCGATTTCAAAATCCCCGGCCCCGAGGAAAATGGCCAGGCCGGATAAAAAGGCCCCGCCGGTGACAATGACGAAGACGTTGGAAAAAGCCCCTTCGAAAGTTATCGCAGACAACGCCCGACGCCACTGCCGGTCGCGCTCCCGACGCGAATTGACTTCGGGCGAAACATCGCCCTCCGAATCGCTATGTTCGGTGCAGCAATGCATGGTGTCACGACCGTATTACCGGGTTGAATACGTATCTCCTGCTTCTTTTATTATTTCGGCGGTTCGGCGGTCTTCCTGCAGGACGACCACATCCGGAACCGGCTTGATAAATTCCTGGCGCAGACTATAGGTGTAAGCGCCCTGGTCGGGAACGAGCAGGATGTCGCCGACGCTGATGTCGCGACCGTGGAAGGTGTAGCCCCAGACGTCATGCGGTGTGCACAGGGAGCCGAAGATATAACAGGCATTTTCCTGCGCATCCGGGCGGGTGAGGTTTATAATCGGGAAATAATCACTTTCATATCGTTCCCAGCCGACCATATTGATGCCACCGTCGGTGACGACCATGTCCCGCGCCTTTTTATCGATAACCGTTATCAGGATGTGCATGGCGCCGTGCGAGATCCATCGTCCCGGTTCGGCAAAAACGGCGCAGTTGATCCGGGTGAAAATCTCATCCTTGAGGGCGCGGCCCAGATCATGCGCAAATGCTTCCAGAGGCTCGGCTTCATTATGGTAGTGGGTATGACCGGTATCGGGAGCGTTTTCCAGACACAGGCGGAGGCGTCCCTCGGCAGTCGCCGCCGGTTGCAGCCATTCTCCGAGCGGGGGCCAGTAGCCGCCGCCGATGTCGAGGAATTCAATTTGTCCTCTCGCCTGCGGCGACAAGGCGTCGATTTCCCGGCCGAGTTTTTTAATGAATTTTATCTGGGCCTGGGGATTCATATTCCAACTGGTATGAAACTGAAGTCCACATAATTTTATGTAAGGGTGGTCGGCGGCGCTGTGGAAAAACCGTCCCAGTTCGCTTAGCGGTATTCCGAATTTGCGCCAGAGGCCTTCCTCCTGTGTGGTCAACCGGACCCCGGCCCGAAGATATATCCGCCGTGCCAATATGATTTTTTTCAGGCGCTCCAGTTCGCCGAAACTATCCATCAGGAGAATGACTTTGTCATTGTTTTCGAGCGCCAGTATGAGTTCTTCGTCGGTCTTGCCGGGGCCGCTGAAGATGATTTTCGACGCTCCGGCGTTCAGTGCCAGCTCCAGCTCCCGGCCGCTGGAAACATCGAGGCCGAAATCCATCTCGGCCAGCGTTCGAGCGATATAGGGATGATTGTTGCTTTTAACGGCATAGTACGGCTGCAGGGACGGGATATTCGCCGTCAGCGTTTCTTCGAATATTCGGGCGCTCTGCTTGAGGGCTTTCACGTCCAATATATAAAGAGGAGTCTGATATCGTCGAGCAATATCCAGAAAAGCCTCCCGGTTATTGACGAATTCACGAATATAATCATCGAGCACACTCTGTTCGAGAATGGGCGCAGGGTTATTTAAGATGCTCTCGGCCTGACGGATCAGGCGGATATTTTTGTCCACTCCGGTTTCTCCATCCGAATTTTCACGTGTGACAGTAATTGCCGACATTCTTCCGTTATATCGCGGCCAGCGGTCGGCTCGAATATAATATGCCCCAGGATGCGGGAATCATAATCATCGGGCGGCATTATCACCTTATGACCGGGGGCGTATTTCAAATAGACATCCACTACTCGATCGTCACCTTCAAGGGCCGGATATTTAATATCGGCCAGGATGCCGGCGTGTTCGGCGAAAATTCTTGCGCCAACCAGCGACCGCGCTTTTTTCAAATCGGGAAGCCTGACCGGTTTTTGTTCGGCAAAACCGAGAGTCAGATCGAATATATCCAGACCGAGGCTATGCCGAATCAAAAACGGCAAGCAGTCGCCACCCGGGCGCGGGCTCATTTCAAGCAAATGCAGTTTATCCCGATCGATCATGAAATCGACCATGCATATGGCTCTTTTTATGCCCAGCGTCTGCGCCGCTTTCTTAAATATCGCCGCGAGATCATTTGGATCGACTTCTTCCGACAATGGTGCGGGCACCTGATAAGCCAGGGTGGTTCCGAAGGTCTGGTCCGCGGCCGGAATTTTGCGCGCCAGGCGGACAAGGTTCACGTTTTCGCCGTCAATTATAAAATCCCCGCTGTATTCTTGTCCCGATATGAATTCTTCGACTATAAAATCCGACGACAATAAAGAATGACGTGAATCTGCATTATCGGCCCCATCTTGACTTCTGATACTGTCCAGCCGTGAAGAAATAATCTTCATAGCGTCGCGGCATTCGGACTGATTCGTGCATTTGAAAGTAAGTTCGCTGCCACTGCCGTTTTGCGGTTTGACAACAATCGGCCCGGCGATTTCATCGAAAAACCTCAAGGTGTCGGATTCGTTTCTGACAATTTCCGACCGGGCGCAATTGAGACCATTCTTTCGCCAGATTTGCTTGGAGAGATACTTATCGCGGCAATTGGTTATGGTTTGGGTATCAGGGTAAATAAGATTCAGGGTTTGGGACAGAAAGGCGGCCAGATTCATCGACTCGCAGTCATAGCACACCACTCCCGACAAGCGAATTTTATGCTCTTTCAGATATTGGTTAACACTCTGAAGAACCTTATTAAAGTCGTTTATGTCGGTTAATATTTCCGGTGAATTTTGGGGTGCCAATTGCGGATACCGATGACGTTCGACCGCCGTGGTCACAAACAGACATCGCCCCGGATGGCCCTTATCGATCAGGGCGATATAATCCGAGGTCGTGCCGACGACCAGAATGGCGGAGCCGTTCATCTCGGTAAGACCTTGTCGTTAACCCGCCGCGTGAGAAATGTTATCGGATTCGTCGGCGTTTTTATACTGCGGCATCATGGCCGCCATGTCGGTCATTAAAAACAGGGGTCGGGGGCTCAAGTGAAAGAGGTTCTTCCATGAAAAATCGCCGCACAGGAAATCGGCCCGGTCGAACCGCCTTTGACAGGCATATTCCATGTGGTGCAAATTGATCAGTTTGGCGATTCCCGGAAAGTCAGCGCTGGTGCCTCCGCCCAGAAGAGTATATACATTATTATATACGCAACCGAGATCAACGGCGGCGATATTACCACCGACCAGAATGGTGGTCAGACGCATCCAGCCGTTGTCACGGCACAGGTTCATGACATCGCGGAAGCTTTCGCGGAAGCGGGTGTCATAGAAGTACGAATTGTGTTCGAACCGGTCCGTATTCAGTTTCACCATAGCGTCGAAGTCGGCGACGTCGTCATAGCGATAAGCCATTCCGGATTCCCTGATTTTCCCGATGTCCCGCATGATTTTCTTGTATGTCTTATGGGAAAACAGCTGGAAGTAATTGGTCATATCATAACCGAACTCCGGGGGATTAAACAGATATCCGATTTCATCGACGATGTGTGATATCCCGGTGACGCCGGCCTGCGGCAGAAGGTAGCGGAGGTGGTACTGCGAGGGGCAAGCTTCCATCAACGCGGCCAGGACACATTCATCGCGGCAGATTACCCGGTTCTGCTCCAGCCAGGTTTTTCCTTGCCAGGTTTCCCCGGGGAAATAGGCGAAGTTGTTTTTTTCCTCCACCCAGCTCAATGGCAGGAAACCGACGGTGGCGCCGTTCTCCTCGGCCACTATAAACCGCAGGGGACGATTATAGTGACGGTGGAAACAAAACCGAAACTCCCAGAGGTCGCTGACCAATTCCCGCGGCATAAGCTTTTGCCATAGCCGCCGACCTTCTTCGAAGTCGGTCACGATTCGTATAGTAAGCATCCTTTAATATCTCATATTGACGTGCGAAAGACAGCGTTTGCCACCGAAAAATTTCATGGCGAAATCTTCGACAACTTTCGGGTCGTACGGCTTGCAGCTGAAAACGTCAAGATAAGTGGTATTGGTCAGGTCGGCAAAATGGGCCGAAATGAGGGACGTCTCGATTAGCTGCACCATAGAAAAGCCGGCGACTCTTTCGTCTTCGCCAAAGTTGACGACTTGCGTATCACCGAAGCGTTTCATTTCGATGAGGTCGCACAGCTCTTTGACGAATTGCTTGATTTTGTCGGCATTTCTGATCGTTTCCGGGTCACAGTCATAAATATCGAAACTGCAGGCAAGGCCCCAGATACCGGTCAGATTCTTGTAGTCCACATTTTTGTCGAAGGCCGGGTTATTGGCCTCAATGACAGCGGCAGTGTGGGCCGCATTTCTGGTCAAAGTCTTTTCCATTTGCAAAATCCCAATCATAAGGAGTGAATTTGGTTGGACCGACTCCGCCTGAGGAGTCCGCCCGTTGGCTGATGATTACCTTTCCCTTCTGCTTATGGTTTCATCAATACCGCGTCAATAACGTGGATTATGCCGTTGGAGCATTCGATTTCCTCGTCGAGGATTTCGGCGTCATTGACGGTTACTTTTTCGGCGTCGGCCGTGATATAGAGAGTATCCTGGCTCAAGGATACGACCGCGATTGATTCTTCACGACCGAAAATTATCGCGGCGTCGGTTACGATGTGCCGCTCAAGCAATTTTTTTACTTCTTTATGGTCGGCCAAAAGCTGTTTTAACCATTTGGAATCGAGCGCTTTGAAAGCCGAATCGTCGGGAATAAAAACGGTAAACGGACCCTCGCCGCGAAGTAATCCGGTCAGGTCGGATTCCTGAAGCATGGTCACGAACATTTCGAGCGTACCGTACTCCCGGGCGGTCCGCAAAACGTCGTAATTTTCGACCGGTTCGGTCTCGCTTTGCTCCGTGATGATCGGTTCTTGGTCGTATTCGTCAACGCCGAGAACGTCGCCGGCCGAAATGACCAGGAGAGCTATCCCGAGTATTATCAATATCTTTTGGTTCATATTATTTTCCACCACTAACCGTATCAAGGCCGGAATATCTCACCCCAGGAACATCATCTCCAAGACGACTGCCCGGGGCGGGAATCATTCTTTCAATTTCCTGATACCGACGTATCCTTTCAAATATTCATTATCATTTCAGTTAACCGGTCCGCCCGGCAGGGCTTCCCGAATAAATTTAACCAGGCTGGCGACAAAGGCGCTTTTAAGCGACATGAAGGACTTGTCCACGTCCTCGTCGTCGGTGGCGACACTGGCAAACGAGTAGTACCCGGAGATGAAACCCGCGATGGCGCAGGCCAGACGGCGCAGACGCGGTTTGGATATCGGCTGCTCCACCGCGCCGTCTATTAATGTTTCGATTTTATCGAGGTATGGGACGAAGGCCTGATCCAAACCTTCATAACCCTGTTCCAGCGTAATGTCGGCCCGACCCTGATAATAAATCACGAAGTCGGCCCAGCGATTCCGGAAAAAATCTATATGGCCGCTGATCATTGCTTCCAATAGTGCATTCAGGTCATCAAGGTCCTTGCAACGTTGCTGTATTTGCTCCGTCAACTCCTCGAGGATACTGGTCGTCAGGGAACGAATCAGATCGTCCTTATCATCGAAGTGATAATAAAACGTACCGCGACCGACATCGGCGCGCTCCGTTATTTCATCGATAGTGGCGTAGTCCAGTCCTTTTTCGGAAAACACATCACGGGCCGCTTTTAACAATTTCTTTCTCGTTTTATTCAGGCGCCTTTGCTGGCGCGATTTGGGGCCGGATTCAGTATCCATGGCCGCTCCATTTGTTTGTGACGCTATCATCATATTCGACATTATCGTCAGTTATGAATGGATTGTCAATAAAATTTTAATTGTTAAACAAAAAATATTAATAAAAGTTTAAATTTTGACAGGAATTATAAGCTGTTTTGGGCGTGTAGATTACAAAGGCGCGAATAAAATCGTATTGTCGTTTTCGATTATCCTTGTGGGGATTTTTATAAATTCCTAAAATGCTTTCATAAGTTACTGAAATACAATGAATTAAGATTTATAAAATATTTATTTTTGGACGGGGAGTATTTTTTAGGATTCTCCCCCGTCCATTAAAGTCTTTGGCCCAGTTCTATTTAGCCTCGTCGTCGAGTTCCCGGAGTTTGCGCAGGATGGCCAGGGGGCTGGCCCCGGTGGCGAAACTCATAATCTGGTCAAGTCTCTCTTGATTTTTCTGGAATTTTTTGCGGAGTCTTTCCTGATAGGCGTTTTTCAGGACGTCCAACAAATTATCCAATTCGTATGGTTTCGGAAGGTACCCATAGGCCCCCAGTTTGGTACATTCCACGGCCGAATCCATGGAACCGTGGCCGGTCAGGATAATAATTTCCAGAAACTTGTGTTCGTTTTTCAGGACTTCGAGGACTTTTCGTCCATCCATTTCCGGCATTTTCAAATCGAGCAGAGCCAAGTCGAATTTTTCCTGCCGGGCCTTTTCGATGGCTTCTTTGCCGGAGTACGCTTTGGTGACCTCCAGTCCGCGCATTTCCAGTCGCTGGGCGATGGAATCGACGAACTTGACTTCGTCATCAACTATCAGCAATCTGATTTTGTCCGACATTGCAGACTCCTTTATCTAAAAACCGATAAATCGCCAGTATCCCAGAAACGCCCAAACCCATAAGACGATGAATGAAAGAACCAGTATGGCGGCCCCGTGTTTAAGAAAATCGCCCAGGGTCACCAGTTGTTCGCCGGTGATGGGGTCTTTGGCCATGGCGTAGGCGATGGCATTATTGGGCGTGCCGATGATCAGCATATGGGCGAACGAAGACGCAAAGGCTGTGGCAAAACCGATCATCCACGGGTGGGTACCGGAGATGGTCGCCATGGGAATGGTGATCGGGCCGATGGCCGAAACGGTGGCGCCGTCGCTCATAAAATTGGTCGTGATACCGGTAAAGAGGCTGACCGCAATCGCCAGACCCTCACCGGAGGTCATGAAATCAGGCAGGATAGAAATGAAACTGTCGGCCAGAAACAGAGCCGCCCCGGTCATGGCCAGACCTTTGCCCAAGGCACAGGCCGAGGCGTATAGCGCGACCACGTCCCAGGGTATTTTGGCAATATCGCGCCAACGCAAAATACGAAATATGTTCAACAGTACCAGGCTCAAAATAACCGGACCACCCATGCCATAAACGTCACTGGTTGTAATCCACATTATTATCAGTAATATCAAAACGGCGGCCGTAATATACTCATTTTTA
Organism: uncultured candidate division Zixibacteria bacterium; assembly: GCA_937925655.1. Lineage (GTDB taxonomy): Bacteria > Zixibacteria > MSB-5A5 > GN15 > PGXB01 > CALAMC01. The sequence goes on along the minus strand of CALAMC010000049.1, from coordinate 158,369 downwards.
TTCATCGGGCCGATTTTTTCCGCCGCCTGCTTTACAATTGATGAGGCGTTGAGCGACTTAATTGCCAGTTTTCGTCTGAAGGCAAAAAGGAAATAGGTGGCTATAACCAGGCCCATAACCGGCACATATGGCAATCCGTACTGGACCCATTGACCGAAAGTCGGGGCCATGCCGTAATCACCCAGAATACCCATCATGACGGCGTTGCGACCGCCCGCGGCCGGGGACCCGGGCCCGCCGCAGTTGGCCGCAAAACAGATCGACAGTACCAGCATGGCCGCCAGGGCCTTGTCTTTTTTTATACCGGCGGATCTGACAGAAGCCATATACACCATCATAAACAGAGGCATGATAAAGGCAATCAGGGCATGTTCGGATACAAAGGAACAGGCCATCCCGAGAAGCGGCAAAAATATGAATAACAGCCGGGGAATCGATTTGGCCGGACCCAGAAGCAACAATCCGATTCTACGGTCGAGGCCGGTTTTGGTGATGGCGGCGGCCATAGCCAGAACACCGAATATAAATATAACAGCGTCCTTGGCGTAGGCCGAGGCGATGTCATCCGGTTTGAGGACACCCATGAAGTACATGGCCACACCGACGAGGAGGGCCGTAATCCCGACCGGAACCGCCCCACTGGCCCAGAAAAGGGCGGCGACGACCAGAATACCCAGCATGGTTTTGGCGCGTGTGGCGGTTTGTTCCGGGGTCAGGGGAATTTTTACTTTTTTGCCGTCGGCATCGGTGACGGTTTCATCGAACCCGGCTTTGTGGCTATAGTATGTTGAAATGGTTTCTCCGGCGGACATTTTTCGGTAATCGGCATAGCCAAACTGAACGTCGCCGGGTTGACCGGTTTTGGGTGAAGATATGAGCATCATCATGCGATCCGGTGTCGGCATTAAAACGAGCAGGGCAAAAAGCAACACGCCCAGTATAATCACTCCCGGGCGGTTGTTATGCGACCCCTTAAGCCATTTTATGACCGATCCTTTTTCGGCATGCGGGATTTCGTGTTTGGCCAGAATATGGGCTTTATCTTCGCGGGCGGTATTGATAACTTTGACCAATTCCTCGAATTCGCACGGTTTTTCCAGGTAGGCGTAGGCTTCGAGTTTGCCGGTTTCCATAGCCGAATCAAGGGAGGCATGGGCGGTCAGCATGACGACCTGTAATTCCGGACGGAAATTTCTGATTTCGCGCAAAACCTGTTCGCCTGACATGCCGGGCATCTGCCGATCCAGCAGGACCAGGTCGATCTCGCGGTCGCCGCGCACGGCTTTGATAGCATCTTCACCGTTGTCAAGGTCGAGCGTTTCGAACCCCCGCATATTCAGCCTCTGGGCAAGAGAAGCCCGGAAGTTGTTTTCATCGTCAACCAATAGTATTTTGGACATAATGGGCAACTCCGAATAATTTCAATTTATTTGCATGGTGCATCGGGACAATCCCCGGATATTTTTCGTCCCTTTATTTTCATCAATTGCACTGCCCTTCGGTCGTGAACCGTTTCATCTCCATGGCCACTTCCTGGCACAGGTCGGAAAGGCGCAGAAGCCCGACGACTTTGTTTCCGTCCTTGACCAGAACCGAAAGCGTTTGCCATAAAACGATTTTTTGAACGGCTTCGACCAGCGAGGCATCCTGGTCGATGAACTCCGTCAGCGGATGCATGACCTCTTTGACCTTCCGCTGGCGGGCCTGATAACACAGGTCGCAGAAATCATGGCGGAACAATTCAAAATTGGCGATAACCGAATCCAGAAATTCGCGGGTAACGCCGACATGGGAAATTTTCGACAGATCCTCCAAAATCGCCCGCTTGGGCTCAAGCGCCTTCAGGAAGGCCAGCTGTCCGATTTTGCCGATAACATTACCCCGGGCGTCTCGTACGAGGACAGCCCGAAACGGCTGGCGAGTGCGGTCACGCTGACGAAGCGCCTCCTCGAATGCGAGGATGGCCTCCAGCAGGGTGGCGTTTTCGGACACCGAGGGGTAGGATTCAAGGGGAATCATGAGGTCCTTGACTTTTTTCATAAATTCTCCCGTTTTATTTGCTTTTCTGTTTTATTCCTGATTTGAATTTCACCGGCAGAACAATCGTAAAGGTGCTGCCTCTGCCGTATTCGCTTTCGACCATGATGGTTCCACCCAGATTTTTGACGATACCATAGCTTACCGATAATCCCAGGCCGGTTCCTTTACCCACTTCCTTGGTCGTGAAAAATGGCATGAATACCTGATTCATCTGGTCTGCCGTCATGCCGCAGCCGGTATCCGATATGGCGATATAGACATCCCGGTCGAGTTTGGTTTCAATCGTAATCCGGCCCGGCCGGCCGCCGATGGCATCGGAGGCATTGTTGATGATATTGAGAATGACCTGCTGCAACTGGTTTCCGTCGGTTATGATCTCCGGGATTTGGGGATCATAGTTTCTGATGATTTCGGTATTGGAAACGGACAGTTCGTCGCCAAGGATTCCATCCACGACGTCATCGAGCAGGCTATGCACATTTTGCGGTTTCAAATCGACGTCGCTTTTACGGACGAATTTCAGCAGTTTGCGGGTGATATCTCGGCAGCGAAAGACGGCTTCATGAATGGTATCGAGATGCTCGATCATCTGTTCGCGGCTAAGATTTTTCTCAAATTCCGGGTTTAGATAATCTTTCATTAATCCAGTTTCTTCACTGATCACGGCCAGCGGGTTATTTATTTCGTGGGCAATACCCGCCGCCAATTCTCCGACCGAGGCCAGTTTGGAGGCGTGTTCCAATTGTGCCCGGGTCTGGTCCGATTCAATCTGGACGATGACCAGTTGCCGGGCGCGATGTATGATAACCAGCGAAACGATAATCAGAATGACGGCCGAGAGAACCATGATTTTCCATTGTCCTCCCGAAAAGAACGACCAGCTTTCATGACGCGGGTGCTGGACGATAAGGGCCCACCCGGCGTTTTTCAGCCAGGAATAGCCGTAGGTGAACGTGCGGCCGTCAAGGGTTATTTTCTGGGCATCGACGCGCGGTTCGAGCGGCGGAACGAACGACGAGGACTCCAGCGGCGTTCCGATATGGGGCGTGACCAGCTGATAGTACCCTTCGGTATTGACGATGGACGTGTTCACTTCGCCGGAACCTTCCAGGGCGCTGATGTACTCATACATCTTGCCCGGGTCGAGAGTGGCGCGGAAAATAATGAAGTTATCCTCGATTAGGCGTTTGACGGCAATGGTGAAATGGGGTTTCTGTCGGAACCCAAGGTATATATCGGTAATCAGAAATTCGCGTCGTTCCGAACTAAGCTTTTTAAACCAATCTTCATTCCGGTAATTTTGTTTTTCCAAATCAGGAAAAGGACCGCTGTATGACAGTTGTATACCCGAGGAATCGAAATACCCGATATCGATGAAGGCGGCGCTACTGCTTTTGAGTTTGGCCAGCGAGGTGTATAGAGTGGAGTCATCGGGCGGGATTTTGAGCCGGGGGTCATTAATCAGATTGGACAGGTTGACCAGACGTTCGTTTAGAAACAAATCAAGCAGATTGGCCTGATTTTCGGCAATGGCTTTAAGGTGTAAACGACGACTTTCGGAAACAACGGCGTTGTTTTGTATTAAAAAATAAACGGAAATGATGATTATGGGGGCCAGATATGTCAAAAACAGACGAATAATGTTTTTTCTTTTCAAGTCCTGATAATGCCGGGAATTAATCCTGAAGCCATTTGACTGGCCGGGCAACTGGTTTTCCTGCGTCATGTCATAAACCTTCTTCCGGTGAAAGTTTTTTCTTCTGGCTGTTAAGGGAGCCGGACGGCGATAAATATTTCACATTATCATATTCAACTTCGATCAGTTCTCTGGTTTCCAGAAGCTGGGCAATAATGCCCGGGGCCGCAAAAGCGCGCTCCACTTCCAGGGCGCGATCCTTGGCCAGTGGGTGTTTGCGACTGACATCCAGAATCGCCTGACGGGCGTCGATAAAAGAATCGGCGTCCACGCTGGCTTCCTGCCAAATAAACGATGGCGCAAATTCGCCAAATTTGGCCAGGGCGGAGTCAAAAATCGATTCATCAACGGGATAAATATCCGGCTCGGCGGGCGGTGAACACAGCGTGCGAACATACACCCGTCCCGGCCGAATTTTCCCAATCATTTCGGCAAGGGTGTCGAGGTGGCGTTGTGAGTCATTGACGTTTCGGATCAACATAACGTCCAGCCAAACCTGTCCGTCGAATTCCGTGCGGAATTTAATTATGCCCCCGATAATCATCTGGTAGTCGAGCTGATTGAGCGGCCGGTTGATTTTCAGGAAATCGGGTTCCTCGCCGGCATCAATCTTGATAATCACGACTTCGGCCGCGGCCAGATCCTGACGCACGTCTTTGCGGAACAAAAGGGAGCCATTGGTGCATACGACGACAGGAAGCCGGGTTTTCTGACGGGTTTGCGCAACCAGCCGGCCCAAATCCCGACACAGGGTAGGTTCTCCTTCGCCGATGAAGGATATATGCCGGGGTGAGGTATGGAGCGCCCGGTTGATAATCTCGGCCAGAATATCATCATCGGGATAGTATCTTTCGCGAACGGAAGCTTGCCGGGGAGTGACGCCCCGGTGACAATAAATGCAATTGTATGAGCAAACGTTGCCGGGGACAACATTGACATAAAGAGTACGTCCCAGGCGAATCGAATTTATCGGCCCAAAGACATACATGCGTTACCCTCTTTATCCGGCCGAAGCGTTAATTTTCTCATCTTCCTCCATATGATTATTGCAGACAAATGATATGCCAAAAGGGGCGGGGCAAATCCGATAATTGCGGAATAATGCCATCGGCAAGCGCAAGGCATGATATTATAATGAATTAACAGGGGCGGTACGATTTAAATGGTCGGGTTGGCGGGTTCGAAATGAACGGGAGCGGCTTTAATCTGGCACCGGGGCTTACCCGAATCACAGGAATGTGTCAAAACGAAAGACTTTGTTCCGGCAATTATTTGAGTTCAAAATCTTTCATTTTACGCCACAAAGTCGACGGGCTGATGCCCAGTATGCGAGCGGCGCGTGTTCGGTTCCATGATGTCCTTTTAAGCACACCAATAATGTGTCCTCGTTCCATATCGGCCAGGCTTCTATCGGGAGAATCATCGCCGGTATCAAGAATATGTTTATGGCGGATCAATCGACCGGGGAGATGTTCCGGTCGGACAATACCGTCATCGCTGAAAACGGCTCCGCGCTCCAGGGCATTTTCAAGTTCCCGCACATTTCCGGGCCATGGATAAGACTGAAGGAAATCTATACATTTGGCATCGAGCTTCAATTTATTTAGGCCCAGACGCTTGCCCAGCCTGGACGTAATATGCCGGGCCATGGGTAGAATGTCCTCTTTGCGTTCCCGCAGGGGCGGAATATTTATTTCGATTACTTTCAAACGATAGAGTAAATCATCGCGGAAGGTGCCACCCTGCATCGCCTTGTCCAGATCTTTATTTGAGGCGGCGATAACCCGCACGTCAACTTTTCGTGGAATATTTTCGCCGATTCGAAGGATTTCTTTTTCCTGAAGAACCCGAAGCAATTTCAGTTGCAGGGCTTGCGAAATGTCGCCGATTTCATCGAGAAAAATAGTTCCTCTGGTGGCTTCCTCAAACAGGCCGATCCGGTCGCGTATCGCTCCGGTGAAGGAGCCGGTTTTATGCCCGAACAACTCACTTTCCAGAAGGCTTTCGGGAAGTGCGCCACAATTGATAGTGACAAATTGCCCGCCGGAACGCGAAGATTGTTTATGTATATAACGCGCCAGAACTTCTTTGCCCACCCCGCTTTCCCCGGTTATAAGAACGGAAGAGTCAAATCGCGCCACGCGGTCGGCCATCTGCATAACCAGTTGCAGAGCCTTGCTTCGATATTCCATGAAAAACGGGCCGGACGAACGGTCGACGACATCCAATTGTCCCCGCTTTTTTTCCAGTTCATCGTCCTTTTCGCTGATTCTCGAAGCCAGGCGATCGACCATGCCCTGAATGTCCTCGGTGTTGAAATATTTCAACTGGTCCCGGATTTCTTGACCCCAGGAGGCGATGTCGCGCCCGACGCCTGTACAGAAGGCATCGCCTTTGGCCTGGCATTTGTTCTCGATAAAATAAATTCCCTTGTTTAGAATAAACGACATATACCCGCTGGCATAGCCGATCATTTTCCAGCACACCGGTTCCCGAGCCCAACCGGTTTCCATGAGGTGTTCCTCCGCTTCACCCGAATCCATCCACTCCAGCTCCATATAAAAATCATCGCCGAAGGCCAGTTGCTTTATTTCAACCCGGGCCAAACCCTCAAGGTTTATCATGCGAAAACCGGCCCGAACCAGTTCCTCCAAACTATCCCATTTGAAAATCCGCCGCAGGGCCGAAGCGTTGGCCTGTCCCCAAAAATAACCGAAGCGAGTGAATATCCGGCGGGAATGCTCAAGGCCCATCATATCGATAATATCTTTACGAAAATGGCCGAAGGCGTGAACGGAATGAAGAATCAGGCGGCGGCCATATAAATCGATATTGCCTTCGTTGAAGGTGGCGATCTCGTTTAATTCAAGATCCGATGCTTTCATTTCCCGTCCTTTATTATGAAATACCAGTATTTCATAATAGAATATATTTCATTTTGGTCAAGATGTTAATATTTTTTTATCCGATTTTGTGACCATGCAAAAAGGGCCGGGAGAAAATTTTGCCGGAGTCAAGCGATCGTCTATAACTATATGATAATTAATAACATATAAGGGACGGGTCGATTCTCCCAATTCACACGTTTTTATGGCGACTTGATTGATTTGTGAAAATAGTTGCAAAAGAGCGTACAGGTCGATATTAATTAAGCCCGAAAAAATGGACCGAATTATGATAGTGTCAGGATAACCATTATATCCGCCAAGAAAGACAACAACGATGGCCGATGAGGCGATGACGGTCAAATATCCATGTGACAAAAACTGACACTAATGCCGCAAGGCCAAAAAACGGCCGGGGGCTACCGGGGACGGTTGCATCCGGCCACCTTGCTTTGAATAAACGGTCTGTTTCAGGCCTCGGGGCTGACTACTTTCGGGGCTTCTTCTTCGGCTCGAATATCCCGCGGCGTATCGAGAAGCATTTCGCGGATCCGTTTTTCGTTGAAGCCGATGGTTGAAAGGCGGCCGATGACGATTATCGGTAATTTTAACAGGAGATTATCCTGCTCTATCAGTCCGATGATTTCGTCGCGGGTGAGCTCGCCCGAATCCAATTTATGCTTTTTGTACAATTTGTGATTCGGATTCAGAAAGTGTGCTATGTTATAATGGCACACCAGCCGTTTGATCGACTCGGAGCCCAGCGGCCTGTTTTTCACGTCGTGAGTCTTCAGGACTACGTCGAGACTCTCGAAAAACTGGATGTGACTCCTGGAATTGGAATCATCCGGATCCAAATAGACGTCGACCTTCTTGATGAGGCCCCGCGTTGCTCTGTAAAAATCCATTCGAATTCACCTGTCCACTAACAATTCTTCGGTTTGCCAGCATCGTTATCTTTGGTTTATCAGCATCTCTTTTTTAATCATCGCCCCTGCAAGAAAACAATCTTGCATGAGACACAGTCGTTAGCAATTATGCCGCGAAAGGTTGTGCGATTGTTGACCCAATATATACAACGCCCGGAATCCGTCAATAGTTCAATTTCTTATTCGCGAATTTTATTTGATTCGACCGCCTGCTGTCCGTCGCACGTAATTAAAGCCCCTGTTTTTTACATGTCAACGGCGGTCAAATCAAATATGGCATTTTCGCCCGGTTTTCCGGCGTTATGGTGTTTCCGGCACGGCTGTTGGTCTGACGCGCGGAAAACCGTTCGGTGTTTGCGATATCTCGGTGAAATAATTGGCGAAAATGCTTAACACCACATGTCCGATTATCTCTAAAATTTCTTCATCAGTATAGCCGGTGGCGCGTAACAGCCCAATCTGGTTGTCGTCCACGCGCCCGCGGTTAAGCGCCACGCGGCGGGCAAAGTCAAGTGCAACAGCTATTTTATCATCCTTGTTGGATGCCATGCGGCTGGACTCGATTTCCCCCTCTTCAAACCCAGCCAGCCGGGCCAGGGCCGTCCCGGCCGACAGGCAATAGCCATTGGCGTTGACTTCGGATATCGTAATAGGTATCAATGACTGCAATTTGGCACAGAGCTTCCCTTTGGACAGGGCCTCCCGGAAGCAATAATATGCCCGTAATATTGCCGGAGATATAGCCATTTCCTTTATCATATTCGGAGTTATACCCATCTTGGAATCAATCAATTCAATCAACCTTTTGGTTTCCTCGGTCATATCGTCTGGGTTTGTCAACCGGAATCTGGTCATATTTTCACCGCCCTGCAATTCTCCAGAATTATGGCCCGTTTATTACAATGGAAACTACGTTATTTATGATAAGCATTGGCCGTGCCGAATAATGCGACAAACGTAACCCATTGTCGTCCTATGGAATAAAAATAGCCAAGGGACTCGCCAAGGTCGACACGGCAAGCTTTTTTAATTTTTTGATGGCATAATCACGAAATTTCGTGTACATTGCTTAAAGCGTTTACCGTGGCGTCGACTCCCGTTAGAAGCTTCCGTATGATTTGCATCTTGATTATTCTGCAGGATTGCGGATTTGAATGACACGCCTTGATGAACGATAGAGAAGGCTATAAATAATATGGAAGATTGTTTCGATTCAGCTTTATCCGAGATAGCCGCGGATAACTCCGGGGAACTGGCCAGATTTTATTGTCAGGTGTTCAATGCCATTCCCGATATTCTGGGTATTCTCGACGTTGATCGGACGGTTATTCAGTATAATTCGGCCGGATATAAATTCCTGAATAAAGGCCCGGATGAAATAGCCGGGAAAAAGTGTTACGAATTGATTGGCCGTGATACCCCTTGCGAGGTTTGCGCGTCGCATGAAGTTATCCGGACCGGCAAGCCCTCGCATATCGAAAAGTACTTTGAGGAATTGGACATCTGGTTCGATGTCCGGGCCTACCCGTTGTATGATAAATCAGGCAAGCTAATCAGGATTATCGAACATCTCCGTGACATTACCAAACGGAAAAAAACGCAAATAGCGCTGAAAGACGAAAGCACTTTTCGCAAGGCCGTCATCAAAAGCGGCACCGAGGGTTTGTGTGTTTGTCATAATATTCCTGATTATCCGTTCGTCCGGTTCACGGTGTGGAACGATCGGATGACCGATATCACCGGCTACACCATGGAGCAAATCAATAAATCGGGTTGGTATCAGACGATGTATCCCGATGAGGAGATTCGGGAACGGGCCATCAAGCGAATGTCCGAAATGCGGCTGGGAGATGACCTCTTGCGCGAGGAATGGGTTATTCGGCGGGCCGACGGTGAAGACCGGACGATTCTGATATCGACTTCCGTTATGGATAAAATAGACAGTGAGACCCATGTAATTGCCACGATGCTGGATATAACGGACCGCAAGGTTGCGGAGAAGGCCCTCCAGGACAGGGAGGCCCGGATTAGCAGCATTTTCAGAGCCGCTCCAGTGGGGATTGGACTCGTTTCCAATCGTACGATCATCGACGCCAACCGGCGCCTGTGTGAAATGACCGGTTATAGTCGTGAAGAATTAATCGGTCAAAATGCCATTATGCTGTACCCGACCAGGGAAGAATACGATCAGGTTGGCCGAGATAAGTACGCACAAATTTCCCGGAAAGGAATGGGCACGGTTGAAACACGCTGGAAGAAAAAGGACGACACAATAATAGATGTTTTACTTAGTTCGGCGCCTTTGGACCCGGAGGATTTGATCATGGGGGTCACCTTCACGGCCCTGGATATTTCTGACCGCAAGGCGGCCGAAAACAACCTTCGCGGTGCCCTTGAAGAAGTGCAACGACTCAAGAATCGTCTGCAGGCCGAAAACATTTACCTCCAGGAGGAAATCAAGCAGGGTCAAAATTTGGAGCGGATAATCGGTCAATCGGTGGCTTTAAAGACGATATTCGACCGGATCAAACTGGTCGCCGGGACGGACGCCTCGGTACTGATACAAGGGGAAACCGGGACGGGCAAAGAACTGATTGCACGAGCCATTCATGAACAGAGTTTGCGCCGGGACTATCCCATGATCCGGGTTAACTGCGCTTCTATCCCGCGTGAGCTGTTTGAAAGTGAGTTTTTCGGGCATGTCAAGGGTGCTTTCACCGGAGCCATTCGCGACCGGGTGGGGCGTTTCCAGCTGGCCGACGGCGGGACACTCTTTCTGGACGAGGTCGGCGAGATCCCGCTGGAGCTTCAAAGCAAGCTTTTGCGAGTTCTTCAGGAGGGCGAATTCGAGCGGGTCGGCGAGGATATGACCAACCGGGTCAACGTTCGCATAATCGCTTCGACCAACCGGCATCTCGAACAGGAAATCATCACCGGGCGTTTCCGGCAGGATTTGTATTTTCGCTTGAGTGTTTTCCCGATCGAAGTCCCGCCCTTAAGAGATCGTCCCGAAGACATAGCCCTAATCGCCGAATATTACCTAAAACGCGCCTACCGCCGCGTCGGTATTCCCGAGACCCCGTTGAGTCCGGAAAATATCCGCCGGCTTCAGGAGTACTGGTGGCCCGGCAACGTCCGCGAACTCCAGAATATAATTGACCGGGCGGTAATAATATCCCGCGATATGCCGTTGCGTTTGGATTTTCCCAATATCGACAAAGACATTATTTACAATCGACTGCAAAAGGACAGTACACAATCCCGTAAGCCGGACAAGATTCTTACCCACGACAAGTTGCGCCGGATAGAGATAGATAGCATCGTTGAGGCGCTTGAAAAAACGGGCTGGAAGGTTTACGGCAAGAAGGGCGCCGCGGCCCTGCTGGAAATGAAGCCGTCGACGCTGGCGTCGCGAATCAAGGCTTTGGGAATTAAACAGCCGGATAAATAAACGTCCGATTACCCAATATATTTTTTCAGGGCTTTCTTTAATTCGAAATCCGTAAATTCATATCCGGCGTCCTGTAATACTTTGGGAATCACACGAGTGCTGGATAATAACGTTTCATCGGCCATTTCGCCGTACAGCAGACGCAAAGCAAAAGCCGGTATGGTGGCGACGGCCGGGCGGTTCAAAACTCCGGCCAAAGCTTTGGTAAAATCCTGATTGGTTACCGGGGTCGGCGCCACGGCATTGACCGCTCCGCGGATATGCTCGTTGTCTAATATAAATTTGACGATGCCGACGACATCATCAAGGCCCACCCAGCTGATGTATTGACGGCCATTGCCGATTTTTCCTCCCAACCCCATTTTAAACGGCTTAACCATGCGGGGGAGGGCACCACCCTGCGAGGCCAGAACGACCCCCAGACGCAGTCGGATAAGTCTTATGCCGCTATCGATTAAGGTATCCGAAGCCTTTTCCCATTCATGCGTCAATTCGGCCAGAAAGCCGGTCCCGGGGTTACTCTGTTCGGTAAGCTCTTCATCTTTTCGGTTTCCATAATAACCGGTGGCCGAAGCCGCGATTAAAATCCGGGGCGGGTGATTGAGACGTAATAGGCGACCACATAGAAGGCGGGTGCTTCGGGTGCGGCTTTCCACAAGTTTCTTTTTATTCTCATCGGTCCATTTGACCGAGGCCAGGTTTTGCCCTGACAGGTGGACGACAGCGTCGAAATTTTCAAGCGCGGCACAGTCGAGCACGCCTTGGTCCGGATCCCAGGCAATTGTCCCGACCCCAATCGGACCCCCCGGCCGAACCAGTCGAGTAACGGTATGGCCGTCGTCCAGAAGGGCCCGGGTCAGAGCCGAACCGATCAGACCTGTCGAGCCTGATATGACTATTTTCACGGTTTTTATCCCCGTCCCGTCAGTTCAATCAATTTCTCTTTTACCTTTACAGCGTGCCCGGCCGCCGTGACCGCCTTCCAAGCGTGGGCAATTTTGCCTTTCGGATCAATAATAAAAGTGCTTCGAATAACGCCGGTTACCTCGCGGCCGTACATTTTCTTGACACCCCAGGCTCCGTACTTTTCCATAATCGTATGCTCGGGGTCGCTTAACAAAGTGACTTTCAGATTATATTTGGTGATAAAAGCCCGGTGCTTTTCGGAATTATCGGGAGAAATGCCCAGAACCGAGGTATCGAGTTTATCGAATGAGCGGATATTATCGGTGAATTCGCAGGCTTCGGTGGTGCATCCGGGCGTATCATCCTTGGGATAAAAATACAAAACCACCCAGCGACCCTTATAATCGGAAAGTTTTACTTTTTTACCATGGCTGTCCGGCAAAGTGAAAGCCGGCGCAGTGGTGCCTATTTCAATAGAAACGCCGTCGGTCATATAGAATTCCCTTTTGTTGACATCAGTTATTTAAATAAAACAACAACATAAAACAATAAATGTTCAAAGGCCCTTTTGCCCGGCATTGGAATATGGCCGTCGCAGCCGGTCGGGTATAATAGGCGGATCATTATTCGTTGCTTTTTGCCAAAATAAAATCATTGCCTACCGTTCTCTTCTTGCACATATTCCGGCAATGGACTTCCCGATGTTTTTTTTGGATTTTGCCGGCAATCGTATCCTGATGGCCGTCATTGCGTCATTGCACGTCATTATCAATCATCCCTTTGCGGTCGGGGCGTATCCTCTGGTGACCCTGATGGAGTGGTGGGGTCATAAAACCGGGCAACCCGACTGGGACAGGCTGGCCTATAAAATCACTTTTGTTCTGTTTATTATCACGACGACGGTCGGCGCCCTGACCGGGGTGGGGATTTGGCTGTCGGCGGCGCTGATAGCGCCGTTTGGAATCGGCAGTCTTTTGCGGATATTTTTCTGGGCCTGGTTTACGGAGTGGCTAATTTTCGTCGCTGAAGTCGTTTTAATCATGGTTTATTTTCTGACCTGGAAGCGTTGGGCCGAAGGTTTCATGAAAAAAGTTCATATCGGCGTTGGGGTGACATTAAGCGTCTTTTCCTGGCTGACGATGGTCATAATCGTGGCCATACTGGGCTTTATGATGGGTTCCGGCACATGGCCCGACCAGCGGACCCTGTTTTCGGCCCTCGCCAATCCCCTGTATCTGCCGCAACTGGCTTTCCGCACGACTTTCGCCCTGATTACAGCCGGGCTCTTGGCCTGGTTCACCTTATTTTTCTTTACCGACACAGGAAGCGAGTTCCGTCGTCGGGCGGTCCGCTTCGTGTCCGGGTGGATTCTGGTCTGGAGCGTGCCCTTTGCGGCCGCATCGCTGTGGTACTGGAATGTCGTACCGGTCATCATGCAGGCCAACGTGAATGTCGCGCTGTTGACGATGCGCTTCGCGTTATGGTATGAGACTCTGGCACAATTGATGGCGGCGGCCGTTATCTTTATCGCCCTGACGGCTTTAATCGGCATCTTACGACCGAAAGTTATTCCGGGTTTATTTTTGATAATCCCCTTTGTGCTGGGAATCTGGCTTCTGGGGCATTTCGAGCGGGTCCGCGAATTTATCCGCAAACCGTATGTCGTCGCCGACTACATGTATTCCAACGGCGTTCGCGTCAGCGAACTGCCGGTGCTTCAGCGCGACGGCATTTTACCATACAGCACCTATGTCCATCACCGGACGGTGACTTCGGACAATCTGGTCGAGGCGGGGCGCGACGTGTTTATCATCACCTGTTCGCGGTGTCATACCACAGCCGGAATCAACGGGGTGGTCAAGAAGTTTACCGATTTATACGGCCAAGAGCCACTCGACTCCAACACGTTGAGGCTTTTCATGAAGACCATGCACAACAGCCGCACCTTCATGCCGCCGTTTCCGGGCAATGACAAAGAACTGGAGGCGCTGGCGGCGTATATCAAAAAGCTTCAGGATGATTACGAGCCGATATTCAACGCCCAGACCGACTGGACGATCAAGGCCGACACGGCCGGGAGCATGCCATGATTAATCTGCTTGTCGTGTCCGATCTGATGCCGGTCCCGCGCGATCTGGAATTGCCCCTGCCGCTGGGGGAGTTCGAGCTCAAGATATTCCTGGTTCTGCTGTTTCTGGTGCATATACTCTTTGTTAACCTGATGCTGGGCGGCTCGGTTTTTTCGGTCATATTCGAAATAATCGGCCTCAAATTCCCGCGTTATGACACGCTGGCGAGGCGGTTGGCGGAGACAATCACGGTCAATAAGTCGCTGGCGGTCGTGCTGGGAGTCGGGCCGCTGTTGTGCATCAACCTGGTGTACACCCTGCATTTTTATTCGGCCAACGCGCTGACCGGTTACGCCTGGATACAAATTGTCCCGTTGGTGATAGTCGCCTTTTTGGCGAGTTACCTTCATAAGTACACCTGGGAACGCTGGACGGGACCACGCAAACGGCTTCATGTCACGGTCGGGATATCGGCGGCGTTTTTGTTTTTGTGCATACCCTTTTTATTCTTGTCGAATATCAACCTGATGTTGTTTCCGGAGCAGTGGCGGCAGGTCAGCGGCTTTTTCTCGTCGCTTCGGGTGGGCAACGTTTTCCCCCGCTATTTTCATTTCATAACGGCGTCGCTGGCGTTGACCGGCCTGTTTGCCTTGGCCTGGTTATCGCGCAAAAAATATCCGGTCGAAAACAAACTGCCCGGTTTTTCACGGCCCGAAATCAGAAGGCTTTTTTATCGTCTGGCCTATTACATGACGCTGGCCCAGTTGGTCTTCGGCCCTCTGCTTTTGTTCACCCTTCCGTATCGGGGGGTAACCGGCCTGTTATTTATCGTGATTTTATCGGGTGTGGCGACTGCTCTGATTGTTTTGCTGATGCTTCGCGCCGAAATCAAAGCGACCGACGACAAAATCGGTCGCAGGCTGATACCGATTTGCATCCTGCTGACACTGGTGGTGCTGGCCATGGGAACCGGGCGGCATATATACCGCGAAGCCTGTCTGGCGGAACATAAGGTATTAATCGCCGACGCCACGGCACGCTTTCGGGCCATCGAAACCGCCACCCGGATGCGTCTTGAAGCCGGGCTGGGAGCGGGCGATGCTATCGAAACCGGGCCAACCGGTGAAAAGGTTTTTGAAAACTGCGCCGCTTGTCATGCCCTTAACCGAGTTCTGGCCGCCCCGCCGCTGACCGAGGTCGCCGCGATATACAAAGACGACCCGGACGGTATTGTTGCATGGACCAAAAACCCGGGGAAAAAGCGCCCGCAATTCGCCCCGATGCCGTCATTTGCGCATCTGGGAGATGTTCGTCTTAAAATGGTCGCCGAGTATATTCTGGAAATAACTTCCGAGGTCAATCCAGGCGAATAATCACCGGATAAGGCGATTTATATTCGCAAACTGCAGGTAATTCCGGGGTTAACCGTTCTGTATTTTGGCCCAGCTGTCGCGCAGGCCGACGGTGCGATTGAAAATCGGTTTTTCCGGCGATGAATCCCGGTTATCGACGCAGAAATACCCCTGCCGCAAAAACTGGAAACTATCGCCGACTTTGGCATTCTTCAACGACGGCTCCAGCTTACACCCGGTCAGGACTTCTAAAGAAGCGGGATTGACATAATCCTTGAAATCTTTGCCCTCTTCGGCTACGAGCGGATCCTCTTTGGTGAACAGCTGGTCATAAAGGCGGACTTCGGCCTCGATGGCGTGTTCGGCGCTGACCCAGTGCAATGTCCCCTTGACCCGGCGGTTGTCGGGTGTACCGCCGCCGCGCGACTGGGGGTCATAAGTGCAGTGCAGTTCGACAATTTCTCCCCGGTCGTTTTTTATGACTTTCTCGCAGGTGATGTAGTAGGCGTGCTTGAGACGCACCTCCACGCCCGGTGCCAGTCGGAAATACTTTTTGGGCGGATTCTCCATAAAATCGTCGCGTTCGATATATATTTCGCGGGCAAACCAGATCGGTCGTGTTCCGGCGGATTCATCTTCGGGGTTGTTGACGGCTTCGAACTGCTCGGTTTTGCCCTCGGGGTAGTTGGTGATGACTACTTTAAGCGGGCGCAGGACGGCCATGACGCGCCGAGCGGTGAGGTTCAATTCCTCGCGCAAGATCGATTCCAGCAAAGCCTTGTCAACCATGCTCTCACGTTTGGCGACGCCGATTCGGTCGCAGAAGTTACGGATTGACGACGGCGTGTAGCCGCGGCGGCGCAGACCGGAGATGGTCGGCATGCGGGGATCGTCCCAGCCGGTAACGTGGCCTTCTTCCACCAGTTGAATCAGCTTGCGCTTGCTCAAGACGGTATAATTTATATTCAGACGTGCGAACTCAATCTGTTGCGGATGGTGCACGTCGAGCTGGTCCAAGAACCAATCGTACAGCGGCCGGTGATCTTCGAACGAGATGTCGCACAGGGAGTGGGTGATGCCTTCCAGTGAATCCGACAGGCAGTGCGTAAAGTCGTACATCGGGTATATTTTCCATTTATCGCCGGTGCGGTGGTGGGATCGCTTTAAAATACGATAGATGGCGGGGTCGCGCATGTTGATGTTGGGCGAAGCCATGTCGATTTTGGCGCGCAGGGTGCGGCTGCCTTCTTCGAACTCCCCGGCCCGCATACGTTCGAACAGGTCGAGGTTTTCTTCGACCGTGCGGTTGCGCCAGGGGCTGTCTTTACCCGGTTCGGTCAAGGTTCCGCGGTATTCGCGAACCTCATCGGGGCTTAAATCGCACACATAGGCTTTGCCGTCCCTGATCAGTCGGACGGCAAACTCATAAAGCTTATCAAAATAATCCGAGGCATGGAACAGGCGATCATCCCAGCTGTATCCCAGCCATTTGATATCTTCCTGTATGGCATTGGTGTACTCGACTTTTTCCTTGACCGGGTTGGTATCGTCGAAACGCAGGTTGCACAAACCGCCGTACTTCCGGGCGGTTCCGAAATTGAGGCATATCGATTTGGCATGGCCAATATGGAGATATCCGTTGGGTTCCGGGGGAAAACGGGTATGCACCCGTCCGCCGTGCTTGCCGCTGGCGTTGTCCTGGTCGATTATATCCCAGATGAAATTGGTCCGGTCGGCCGTTTCTTCGGGACCACTCTCATTTTTTCTTTTTTCGTCATCGTTCATCGGTTCAAACCCCTGTTTGCCATAATATCGGAATTTGAAGGCCAATTATATACTATAGAACGGCCCTTGACAACACTCAAATGTCTGTCTCGTTAATTAAATAACCGTCAATAGGGGACTATAGTTCTGGGTCGGGGATTATCGAGCGGAAAGCCAAGGCGGAATGTGGCGCCCTGTCCGGGTTCGGAAGTTATTTCAATAATGGCGTTATGGTTTTCGATAATTTTGGCGCAGATGACCAGACCGTAGCCGTGCCCCTGTGGTTTGGTTGTCAGGCGGGCCTTAAACAGCCGGTCTTTGACATCGGGGGCGATCCCGATGCCGTTGTCGGACACGATCATCTCGACGGCCTCGCCGGTGCAAGCGGTTCTGACGCTGATTTGGCCCAATTCACGTTTGGCTTCGGAAATGGCGTCGGCGCTGTTATTGAGAAAATTGAGAAGCAGCTGGGCCACCTGATCGCGGTCGATCATGACGGGCGGAAGACTTCGATCAAGTTCGGAGATGATATTGATATTTCGGAATTTTTTCTGAACCATCACAAAAGCCAGCACGTCGGATATGACGCGGTTGAAATCATCATGCTGCTTCTGGGTTTCCAACCGGGTATAGTCGGTCAGGCCGGCCGTGAACCGACTCATCAATCCGACATTTTCGATGAGTTTGTCCAGGGTCGCCATAGCCTTGATTTTATCGGCTTTATTCAAGGCCAATTGGGTCATTTCGATTCCGCCAAGAATCAAGCCGAGGTGATTATTTAACTCGTGAGCGATGGCTGACGCCATCTGCCCTTTTTCGGCAAACTTCTGGAGGTCGAACAACCTCTGTTCGCTTTCGGTCTGATCGGTGATATCATCGAGGGTGATAATTATATCGGATTGCGTCCGGTTTTTATCGCTGACCAGGCCGACTCGGATGTTGAAAATGCGGATAGTCTCGCCGGTACCGGCCGTCATATTCTCATAGAACTGACCGTGCCCGGTGCTGATGTTGCCGATTAATCTGGCGGCCCAACCGGGATAGATTTTATCAGGGAAAATCAGTTCAACGGGAATCTGGTAGAGCACTTCTATTTGCGGAAGATTGGATTTAAACAGGCGCAGGATTTCATAACCGGCGAAATTAATCTGCCGCAACAACCTGTCGGGACCGAAGACAAAAACCCCCTGTTTGACGCTGTTTAAAATATTCAAATACCAGGCATTGAGGCCGGATATTTCCATGAATAAAAAGGAATTGGCGATAAACGGAATAATCGAATTGATGAGTGTCGATAATAATTCCAACTCATTATTATCGAATGGTTTTCGGTTGACCTTGCGTCCCAGCCCCAAAAGCCCCATCAATTTATTGCCGTGGATAAGCGGCGCGATGATATCGACATTGTGTTCCGACAAAATAAAAAGAAGTCCGGCGGCTTTGCCCGATAGAGCAATATCAGCCACCTTTTGGGGACCTTTATTATTTAAGAAATATTCTTCATGCTCATCGCTTAGTTCCAGTGCGGCCAGGTGCGGATTGGAAACATAGCGACCGCCGGCGAAATAATTTTTATCGCTCTGATAGTCCCGTTCTTTTTGAAACAGCGCAAAGGAACTGGAGACCGCAAACTGCCCCGACAGAGTCAGAAGCAAAAGGTCTATCAGCTTGTCAAAATCGGGTTTATTGGAAAATTGCCGGGCCAGTTTCGACAGAGCATCGAGGGCCAGCATCTGGCGGTTGGCCGCCTGCGGGTCATTTAAAATTATATTCCCGGTGTCATTTAAGTGCTTGTCAACCATAATCTTATATTTTGGCTTGGCATAATTGACGGGCTTCGGCGTCAGTTTGTCGAATGGTTAAATATTCCTTTATATCAAGAACCTCAAAGACATGAATGATATTGTCCCGGGCATTACAAAGAATTATATCCCCTTTGGCTTCGCGGAACATTTCAACCGAACCGAGAATTGCTCCCACACCGGCCGATGAAATAAAATCAAGGCTTTTCATATCGATTATCACCCGGCCATAGCCGCTGGACCTGATTTCGCTCAACATCGACGACAGAACATCGGCGTTTTCATTGTCCAGCAAGTGGCCGACTTCAATAATCATGGTGTCGTCGTTCAACCGGCTTTTATTTATAATATGCGCTGTCATCGTTCTATCTCCAGCGCTTTTCGAGAGTCAGGGTGTTGCGGCCGTCGTCGGCATGAGCGTATTTGATGCCGTCGGTCATCCGGTTAATCATGAGTAATCCATAGCCGTGCTTCTGACCCTTCCGCGCGGCCCCGTTGATATCAAATTCACGATCGATATCGGCCGGGTCAAAATGAACACCCCGGTATTCGAATTCCATGCGAAGCTGGTCGGAACTCGGAACACACCGGACAAAAACGCGTTCTTCATCAGAAATCCCCGAATGCAACCGGACGTTGGTGGCTATTTCATAGAAAACTGTTTCCACTTCGAAGGTGAACAGGTCCGAAACATTAAGTGTCGCCAGATAGTTACGCAATCGATCCAGAGCCACTTTGATGTCGATCACATCGGGGCGGAACACGATCTGCCATGAGTTTTTAATGTCGGCTTCGGAAGGTATTGCTTGCAGGTTATGCAAATCCAGTTTAACGGTAGCGTCGGCGGGGTCACAAACAAGCAAATCATAAATATCGAGAAGTTTTAAAACTCGGATAAGTTTATCCGACGTGTTGATCAGGCGGGCCTGGACGCCCGATTCCTGGCATTGGTTATGTGCCTGCCAGAGCAGATTAACATGTTTGGAAACAACCCATTTCAGTCGGCCGCAGTCCAGGTTGATTTCCCGGGGTGATTTTGCGATCAACTCATTCAGCCGGGTCGTGAACTCATTCACGGCTTCGTCGGTCAAATCTAAAGGGACAACCACGCTGATATCGGTATTATTTGAATGTACTTGCATGACTTCCTTCATTTATATTCTGGTAAATGCATTTTCTGTTACGCGAGCCTTCCATTTCATAACCAAAAGCGTTATATCGTCAAACTGGGGCAGGTTTTCGGTGAAACGCCGATGTTCGTTAAGGACGTTTTCGACCAAGCGCTGGGGCGTCTCGCGGCGATTATCCTCGAGCAGTTGAATAAACCTGTCCATACCGAATTCCTCATGGGCGGCATTTTGCGCTTCGTTTATGCCGTCGGTGTACTGAATCAGCCAATCATCCGGTTTAAGAACAATGCGGCCGGTTTCGATTCGTTTGTCAAACTGCCCCGGCGGTACCATACCGAGCGGAAATCCCGGGGTCTTTATTTTTTCCACGGTTCCAAGGACGGAATCACTGATCAAAAGCTGATTGTGGCCAGCCGAGGCGAAGTCGAAGGCGCCGGTATTTTTATTCAGCACTCCGAAGAACATGGTGACGAATGTCCCGCGTTTAATATTCTGCAATAGTTCACCGTTAACCAGCGATAACAGCCGGGACGGCTCATGTTCGCGGCGAATCAAATTCCGAATAATATCACGCGTCATGAGCATGACCAGCATGCCCGGCAGGGACTTGCCGGAAACATCGGCCACGAGAAAGGCCTGGCGTTCATTGTCTATGTCGATAAAATCATAATAATCACCGCTGACCTCACGGGCGCTCTGGTACATGCCGAAGAATTCATAAGTGTCCGACACCGGATATTTCTTGGGCAGAATATTTTCCTGTATCTGGCGGGCAATTTCCAATTCGCGCTCGAATCGTTCCTTTTCAATCAACTGCCGCTGGGCCAGATTCAACCGGTTGCCCATGACCCGTAACGTCTCGGACAGATAGCCGAATTCGTTTTTACCCGTAACCGGTATTTTTATAGCGATATTATCGGGGTCAACTTTCCTTAAGCCATCAGTAATTATGGCAATCGGTTTGAGCTTTCTATTCAATATCAAAATGGTCAGAGGCAAGCCTATCATTATCATGATGGCCGTGATTGACGCGACGGTTATGATGGACGTCTTTTTGGCCGTAACGATCTGGCGGGTCGAAGCGGCCAGACCGAGGTATCCAACGGTTATATCGTTTTCCTTGATCGGCACCGAAATCATGATAGTATCCGCGGTCATACGGAAATCTTCTTCCGCCTTCAACAGCGGTTCGGACTCCGGCCGTCCAATGTCGGCCATTTTGGCGGCGGAAATGACCTGGCGTAAATCGGTATGGGCCAGAAATGATTTATCCTTATCGGTGATAGCCGTCCAGTAAATATCGGCGTCGTCGCTTTTCATGCGGTTGCAGATGTTGTTCAGCAGGAGTTCATCGGGTCCATTGGCGGCGATAATCAGTTTGCCGGCCGATCCCGAATAAGCCCGTGACTGGGCCAGCAGTTTTTCAACCATGCTCCGGGCTACGGTATCGGCGTATTTATCGGTAATGATGTATCCGGTCGCGGTCATCAAGACCATGATGACGGCGGATATGTACAGTGCGAATTCCGTCCGGATTGACTTTTTGAATTGGCGTGCTTCGGGCCAGATGCCGTTCGTGTTGTTCTTCTCGCTAATTTCCATAAGACAGCTCTTTGAGTTTCCTTATTTCGTTTTCCGACCGCCTGATATAATCCCTGATTTCGGTATTTTCCGGGTCCAGCCGGGCGGCTTTATTCCAGACGTCAATGGCTTCGGCCAGTTTATTTTGACCGTAGAGTTCCACGCCGACGAATTTATATGCCTTGACCAGATATTGCCTGACGTTCTGGTAGTCGGGGGCGAGACGTTCCACGTTTTCCCATCGGGCGATGGCGCTCTGCAAGTTGCCCGATTCGAAAAGCTGGCGGCCCTGCTCGTACTCGGCCGACACTTCCTGTGCCATCCGGGGACTGACGGGCGGTACTTCCTGCGTTTTTGGAGATTGTGTCAGCGACCTTTGTTCTGTCAATTTCTGGCGAGCGCGGTCTTTCAAATTCAGACACCACTTATGCTCGGGGAATAAAATCAGGGCGCTGTCAAGAGCGTTGATGGCGGTCCGATAGTCGCCCCGCTCATAGGCATTGCCGGCGACGTCGCGGCACATCTCGAATTCAAGGCGTTTGACGGCCAGGCGAACGCGGTCGTCATCGGGTGCGAACCGGGCCAGACCGCTGACGACATTCTGCGCCTGGGCGATAAATCCATAATTGATCAAAGAGTCGGCCGCCGCCAACTGCTCGTTGAGCAACTTATCCTGTGATTGGTTCTGGATGATAATCGCCTCGGCTTTATCCCGAAGTTCGCAGGCCTCGGGTGAGTTGGCGTAAAGCTCCAATGCCAGGCCGGCATAATAGTTGGTCCCGATGACATCACCCATATCAAACCGGGCTTGCGCCGAATCCAAATGCCGGCTGTATAAAACCTTTCGTTGTATTTGTTCCATCCGATCAAGTGCATCGGACAGGCTGGCCTGTATGGATACGGTATCGAGTCCATTGGCGCGGGCCATAAACAGGGCGCGGTCGAATTGTCCGACGGCTTCTTCGACCAGACCCGCATCCAATTTCTTCCGAGCATCGTTTTCAAGATCGCTCACCAGCCGTCCGTTCTTTTCGGTCA
Organism: uncultured candidate division Zixibacteria bacterium; assembly: GCA_937925655.1. GTDB lineage: Bacteria > Zixibacteria > MSB-5A5 > GN15 > PGXB01 > CALAMC01. The sequence continues at coordinate 135,726 of CALAMC010000049.1, read as the reverse complement.
GGCGGCGATTCATCATATCGTTGAATTCGATTTCCCGGCGGATTCGTCGGTCGTCGAGACGAGTTTCCACCGAACGGCCCAGCGCCGTTGTGATACTGAACATGTGCAAGCCGCCCATATCACGGTCCACCCAAGCATAATCGAAAGCGAAATATTTCCACTTCAATCCGCCGCCGAAGGCGACCTTATCTTTGTTCATCCCGCCGCGCAGGAAACAAGCATCGTGCAAGCTGTATTCCAGACCGGTGGACAGGGCGAGATCGATTTTATCAATTTTATTTAATTTAACCGACAGGGCCAGTTGATGGTCGTCGTTTTTCAAAGGATGCATTTCGACGGTACCGCCGAAGGAAAGGCTCAACGGATGGGCCAAACTGACGTCCACCAGTTCCATTTTCGGCCTAAGTATGTTGTGTCCCGTCAACGCCAGACCTATCCGCGACAGGCGCCTGTTTTTAAATTCAAGAATGCGGCCGACCGACAAATTAAGGCCGGGCGACGACGTCGCGCTAAATTCATCGAGAGAATGACTTTCCATGGTTACCGCCACGCCCAGATTGTATCCGGAAACATTAAGGCCATAGGCCAGATAATAGCCCAGACGGGTGTCGTCGAAGTCATACAGGTGAAGATTGGCGGCATCGCGACGTTCGATATTATCGACGCCAAGGCGGAATATTCCTAATCCGAAACACCCCCAGTCGAGGGTCGGCACGGCCAGACCGAGGTACTGGTAGGCGACGTCGGATTCGTACAATCGACTCATGAATCCCGACAGGGTATAGTACTGGGTCTCGGTCAGGGCCGAGGGATTCCAATAAGGGGCCGTGGCGGCATCGGCGAACGCCAAATCAGAGCTGCCCAGGGCCAGCGCCCGGGCCCCGGCGCCGAGGCTAAAAGGCGACGTCGTTCCGCCTTCACCTTCGGCCAAAACCACCCCCGGCAGAATGGTTAAAACGAGTATGTATCGCCAGAGCTTTATCATCGGACTATAGAGATCTTTCTTCTAAGGCTTTCCGTATGACCGGAAACGTAGCGCGCCGTAATCCGGCAGAAATATGTCCCCGGCAGGACATTCAAGCCGGCGTCGTTGAGCCCGGTCCAGATGTCTTCATCGTGAGAACCTTCGGTTCTTAAACCGTTCATTAGAATTTCTTTGACGGCCTCGCCGGTAACCGTGAAAATTTCGATATCGACGTGGGCGTCCTCGTCGAGGATATATCCGATTATAGTATGACCATCAATGTCGGGATTGAACGGGTTGGGATAATTGACGAAAGTATTATTCAAACCGGCGGCTACCAGTGAAATTTCGGCGGAATAAAGCGGGAATATACTTCCCGATAAAAGCGGATAGACGGTCGTGGCCATATTTATATCGGATAAATCGAAAGAGGTGGAATCATTGAAAACCATTATATAGTTGGCCGCCACGGCATCGGCATGAATATCGCCGATGACCTTCAGGACAATGTCCATCCCCGATTGAAGGATAAAGGTTGTATCCGGGACAAAGCGGACGGTATCGGCGGAAATAGCGCCGGTTGCCAACACATCGTCATCAAGGACAAGATAAACGGCCCTGAATAAATCGGCGGCGTCAATGGGGGTCAAACCATCATTGTTTCTTTTCAACAGCCGCCCTGTCAGACCGGAGAACCCGACATCGCCGCTGGTTCCACCATAGCTGTAATCCAGCCGCGCCTGAAATACGGTGACATTATCCTGGTTTAGACCGGCCAACTGAACAGGCAGGTTATCGGGAGCCAGTATGGGTCGTCCGGCGGCATGGTAAATTCGGGTCACTTCCGTGGTAAACGGGAAGCTCGCCGCGCAACCATCGGCGACAACAAAGGGCAACAAACCGGACGGATCGTTAGCGTCGGTAATCATAAGCCAGCCGAGATAGGGGGTCGTAAGCACAAAATTACTATAGGGAGCATCGGCTTCGATATCGGCAATCAGCATGACCTGAAGACTTTCACCTGGATTCATGGTAATTCCCGTCGGGCCAAGGTTAAACACAGTATTGGTGCCGATCACCTGCACAAAGCTTTGATAATTCACGGATTGTCCCTCAACCTGATACCCGATACGGTCAAACAACCGATCCGGGTCAAGGAGAACGCCCAATGTATCGATCACATTGAGAGATATACTGCTGATCGTAATCGGGGCGCGATTTGTTTCGGCTTCATAATAAAAATCGAAACTTATCAGGGGTAAAGAGTCCCGGCCGCCGACGGTCGAATAGGGCAATAACGATGCCGGACACATTTGGGGCGGGATGGCGGGAGCATTCAATTGGGCGGGACCGGCCACGATTGGAAATACGTCATACTCGCCGAGTTGCAACAGGTCGTCGCTGGCAGTCTCCAGAATCGAGCCGGACGATAGATCGCGCACCACGAATGAGGTACTGTCGGGTATCATCATTCCAAAGGCGGCGATCCCGGCATCACCGGCCACATTTATTTTTATTAACAGCGAATCGATATCACCGGGGCTTAAGGTCAAGGGTGAGTTTAGCTGGACGTTTATATCGACGACACCTTCCGCAATATTCTGTATGCCTCCGATTATGGTTTGCTGTCGCAGGAGGAATACATCGGCCGCGACGTCGGCGGCCGCTATGCTCTGGCCATAGGCGTCGGTGAACGTCATCGCCAGTTCAGTAAGCTGGATTTGCGAACTAGTCGCACCTCCGGGATGACGGAATTTCAAACAGGCCAGGCCGACGTTATCCTGGCCGACGTTGACACACGTCGGAAGTAGCGGCGTATATGAAACCAGCATCTGTTGCGAGGGATCGTCGATACGGCAAGTTGCGGTTTGCAGTGGGAAAGTCACCGATAACGCCACGGGTATCGAAAGCATAGTATTATAATCATAGATATGGATATGTTCATCTTCGGCCAAAGCCAGGGCAAAGTCATCGGCTGCGGCCAGCGAATCGATACTGACCAGAAGCGACAGAATCTTTTTCTCGCCCGGTTCGACAACAACCGGAACCATAAAACTGAAATCAACTGCCGGCTGGTCAGGAGGATTTTCGTTGAGAGCGAGGATATTGAACCCGGTCGTCATTATCATGAGTGAAAAAACATCGGAGGCATTAACGGGTTGATATGAACCATCAAGAACAGTCAACGTTAAACCCTGTATGATATAAGGGGCCGACGTCGGTTGAGCGTTGGAATGAGATATTTCCACGCTTAACGGAAAGACGCTGGACTGCCCGCGTATGACCGAATTCGGGATGGAATTAACCAGACGCACGACGGCATCGGAAGGTATCGTTTGAATTGTAATGCTTTCGGTCGTAACGATCGCCGAGGTATCACCCGTCAAAGGCGCCACGGCTCGGAGATCGAAGGTCACATCGCCGACGGCCGCTGCCGTCAGATAAAAATTAAACGAAGCGCTCCCCTTGGCCGGAATGTCAACCGGCCCGGCATCGGAACTGTCGATAGTCACCAGTTCGGAATCGCTGATGAAGACCAGTTCGGTCGAAACCCCGTTCAAGATCTCGGCGAGCAGGTTTTCAACGGTGATATCGATAATAATATTCTGGCCGATTGAATAGGCTGACTCCAGCGGACTACAGGAAACTCGGAGGGCCGAAGTCGATATTGTAAATGAGGCCCCGATTATGATATTCACGTCACGGGGGCCATCGTTACCCGAATTGTATTCAAAACCGTTGATGGGAATTCTGCCCCGGAAAGATGCTCCCGGAGTCGCATCGGCGGCGATATCGGCGATTACAAACATTACCGCCGGCTCATTTAAAATTTCAAGGTTAATATTGTCCAGATTCCATACGCCGCCAAAGTAACTGAAAGTGCCGAGCAACTGATCCGTATCCTGCCATTTATCGTCATCGTTGTCATCGAGCCAGAGTTCCACTGTTTCCAGATCGCCATCGGTGGCGGTTTCCGAATTTTGTATGGTCAGAGATTCCAGGGTATCGGGCCGGTCTCCATTGGCGACCGGTTTAAAGGCCATCAAAACCACCGAGGTATCCGAGGGACTCAACGTCCGGGGCGTCACCGGGAGCAATTCATACTGGGCCGCAATGGAACCATCGATGACCAGGTGGCCCCCGGTGGTCAGCGGTAATTCGCCATTGAGGTTGACCACATCGCTGAAACTGAAGTCGGAGGGCCCGGTTATCTGGATTGCCAGGCTGTCAGAATCGATGACATCAAGAGGAATATCGGCGGTAATAAAAAAGTAGGTCAGCACTTCGGGGGGCAAGGTGATATCAAGGCCGGTCAGCTGGAGACGTCCCGAGGAAAAATTGCCGTTTGCGATTAAGGAGTCATCGCCCAGCGTTCGGCTTCCGTCTTTGTCATAATAGAGCGATATTTGTCCCAGTTCATGGTCGGCAAAAGCTGGGCTGGATTTTGTTTTTGAAATATTGTTCAAGCTTACCGCCGTCAGGGTTTTGGCTTTATCGAGGTACCCGTTATAAAGTGTAAATGTCATGAGACTATTGGTTTCGCTTCCCGGCATTATCGTCGTCGTGGCGGCCGGTATCGAAATAGCCGTGATGCGGTTAGACGGGAACACCAGGTGCGCATGAGTATCGATTACGGCGGCGTTGTCCGGACCGTCGGTTCCGGAGGCATAGACGGCACCACCCTTCGGAATCGACAGCAAAACCGTGCCGGCATCAAAAGAACGATTGGCAATATTGGCCGTGACAACAAACCGGGCGCCTCCGGGGGGAATCGTGAAATTAACACCAGTTAATGACCAGGCGCTGTTGGCGTATATCATTTGCCCGATATAGTCGCCGATTCCGATAGACATATCCCCGTCCGGGTCGGCCCATAATTTAAGAGTCAGAATTCCCCCGGCATCCTTTAAAGTCCCCAAGTTGCGTAAAGTCAGGCTCGACAGCATATCGCCGTCATAGCCATCGGACGGCAAAGAAAAATTGAATATCGGCCGATTGCTCTGACCGCCGTAATAAGCTCCGGCGTCGATGTCAAAAACATCCACGGCCTCGGACGGGTAAGTCTCGATTATGAAATTTCCGGGATTGGTCAAAGGAAATTCGCCGTCAATTGACAGCGGGGCATTAAAATAAATATCGGCATTACTTGAAACGGCCAAATTAAGCGTATTACCGTTTTTGGCATGGTAAAGATTCAGCCAGGCGACCATAACCAGCCGCACTTCGCCGCCGAATCCGGCGACCGGCAGATTATCCAGTATGAACGTACCGGTTCCGCCGCTTATGAGCGACGACGCCAGAAGTGAATCATTGGCGTCAATAACAATGACATTATCCGAGGTCAGGTACAGCTGGACACTATCGACCTGACTGTCGAGTTCGTTTTGCGTGGCGCCGTTTGGATCGGCCGCAATTAGTGCAAATGACAGGCTGTCCAGATATGCCGCGGCGGAATAGCCATTGACCAATTTCATCGCCGTAATCGGCCCGGTCGATGTCCCGGGAGTGATGGTTCTCGGCGTTATCGGGATGACGGTACAACTTATATTTTCAGACGATACTATGGTAACCGTATCGAGCGGAATGGTTGCGACATCAAGGGGACCGTCGTTGGCCGAAGCCATTTGAACACCATCAACCGGTATGGCCAGTGCGATAGTGGCCCCGTTAATGGGATAGTCGGCGATATTGGCCCCGATATAAAAGCGATTGGCAGGTTCAGTCAAGGCCACATTAAGTCCGCTTATCGACCAGCGATCGCCGGTGAAAACAAGATTTCCCAGCCGAGTTTCGTCGTCGGCGTCGGTAAACATGTTGTTCCCGTTATCTTTATACAGCACAAGCGATTCAATGTCATCGGCGGTGGCCGTCCCCACATTATATATATTAAGCGATTTGAGAGTGTCAGTTTGATAGCCGTTGCGTGGCAGGTCGAAGGTCAGAACGCTGGCGGCGAATGTGCCCGCGTCGGCGTTTTCAAGGCCACCGGTCATTATTTGTATTTGCTCGGCGATCATGCCGTTGATTTTGCCATGACCGAAGGAATTGACCATCGCCGGCCCGAGCGGAATAGTGGCATCGGCAACAGTGATATCGGTTGCCGTTGTGAAATAGACATCAAGCGTGTCTCCGTCGCGCGCCGACAAAGAAGCGTCGATTGCCACAATGAGGGTAATTCCGGAATCCGGTTGTATCACACAGTCGTTAAAATCAATGAGGTTGGCGTCGCCGTCGAATGGCGCCGTAGCCATCAGGCTATCGGAAACACCCAGCAGGGAATCATTATCGATATCCATATATAATGATATAAGTTCGACGTTGGCCCGTAATTGTTCGGCTGTACCCGGCCCGGAGCAATTATCGCGGACGGTAATATCGGTCAGAGTTTTGGCGTCATCGAAATAATTTTCAACTCTGAAAATCAGAACCGGGGCACCTTCCTGTCCCGGGCGTATTTCCATATTACCCATAGGGATGTTGTACACCATCAGGGCTTCGACATCAATCGAACCGCTGGTATCGGTGACATTGTTGATATCGCTTAAAACAACGATCTCGCCTGAACCCGGCTTGGTAGCGACAAATTGCCCGCCGTTGTCGATTGTCCCCATACGGCCGAGCACTTTCCATGTGAGATTGCCGACGGCGGCGGCGTTGCCGTCGGTGTCGAAGCCGGTTGCTTCAAATTGCACGGTATCACCGGGGGCCGTGTCCGTCATATCCGGGGATATAACCAGAGAGTTCAACAGACCCGGCGTTACTTCAAGATAATCGGTCGTATCGACTGGGCCCAAATCGGAAAGAGCATATACCCGTGCCGTGCCGACCGTGGTCGGGTCGAAAAATCCGGCGGCATCGATATCGCCCAGAGGTTCGGTGATACCCCAGGTGATGGTTCCCGGAGCGGTCTCAAAGCCACCGGCGTCGAGTCCGACGACGCTGAACTGAAGAGTCGAATCGGTGGTGATTAGGGCCGAGTCCGGCGCAACCTGCAAAGAAACGAGGGCGGCCGGATTGACCGTAATAGTGATTATTTCGCTGTCCACCGCGGCCGAGTCATCGGTGGCGTAAAAAGTAATATCATAATCGCCGGAAGCGGGATACAACGGCGTCCAATCGAACGACCCGGTGCCATCGCCGTTGTCGATAAAAGCGGCGCCGGTCGGAAGAGTCGAGGTGGTCAAGGCCGGAATGGATTCAATATCGGTCGCGGATATGTCGAAATTCAAATTGCTATTTTCGGTAGTTGATTTATCTCCAATGGCCGCCAGAACGGGATGCTGATTGCCGACTTCATTGACCGTAACCGTCGTTATTCCTGAATCGACGGCGCTGGAATCATCGGTGGCATAAAATGTAATTTCGTACACCCCCGCCTGCAAGAAGTTCGGTGTCCAGTCGAAATCACCGGTACCATCGCCGTTATCGGTAAATGAGGCGCCATTGGGAAGGGTTGAGGCAGTCAGGACCGGGGTAGATTCTGCGTCGGTGGCAGAAATTCCAAAGGAAACGTTTTCATTCTCATTAACCGTGACTTCAAAGGGAATAATCAGCACCGGCAGTTGATTCCCGGCTTCAACCACGGTAATCGTTACAACTTCGCTGTCAAGGGCCAGAACGTCATCGGTGGCGTAGAATATTATATCATACAGCCCGGCCTGCATATAGGTTGGGGTCCAGTCAAAGGCTCCGGTACCGTCGCCATTGTCGGTGAACAGGGCGCCGGTCGGCAGAGGCGAAGTGGTCAAGACCGGTATCGACTCGACATCGGTGGCCGCAATCCCGAAATAGAGATTGGCATTTTCGGTGGTGCTCTTATTTCCGATGGGATTTAATACAGGCAGGTGATTGCCGGTTTCGAAATAACCCATATCGGGGGCCGGACCAAAGAAAGCATAACCCAGATCCAGACCCCTGTCGATAACCGGGGAGATCGTTTGCAAAGCAAAATTATCGGCCGGGGCATCGACAAACAACGGATTGACGGATAATCCCCCGGCCGAATCGGAAACGCCGCCGGAGTAATCCAAATTTATACCGTTCCAGATATCATTAAAGCCGCAAATATTCCCGGCCGAGCCATAAATGCCGATGTCATTAATGGCCAAAATATTGTTAAAGACCCGGCAAGTTGTCACCGTGGCGTTAATCCACACCCCATGCAGTCCGCAATTGTAAACCGTGTTGCCATAAAATTTATTCGATTGGGCTCCGGCGCGGTTGACAAGGCCCGACTGCCCGGCGTCATAAATTAGATTTTTTTGAATCAGATTGTAACTGCCGTAGATGTCCACTCCCTGAAGACTGAAATTATATATAGTGCATTCGGTAATGAAGCAGGAATCGCCGTTGAGTTGCAGGGCGTGGTTGCCGCCATCGGTCAAGGTAAGGCCGCGGAATATCGTATGATCACCGTTAAGGTGTACAATGTCCTGCGCGGTGCCGTTCATATCGACGATGGGCGTGGCATCATCATGAGGCTGATAGACAATCGGCATGGCGGCAGTGCCCGACCTTGAGAGCGTGATCGTTGACGTGACCGAAAAGGTGCCGGCCATAACATTGACGGTATCTCCGGGGTTAAGGATGCCTTTCGTGTCGCCGTTGGCGATGGAAGCCCAGGGCGAAATAGGGCTTAAACCGTCGTTGTCGTCGTCGCCCGTCGGGGAGGCGAAATAATTTCTTCCGGCCGTCGGGATATATTCCTCGGCCCCCATCTCGGGGGCATCGCCGACGAAGGGATAGCCCAGGTCAAGGCCCTTGTCTATGACGGGTGAACTCGCCTGAAGTGTGAAATCTCCGGCGGCGGCATTGACAAACAGCGGGTTGACCGACATCCCTCCGGCGGAATCGGTCAGACTAAGGTAATTGCCGAGGGCATTATTCCATATGTCATTAAAACCGCATTTAAGGGTTGGGACTCCGCGAATACCATACCCGGCGCTACCGACACAAATGTTATTGAAAGCGCGCTGGGTGTTGCTTTTCAACTCCATGCCGTCACCAAGACTGCCATAAATGGTATTGCCGTAGATTTTTGAATATGATGCCGGAGCTTCGGCGAGGATGCCGTCGTCACCGGTATTATATATTACATTTTTCTGGATCAGATTACCGTTGCTCACGATTCTAATACCGTATTTGTCGATGTTATATATGCGGCAATTGGAGACAACGCAGGAATCACTCTGAATGGTAATGCCGTTGTCGCCCGTTTTTGTAATTATGAATCCGGTCACTTTGGTATGTTTGCCGGACATTTCAAAAACGGCGGTGGCTCGATTGTTGTTGTCTATGACGACGGTTCCGCCCCAATTGCAATACACGATCGGCGAGGCGGCGGTACCGTTTCTTTGCAGTTGAATTATATCGGAAAGAATATAAGTCCCGGCCAGGACTTTGACGGTATCGCCGGGGTTGATCCAAGCGTGCTGGTCGCCGTTGTCGATGGTCGCCCAGGCGTTGGCTTCGGTCAAACCGTCTTTGCCGTCATCGCCGGTCGGGGAAACATAGTATGTCGTGGCCATGGCCGCAGGGGCCAAAGATAGCCCCACAAACATACATATAGCCCAATAAAGAATATTTTTAGCCATTTTTGATAATATCGGCAGAACAAAGGCCAACTTAAGACATAGAAAACGGCTTAAATCTTTTAAATAGATAACGTTAGGACGATAAAAATCAATTATGTGTTTCAGAGAGAAACAATATGATTTTTTCGGAAATCAAATCGACCACTCGCATAACCGCCCGATTCACCGCCGGAGTCAATTCGGTTTTATGAGTATAATCCTGTCCTTCTATGCTATAGACGATCAACTCGCGAGGAAGACGTTTGAGGGTTCGGCCCAGTTCCAAGGCTTGAGTGAACGGCGGAGCATCGTGTGTGGAAACGGGCGCTTTCCATTCTTCCGGCAAAGGTGAAACCAGCGGGTGGAAAATATGAATCTGGCCCGGCGTTCCTTTTGAAAACACGGCATCGACAAAAATTGTCAAGGCCGTGTTTTGCCATCGGTCTATAATATCGGCGATATCGATCGGCCCGGCGATTAAAGTCACGCTGTCATTGATGCCGATATCGCCTTCTTTCAGTTTTCGAATCACTTCCGGGCCGGCGCCATCGTCGCCGCGATAATCGTTACCCTGCCCGATTATCACAATAGGCGCCGGGTTCATGTCATTCATTCCCGATCTATTTTAAGTTTCAGGAAATGACATGAACAGGAAATGCAGGGGTCATAATTGCGCACCGTTTGCTCGCAGTGCCAGGCCAGTTTGTCGTCGGGCATGTCGATATTCTGTTCGACAAACTGCTTTAAATCCTTTTCGACGGCCTTCTGGTTTTGGGACGTCGGCGGCATTATGCGGGCTTTCTTTATAATGCCCTGATCGTCGATTTCATAGCGATGATAGAGCAACCCGCGCGGCGCTTCGCTGGCCCCGTGACCGGTTCCGGCCTTCGGCGCAACTTCGATAAAAGGCTTATCCGGCGGCTCGTAATTCTTTATTATGCGGATCGCCTCGTGGCAGGCAAAAACCGTTTCCACCGCCCTGACAATGATGCTCTTGAAGGGATTGTTGACAACCTTACCCAGTCCGGCCTCTTTGGCGGCATCACGGGCGATTTTGGGCAGTCGCGCGTAATTGTGGAAATACCGCGCCATCGGCCCGGTCAGATAATCATCGCGAGCAATGACTTTGCCCTGAAGCGAGGTCGAGTGTTCGACGTGCACTTCCTCGACGTGCTTGAGATAGTCTTTGATTTCGACGTCAAATCCTTTGCTCGAGGCGATCGTCCCCTCGCACAGGGGGTACTCATCGGGGTGTTTCAGCGAGATAAATTCGTAATCCCGTTCCAAATCGGGAAACGGCAATTTCGATACCAGCTTGACCGTTTCGACTGATGCATCCAGCGCCCATTTAAGCGGTTCCAGCAGAGGAGTCAGATCTTTTTTGGTCGGGATCTTGTAGAAACCGCCGACCCGGACGTTAATCGGGTGGATTTCCCGGCCGCCCAGAAGGACCATGACGTCGTTGCCGATTTTTTTCAGTTTCAGGGCCAGATCGACCACCTTGGGGTGATCTTTGGCCATGAGTATGGCGTCCTCATACCCCAGGAAGTCGGGCGCGTGGAGCATGAATATATGCAGAACATGCGATTCGATCCATTCTCCGCAGTACAGCAGACGCCGCAGTTCGCGCAGTTGTCCGTCAACCTTGACGCTGCAAATCTGCTCCATGGCGTGCACGGAGCTCATCTGGTAGGCCACGGGGCAGATGCCGCAGATACGGGCGGTGATGTCGGGGGCTTCGGTGAAGCGGCGACCCTGCAAAAAGGCTTCGTAAAAGCGGGGCGGCTCGAAAATATTGAATTTGACGTCGCTGACAACGCCGTTTTTAACCTTGACATAGAGCCCGCCTTCACCTTCGACCCGCGCCAGATAATCGACTTTGATGGTTCTATTTTTCATGGGCTTCGCTCTCCTTACGGAATGGTTCGGCATAGGCGTTGAATCCGCGGAACAGCCGGACGATATCATCGCCGGCCATGCCCGTTTGCTTGAACCAGTCGCCCAGGGCCGCCGTATTGGAAACTTCCTTGGGGCCGAAGCAGCCGAAACAGCCGCGGTCATAGGACGGGCACAAGGCGTTGCACCCGGCATGCGTCACCGGCCCCAGGCAGGGTGTCCCGTGCGCCACCATGACGCAGACGTTGCCCTTGCGCTTGCATTCCATACAAACGCTGTATCCCGGTGTATTCGGTTTGCGGTTATTGAGCAGGGCGTTGACGACTTCGAGCAGTTGGTATTTATTGATCGGGCAACCGCGCAGTTCGAAATCGACGAAAACGTGGTCGGCGATGGGAGTCGATTTACCGAGGGTTTCGATGTACTGGGGCGAGGGGTACACGATATTGACGTAGTCTTTGACGTTGGCGAAATTGCGCAGGGCCTGGATGCCTCCGGCCGTGGCGCAGGCTCCGATAGTAATAATGATTCCGGACTGACGCCGAATCTTGTGAATGCGTTCGGCATCGTGCGGAGTCGTAATCGAACCTTCCACGAGCGAAACGTCGTACGGGCCCTTCATGACCGCGCGGGAGGCTTCCGGGAAATTGGCTATCTGGACGGCTCCGGCCACGGCCAGAAGTTCCTCTTCGCAGTCAAGTAAAGACAGCTGACAGCCGTCGCACGACGCAAATTTCCAGACGGCCAGAGTCGGTTTTCTGGATTTGGCCATGACTACATCTCCCTCTTGGTAAAGATGTCCCGTATCTTATCGTAGCGATACACCGGGCCGTCCTTGCAGACGAAATGTCCGCCCAGCTGGCAATGACCACACAGGCCGATGCCGCATTTCATGTTACGCTCCATGGAAACATAAATGTTTTCGTCCGTCACACCGCGCTTCTGCAATTCCATGATGGTGAAGCGCATCATGATTTCCGGACCGCAAATCATGACCGTGCAATCGAGAGGGTCGAAGGGAGCCCGGCTGATAAGCTGGGTGACGACGCCGACGTTGCCCTGCCAGGAACCGGTGGCCCTGTCAACCGTGATCAGAATATCAAGGTCGAACCGTCCGCGCAGTTTTTCCAGGTCTTTGGCATAGAGAATGTCCTCGGGCGTCCGTGCTCCGTAGAGCAAAACGAATTTGCCGTACTTGGCGCGGTTGGCCAAGACATGATATATCACCGGTCGCAGGGGCGCCAGGCCGATGCCGCCGGTGATCAGAACGATGTCATTATCTTCGTGTTTTTCTATCGGCCAGTGAGTACCATAGGGGCCGCGCACGCCGATAGTATCACCCGCCTTAAGGCGGCGCATGGCGCGAGTGACCGTTCCGACTTCGCGAGTGGTGTGCACCAGTCGGTCGGTTTTCGCGGGATCGCCGCTGATGGAAATCGGGACTTCACCAACACCGTACACGTACAGCATGTTGAACTGTCCGGGCAAAAAGTGAAATATGCCGTTGAGCGGAGTCAGTTCCATGGAAAACGTGTCCATCGTGTCTTTGCTGACCCGGCTTATTCGGAACGGGTACGGCAGCATGGGGTCGGCGTGGTCCGCAATTGTCGTTAGTTTAGCTGTTTTTGCCATATATATCCATAAGTTGTAAACGGGTTGCTTCGAGCCGCTCGGCAATAATAAGGGCAAAGCGTTTCATTATCTCATAGCCGAGGTCATGGTCATTATCGCACTTTCCGCGCAGGCATTTGCCGTCGAAGGCGATGGCGCGGGTCAGTTCGACCGCGCGGGCATCGAAATGCCATCGGTACGGCGGCACCAGCCAGCTCCAACCCAGTATTTCTCCGGCTTCACGAGAGCGGATGATGATCGTGCCCTTCTGCGGAATATGGGTTTCGATAAGGACCTTTCCGTGACGAATAACATAAAATTTTTCAGCGGGTTCGCCCTCGCGAAAGATAAATTCACCGGCTTTGAAGACTACATTGGAGGCACATCCGACCAGAAGCTCCAGCTGGGCTTCATTCATCCCACTTAAAAACGGGTGCTCCGCCAGAACTGACTTGAGATTTTCCATAATCTTATCTCCGTAATTATTTTGTGTTCCTATGACGTCTCCTGCCCGGCGATTTGCCTGGCCGTGGCAGTTATATCTATTCCCACCGGGCACCACGTAATGCAGCGGCCGCAGCCGACACATCCGTGCGTCCCGAACTGATCCACCCAGTAGGCCAGCTTGTGCATGACCCACTGGCGGTAACGCGACAGGCCGCTGTTGCGGATACTGCCGCCGTGAATGTACGAAAAATCGATGGTGTGACAGCTGTCCCAGAGGCGCAGTCGTTCGGCCTCGGAACCGTCGAGAGCGGTGTAATCCTGCATGGTCGTGCAAAAACAGGTTGGACAGACCATAGTGCAGTTGCCGCATGCCAGACACCGGGCCGCGATGCTTTCCCAGTCCGGGTTGTCGAAATTCTTCTCCAACGTCGATTTGAGGTCGGAAACATTAAGCCGGGATGTCATTGAGGCCGCGGCATCGGACATTATTTTCTCGGCTGTTTTGAGGGAGGCGTCATCGGCCTTTTTTAGTTTCAGGGCCCCAACCATTTCGACCGCGGCCGGGGTTGCGGCCTCGACCACGAAATAGTGGTCTTTGTTCGTTTTGATTTCGGTCAAAGCCAAATCATATCCGCCGTCGGCCCGGGGACCGGTATTCATCGAAGCGCAAAAGCAATTGCCGCCGGGATGGGTGCAATTGGCCACGATGATGAATAATTTACGGCGCCGCTTTTGATAGCCGGGGTCCGTGATTTCTCCCCCGGTGAATATTTTATCCTGTATCGCCAATGCTTTCAATTCGCACGGGCGCATACCCAGGGCGGCAATATTATTCGTCCCGTCGGCAACCGATTCAACCTTGAATGCGGTTTTCCCGCGGTATGCCGTCAGAAGTTTTTGACACGGCGGATAAAGATATTTCTTCCACGATTCCTGTCCCACGACGTAAGAAAAGTATGTACCATCATCGGTGTGTTCGAGACGGTACTGCGCGGGGGCCTGGCGGTCATGCCATCCCCGAGGAAGATCATCGGGGGATGCGAGTCTGTCCAGTACAATTGCACGGTCACGAACGGTCGGACCGATAATATCATATCCTTTTTTCTTTAATAATTGAAAAAGGCCAGCCAGATTATCGGGCTTTAAAAGATGCGGGTCAATATACTCCACAACTCCTCTCCTTGTGACAAGATTCACAAGCCTTTGCCCAAAAGGTAAATGGGTGACTTGCCATTGTCAAGGAAAATCGAACAAAACGGGCGGTTTTTCGGGCAGATAACGTATTAATATATATATAATTGTGGCGGCCATAAGGTTGGACGGGAGGCAATTAAAAACGATGACGACAAAACAAAAAGGCATAATCCATCGGCCTTTGATACCTATAATCATAATCGGGGGTTTGCATTGCTTTTCAATCCCGGAAATCGTTTACGTTAAGCGAATGGAATACTATATTATAAGGTTAAGTGATGGATGACAACGACGGGAAATACTCGACGGACGAAACGGGAATCAGAAGCCGATACCGTTTGAAAGTTACCGGCGCCGTGCAAGGGGTCGGGTTCCGGCCTTTTGTATATCGATTGGCGACGGCGCACCATCTTACGGGCTGGGTTAACAACACATCCGAAGGGCTTCTGATTGAAATCGAGGGCTCACCGACGCAACTGGAGCGATTCATGGAACGTCTTCAGGCGGATAAACCGGTCGTATCGCACATCGATAAAATGGAGCGTTATCAAATCGATCCACTGCTGGACGATTCCTTCGAGATTGTATTTTCCGAAAACGGGACACGCAAATCAGCCGTTATTCTGCCTGACCTGGCGGTCTGTTCCGATTGTCTGCGCGAGATGCTCGATCCGAATGATCGGCGCTATTTGTATCCCTTTATCAATTGCACCAACTGCGGCCCGCGGTTTTCGATAATCAATGCCTTGCCCTATGACCGCGCCAACACCACCATGAACACCTTCATCATGTGCGAGAAATGTGCCGCGGAGTATCATAATCCAGCCGATCGACGTTTTCACGCCCAGCCTAACGCCTGCCCGGATTGCGGCCCGCATCTGGAATTGTGGGATAACCGGGGTCGGGTTCGGGAAAAGTACAATGCGGCGCTTCTAATGGCGGCCGAGGCTTTACACCGAGGTCAAGTTTTGGCGGTCAAGGGTTTGGGCGGTTTTCACCTGATGGTTGACGCCACCGATGACGATGCCGTGCGGACTTTGCGTCAAAGAAAGCATCGCGAGGAGAAACCGCTGGCGGTCATGTTTCCCGATCTGAATTCAATCAAATCCGGTTGCCGCGTCACAGATGAAGATGCACGACTGTTGTGTTCGACCGCCTCGCCCATCGTGCTTCTGGAAAAACATCAAAATCGGGCAGAATATGTCATCGCCGAAGCGGTGGCGCCGGGCAATCCATACCTGGGCGCGATGCTTCCCTATACCCCGTTGCATCATTTGTTGACCCGGTTGGTACAGCGGCCGATTGTCGCCACCAGCGGCAATTTGAGCGACGAACCGATCTGCATCGATGAACAGGACGCTCTTGTACGCCTGGGACAAATCGCCGATATGTTCCTCGTTCACGATCGGCCGATCGCCCGGCATGTCGATGATTCGGTGGTACGGCTTATGTCCGGCCGTGAAATGATTATCCGTCGCGCCCGAGGATACGCCCCGGCCCCGGTCAAACTGAAATCCGCCTGCGGAAATATACTGGCCGTCGGCGCCCATATGAAAAACGCCATAGCCGTGACTATCGAGGACAACATTTTTGTCAGTCAGCATATCGGGGATCTCGACACCGAAGGCGCCGTGGGGGCGTTCAATGAAGTGGTCGGGCAATTGACGGGATTGTATGAGCAGAAGCCAGAAATTATCGCCTGCGATTTGCACCCGGATTATTATTCCACCACGTATGCCCAAAACGAAAAAGCGAGAGTTGTCCCGGTGCAACATCATTATGCGCACGTACTGTCGTGCATGGCGGAAAATCATCTTGATGCGCCCGTGCTGGGGGTAGCCTGGGACGGCACCGGTTATGGTCTTGACGGGACCATCTGGGGCGGCGAATTTCTGACGGTGGATGATAAATCGTTTCAACGCATGGCATCCATCCGACCCTTTCCTCTTGTCGGAGGTGACAGTGCCGCCAGGGAGCCGCGACGTTCGGCCCTGGGATTGTTATATGAACTGTTTTCGGGCAAAATCGATGATTTCGCGGATTGTGCCGTGTATAAAGCCTTTGACCGCGATGAACTGGATATACTCGGTCGGGCCCTTGCAGGAAAAGTCAACACGGTAATGACTTCCAGTGCCGGACGTCTGTTCGATGCCGTCGCGTCGCTAATCAATTCCCGGCAGATTATGTCATTCGAAGGGCAGGCCGCCATGGAGCTGGAATTTCTGGCATATCGGGGGAAAACAAGTGATATCTATACGATTAATTTCGATCATAAAAGGCATGATCTTATCCTATTGGACTGGGCGCCGATGATTCGGGCTATGTTGGAGGAAGTTAAAGGAGGTGTGTCCAAAGAGATCATTGCCGCCAAATTCCATAACACTCTGGCCGAGGTCATCGTTGGTACGGCCGCCTTAATCGGAATTAAGAATGTCGTATTGAGCGGCGGTTGTTTTCAAAATAAACATTTGATCGAAATGGCCATTGACAAATTGCGCCAAAAGGGTTTTGATGTTTTCTGGCACCGATATATTCCGCCCAATGACGGCGGAATATGTCTCGGGCAGGCGGTTGCGGCCGCCATGAAAGGGAAAGAGTAAAGTCATGTGTATAGCAGTACCGGGACAGATTAAGTCAATTACCGGCGGCGACCCGATGGAACTCCGGGGTGTGGTCGATTTCGGCGGCGTGGAACGCGAAATCATGCTGTCGTTCGCTCCCGAAGCCAAAATCGGCGACTGGGTGCTGGTGCACGCCGGGTTTGCCATCACCATCATCGACGAAGACAGCGCCCGCCAGACATTGGCCGATTTTGACCAGATTCTGGGCGAAGCCGACGCGAACGGAGAGCCGCATTGAAATATATCGATGAATACCGCGACGCCGACGCCGTCGGAAGGCTGGCCGACAGGTTGGCAACGGAAGTAACTCGTCCCTGGACCATCATGGAAATATGCGGCGGCCAGACGCACGCCATTGTACGATTCGGCATCGATGAACTGTTACCCGACGGTGTCACGCTGGTGCACGGACCGGGTTGCCCGGTTTGTGTTACGTCGGCGGCCACCATCGACGCCGCCCTCGATCTGGCCGCGCGACCCGATGTCATCTTTTGCTCGTTCGGCGACATGCTTCGTGTGCCCGGCTCCAAAATGGATTTGCTGACAATCCGCGCCGGGGGCGGCGATGTGCGGACGGTGTATTCGCCGATGGATGCCGTCGGCATCGCACAAGACAACCCCGAAAAAAAGGTTGTCTTCTTCGCCATCGGCTTTGAAACGACCGCGCCCACCACAGCTATGGCGGTGTATTATGCGGCGCGGGAAAACATAGGAAACTTCTCCCTTCTGGTATCGCATGTACTGGTAATTCCGGCGATGGAGGCGATATTGTCTTCACCGGAATCATCGATTAACGGTTTCCTCGCGGCCGGGCATGTTTGCACGGTAACCGGATACAATGCCTATCACGCGGTCGCCGAGAAGTACCGAACGCCGATAGTCGTAACCGGGTTCGAACCTCTGGATTTGATGAGGGGAATATACGCCTGTGTCCGTCAGCTCGAGTCCGGCAAATACGAAGTTGATAATCAGTACGCACGGGCGGTCCGGCCCGAGGGAAATATACCGGCTCTTAATACGATAGACAGGGTATTCGAAATATGTGACCGGGAGTGGCGCGGCCTGGGGACAATTCCGCACAGCGGATTGAAACTTAAAAATGAATACGCCGGTCACGACGCCGAATTGATATTTAATGTAAAACCGGTAATTTCGGCGGAATCTTCGGTATGCATCAGCGGTCGCATTCTGCAAGGCGCGGCCAAGCCGCCGCAATGCCCAGCTTTCGGGAAGCAATGCACCCCGGAGCACCCGCTTGGGGCAACCATGGTTTCATCCGAGGGCGCCTGCGCCGCATACTATAGATATCGTCCTTCACACAACCGGAAGGAGTGATGAATCGTATATGACGGAAAAGAAGATATTCAATCCGGTTTGTCCGATTCCAATTTCGGATTACCCGGTCGTCCTGATGGCACACGGGGGCGGCGGAACACTGACCGGTCAGCTGATCGATAAACTGTTCATGGCCGCGTTTGACTCTTCACAGCTTGAAGCCCGAACCGACTCCGCGCTTTTAACCGTCGATAGAAATCGACTGGCTTTCACCACCGACAGCTTCGTAGTTTCGCCGCTATTTTTCCCGGGCGGCGATATCGGTTCGCTGGCGGTGTACGGGACGATCAACGACCTGGCCACTTCGGGGGCACGGCCATTATATTTGAGCGCCGGGTTCATCATCGAAGAGGGGCTGGCCATGGCCACGCTCTGGGAAATCGCGCTGTCCATGGCTACAGCGGCCCGTGCCGCTGGTATCGCCATCGTTACCGGGGACACCAAAGTGGTCGAGCGCGGCAAAGGCGACGGGGTTTATATCAACACCAGTGGAATAGGCATTATCGATCACAATCTGGACATCGGTCCCGCGTGTATTCGACCCGGGGATGTTGTTATGGTCAACGGTGATATCGGGCGTCACGGCATGGCCATCATGGCCGCCCGCGAAAGCCTTGGCTTCAAAAGCCGCATCGAAAGCGACGCCGCATCGCTTTCTTCGATGGTACAGTTGTTAATCCGGGCCGAATTCGAAATTCACTGCCTGCGCGATTTGACCCGCGGCGGGTTGGCCAGCGCCGCCAATGAATTGGCCGCTACGGCCGGCGTGACCATCGAATTCGAGGAGCCGAAAATCCCGGTCGACGAGGCCGTCGCCGGTTTTTGCGAGGTCCTGGGAATCGACGTCTGTCACTCGGCGTGCGAGGGGCGCATGATGATAATTCTGCCCGAAACACAGGCACCGCAATGCCTGCAGGCACTGAAAAACCATGACCTCGGCCGGGGCGCTGCTGTCATCGGGCGGGTAACCGAGGCCGCATCGGCCCCGGTCATTCTGGTCAACGCAATGGGGACGCGGCGAATTCTGTCGATGCTTTCCGGCGAGCAGTTGCCCCGAATATGCTGATTTTGCAGGTACATTAGGCGTATTTGTCCTTTGACATTGAATTAAACATTTTCATATTATCTATTGTTATAAGTATTAAAAACAGGCAGGGCTATATCATGACCAGACTTGAACAATTGTATCGTGAAATTTTAATCGAAATCGGCGAAAATCCCGACCGTGAGGGTTTGCGAGATACGCCTCGCCGTGCCGCCAAAGCCATGCAGTTTGTTACCAAAGGATATACTGAAGACATCGATCAGCTCGTCAATAATGCCCTCTTTGAATCACGGGCCAAGGAATTGGTTATTGTCAAGAATATTGAGTTGTATTCGATGTGCGAGCATCACCTTTTGCCATTTATCGGCAAAGCCCATGTCGGTTACATTCCCAACGGTAAAGTGATCGGGCTGTCCAAAATCGCCCGGCTGGTCGATGCTTTCGGGCGGAGGCTCCAGATACAGGAGGAATTAACGCGCCAGATCGCCGAAACCATACAAAAATATACAAACGCCATCGGCGTCGGCGTAGTGATCGAGGCCCAGCATCTGTGCATGATGATGCGCGGGGTGGAAAAGCAAAATTCTGTCATGACAACCTCATGCGTTTTGGGGGAACTGCATGATGACGCCGAAACGCGGGCGGAATTTTTGAAACTTATTTGCGGTTGATTATGAATCGTTTGACCATCAGCAAAAGGTTTGAATTGTCGCTGTCATACCGGTACCACAACGGTGCATTGGGCGAAGCGGCCAATCGTGAATTATTCGGCGACAAAGCCGGGACACCCCACGGCTACGGCGGCAACTGGACGGCCTTTTTTGTCTTCGATGGCCCGGTCGATGACAAAACGGGCATGATGGTCAATATCGCCACCGTCAAGCGGCGCATCGGCGGCATGCTGGCACAGCGCTACGATCACAAATTCCTTAATCAGGATACATTGCCGTTCGACAAGATCGTCCCGACCCCGGAAAACGCCGTCCGGCAAATGTTGCTCGACGCAACCGGATTATTCGCCGACTTGCCCGACCGGCGACTGGCCGCCTGTCATCTGGCCTGCTCGCCATTCGACGGGGCAACCGCTTATGCCGATGGACGTGTTGAACGACATTACTGGCTGGAATTTTCCGCCGCCCGGCGCACCTATTCGCCGCATTTAACCGATGAGGAAAATCGTCAATTATTCGGGATGGCTTCGGCCGTCTCCGGGCATGGCCATTACTATCGGTTACGGGTTACGTTGCACGGGGATATTGACGATGACAGCGGGATGATATATCCGGAGCGCGAAGCCGAAAGCCATCTCGAAGAACTCAAGGATCTTATTGATCATAAAAATCTCAATACCGACGTGCGTGAGCTGGCCGAAAAACCGATGACCACTGAATATCTCTCCAGATATTTTTACAACCGGTTGAATCGCAATATGCCGGTGACCCGCGTCAGACTCTGGGAAAACCCGTACTTTTTTGCCGAGTACCACTCCGAAAATTATTACATGCTGGGGTTAAAGGATTCTTTTCAGGCGGCTCACCGATTGCACTGTGCATCAATGGACGACGGCCAGAACACCGAGATATTCGGCAAGTGTAATAATCCTGCCGGTCACGGACATAATTACATCATCGAAGCCACGCTCAACGGCGAGCTCGACGAAAAAACCGGCATACTCTTCCCCCTGTTTGACTTTCAGGACGCCCTCAAGGGAGCTATAAAGGATTGGCACTATAAACATCTCGACCGCGATACTCCGGATTTCAGCGATTGCGTTTCCACGGGTGAAAATATCGTGCGTAAATTATGTCCCAAAATAGAGCAAAGGCTGGGGCGTGATTTATCCCGCCTGCGTTTATGGGAAACACCCAATAACCGATTCACGTTGCGCAAAGATTATCCGAAGGTGAAATAAGCATGACCGCGAAAAGAATTCTCATCACGGGCGCCTCCGGAGGTATTGGCCGGGCGCTGGCGATATGTCTGGCCGAATCCGGGGTGGATCTTATCATTCATGGCCGCAACAGGACTATCCTCGATAAACTCATCGGTGATATAAAAGCGCGCGGCGGCAATGCCCATACAGCAATCGCTGATATAAGTACACTTGAAGGTATAGAGTTGCTATTCAGTCAAATCGGTTCGGGAACGATCGATATCGTTATTCACGCCGCCGGTGTCGCATATGTCGATAAGATCGAAAATATCAAGGCGGAAGACTGGCATAAATCGCTGAATGTTAATGTCACGGCACCGTTTATGATAACACAAAGATTGCTACCTATGATGCATGAGGGCGGCTCGATGGTTTTTATCCTGTCGGTCGCGGCCAGAACGGCGTTTGCGGATTGGGCGGCGTACTGTGCGAGTAAATTTGCCCTTGAAGGATTCACTAAAGTGCTTCGCGAGGAATTACGTCCCCGCAAAATCAGGGTAATCAATGTTTATCCGTCGGCGACGGCGACCGAAATCTGGGATAAAATCCCGGGCGGGTGGTCGAAGGAAAAAATGCTGACGCCGGAAACAGTGGCCGATGCAATCAAGTATGCGCTTTTGCAGCCCTCTTCAACGGTAATCGAAGAAATCAGTCTCGGCAATATCGGCGGCAATCAATAGAACACGTTCTATTGGCCGATTCCATCTATTTTTCTGGCGATAATGAAATCATTAAGAGACAATCCGCCGATGGCATGCGTCCAGACCGTGACTTTGACTTTATTCCAGCCGTGAATGAATATGTCGGGGTGATGCCCCTCGCTTTCGGCAATAGCTCCGACGCGATTGACGAATTCCAGAGCTTCGGCGAAATCTTTAAATTGAAAAAGACGCTCGATTCGTTTATCCTCGATAACCGACCAATCCGTTACCTGGTCAAGATAATGTTCGAATTGCGATCGAGTCAACGGTGCGACACCGCCCTCGCACGGCTTGCATTTCTGTTGTGAAAGGTTTTCCATACTATTTCCACCGTTATATTGTTCGCAATGTATCAAACGTCAAAGTATCAACGCGGGTTCCCGACAGAAGGATAAAGTCAATTCACAAATGATAGAGCATAAAATAAACGACAATCCCGCTTAACGACACGAACATCCACACCGGCCAGAGGAAGCGCGTTATCATAGTGTGCTTTTTGAAGTCGCCTCTGATGGCAAACCGAACCGCCGCCACAATAAACGGAGCCATCAGGGCGGCCAGGATGATATGGGGAATCAATATGGCGAAATACACCGGCCGGGTCCAGTCAAAGTGGGGGTATGGCACCGACCCGACTTGATAATGATATATGACGTATGATATCAAGAATAGGCCCGATGATATCAATGCCGCGACCATACATGTTTTATGCACATCCGGCCGATTTCTTTTGACATTGACATACCCCAGTGTCAAAAAAACGGTGCTGATAAAATTCAATGTCGCGTTGAGCCCGGGAAGGTCCGTCGCGTTCATTTTATTTCACCGACAAGACGGTTTATGTTGTTTTTCAATCTGGTAATAGCGGCATCATCGAGTCCGTCATAGTATCCCCGAATACGTCCTTCGCTATCGATCAGCGTAAACCGCGTGGAATGTCCTCCGGGAAGACTCTCTCTATCGGCGGCAATCATCAAGCCCTGCTCGGAAAAGGCCACAATACTGTCAAGTGGGGCGCGTAAAAATATCCAGCGGTTGTCGGTCACCCCATGTCGATCAGCATAAGCCTTCAAAACGGAATCGGTATCGTAATCAGGATCGACGCTTATCGACAGCAGTTGCACTATATCGGAGCCGTGATATAATTGATATAATCGGGAAAAATGAGAAGCCATCACCGGACACGGCCCCTGGCACCGTGTAAAAATAAAATCCATGACAGTTATTTTGCCTTTCATATCGCTTAATCCAAACGGACGGCCATCCTGGTCGGTGAATTTGAATTCAGGCAATTGTCCTAATACCGGAATCTGGTACCGGGATTTCTCGGCTTCGGATATCACCCAGCAAACCAGCGTCGCCATAATAATCAGGGCAATAATTACGAACAGGAATATGCTTTTCACGGACCCTTTATAATTCATTGTCTGATCTCCATCGGTTTGGTGGCGACAAACAAAATCATGGCCAGCCCGATTATCATGCCGGCCAGCCCGACATGCATAACTTGCACGACCCCCGGCAATCCCGCCGTGTAAAGCGCGATGCCGAAAACGGTCTGGATAAATATCAAAGCCATCAAAGCCCAGGCCGATGGCCGCACCACAGGCGCCGGATTAATACTTTTGCCCAGCAGTCGGGAGGCGACGTATAATCCCCCCGCCGCGATAATTACGCCCAAAACGCTGTGGATATAACCATACATTCCCGCTTCATCGAGCCATGTTGCGGCTGAATAAAGGGGGAATTTCCCGGCCGCAATCTCGACGGCCGATCGCACTTGAGTTCCCAAAACCACCTGAATCATAACTGCCAACAAGAGAACACCCGTCCATAACCGTATGCGACGTGGATACACCGGGGCGTATTCGGAATTGTACGTTATCCGATGCACCTGATAAACTATATATAGCAACAGGCTTACAATTATAAAGGCAACGGCCATATGCACCGAGACAATCAACGGTTCCAGCTCCGAAGCCACCACTTGGCTGCCCTGCCAGCCCTGATAGGCCACCAGAAGAGCGGCCGCTATCGATGATGCAAGGATACTTTTATGTCTTCTGAATTTCACAAGGGCCATGACGCCGACCGCGGCAATCAGCAACCCGACAACGACACCGACCAGGCGGTTGACATATTCAATCCAGGCCAGGACAAAGTTAAAATCCGAGGGGTCCATTTCGGGGGGCAACTGACTGACATCGGTCGGCGGAATCCAGCGACCGAAGCAGTGCGGCCAGTCGGGACATCCCAGGCCCGCACCGGAAACACGCACCAGCGCCCCGATAAAAATCAGAAAATAGGTAGTGACTAAAGCCGCCACAGCCAGTCGCCGAAAGGTTTTCATATCAGGGTTCATTGTTTTCCACCGTCAGTGAGTCATCGTGTCCGGCCGACTTCGAATCAAACGGCATAGTGTCGTAAATGACCGCCTTGCCTTTGATGGATTTTTCCACTTCCGAATATATGTCGCCGCGACTTAGAATGTCAAAAAAAGTGAAACTCAAAAATATTGCCAAAAACAGTATGGCCATCAGAAAAACGACAGCATTGATCTTTTTATCGTATTTAAGGTGCATAAAGAACAGCGCCACCAGCGAGGCTTTGACGGCCGCGATAAAAACCGCGGTGACGGCGTTCCAACCACCCAGGTTGACAAATGATACGGCCACGGTCACGACCGTCAGTACCATCAGCGCTCCGGCTACGGTTATATATGTTCGAAGCGGCAATATGTGATAATGCGATTTGGCTTCCGAATTCATGTTATCATCCTATCAAATACAAAAGCGGGAATAAAAATATCCAAATCATATCGACCAGATGCCAATAAAGACCGGTCAATTCAATCGGCGTGTAGTACTCCGGCGAGAAATCGCCTCGCGAGGTTCTCTTCAATATCCAGCCGATGACGCCCATCCCGGCCAGGACATGTATGCCGTGCAAACCGGTCATCATGAAATATATGCTAAAAAAGATGTGCGGATTGTTCCCTTCGATGCCGGTGAACGTATAGTACTTGCCGGGTAATTGTCCGAGGTGAATTTTGTGACTGTACTCAAAGTACTTGACAATCAGAAAGACTCCTGCCAGTATAAGCGTGACAAGCAGAAGGTGCATGGTCCGCTTGCGGTTGCCAAGTTGCATGCATCGTATCGACAGCGCCATAGTCAGCGAACTGGTGATGAGGACGACCGTGTTGAGAGCGCCAAGCGTCACGTCGAGATATTTATGGGCATTGTAAAACATATCCGGATTCCAGGCGCGATAGATGGCGTAAGCGACGAATAGCCCGCCAAACAGCAGGATTTCGGTCAGCAGAAATATCCACATACCCAGTTTGGCCGAATCGGACTGCTGGATGCTGTCGGAGAAATGATGCGCCAGATAGGCGGAATGTTTTGCTGGTGTGCTCATCCTATGAATACGTCCTTTCGGGAATGATTTTGTCATAATCGTATGGGCCGTGTTTTAGAATGGGTTCAGTTTCGAAATTGGCGACGGGCGGCGGTGAACTCGACTTCCACTCGAAAGTCAACGATCCCCAAGGATTGTTTCCCGCCACCGGGCCCCTTTTTATAGAATAGAAAAGATACACGGCCATAATTAAAAAACCGAGTCCCAGCACCCAGGAACCATAGGATGAAAACGCATGCAACGGCTGATACTGGTCAAGATAATTATAGTATCGTCGCGGCATGCCTTTTGTGCCAAGTATGAATTGCGTGAAAAAGGTCATATTGAACCCGATGAAAATCAACAGCCACGACAAAAGTGCCCATTTTTTATTGAACATTCGGCCCCACATCTTCGGCCACCAGAAATGAATGCCGCCGAGGAAGGCCATGACCGTGCCGCCCATCATGACATAGTGAAAATGGGCCACGACAAAATAGGTATCGTGCAGATGGACGTCGGTGGCCAGTGTCCCCAGGAATATACCGGTCAAACCGCCGATGGTGAACAAGAACAGGAAAGCCAGAGCATAGAGCATGGGCGTATCGAATCGTATTATGCCCTTGTACATGGTGGCCACCCAGTTGAAGACCTTAATGCCTGATGGAATTCCCACCAGAAAGGTCAAGAATGAAAATATCATCGAGGCCAGTTGAGACTGCCCGCTGACAAACATGTGATGCCCCCAGACCAGAAAGCTTATAAAAGCAATGGCCAGCGATGAAAAGGCGATGGCCTTATAGCCGAAAATCTTTTTTTGTGAAAAGGTTGCGATCAGTTCGGATATTATTCCCATTCCGGGGAGGATCATGATATACACTGCCGGATGGGAGTAAAACCAGAAGAAATGTTGAAACAGCACCGGGTCTCCCCCCATGGCCGGGTCGAAAATTCCCACCGCCAGAACGCGCTCCATGATCAGCAGAAGAAGCGTAATGCCTAAAACAGGCGTCGCCATAACCTGAATAATCGCGGTGGCATAGAGCCCCCATATAAACAGCGGCATTTTGAACCAGGTCATTCCCGGGGCGCGCATCTTATGGATGGTGACGATGAAATTCAACCCGGTGAAAATCGATGAAAAGCCCAGAATAAAGGCTCCCAGTGTCATGGCCACGACCGAGGTGCTGGTGGTCGTACTGTACGGAGTATAAAAAGTCCAACCGGTATCGACGCCGCCGGCATAGATCGAGTAAATGGCCACCAGCGCCCCGACGACATATATATACCAGCTGGCCAGATTGAGTTTTGGGAAGGCCACATCTTTGGCACCGAGCATTTGCGGCAGGACGAAATTACCCAACGCCGCCGGAATCGAAGGGATAATAAACAAAAAGATCATCACTGCCCCGTGCAGGGTGAAAAACTGATTATACGTTTTAGCGTCCATCAGGTCGCGGCCCGGGTGCAACAGCTCCAGCCGGACCAGCATGGCAAAAACGCCGCCGACCAGGAAGGCCGCCATAATGCCATAAAGGTACAAAATTCCGATACGTTTATGGTCCAACGTGAACAGCCATGATTTCCAGCCGCGCTTTTCATTTAGATAATGTTTTTCCGGCATTGTATTCATTCAAGATCCGATCATTTTAAAGATTTTATATAAGCCACCAGCGCATCGATTTGCCTGTCATTGAGCAAGCCCTGATAGGTCGGCATAACCGGGTCGTAACCGGCGACAATGTCGGCTTGCGGTTCCAGTATTGATTGGCGCAGGTAGTTTTCATCAACAATAACTTTTTGACCGCTTTTCAGAACCACGTCGTGGCCGAAAATGCCGTTGACCGGCGGGCCGATCAAACGCTGGCCTTCGGCGCTGTGGCAGGTAATACAGGCTTTTGATCTGAATAACTGCTCGCCCAGCTGTTCCGGCGACAATCCCTCTCCCTGCGAAGTGCCTTCTTCGAGCCAGACGGCATATTCACGCTCATTTACGACTTTTACCTTACCGATCATCTCGGAATGGCCGTCGCCGCAAAATTCGGCACAAAACAGATTATAAATGCCCGGACGCTTCGCCTCAAACCATGTCACCGAATAACGGTTGGGCAGAACGTCCATTTTGACACGGAAATCCGGAACAAAAAAACTATGAATGACATCCTGCGATGACATGAGTAGTTTAACCGGTATACCGGCCGGGACGACCAGTTCATTGACGGTGGTCACACCTTCGGGATAGTCGAACGACCAGAACCATTTTTGACCGGTAACTTTGATTTCCATGGCGTCTTTGGGGACGACGTTCATTTTCATGAAGACGTGAAAGCCCCAGAAGAAGACGATCAAAACCAGGACGGTTGGAATAATCGACCAGACCAGTTCGAGTTTGGTGTTGTGCGAAATGCCCGGGGTGGTGGCTTCAGCAATATGGCGTGAGTGACGATAGCGCAAACCGAAAAACAGCATTCCAAAAAGGACGATGCCGAAAATCACCATTGAAGCATAAACAATGAAATAGAAAAGGCTGTCTATTTCGCCTGCAAATGTTGAGCCCTCCGGGGGCATAAACAATGTTCCGACGGTATCCATCAAAAAAAGACTAAAATGGTTTTGTTTTGAGATAAAGCGCTAATTGCGACCGATTTGTTCCCGGGTTTTTTTGCCTTTTTCCCGGAAAAAAAGAAACCCGATAAAGACGGCCAGAAAGGCCAAAGTTATCAACCCCCCCAGACGCATCAGCCGTTCGGCAAAAAGGGTATAGCCCCGCCTGTCGGGGTCATAATGATAGCAGTAAAGCAGGATTTTATCGAGGGTATTGCCGATGCGGCCCTCGGACGCTTCCACCAATGCCAACCGTAAGTCTCTGGTATTGAACTGGATACCATAAAGGTAGCGGGAAATTGTCCCGTCCGGCGTCAAAATCGTAATGAGTGCCGCGTGGGCATACTGCTCGGATTTTTCATCATAATAATATTTAAATCCGATCGCGTCGGCCAGTGAGCGCGACTGGTCGGCGGAGCCGGTTAAAAACATCCAGGCGCTATCCGAAACTTCCTTTTTAAGGCTTTTCAAATAATTTTTCTTTTTGGCGGCGGCCACCACTTCGGTTTCCGAGGAGTCGATACTGACCGTGATAATTGTATAATCCCGGCCTAACGCCAAAGGCATGTCGTTTATGGCGTCGCGGACGCCGTTGAAAACCAGATTACAGAGCATCGGGCAAGTATAATATCCCAGAATGAGTATTGCCGGTTTGTCCTGATTAAAATAACCTCCGATATTCACGCGTTGCCCGTGATCATCGGTGAATATCAGGTCAAATGGGATTTTATCGCCGGTATGCTCGATGACATCGACACTTTTAAGTTCAGCGGGTGCATCGATGACACGCTGGGCCGATATATCCAAAGGGATCAGGATTAAAAAGATTAGGATATACAGGCAGATGGGTCGAAATCTATTTGCTCTTTGCACGATACGCTTCTTCGGCCAGAAGTTTTTTGGCGCGTTCAATCGGTACTCTGTATATTCCATTTTCGGCATCGAGCAGTTTGTATGTCGTAAGTTCTTCGTTTTCACGGGCTCGCAGGTCGCGAAGCACCGCCGATTCCGGTTGCAAAACCGCCCGGTACACGGTATCATCCCTGACGGCCTTGAAATAATCCAGCAAAAATATCATGATGATAACCGTCACTATGATTCCGAGAACAAAGAACATGATGACTTTGTTCGCGTTAATATCGGCTTTTTCGTAACCGCCTTTATGTTCCGATGACGACATCATAATATCAATGGCTCACCAGTCGTTTGGATTCCTCCAGCCCGGGGTCGCCCACCGGCACCAGCGGCGTGACCCGAACCCGGCTCCAGAAAAACCGGATGAATATCCCGCCGATACCGAGCATCGGGGCGAAATCGATCCACGAAAACTTAACCGCCTCACGGTGCAAATTGGGCAAAATAATCCAGTACAGATCGACCCAGTGCATGGCCAAAATCCAGATTGTCATGACCAGCATGACCGGGCGACTGCGCTTGGTACTATACGGAAACAGCACGAAAAACGGGATGACAAAATGCCCGAATACGATTAAAAGCGATATATACTGCCAGTCGTGCTCCCAGCGGTGCAAAAACCAGACGGTCTCTTCCGGGATGTTGCCGTACCAGATCAAAAAATACTGGGAGAAAGCCATATATCCCCAGAAGACGATGAAGGCGAAGATGAGTTTTCCCAGGTCGTGCCAGTGTTCTCTGGTGATTATTCCACGCAAGGTACCGACGCCGTCCAGATACAAAACGATGCGCATCAAGAATGCCAGCATGGCCAGAAGCGAGCCGGAAAACACATATACTCCGAAGATGGTCGAATACCAATGGGCATCGAGCGACATCAGCCAGTCGAACGAAGCGAAGGTGATGGTCAGGGCGAACAGAATCATGCTGGGGGCGCTGGCGACTCGCATCCTTTTAGAAATACTTTCAGTATGACCGCCATCCTGCGCCAAAGACAGCCGCAATAAATATCGTGCCAGCAGAACCCAGATGACAAAATAGAAGACCGCCCGGATTATGAAGAACGCAACATTCAGATAGGGTGCTTTTAACTGCAATAAATGATCCTGCGCAACCACCTCCGGATGGCTCCAGTGAAACAATTCCCCGATGCCAAACAAAACCGGAATCAGGAATATTGCCAAGAGCGGGATGCAAATCATGATATTTTCGGCAAGTCGTCTTAGGACCACGCTCCATTTGGCTCCGACCAGATGGTGCAACATGGTGAAAAACAGGCCTCCCAGCGCGATCGACAACCAGAAGAAGAAAGCCGTCAGATAAGAATGATAAAACTGGGCCTTATCGACAAAGTATCCCGTCGCCGTCAGAACCAGCCCGATGATGCCGATTATCAGGGCGACTTGCCCAACCCGGCCGTCTTCGGTTATGCGGTATGATTTAGCGTCAAATTTCATAATTATTTAACCGTCTTCCTGATTTCTTCGGGGACATCGTCTATTGTCGCGTTATGGCTTTTCTGTAATGCTCGGAGATAGGCAACAATCGCCCAGCGGTTTTCCGGCGGTATTTGGTACCGATAGCCCGGCATGTTTCGTACACCATGCGTTATGATATCGAAGATCTGCCCATCGGGCATTTGACGGATACGGTCATCGTGGAAACTGGGCGGCGGGACATACCCCCGGCTGACCATGATTCCCCGGCCGTCGCCGAGTCGGCTGTGACACGGCGAACAATATATGTTATATCTTTCTTCGCCACGATTCAACAGCGGCATGGTTATCTCGACCGGCAGGGTTTTTATAAACTCGCCTTTCGAATTCATTCCCTTATAGAACTCATCATCATCGCGGAGAAATCCTCGGGCAACTGTCCCTTCGACAGGTGTCCGCATATTCGAGCCATCGGCGAAAAAGGCGCTTTCCCCCTGTGCCAGGTATTTGGCCTGACGGTCCATATTGGGGTTGGGGTGAATCGGGGTTCGTTCGGACTGACGACCGCGCGAACAAGCGGAGAGCAATGCAATAATAACAAGCAGAAGTATCGTCCCGAAGATGCCAATACCTATTTTATACCATACCCGGTTCATTCACCCTCTAATATTTCTATATTTTTCCCGCCGCATTGCTGCAACAGGGTTCTGGTTTGTTCCACGTTGAACATTTTATCATCGCTTTCCACGCTTACAAAAAAGCCGTCATCGCTGGCTCGGGAAAATCGGTCCGAATAGAAAACCGGATGATGAAACCGCGGCAGGCCGTTCAGCGCCAGCATACCGATCAAAGCCGTTGCCGCCGACAAAAGCACCCCCAGCGCAAAGGTGACGGGCACATAGGCCTGGAAACTGAAGAACGGCTTGCCGGATATTACCAGCGGGTAATCGATGGTGCTGGTCCACCACTGCAGGGCCAGGGCGCTCGACGTGCCAACCACCGCCGCCAGACCGACCATCCATCCCAGCGGGGAACGTTTCAGGCCCATGGCACGGTCCATACCGTGTATCGCAAACGGCGAATGGCAGTCGAATTTTTTATATCCGGCGTCGCGAAGTGTCTCGGCGGTTTTCAGCAAGGCTGTCGGGCTGTCAAACTCGGCCAGCACTGCCTGTGTTTTTTTGACGATGGCGTTATTCATGGGCCACCTCGGTATGCTCGACTTTTGCCTGGGGCATGACTCCCTTGACCTCGGCCATCGCGATGATCGGTAAAAACCGGATGAACAGCAAAAACAGAGTGAAAAACAGACCGAACGATCCGATAAAAGTCAGAATATCCCATATGGTCGGGCTGTAATAATCCCAGCTCGACGGCAGAAAGTCGTTGGCCAGCGAAGACACGACAATCACAAATCTTTCGAACCACATGCCGACGTTTATCAGTATCGAAGCTATGAACATGACCGGTATCGACCGCCGCAGGTTTTTGAACCAGAACAGTTGCGGAACCAGTACGTTACAGGAAATCATGATCCAGTAGGCCCAGGCGTACGGTCCTGTGGCGCGATTGATGAAGGCGAATTGTTCGTAAATATTGCCGCTGTACCAGGCGATGAAGAATTCCATCGAATAGGCATATCCGACCATCATGCCGGTCAGAAGCATGATTTTGTTCATTTTTTCCAGGTGGTTGAGCGTGATAAAATCCTCGAGATGATACAATTTTCGCGCAATGATGCTCAATGTCACGACCATGGCGAAACCCGAAAATATGGCTCCGGCCACGAAGTACGGCGGGAAAATGGTCGTATGCCAGCCGGGTATAATACTGATGGCAAAGTCGGTACTGACCACCGAGTGCACCGACAGCACCAGCGGCGTGGAGATACCGGCCAGAAGGAGATAGGCCAGTTCATAGTGCCGCCATTGACGGTTGCCGCCGCGCCAGCCCAGGGCCAGGAAGCCGAAGATGAGTCTCTTTATTTTTGTTCTGGCGCGGTCGCGGAAAGTCGCCAGATCCGGTATCAAACCCGTAAACCAGAATAAGAGCGAAGCCGTGAAATATGTACTGACGGCAAAGACGTCCCAGAGCAAGGGGCTGCGGAAATTGGGCCACATGCTCATCTGGTTGGGAAGCGGGAACATCCAGTACACGACCCATATGCGCCCGACATGAATCGCCGGAAATATCAAAGCGCACATGACGGCGAACAATGTCATGGCTTCCGCGAAGCGGTTGATGGACGTCCGCCAGCGTTGACGGAGCAAGAACAATATGGCCGAGATGAGTGTCCCGGCATGACCGATACCGACCCACCAGACGAAATTGATAATGGCCCAACCCCAGCCGACCGGGTTATTCAAACCCCAGATGCCGGTGCCTTCCCATATCAAATAGCCGATCGAACCGGCCAGGACCATCAGAAGCGACAGCGCTCCCCCGAAGGCTAAATACCACCAGGTCGGTTGCTTGCCTTCTGGTATGCCGCATATATGCTCGGTGACACTGGCAAACGTATGATTGCCCGTCACCAGCGGCGGTTCACCGGATCCGATTATATATTCAGTCGTACTCACTAATTACTACTATCCATCTTGAGCCGATTCATTTCCTTTTTTCACCAGCGCCGGATTGGGGTTGCGTATTTTTGCCAGGTACGTGTTTCGCGGCTTGGTGTTATATTCACCCAGTAAGGCATACGATCGCGGCTTATTTTTCAGCTCCATTACTTTACTATCACTATCGTTGATATTGCCGAATTCGATGGCCCGTGTCGGACAGGCCTGCTGGCAGGCGGTCATGAATTCGCTATCGCGCAATGCTCGCTCTTCCTTTTTGGCCCGCTGTTTATTGCGATTGATTCTTTGTATGCAAAACGTACACTTTTCCATTACACCCCGGAAACGCACGGTCACGTCCGGATTTTGGGCCATTTTGACCGTTTCCGGCAGTTCCCTGGTATAATTGAAAAAGTTGAACCGGCGAACTTTATACGGGCAGTTGTTGGAGCAATAACGGGTCCCGATACAGCGGTTGTAAGTCATCGTATTGAGGCCCTCTTTGTCATGTGTCGTGGCCGCCACTGGACAAACCGACTCGCACGGCGCATTCTCGCAGTGCTGGCAGGCCATCGGCATATGCACTATCTGCGGGTCATGGGCATCTCCCGTAAAATACCGGTCCAGCCGGATCCAGTGCATTTCCCGCCCTTTACCCACCTGATCCTTGCCGACAACAGGGATATTGTTCTCGCTCTGGCAGGCGACGGTGCAGGCGTTGCAACCGATACAGCGGTTGAGATCGATAACCATGCCCCACTGGTATCCCTTCGAGTAGTCGTACTCCGGATATATCGACTTGAGCGGCGGGTGCTCGACCATCTCATTGGCGAAATTCGGGTTATTATTATATTCTTCGAGGCTCGCCTCACGGACGATCGGCCGGCCCGCCATTGTTCCGTGATCCTGTGTATTGGCCAGGTCATACTTATAACCCGTTTTATTAAAGGATCCCCGGTTCGTATAGTGCATATTATCCGACGTTCGCAATATGTATGTATTAAAACCAACTCCGTCGGCTACGCGGCCGATATTGTCGCGTCCATATCCAAGAAAAAGGGCCAGATAATTATCGCACATACCCGGTACGATCCAAACCGGTATTTGCAGAGCGGCACCCGAAGAGGTTACTTCGACCACGTCGCCATTGGTTAAACCTGATTCTTTGGCCGTAGTCGGGCTTATCCAGGCCGGGTTATCCCAGGTCAGCTTGCTAATCGGGTCGGGCAGTTCCTGCATCCAGCCGTTGTTAGCCAGGCGGCCATCGTGCAGTTGTGACGAAGGGTAAAACCCGATTTCCAGTCTCCCATAAGATTCAATTTCGCCCGGGACGGAAAGTGCCTTGTCCAAAATCTTGAATCTTTCCGGCCCGGTCGAAGTTCCGGTAAAGTATCCGTCGTGCAGTATCCGGTTCCAATCTTTTTCGAAGCTACCCGTACTCAAAATACTCTGCCAGGTTTCGCGCACAATATCGTATCCCCGGTTATCCTGTCCGGTTGCCAGCAATGATAAAAACTCGCAGTCACTGCGGGTATCATAAAACGGCGCAATCATCGGCTGAATCATGCCGGTCGTACCGTCGAAAGCCTCGCCATCGCCCCAGCTTTCCAGAAAATGCGAACGGGGAATATGCCACGTGGCATGCCGTCCGGTTTCGTCATAGTACTCACCGAAGTGAATAATCGTTTCCAATTTATCAAAAAGGGATGCCAGCGCCATATCGTGAGGAGCGTCATAAACCGGGTTGCCGCCGAAAATGATCAGCGTCTTAATATTCCCGGCCTGCGCCGACTCGACCAGAGTCTTTAGATGCGAGGTTTTGGCCAGGGATAATTCATTCATTTTATAATAGGATACCGTGCTATCGATGGCGCCCAGTGCCCGGTTAACCAGCGTGACCAGTTCATGCACCCAGACCGGCTGGCGACGGCCCGCGACCACCAGCGTCCGGGCCGGAGAATTAACCAAATCGCGGGCGACGGCGATAATCCATTCCTTATCCAATATTACATTATGCTTTACGGTCATATCGGGAAGCGCCAATCCATGCGACTTAAGCTCTGCGACGAGTTCGACCAGAAAAGCTCCGATGTGCGACGAGGCCAGGCGGTAGCGATGGTCCGCCGCCGCTCCAGTCACCGAGTATGTACTTTCGACAACGTACAATCGATTCATCGTCCCGGTCTTTTCGATATCGCGTATTTGGGCAAAATCAAAGGCGGCCTTGATATGCTCGCTTTCGGTGTGCAGAAAATCGGCATCCAAGGATAATATTACATCGGCCCGGTCATAATGATAAATCGGTCGAAGCGTTTGCCCGGTGATATTTTGGATAGCCGTAATAATATTTTCATCGTTGACCGGTTCATAGGCGGCCCATAAGGCTTTCGGAAATTCCCGGTCGAATTTATTTTTCAACCGTTTCAAGGTCGGCGACGCCAACGGCTCGGAAAGCACGGCCAGACCCTCGCCCCGGCCTTGTTTTAATTTATCGAATTGTTCACGATAGAACGCAATAAAATCATCGTACCGGGACGGATTTCCTTTGTATCTAACGGTCTTTGAACGATCCGGATCGTACAAATTTAATAAGGCCGCCTGTGTCAGGGCGTCGGTCCCGCCGGGCGTCGAGGGATGGTTGTAATTGGCCTCGATCTTGGTCGGCCGACCTTCATGACATTCGACAATCAGTCCGTAGTTGGCGGCTCCAAACGGCATGCTCGTAGCATAGTGCATCGGCACACCGGGGACGACTTCCTCGGGCTGGGTCACATAGGGGACGATCTTTTCCACCGGGCGGCGGCATCCAGCCGTCGTTGCCAGCGCCACCGAGGCCCCCATGATGCCCAGAAAATGTCGGCGGCTCCAGCGATTGTCGATGTCGGACGGATCATGATGCGGCAAATCGCTCTTGTCGATTTTGGTCAGTCCGTCCTTGTGTTCCGGGGAACGCCAGTATATTTTTTCGTTACTATCCAAAACTTTCTCTCATCTGTGACAGGCCGAGCAGTCTTCGGGCGGATTGATATCGTGTGCCCGCCTGAAATCCTCGGCGAATTTCAATTGTTCCACTCGTGGTGGTACGACATATTCCATATTGGTTACCTCGATCGTCGGCCGCAGGTACATATCGGGATTGCGGTGGCAATCCAGGCACCACGACATGGATAGAGGTTTTACCTGATGGACCACGTCCATCTGATCGACCCGGCCATGGCATTCAACGCACCCGACCCCGGCCCGAAGATGGGCGCTGTGGTCAAAATAGGCGTACTCCCCGACTTTGTGTACGCGCGTCCACTTGATGGGAATATTATTGGCGAAGCTTTCCCGAACCGGCAAGAGTTTCTGGCTTTCCGGCAGGATCAATTTATGGCAGTTCATGCAGACTTGTGTCGGCGGCACATTGGCGTGCCGCGACTGTTCGACCGAATAGTGGCAGTAGCGGCAGTCGATGCCCAAATCCCCGGCGTGGAGCTTGTGGCTGTATGGCACCGGCTGTACCGGAGCATAGCCGACGTCGGTGTACCACGGCGAAAAATAGTACCAGACGAAAGCGGTTGCGCTGACGACGATCAGAACCGTCCCGATCGCGACGAACGTCGGTATCCTATTCGTCCATTTGGGAAAAATCTGCGCCAAATCGTACTCCTGCTCGAATATATAAACGGTTTCAAATACCTATGGCAATATAAACCAGTTTATCCAGAACCATGGCACCAAATAACCCGAATAAATAAACTATAGAGAATTTAAAAACATTCCAGTCGAGGATTTGTTTCCTGATTTTTCGGGCCAGCTGGATTTTATATATGAAGATAATACCTAGCGCCATGGCCGAGAGCATATAAATCCAGCCGAATCCGATGATGCCGAGAATGATCGACACAATCAGCAGGACAATCGTGTATCGCATCATGGATACGAGCGTCGCGGCGTCGCCCTTGATATTCGGCATCATCGGCAACCGGGCGGCGTCATAATCGTCCTTATACCGCATCGCCAACGCCCAGAAATGCGGCGGTGTCCATAAAAATATAATGAGCGACATTAAAGAGGGTGTCAGGGCGACCTGTCCGGTGGCGGCCGTCCAGGCTCCCAATGGGGCCATTGCCCCGGCGACTCCCCCGATAACGATATTTTGTGTCGTCGTCGGTTTGAGGATGATCGTATAAAACAGGCTGTAAAATATTATGGTCATGGCCGCCAACAAGGCCGTAAGCAAATTAAAAACCAAATACATGACGGCGACTCCGGCCACGCCGATAGCCAGCGAAAAGACCAGTGCCTGGCGGGGCTTCAACTGCCGCATCGGAAGCGGGCGGCGATGGGCGGTGCGAACCATCCGGGCATCAATATTTCTTTCCAGATACTGATTTAAGGCATTGGCCGAACCGCCGGTCAAATACAGGCCAATCATGAATAAAGCAAACTTAAAAGGGTCATCAAGCAGACTACCCTCGACAATCAGGGCGGTGGCCCCGGCGGTCAAGACAAGAATCATTATCGACGGTTTGGTCAACCGCCAGAAATATAGGGGGAGAGCCATCATAGCATCGTCAAAATGGAATATATGCCATTGAATGGCAAGCCTTTTTTATGGTTGTCACGTTCTACTCCCCCGCTGTCCATCCGAATTTCTGCACAACCGGTTCCACTTCCTCGGGTGTCACCGGTCTGTTTTTAAAAAACCGCACAAATTGCACCCGAACCGAGTTGAAAGCCAAAAATGTAGCCGGGAGAATGATCAGCAGAATAAAAGTGCCGAACATCAAGCCATAGGCAATCGAAACCGCCAGCGGGATTAGAAACTGCGCCTGCCGACTGGTCTCGAGAATCAGCGGGGCCAGACCAAACGATGTAGTCAACGAGGTCAACAAAATCGGGCGCAGGCGCGACAATCCGGCGTTATACACGGCTTCATACACGGTCTGCCTTTCTTTCAAATTGCGGTTAACGCGATCGACAAAGACAATACTGTTGTTGATAATGACACCCGACAGAGCGATTATCCCGAACAGCGACAGCATATTCAGCTGTAATCCCTGAATCCCGTGACCCCAGACGGCTCCCAGTATCCCGATGGGGATCAACGAAAAAATCATTATGGCCTGGGCATAGGAACGAAAGACCAGAATAACCATGATGAACATGCCGATTAGGGCAACGGGAAAGGCGATTTTCATCGAACGCATTATTTTGGCCTGGTCACGCGACTGCCCCTCGAACGATGCCCGGACGCCGTCGGTCTGGACTAAAATCTGTGGCAGAACATTCATCTCGATTTCCTGCAATATCGGTGGCAGGTCGTCCTCGACATTGGCCAGGTTGGCCTCGACTTTAATTTCGCGCATCCGGTCAAGCCGGTTAATCTGTGTTATCCCGCGCCGGATATCATAGGTAGCCAGCCCGGTGAACGGGTATTCGCGACCATTGGCCATCCGAATCCGCATCTGATCAAGATTACCCAGAGCCGTCCGGTCACCGGGAGTGTAACGTACCCACACCCGGATTTCATCGCGGCCTCTCTGGATACGCTGTATCTCCTGGCCGAAAAAGGCCTGGCGGACCTGACCGACCACGTCATTGAGGGTCAAACCGAGGGCGTAAGCCTGGGGTTTCAGGTTGATATTTATTTCACGCCGTCCCTCACGGTCGGAATCGGTTACATCTTTTAAAGAACTGAAATTTTCCAGTTCGGCCACCAGCATGTTGCGGGCTTTGTCGAGTTCGCTATAATTATTACCCAGCAAACTGATCGAAACCGGTTTGCCGAACCGTCCCGTCGAACCATAAGTGATATTCTGGACTTCCGGAATTAAACCCACCCGATCACGAATGCGGTTGGCAATGAGATAGCTTTCCATATCGCGCTCTTCGCCGTCCAGAAGTTCAAACGTCAACCGCCCGGCATGACTGCCGCTTTCCCCAAAATCATTATTGCCGATCTCGCGTTTGACGCCCAGGATGACATCGCGGCCGTCGGGGCGTTCGGCCTTGATCTCATCGTTGATTTCCCAGCCGACCGTTTCGATGCGGGCCAGAATCGAATCGGTGTCGGCTTCCTGACGACCCGGCACGAGCGACAGATTCACCGGAAGAGTATCGGAATCGATAAAAGGAAAAAAGGTTACGCCAATAATCCCCCCGCCGACCAGGCCGATCGTGAACATAACCAGCGCCACAGGGATAACAATCGTTATCCATTTATGATCGAGAGCGGTGCGCAATGATTTGGCATACATATTCAAAGTCAAAAATTTTATGGCTTTCTCTATTTTTTGGCGAATGATAGATGGGCCTTTTTTCGGTTTCAGGGCATTCGAATGAGCCAGGTGAGACGGTAGCATGAAAAAGGCCTCGACCAGAGAAAATAAAAGTGAGGCAATTACCACCAGGGCCATTTGCCATATGAACTTACCGAGATTGCCATCGAGGAAGAAAAACGGCAGAAAAGCGATTACCGTGGTCAAGACCGAAGTTGCCACCGGGGCGATAACCTCGGTGGTACCATCAACCGCCGCCTTCAGAGGCGGTTTGCCCCGTTCATAATGGGAGAAGATATTCTCCCCGACCACTATACCATCATCCACCAGAATCCCGACCACCAGTATCATACCGAAAAGTGACATGACATTAATCGTGATGCCCCAGAAGCCGGCAACGATAAACATCCCGGCAAAAGAAAAGGGGATGGTCACAGAAACCCAGAACGACAGTTTTAAATTAAGGAAAAAGCCCAGGGCAATAATTACCAGAAGCAGTCCCA
Organism: uncultured candidate division Zixibacteria bacterium; assembly: GCA_937925655.1. Lineage (GTDB taxonomy): Bacteria > Zixibacteria > MSB-5A5 > GN15 > PGXB01 > CALAMC01. The sequence goes on along the minus strand of CALAMC010000049.1, from coordinate 95,722 downwards.
TCAGCCCGTTTTTGGTCAAAAGATTCAGCCTTTGCCGGAGTGGTATGGTTCGATCATCAAGGACCAGCGCTTTCACCGATGTATGCTCGGCGTTGAATTTTTCCACCAGAGCTTTGGTCTTATCGGCGATCGCCAGAATGTCTTCACGGGCGGCCTGATCGATATTTAAAATCAGCGAAACATGATCATTGTAATAAATCTTGTCCGGAATATCCTCCCAGCGCTCGTGAATATCGGCGACGTCGGTCAACCGGACAACGGTCCCGCCGTGCTGGCCACGAACGACTATATCTTTCAATTCACGGGCATAATAATCACGACCCCATGTGCGGATGAGCATTTCTTCGGCGTCCGTTTCCAGCTTTCCTCCCGACAGATTGACATTGGCCCGGCGCACCGCCGAAGCGATTTCGTCGAAAGTAAGATTATAGCGACGCAGAGCCATTTCGGATATTTCTATGGACATTTCCAGATTGGGCAGGCCCTCGATATCGACCTGCGAAATTTCATCGGTGGCCAGAAGATCATCGCGAAAACCTTCGACAATGTATTTCAGATTAAATAAATCGGTCTCACCATACAGGACGACCGAAAGCGACCGACTTCGGAATTTTTGTTCGAAAATAACCGGCTTTTCGGCGTCGATTGGAAACGAATTGATACGGTCGACGGCGTTTTTGACATCGGTTAATACCTTATCCAGGCTGGTGCTCTTGGCCGCCTCAACCGTCACGGTCCCGAAATTTTCCCTCGATACCGACGTAATTCGCTCGATGCCTTCGAGGCCGTCCAGATTTTCCTCGATTTTAAGAATAATGCCTTCGGCGACTTCTTCCGGCGATGCCCCGGGGTAGGCTACCTGTATCGTGATAGTGTCCGGTTTGGTTTCCGGGAAAAACGAGTACCTGATATTTCCGAAGGAAATCAGCCCGAAGATGACGATCGAAAACATCAGCACCGTCACCCAGGTGGGGTTATTTATGAAATAAATAATCGCCTTGCGCATTTTCAGTTGCTTTCCAGCGCCAGGTTGCTGGGTCGGGCCGGCATACCGTTGGAAATCCCCTGCATGACTTCGACAACCAACGTGTCGCCGTTTAAAAGACCGTCGTTGACAATCACATAATTGCTTTCACGCCTGATGACGGATACCGTGCGTTGAACCAGCCGGCCGTTTTCAATCAAATACACCGCATTGGCGCCATACATTGCCTGATGCGGAATGGTATAAGCGTTCTCGATGACTTTTCCGGGTATGGTTACGTCGGTAAACAGCCCGCTGATTATATCCGCGCGACCCTGTTTATCGAGACCGACATACACCGGAACCGTCTGGGTACGGTCATCGAGACTGCTCCCGGTGCGCTTGATACGACCGGTCCAGCCATTGCCCAATTCACGGGACTGGAAACCGACCGGGCGATTATAATCGATCCACTGCAAATCCTGAACGGGAACCTGCACTTCCAATTCCATATCTTCAAGGTTAATAATTTCGCCCAGAATCGTCCCGGCCCGGGCTGTCGCCCCGTTCTGATAATTGACCGTCACCACGGCTCCATCGAAAGGCGCCCGAAAGTAGTGCTTTTCCAGCATTATCTCAAGGTCCCGGACTTCATAATACAGCCGATAAACATTGAATCGCGATAGATACAGTTTGATTTTCTGGTTGTCGGCTTCAGGCATGACCGGGACATCCTTTTCGAAGCTGTTGGCTTCGAAATACGCCTGCCAGGTCGGATACTCCGCGGGGAATTCCAATTTAATTTCCGGCAAAACATTCGCGAGCGCCGTCAAAAATTCGCTTTTTTTGCTCATCAGGTCCAGTCGGGCCTGACGGTCATCGATTTTGACCAGAATATCGTTGCGGGAAAATTTCTGGGCCGGCCGGAAGACAATGTCGCCGTTCATTATTTCTCCGGCAACTTCGCTGACCAGTTGCACCGGCTGGGCACTGCTGATACGCCCGAAGGTGGGTATCTCGGCCGCAATCGGCTGCAGTTTGACCACTTCCACTTTCACAAACTTGGTTCGGGGAGTCGGGGCCTTACGCGGCTGTTCTTCTTTCATGGACATGAAAAAGAGCATGGATGCAAACCCGAGAATTATTATGACCGCCGGAAGTAATATTTTCTTTGTCGTTTTCATATCTATCCTTGCCTTTCATCTGTTTTTGTATAATCGATTCCCAAATTTAAAATAGTAGAACAACGATTTGAAGCCCTTGTTTCAGGCCTATCAAAAATATTGTAATAAAAGACCTGTAAAGTCAGATATCGAGTTCGATCCCGATTGGGCAATGGTCGGAGCCCTCGATTTCGGGAAGAATAAAGGCGTTTCGGACACTTGGGCCAAATGCTTCATTGACAAAGAAATAGTCAATACGCCAGCCGATATTCCGCTGGCGGGCGCGGGTTTTCATATCCCACCAGGTATACTGGTCCGGCTGGCCATTAAACATGCGGAAGGTATCCAGATAACCACGCCCGACCAGTATGTCCATCCAAGCCCGCTCTTCGGGCAAAAACCCGGAAACATTTTCATTTTCCCTGGGACGGGCCAAGTCTATCTCTTTATGGGCCGTGTTGACATCGCCGCAAAACACCACATTTTCTCCCCTTTTAACCCGGCTTTCGATGACGGTCAAAAAGGCCTCATAGAAATCCATTTTATATTGAAGTCGCTCTTTCGAGGCCTTGCCATTGGGGAAATAGACGTTAAACAGAGTGAACCTATCATACTTTGCCTCTATTACCCGGCCCTCAATATCGAATAGTTTATTGCCGAAGCCGCAGGTCACGTTATGAGGCTCGAGAGCCGAATAAATGGCCACTCCGCTGTAGCCCTTTTTCTCGGCGGAACAGAAGTATGATTTGTAACCGTCAACATGAATCAGTTCTTCGTCGAGCTGTTCCTTTTGGGCCTTGGTTTCCTGAACGCAGATAATATCCGGGCGGGACTGCCAGAACCAATTCAGCGCCCCTTTGCGCTGGACGGCGCGCAGGCCGTTGACATTCCATGAAATCAGCCTGATCTTTTTGCCTGCCATAATGACGCTATTTTATCGACTTTTTCTTATATTCCACATTAATATAATGCCGCAACAACTGTTCTTTGAGATACTCGAAAGCCGGGTCGACCTCATCGAAAGTGCGATACAACTTTAAATCTTCAGGTGATACCGTACCCCATTCGACCAGTTTCTCGATATTGATGACTTCTTTCCAATAATCGGAACCATACAGCACGACCGGCATCGGCTTGTTGGTTTTATGAGTTTGAATCAAGGTAAGCAGTTCGAACAATTCGTCGAGCGTCCCGAATCCTCCGGGAAATACTACAAGCGCTTTGCCCAGATAAAAAAACCAGAACTTGCGGATAAAAAAGTAATGAAATTCAAAAGATAGTTCGGGCGTTTGGTAGCGGTTGGGCAGTTGTTCCATAGGCAGGCTTATATTAAGCCCGACCGATTTTCCCCCGGCCTTTTTGGCCCCACGATTGGCCGCCTCCATTATTCCCGGCCCACCACCGGTGCAAATAACAAAGCGTTTACCTTTCTCTTCTTCAATCTCTTTGAACCATTGGGTGAGTTTTTCCGCAAGTCGAAGAGCATCTTCGTAATAGCGCGCCATGACCAGACCGCGCCGGGCCAGTTCGAGTTCCTTTCTAAGAGTCGCCGACGGCCGCTTTTCATTTTTAACGGCGGCCTCGATATTTTTCAACCGTTGCCGCGCTTCGGCGGTCGGCACGGCCCGCGCCGACCCGAAAAAGACGACCGTATTCCAGACATTATGACGGCGAAAGCGGTCCAGCGGCTCGACCATTTCGGCCAAAACCCGTATCACCCGTGCCGGCGGGCTGTTTAAAAATTCATAATTATTATAGGCCTTGACCAGATGGCTCAAGCCATGTTTGTCGTTTTTGTTTTTCGATGACATTTATAACCTTTCGTGTCAATTTCCCCCACTCGTTACCACAATGATAAGTGATTGGCGTTATGTAATGAAACAAAAAAGCGGCCCGGAAGTTTGCGCGCCATTACATTTTCAGGCAGGCTTCGACCGACAACCAGAACAGGTTTTCTCTTATTGACTTGCGGGAATTCCAGCGCCGCTCATCCCAGACTTCGCCGCTGACATCATCGCCACCGTAAAGGATCTGGCCCAGTAAAACATTCCGAAATCGGGCCACGGCAAACAAAGCGGCGGCTTCCATTTCCACCGTCAAGGCTCCTTCTTCCCGACGCCGTTTTATTTTCTCGGGGGTTTCGCGATAGACACCATCGGTCGTCCATGTCTTACCCTTGATGTATTCAATCCGGCGGTCTTTAAAAGCCTTTTCGATGGCGGCAATGGCTTCGGGCGATGATTCTATTTCTCTATCGGCCGGTAAATAATGATATGAAGTCCCTTCATCGCGGATGGCGGAGGTGGGGATAATCATTTTGCCCACCGAAATATCCGGGCGCAGCACCCCCGCTCCGCCACATACGATAAATTTCGAACAGCCGATGGCTATCAATTCTTCCAGTTGTGCCGCGCATGAGGGAGCCCCGACTTGCGCCTGTACGAATGCAATGCTGCTTCCATTATAATCCATCTCGTAAACATAAACAGGTCCGGATTCCCAGTTGGATTTGAATACGACACGATGCTCCTGCTCTTTAAGCACTCCGGCAACGACTTCGGCAAAGAAGCACATGATGCAATGTGGCGCGACAGGAACCACTTTAATATGTTCGCGCGGTTCAATAACCGCCTTTCGGGTCGGGTCAAATTCCAGTATAGGATACTTATCTGTGTTCATATATCCTCTGCCATTTTCCGAAGCGATACATATGAAGTGTCCAAAATCTGTTTATAAACCAGCTTTTGCACTTCTTTATGCCGGAAGCAGTCAATGGTATGGTCATTGACCAACCCGACCGCCTGCATGAAGGCATAACAAATCGTCGGGCCGACAAATTTAAACCCCCGTTTCTTTAAATCTTTACTCATCACCCGCGCGGTTTCGGTTTCGGGGGGAATTTCTTTCATCGTTTTAAAATTGTTTGTCACCGGATGGTTATTCACGAAACCCCAGATATACCGCGCGAACGAACCAAATTCTTTTTGAACCTGCAAATAGGCCCTGGCATTGGCGATGACGGCTTCAATTTTGAGCCGATTGCGGATAATGCCCTCGTTTTGCATGAGTTTTTCAATGCGGGCGCTTTTGTATCGGGAAATTTTCGAGGCGTCGAAATTATCAAGCGCCTTGCGGTAATTTTCCCTTTTGCGCAAAATAGTAATCCAGCTTAATCCCGCCTGCATTCCCTCCAGTATGAGAAATTCAAAAAGTTTCCCGTCATCGTAAACCGGCACCCCCCATTCTTTGTCGTGATAGGCGACATACAGAGGGTCGTTTCCGGCCCATTGGCAGCGTTTTTTATTCATAAATTTGCTCTAAAAAACTTTGGTCCCCGTTACAATCATCATCTGCAGATCCGGCGATATCGGCTCTCCTTTGCGCGAACCGGTTCCCTCGATATTCACAAAGCGGGCTTTTTCGAACAAGGCCAAGATTTCATGATAGGAATAAGCCCGTATCAGGGTTTCATGCTCGCTCTGGCGTCCGTCTTTAATAATTGTCCATTTGCCCCGCATAGTCGAGGTCTCGAAGTCAAACATCCGGTCTTCCATCAGGATCGAGTCTCCCGACTTGTACCAGTCGGTCGATCGGAAATGCCGTATCACGTAATCGCGATTAACAACGTGCAATAAAAACTTTCCCCCCGGCTTGAGCGCCTGATGCATTTTTTTCAATACCAGAAAATTGTCTTCTTCTTTTTCGAAAAAACCGAATGAGGTCCAGATATTTGCGGCGGCATCAAACTCGTTTTTGAAATTAATCCGGCGCATGTCCCGGCAAACGGTCTTTATCGGAAGATTCTGCCTTTTGGCCCGTGCCTCCAGTTCATCCAGATAGGATTGGGTTATATCGACTCCCGTGACTTTAATTCCCCGGCGGGCCATCGGCAGCGCGATTCGTCCGATACCGCAGGGGCAGTCGAGGAATTTCTGTCCCGGTTTGAGACCGAGTCTTTTAATGAAATACCGCGTTTGCTCGTTGTTGGTTTTGGCGGAAAACATATTGAAGGCCGGGCGAAACGGGTCAAAAAAATTATTCCACCAACCCGAATCCTTTTTCATACAATTATACTCCTGCAAGAGATTTGGGAATATCCCAATATACAAAAATCATAATTGTTTAGGAAACAATTAATGGCAGTAGCAAAGAGCCAGCGAAATATTCCTACCCGGGCAGTATATCCCGGAACCATGTTCTTTATATTTGTAATCGGCGATGTTTTCGAGATTGACATTCACTGAAATCCGGCCGAAACCATAGAAACCACGGAGATTAACTGTCGCCCAACCGGGGGTGCCGTTGGTTTCAATACGGCTGTCGTCGCGATCCCGGGTGGAAAGTCGCCTTTGATCGCCGGCGGCGCGGACAAAAAACTCCACCCAGATATTTTTTCGATGCGCATATTTCAAGGCCGCCATGCCCATTATGGGCGGGATGCGGCTAAGAGGTTCATCGAGGGTGATGTTTTCTCCCCGTGTCCAGAAACAATTGGTATTGACCGTCCAGTGATGATTCAGGTTGTATCGCCCACGATACTCAAAGCCATAAATTCTGGCGTGATCGACATTGAATTTTTGATAAATGTCATATTCGTCGTCATTCTGAATCCCATCGCCGTCTTCATCATAGAAGGTTAAGCCGTTGTAGGTTCCGGGATAGCGGTCGATCAAATCGCGCAAATCGTTATAGAAGACAAAAAGCTCACCGTCGAAATTATCCGATAATACTTTGGCTCCGAGTTCGAAGTTATTGCTATGCTCCGACTTCAAGCCGGGGCTGGGGGCATCGACCCCGCTTGACGAGTATTTCAGAACCACCAGGTCATTGAAACTGGGTGCCCTAAAGCCCTGTGACCAGCGTGCAATAAGATTCAACTTTTCAATCGGGCGAAATGTCAGCCCCACCGATCCGGTTATATCGCGGAAATCATCTTTGCAATCACCAAACGGCTCTCCCAGAGGCGAATCAACCTTATAATAGTTATAACGGGTTCCGGCGGTAAGGCTTAGCTTTTCGGTCAAAGTCCAATCATCCTGCAGATAAATGCCGGATGATATGTATTTTGAGTTATTCGGGAAAGTACCCCGGACCGGCGAGGCGACACCGTCCCGTATTTCGACCTGTTGGCTGATAACTTTATCCCGGTAAAATTCTCCGCCGAAAGCAAGCCGGTGGCGCGCATGCGGGGATATCACGGTTTGGGCATATGTGCCCCAGGTCGTGATTTCATCAAGGGCCTCGTTCCGAACGGTTTTCCCCGTTTTCCGGGTGTTGGTGCCTTCGAGTTCATTTTGCCAGGAAACATTAACTTTCAATGACCGCCACAAACCGGTATCGTGGTGCCGGTCAAAAGTCAAAGCCGCCAAGTCCCGATCCTGCGGGTCATAGATATATTCCTCGAAATCGCCGTTAACATAATTGTCATAGCGGGGGACATTGTTCTGGCGGACGGCCAAATAATCGACGGTCAGGCTATTGCCATTATCGATAAAATAATACAACCGGGCACTGCCGTCGTATTCTTCCCAGCCGGTCGGCACTTGTTTGCCGATATTCCCGCCGCCACGAAGATCTTCTATTTTTTTATAGGATAAGTCCAGCGCCCCCGAAAATTTATTGAAACCACCATCAATATTTAAAGCCAGACTTCGGCCATTGTCGGCGCTGGAATAACGGCTGGTCACCTTCGGTGATAATGTAAATCGATCATTACCAAATAACGGTGCCCGTGAGATGGCATTGACCACGCCCCCGATAGCATCGCTGCCATACATCACCGATGACGGCCCACGCGCTATTTCGACACGGTCCAGCGATTGCAAATCAATCGTATTCAAATATTGGTTGCCGCCGAATCGGAACGTCGGTTTGTTGAGGCGTATGCCGTTGTAGGCCAGCAGGACATATTTGCCGATCAGCCCCCGGATAATTGGCGCCCCGTGGCCATAAGTAGTCTTTTGCACCAGAATCCCCGGTTCTTCCCGCAAGACCTCGGCCGTGGTACTGAAATTGCGTTCGCCGAATTGTTCAGCATCGGCCACAGTGATATTGGGCTGGGTAAGAAATGTCCTTTCCTCATAACGATTAGCTGTCACGGTGATGCTTCCCAAGGGCATGGCCTGCGGTTGAAGCTCGATTTGCAGAAATTTTGTATCGGAACCAAGGATTTGAATTTCTTTCTTTTGATACCCGACGGAACTTATGGTAATGGTTGCTTTGTTGCCTTCCGCCATTTCCAGATTGAATGTGCCGTCAGGGTTGCTACTTGTCCCGCTCTTTGATTCTGACAATATTATCGAAGCGCCTGCAATCGGTTGACCGGTCGTGGCGTCGATTACCCGCCCGGAAAAAGTCGCCGCCAAGGCCAACGCGGTCATCAGGGACAAAACTACTGCGAATGAAAGAAATAAAACTTTATAAAATAGACTGACCATATTATCGGGTTGCCATGGTTATCCGTGTTTATTTGCGGTCGTCAAAAAGCATGTCCATAAAAAGCCGCAAATCCGACTTAACTCTTCAGTATAATTCGTTTAATATGGCACAAATGTTTAATAAAACGGATAAATATATCGAATTTTGCCTAAAAATCAGGGGATAAGAATAATGGGAATATGCAATATCGCCAAAAGGCCGAAGCGCCAGGCCGTTGCCACGCGGGCCTTTTTGGCCAGAAAACCGAAATAAATGCCTTTTAAGATCGTATTGGAAAGCATCGAGACCAGAATAGCCGAGACAATCACGGATTCGGCTTGTGTGGTTTGGCTGATAACCGACAGAATAAAAGGATCGATATCAGAAATACCGATAATCGCCGCCAATGTGATAATCCCGGCATTGCCATAAAACTTTTGAACCAGAACTGTCGCCACTGACAACACCACAAACAACAAGGCAAACACCATAGCCGGTCGGATTTCAAAGGGGTTTTGCAGGGTTCCGACATGCGTTTCCCCATTATCGCGCGCCACATGAGTACCTATCACCGACAGAGCGAAGCCACATAAGGCCAGGACTACCATCTTCCACCAGATGTGTTCCACAAAAACCGGGCTGATAAACCAGATCAGGACCAAAATACGCAGATACATGATACTGCTGGCCAACAGCGACGCCTTGAGAGCATTGGCGCATTGCTCCGGTTTATTTTGAGCTATCCGGCCCGAGGCGATCGCCACCGCCGTGCTGGATACTATCCCGCCCAAAAGCCCGGATAACCAGAGACCGACTTTGGCCCCGAACTTCTTGGTCAGAAAATACCCGGCAAAACCGATGGACGAAACCAGCACGACTATTTGCCATATTTTGCGGGGGTTGAGATTGAACTGGGTGTATGACTGATCCGGCAGAACCGGTAAAATTATCAACGTCACCAGCAGGAATTTGACCACCGCCAAAAATTCGGTTTTATCCAGTCGATCGACATACTGCTCAAACCGGGCCTTTTCCGACAGCAGAAAAGTACCGACAATTCCCAGCGCCAGAGGCAGCCAAATATCGGAAATAAGACACAGGGCCCCGGTGATAAACGTCAGAACCGTCGCCACTTCGCTGGTCCACCCGACATGACCGCCCTTGAGTTTGGCCAGGTAACCGACCAACGCCAAAGCCGTGATTGACAACATCCCGACGGGAAGCATCCACGGAACGCCGGCGTTATACAGCCAGGCGCAGCCGAATCCATAGACGCCTATTAAAGAATAGGTTCTCACCCCGGCATATGCCCGACCTTTGTGGATCAGGGCCGAGCTTTCACGTTCCAGCCCGATTAAAAGCGACAGCCCGAGGGCAATCACAAATCGGACGTGAACCGGTATAAATAATTCTTGCATACAGTCAGCTTATAGGCGAACAATTAATTCATTGCGTAATAAAATCATAAATGACGTCCACCTGACAGTCAATATAATATATATCGCCGTAATCGGGTTAAAATTGAACCGCTGTTTATACTAAAGGAATTAATCCGGCCGACAGTCTAAATAAAAACGCCCCGATTGTAATCGGGGCGTAAAGGCTGTTTTTTTATCTTGTCACATTTTCCCGACAATTGAAGTATAACGCTTATCGTCGGCAAAACGCGTTTTGACATAGTTATTTAAATCATTCAATTTGATATTGTCGGCCATTTTAATCATATCCAAAACAAATCGCTGACCATAACCGATATATTCATAATAGGCCATGTTATTGGCGCGAGTACTCTTCTTGTCAATCGAATAAATCAGGTTGTTTTTCATGTTCGTCACGGCGTCGGTTAATTCTTCGGCAGTGATACCATCGTTGACCAGAGCCGCCCATTCCCGGTCCAGCGAAGCCAGGGCCGTTTTAACTTTGGCCGTATCGGTCCCGATGGCCGCCAGAAACACGGCGTCATACTTATCGACGGCATACTGGGTATAGACAGAGTAGGCCAGTTTCTCGGTCTGCCGCAAATGCCACAGGCGGGAGCCGACGTTGTTGCCCATGATTTCGTTGAGCAGTCGCAAATAGGCCACCTCGATCGCTTTCGGTTTTTCCAGCACGACTCCGGTGTAAATGAACGACTGGTTTCGGTCATAATTGATAAAACCGGTTTTGTCGTTTTGAAGCGTCAAGGCGGGTCGTGAAATCGATTGGGCGGTTGAACGCACCGTTCCGATCGTCCGTTCGACAACGGGCATAATTTCCTCCGGAGCCCTGTCCGAGGACACCGATAAAATCATATTGGCCCCGCCGATGTACTTATTATAATGGGCTTTTATATCATCGACGCCGATTTTAGCGATTGACGGTATCGTCCCCAGCAGCGGCAGGCCATAGGCTCTGTCGCCGTATAAGGTTTTCCAGAATAATTTATATGACGCTTGCGACTGGCTGTCGTCAAGCGATTTAATTTCCCCTTCGACTTCGCTTTTAAGTTTGACCAGTTCCTCTTCGGGAAAATTCGGCGAATTCAGGCCGGCGGCGATGATATCGAGAACTTCGTCGATATATTCGGACAGAACCGTGACCGAAACCGTACTGTAATCACGAAAACAATCAATCGATACGCTGGCCCCGAGAAAATCGAGAGTATCGGTGATTTGGGCGGCCGACATGGCCGCATTACCCTTCAGAAGCATCCGGGTCGTCAAGTTCGTAATGCCGTTGTTATCGGCCGTTTCGGCAAGGACGCCTCCGGCCATAATGAGACGAAATGATGTCAACGGTGTTGAAGAGTCATGATTTATCAGAACGGTTACGCCATTGTCCAGAGCGGCCCGGCCATAACCCTCGGCATCAAGAGTGATACTGGCCGGTTTCTGGCCACAGCTTATGATCAAAAGTGCCGTCAGGATCAGCCCCAAAGTCATTTTGGTCGTTATATTTTTCATTTGGGCACCACCGTGGTTTTAACGTAGGAATCGGTGTTCAGATACTTCTTTGCGGCTTCGTTGAGCTGGGTCAGCGTGACATTCTCGATATTATCCGCGTACCTGTCCACGAATTTAAAATCGCCATAGGCGTCGTGTTGAGCGTAACTGTCGGCCCGATCCAGGCCTCTTTCCAGCGAACTGAAAAAGCCGGTTTTAATCTTGTTTTTGGCTTTACGCAGTTCGGTTTCAGTAAAGCCGTTTTGTTTGACATCCTTGAGGATTTCGACTATGGCCTGTTCCACCTGGGGGATTTTGTCCGGGTCCAGAGTGGCGCTGGCAAATATCGTGCCTTCATATTTTTGAGTATAGAACGCAAAGCCGGTGCTGTAAACGATGCCCATCTCATCGCGGAGCTTTTTCCACAACCGGCTGGATTCGCCGCTGCCGAGCACGGTCGCCATGATATCCAGCGCAAACTGGTCGGGGCTTTCGATGGTCGGCCCGATGCCGGCCATAATCAAATACGCCTGGTTGATATCCTTGCTGATTTTAATTTCCTGTACTTTATTGTATACCGGCGGGGGTGCATACATATCCTGCGGGGTCGAACCCCGGGGGAAATCCCCGAAATACTTCTTTACCAGGTTCAGAGTACTTTGGGCATTGACATCGCCGATGATTACCATGGTCATGTTGTTGGGCGCATAATAACGTTTGTAATAGGCATAAACCGAATCGCGGGGAATGCTCAAAATCTTCTCCTGCGTACCCAAGACGTTCTTCGAGTACGGATGTTTGCCATACAGCGTCCCCAGTGTTGCGCGATACGCTTTGCCGAAGGGGTTGTCCTCGGTTATATTTATTTCCTCGTACACCGCCTGGCGTTCCTTGTCCATTTCCTCCGCGGGGAAATTGGATCGAAACAGCATATCGGCATGAATCTGAAGGGCAAAATCCAGATTTTCGCCGGGCAGAGAGATGATAAAATCGGTCCAGTCCGACGACGTGTATCCGTTGAAATAGGCCCCGTGCTGTTTCATGGCATTGCCGACTTCATCACCGGTCATTTTTTCGGTTCCCCGGAACAATATCAGATGTTCCAGAAAGTGCGTGGCGCCATCAAAATAATCGGTTTCGTTTTTGGCGCCCACCCTGACCGTGGTCGAAATATTGACCTGCGGGACCTGATGGTTTTCCTGGATGATGACTTTCAGGCCATTATCCAGAACCGTAACCGACAGGTCCGAGGCCGGAGTCGCCTGGGGTAAAATCAAAATTAGCAGTCCCAGAACCAAAAGTGCAGAACGCATTCCCGTTCCTCCTGTTATAAAAATTAAAAGGTCTCAATGCAATTTCTTGCAGGAATATACGAAATTTCGCGTCCGATGTTCAACAAGACTTGGCTTAAATGTCAAATCCATTACACACCCGACGGCGCGGCACGTTTATTCGATATAGCGGTATAACCGAACCCGGAGAGAAATTCATGAAAAAAAACCTTAAAAAATTTTTATTATCATTAATTATAGCCCTCGGTATTATTCCGGGGTGTGCCCAACCGGAAAAACAGGATAGTCAAATGAACTCTTATATTTTCGCCACCACGATAATCCGGAAAGAACAATTGCCGGATATACGCCGCCTGGCCGAAAGCATTCGGACTTTCGGAGGCAAATTCGCCAATGCCCCCCTCTGGGTATTCGCCGCAACCGATGACGTTCTCGATGATTCCGCCATGATTGACAGCATTATAAGTCTGGGTGTGGAACTTAATAAATTCAGCCATCCCGAACAGGTAGCCTGGCTATATTATGCGAACAAGCCCTATGCCGCGGCGCAGGCAGAAACGCTCGCGGTCGAAAACAACTCTGCCATTTTAATATGGGTCGATACCGACACCATTTTTTTAATGGAACCGGAAGATTTCATTCTGCCTAACAACATCGCTCTGGCGTATCGAACCGTCATGCACAACCGGGCCGGGTCATTGTACGGCCGGCCGCCGGATACTTTATGGCGGCGCATTTATGAATTAGCCGGGCTTGACGATGACATGCTTTTTGCCATGACCACCCAGGCCGACCGCCAGAAAATCCGGGCCTACTTCCATTGCGGCCTGATTGTCGTTCGCCCGCAAAAAGGTGTATTGCGGCGCTGGGCCGAATATTTCACAATGCTTTCCCAGGATTCAATTATAATCGAACAATGCCGCGCAAATATTGACAAAAACGTTTTTCTGCATCAGAACGTCCTGACCCCGGCGGTCCTGAATATCCTGAAGCGGGATGAAATGATTGAACTATCCGACCGTTACAATTACCCGCTTTTATTCGAGAAACATTACGATGCGACGGCACCATTCAATAATCTAAATGACGTAGTTAGCATCCGCATTGTCATTTCCTCCGATAAAGTCGGGCCGGAGTGGTATAAAGAATTGGTCGGCCCGCCGGATAAAATCGACTGGCTCAAGGACCGATTATTTTTGGGGCCGAACGTACATTGATTTGAATTTTATCGTGATGCGCCGCGTCCGATGGCGGGAGAATAACCCGGCTTAAATTCAGGTCAACCATATTGGCGGCGGGCGTGAAGGCCCGCCGACCGTGACGTCAATAATATTTTCAATACAAGGATTACCAGCTTCCGCCGCCGCCACCACCGCCGCCACCGCCGGAAAAGCCGCCGCCACCGCCGCCGCTTCGCCCCGATGAAGAGCCGCTGCCGCGCGGGGCGGAAAACATGGTGCTGCCCAGATGTGACGATGCCGCTGTAATTGATCTCGAGAATAAAGCCGGGCTGAATGTACGGAAACTATGCCCGGCGCCATACCATCGGGGCGGCTGGGTCAGAAGGCCTTCAAAGGCATCGGTCCAGTGGTCGACCACATCGAGAGCAATGGCGTACGGCAGGTATTTGTAGTATACTTCCGGCCCCATGCGTTCCAGCCGGTCGCGGTCGGCCCGGTTCATAAATTCGCGAAAACCCAGAATATTCACCCGGGTCAATGAACCCAGTCGCGATTTGGCCGGCATGGCATTGGAAAAACCCATGATGATAAATCCCGATATCATTCCGGCCATAAAACCCTTCCATTCATTTGACGGCAACAAGAAAAGAAGGACAAAAGAGCCGACAAACATGAAGGCAAAACCGATGATGGCATATTTGCCCCTGACCTTGTCGGGATCGACGCTGAAAAACTTCTTTTGCAAAAGTTCCGAAAACAGGGTCTTTTTCAATCCAGGAATATGAGTGTAGAATCTGTTCTTCAATTTCGAAAGCTCAACCGTGGCTTTGCCGTTTTCAAACAGCTTATCCATCAACTCACGCTCAAAAGCAGTCAGACTGAAATCGGAATCCTTGAGTTTGTCGAGATGATATTCATGTGGTGAAAGGATTTTCATCAGGCCTTCGTTTTCATTTTCACGTATTTTGATATACCCTTTGACCGCCAATCCGACAATGGCGGCCGAAATGTCGCGTTGATCGAGTCGTTCATCGACCATGGTCCCGACTTCGGCGGCCGACAGGGGTTGGCCTTCGGCTACCGGCGGTTCGTACATAACCGTCACCGCTTCCCGTACGCGGGGGTCGCGGCCCCGTGTCAGCCAGAGAAACATCATGAATATAAAAACCAGCAAGGGCACACCCCATACCCAATTTTCGCGCAGGTTCAAACTCCAGACGAATTTCTTCCAATCCGACGGCGGTGTGACCAGGCCCCTGTCCCAGGCCAGAACAACGGTTAACCCTTCCTCCAAATCCAGCGAGCCGGTGGTCTGGTACAATATGCCGTTATCGGCCTCCGTCATACTGCAATCGGTTCGGTTGGAACCGTAACGCCCGGTATAGCAATCACCGTCAAGACGACTGCTTTTTTTGTCGGTTTTGAGGGTCACCAGTGCCGAGGCGACTTTTATAGGCGCCAGCCACTGGTTGCCCGTCACGTTCCAGTACAATTCTTCGTGTTTATCGAAAAACAATACGGCGTTTTCAACGCTGTAACTGATGACATACACCTGCCGCCCGTAAACGTAGCGGTCGGCATCGCCGATGCGGATATTGACCACGTCGCCGTACTCCGACACGCGATAGGTATGCTTGCGGCCCTCGGCGTCGTGCACGGTATGGACGGTTATCGGCATCATCATATCGTCGCCCAACTCGTTGTAATAACGAAAAGGAATCTCGCGATAGATGCCGTGCTTTTCGCGCTCGAAATCGACTTCGATCGTTTCCAGTATATCAATCGTGCTGTTTTGATTGATGACGATATCGGCATGAAAACGTTCGATGACAAAATCCTGGGCAAGAGCACCGTGCACGTCGAAAAAGAGAATCATACTCGACAGGAAAAAAAGCAGAGTCAATGGGCGGGTTCCGACTATTCTGGTTTTCATATTTCTCTCCCCGATGATTATGAAAAATCCGGGCGAATCGGTTTTCTTTCTTCGGGCGACTCCAGTTCGAAAAATTCGGCCGGTTTGAAACCGAGCAGGGCGGCGAAAATCACGGCCGGGAAAGTTTCGGTGGAGGTGTTATAATCGCGGACGACGGCATTGTAGTAGCGCCGGGCCGATTCGATGGAATTTTCCAGATCCTGGAATTGAGTCTGAAGTTGCAGAAAATTCTGGTTGGCCTTGAGTTCGGGATAATTTTCGGCGAGGGCAAACAGGCTTTTCAAAGTGTCGCGAATCATGTTTTCCGAACGGGCCATCTGCTCCGGACTGCCACCCTGCATGGCCGCGGAACGCAGTTCGGTTACCTTCTCAAATAATCCCTTTTCATGCTTGGCGTAACCCTTGACCGTCTCCACCAGACTGGGGACCAGATCATACCTTTTTTTAAGCTGGACGTCGATATCCGACCATGACGACCGCACCGTGTTTCTTAGTTTTACCAGACGGTTATAAATGGAAATCGCGGCGATCACGACTATGGCCACAAGGCCAAGAAGAACATAAGACATATCTGTTTTTCTCCTCGTTTAAATATATGACTTCGCCTGAATGTTACGCAGATTTAATCTTGTCGTCAATTAATAAAAGCTTGTGTTTTAACGTCTTTGCCAGGCCCCGGATATTCCCGTTTGAACTTTTATACCGGCGAGGTTTATAAATATTCGAATTTATAAAAATGGCCGGTTACTTTTTAACCTAAAATATCATCTATATATCAGATGGGAATTGATAAAAGCTTTTTCTGGCAACTGGTCGAACAAGAACACGACCGCGCCAGGGCCTTCTGTTTTCGTTTGGCCGGAAATGTCGAGGACGGTGACGATTTGTATCAGGAAGCGATAGTCAGGTCTTATCACGGGCTCGATGGTTTGCGCCAGCCGGAATCGTTTCGATACTGGTTATATAAGATAATAGGCAACGTCTACAAAAGTCGTTTCCGAAGCCCCTGGTGGAGACGGCTCGTGTTCGGGACAAACCTGGATTCGAAAACCGCGCTGGTTGAAGACCCGTCCGGTTTGTATGCGGCCCGCCGACGGCTGGAGCTGGCGATGACGGCCCTGTCCCGCGATGAGCGCTGGCTGGTCATGCTCTGCGAACTGGAGGGTTGGAAAATCTCCGAGGCGGCAGAAATGCTGTCTGCGAGCGAAGGCCGGATCAAAATGCGCTTATCGCGAGCAAGAAAGAAAATGCGCAAGAAACTGTGCACCCTTTATAGGGCACAAAATGGCAATAAAATATGGAAGACCAAATCTTATGGATTGTCAGCAGGTCCGCAAAAAACTGATTGAGGCCGATTGGCAGGAAGATATCTTTGGTCAGGATCAAGAGTTGACCGATCATTTGATCTCCTGTCCTGCTTGCGCCGCACTGGTCAGGGCCGGAAAAACCCTGCGTCAGGATATGCAATCATGGCGGCAGGCGGCTCCGGACAAAAAGCTTTCGGTTCAGGCCCTCCGGTATAAAACCGAATCTTCGTCCCGACCCATATCCGGTTTCCCATTGTTTTTATCGCGCCACCGCCTGGCGCTGGGGCTGATTATTATTATTCTGGCCGTTACCGCTTTAATTCCCATCAAAACCCGTGAAAAAGTCGGTTATGAAATCTCCATCACTGGCGTGGACAAAAGCATCGCCACCGACAGCAAGGGCATTATGGCGCTTTTGTGGGCGTTGGGGATGGATAAAGATAAAATTAAAAATTTGATGGATTCGCTTGAAATCAAAGAGGTCCATCTCAAGGTCGGAGAATGCCAGGAAACCTGTCATTTGAGAATATCCGATCTGAAAACGGAGCGCGACGTTCAGCTGGTTATCAAGGCCATCATCGAACTGGATTGCTGTGAAATAGACAAAATTATTCCCATCTTTGAAAACGAATCAACCACCCTTTTGGGACAAGCCACCCGGAAATTATTTTCATAAGCCATCAAGGAGAAAACCATGAGAAAAATCAATTTAATTGCCTTGACCGTAATCGCCGTTTTTGTCTTCGCTTCGGCTCTGTTGGCGCAAGCCGACCTGAAAATCCCTGCAGAAACATTTGATTTCGGTATCATGCCGCAGAATGCCAAAGTCACCGGCGGCTACTGGCTATTTTCGAACGGCCCCGATACCCTTAAAATCACCGAGGTCAAGCCCGGCTGTGGCTGTACCAAGGCCCCGCTAAAGACAAATACCCTTGCCCCCGGCGACAGCGCTTTCCTGGAAATATCATTCAGTTCCAATCAGTATAAAAGCCGTGTTCACAAGACTATTAAAATCAACAGCAACGCCGCCGAACCGATCCGCAACCTTGCCCTGACCGGCACGGTGCAAATTCAGATGGATTCCACCAAACCGGTCATCATCCGGCCATACAAGCTGGATATTTCCCAGTTCGGCGCAAAAGCCCGAGAACAAATGAAATTCACACTGGAAAATATTTCCGAACAGGATCTGGAATGGAGCATGGTCTATTATCCGAGGGATTATTTCGAGGTTAAACTGCCCGATAAAATCAAAGCCGGAAAAAGTGTCGAGGGTATTTTAAAGGTTCGTCCGGAATACACCAATGCCGAATTCGAACAATCATTCACGATCGAATTCAACGACGCGGATCATACGCGTTTCACCATCCCGGTGACGCGCACTCTACGAAATATCAGCGCCACAAGCGGAAGTAACTGATATCTTAATATAAAAGCGAGAAAAGCCGCCTCCGGGCGGCTTTTGTTTTTCATTGATTTAGCGTGTTTTAATTGGCACTTTTTATATATGAAACGCCATGCTATTTATATCATCATTGTAATTCTCGGTTCTGCCGTTGGTTTTTTTGCGCACAAGACATTTTTTACCCCTCCCGAAAGTGCGCCGATAATTGAAACGGAAATCCAGGATACACAGCAGGATACATTTTCGGAGTACATGTGCATTTACACTTTGGATGAAAATTCGTATAAAGAATATGTCCGATTATATGTCCGGCCTCCGAACTATCTGAATGTTAAGCAGCGTCTGGACTATCTGGCCGGACTCATATCGCAGTCTGAATTCCGCGGACTGCCAATAGAGATATCGGACATTGAGAAACGCAACGGTCTCGATATTATCAAGATTAATCTGAAGGAAATCGGTGACTTCAAAAGCCCATCATGGAAATATGGCTATTTTCAGGGGAGCTGTGGCGGTCAAATAACTTCACACACGCTTAAGGAATCATTTCTTCAACGAGATTACAAGGGTGAATGGATCGACGGCGTCGAGTTCTATTATGAGGGACGACCCATGGCCGATGGCGATTGGGACCACGTCTGCCTTAATGGTTTATTCCTGCGGTCTGCCAAATAATTCCGGCGAGAAAAGCCGGATTTATCCATATTTTTTTATTGCACAAAATCGGCCCTTCCCTATATTTAATTGATGCTGGAAAGATGCTGAAATAGACAATTAGATACCTTAACCCTCACACTTTTGGAGGATCTATGAAGCAACTTTTTGGCGTAATTCTGGCAATTCTGGCATTGTTGCTGGTTTTTGGCTGCAGCAGCACGCCTCCCACCCAGACCACTTCCGGTGTCGATCACAGCGCCCCGCTGGTTCAACGTCCCGATTTCGTTGAAACCCGTCCGGATAACGTGGTCGCCAATTTCACCCTTGATTACCAAGAGGTGCCGATTGCCGTCTTGGGCAAAAAACCGACACCGCCGCCACCGCCGCCGGATACCCTTGTAGGTGACCCCAATCCGAACCCGGCCCACAAGTATGCCTATATCGTCGGCATTTCGGATTATGAAGGCACGGCCAATGACCTGCAATTCTGTGACGATGATGCTCTGGCCATGAAATCGTGGCTACAATCGCAGGGCTTCACCTGCCGTATGGACCTCGACCTGAATGCCACCGGCGCCAACATTACTGCCGGTTTGCAGTGGCTGATTGATAACGCCGACCCCGGCGATGAAGTCGCTTTCTGCTACAGCGGCCACGGCGGGCGTTCCACGGCCGGGTCTGCCATTATTTCGGCCGATTTGTACTACGTGACTCATGGCTATGTCATGTCGTATTTCAATGCCGCCAACTGCACCAAGAAACTGGTCACCCTCGACGCCTGCGTCATTGGTGATTTCCATACCGATGTGGTCGATGGCACGTTTATGGCCACGGCGTCCGACCGCAAGAATTCCTATGACGCCCCGACTCTCGGTCATGGTGCCTGGACTTATTACTGGCTCGACGGTGTCGAAGACATGAATATCGTGTACGCCGAAGACGCCGCTCCCTACGCCGAAGACGGCATGAAAGCCTGGGCCGCCCTGTATCGTTTGCGGGTCGACCCGAAGCACACCGATAAATATACCGGCCAAATGGATATGTAATTTCCGATAACGGAATAATCTTTAAAAAGCCCCGATAGTGGATCGGGGCTTTTTTTATAATAATAACCTTACAGGGGAATTATCGGCCTAAAAGTGACGGAGTTTTTATATTGATGCGACAGTCGGCTCGTGTGTATTATATCATGTTTGAATATCTTCGCAGCTTGTTAATATGAGTAGAATTTACGGAATTATAAATATGCTGAAAAATCGGCTAAGTCGTTTTTTAAACGACAGCCATCCGGCCAAGATCGTGGCTATCGGATATCTGTTGTATATTCTTATGGGCTGGGTCGTTCTCAACCTGCCTTTTATGTCCGACAAAGGTATCTCCGCCCTTGACCATCTTTTCACGGCGACATCGGCACTATCGACGACCGGATTGACAACGGTGGACGTATGCTCACAATATTCGCTCATTGGTCAAATGGTCATTTTGATACTGATCCAGATTGGCGGTATTGGATATATGACCTTCGGTTCTTTCGTGATACTATCCCGATCGTCGGAAATTTCAACCAAACGGGCGGAAATCGGCAAAACCGTGTTCACCCTGCCGGAATCATATCGCATTGACAAATTCCTGCGCAGTGTAATCGGATTTACATTCATAATTGAGGCGCTCGGAGCCATCGCATTGTATGTGATATTTGATTCTGCCGGGACGGCAACCCCTCTCTGGCAGGCAATTTTCCATAGTGTTTCTGCCTTTTGCACCGCCGGGTTCAGCTTGCTTTCTAACAGTTTTGTCGATTTTGCGGATAATTTCTGGCTCAACCTGGTTATTGGATCATTGAGTTATCTGGGTGCCATCGGTTTTATCGTCTGCGTCGATTATTGGCGGAAAATTCGTGGCAAGGTTACTGAAGTTACGCTTACGAGCAAAATTATCATCTGGTCGACAGTCTGGCTAAGCATCATCGGCACGCTTTTTATACTGGCTTTCGAGCCATCTTTGAGCGGTTTGCCTGCGGAGGGGAAAATAATGCGCGCCTTCTTTCAAACCATGACAGCCATAACCACCGTCGGATTTAATACCATAGACACCGGTGCGCTGTCTAATGCCACGCTGCTTCTGGTCATCATGTTGATGGTTATCGGGGCGTCGCCCAGCGGAACCGGCGGGGGGCTTAAATCAACTACATTCAGCGCTCTGTTTGGAATCATGAAAAATGCCCTTCAGGGGCGACACGAGGTCAGTTTTTGGGGTAAAAAAGTCCCTGTGGTTCGTCTCTGGTCGGCCGTGGCCAGCATGACTTTTTACACATCCGCCCTTATTACCGGGACATACTTGCTGGAACTGACCCAGACATCCGATTTTGCGGGTAATTTATTCGAAGCCGCATCGGCCCTCGGCACGGTCGGCTTAAGCACCGGCATCACCGGTGGCCTGACGGCATTGGGCAAAATCATTATCATTCTGATGATGTACTGCGGCCGCCTGGGACCGATAACCTTCGGCATGGCTCTATTCTATCATTATCCAAACAGAGAAATATCGTCGGATTCCGACCTCGCGGTCTGATTTCAATCTGGTCGGTGGAAAATACTTTTCTTTTGAATCAAACCGGGGCAAAAATCGCAGGCAATGGCCTCCGTAGTCCAGTCGGAGATTCCGCTTGCCCCGCAAGCATGTCAAACATTAAATTGATGCCGCACATTAGCCCAATTTAGGAGATTACGATATGGCGGATAAATTCATTTTTCATATGCGGGGCCTGAATAAATTTTACGGCACGCGGCAGGTTCTGAAGAACATCAATTTGAGTTTTTATCCCGGCGCCAAAATCGGGATTGTCGGTGAAAACGGTTCAGGAAAATCGACTCTTCTGCGTATCATGGCCGGCGTTGACACCGAATTCCAGGGCGACGCTTTCATTACGCCCGGATACCGGGCCGGCATGGTTGAGCAGGAGCCCCGCCTGGATCCGAATTTGACTGTCCGCCAGACGATCGAATCGGCGTTCGGCGAAACCAAGGCCTTGCTCGATGAATACAACCGCCTTGCCGACAGCATGGCCACCCCGATGGATGACGACGAAATGCAGAAAGCCATGGATAAAATGGGTGTCCTTCAGGATAAAATCGACGCTTTGGATGCCTGGAATCTCGACCATACGTTGAACATCGCCAGCGACGCTCTGTGTTTACCTGAAGACGAGCGTCTTGTCGGCACGCTGTCCGGGGGCGAAAGACGGCGGGTGGCGCTCTGCAAAATTCTCCTCGAAAAGCCGGATCTGCTTTTACTCGATGAACCGACCAACCACCTCGATGCCGAAACTATCAACTGGCTCGAAGAACAACTGGTGGTATATCCGGGCACGGTCATAATTGTCACGCACGACCGTTATTTTCTGGACAATGTCACCAAATGGATTTTGGAACTGGAGGGCGGCCATGGAATACCGTGGGAAGGCAATTATACTTCCTGGCTGCAACAAAAACTGGTCGAACTGGCCGGGGCCGAAAAGAAAGACTCTCCCCGAAGCAAAATGCTCCAGAGAGAATTATCCTGGATTCGCATGAGTCGCGGTGAACGTAAAGAACAGTCGCGGGCCCGTATTCGCGATTACGAGCAACTCGTGGCGCGCGAAACGGCCGCCCGCAAAGCCGATTCCGCCACTGTCATCGGCATCGCCCCGGGGCCGGATCTGGGTAGCCAGGTTATAGAATTCCATGAAGTCGCCATGGGCTTTGATGACCAGAAGCTTTTCGAAAAACTCGACTTTATCATCCCGCGCGGGGCGGTCATCGGTTTAGCCGGACCCAACGGCACCGGCAAAACCACATTATTCAACCTTATTGCCGGCAATTTAAAGCCGCTTGAGGGCACCATCAAAATCGGCTCGACTGTCAGCCTGGTCTATGCCGACCAGGAGCGCGCTGCCATCGACGGTGAAAAACCGCTTATCGAAGAAATCGGCGGCGGGCTGGACGAAATTCCGATAGGCAACCGCAAGATTCCCATTCGCCAATATCTGGCCCAATTCGGATTCAAGGGCTCGGCCCAGCAGAAAAAGGCCGGAGAATTGTCGGGCGGCGAACGCAACCGTTGTCATCTGGCCAAAGTCCTCAAAGCCGGGGGCAATGTCATCATGCTCGATGAACCAACCAACGACCTCGATGTCAACACCCTGCGCATGTTGGAAGAAGCCATCATGGAGTTTTCCGGTTGTGTCATGGTCATCAGCCACGACCGCTTCTTTTTGGACCGGATTTGCACCCACCTGTTGGTTTTCGAGGGTGACGGTAAAGTCCGCTGGTTTGAGGGCAATTTTTCGGAATATCAGGAATGGCGTGTCAAAGAGCTGGGCGACCGCCTTTTCGAAAACCGCCGCAACCGCTACCGGACTCTGGTAAAGGCTTGATCTGATAATCGGTTAACTACACTAATCCGGCTTTGAAAAAGTTAAGGGCTGGAAATGGATACAAAGATCGGGAGAGACCTGACATTGGATCGCAAATAGGGGAAGGTGTTTTATTCCTACTTTTTAATTGAATCAGGACATCATCCCAGCACATAAATCACCCAGGGAGCGATTTTCGTTTCGTTGACCCAGTTGTATGGTTCACTGTCTTTGGCGAGAGGCTTGTACATATTTATCAATTTTAATCCCGACTGATGATAAACCTGTCGATAAGCATCATCGGCCCAGACCACATCCTCGACCGGCCTTTTATCATCGACATCGGTCATGATTATTTTGACCCGGTCGCCGCTTTTGGCCTTTCTGTTTTCGGGAAAGTCCTTGGTGCTGAACGAAGCCCATTCGTTGATATAAATATCCGGCGATGACACCAGATTAATAAAAACGCCGCCCGGCGCCAGCAGCCGTTTGATTTCGCGCATATTTCTGATTTTCTTTTCTGCGGTCGGGATATTATCGAATGTAAAGGCCGACAAAACCAGAACAATTGTCCCGCTTTCAAACCGGCTCATATCGCCGTCTTTGACCAGAAGATATTGCCCTTCAGGGTCGCGGGCCCGGGCCAGTTTCAGCATTTCTTCCGATATATCAATTCCCGTCGAAGCGAACCCCAGCCTTTTTAAAAAGCGGGTGGACCGGCCGGTTCCGCAACCGAAATCAAGGGCCCGCCGACCTTTGGCATGCTCGAATATTATCTCCGGCAAATCCCGGTAAGCCAGATAGTATGTTCCCGGAAATTCCAACCGGGCATAGGCCTCCGCCCGTTTGGCATCTTCATATACATTATCGAATTGCATATCATCCTGCTCAAAATTATTGTTCACTGCTTCTGAACATCGATATTTCCGTCTTAAATAATCGTTGAATTTTCAAATAATCAAATGAAATTGTGTAAGGAATGGTCGATTAATGTATTCGTTGGGAAATAAAAAATCCTCATTTCATCCGGTTCACAGTTATTTTGATTAAGCATAACTGATTGTCAATATTATTGTTATGTCGATTTAACAAATCCATACAAAATTTATCCAAATTTCTCTTGACGATCGGCCAAATTGCCGATATATTTAAAAAAACCAGAAAATACAGAAAACTCATAAATGGCAGAAAAATACAATCCCCGGGAATTTTTGACCACGTCGCAGGCGGCCAAATACCTTTCGGTTTCGGCTGACACCGTTTTAAAATGGGTCAGAGCCGGCAAAATCAAATCTCATCGCACGCTGGGCGGACATTTCAGAATCCCCCTTTCAGCTTTGAACGTCACTGAAGATTCCGGGGCTTCGGATAGGACTTTATCCGCCCGTGCGGACAACGCCTTCATGTATTGCTGGGAATACCTGGCATCGGGCGACAAAATCAAATCCGAATGTCGCGACTGTATCACCTATCGTTCCCGGTCCCGTCGCTGCTATGAACTTCGTGATCTGCCCGGCGGCTTCGGCTGTCTGGCGATGCAATGCGCCGCCAGTTGTGAGGAATGCGAGTATTTCAAGCTTGTTCGCGACCATGTAATAAATGTGCTCATCCTCGGTGAGCCCGAGCGGGTGGTCATCGATTTCGATGGCACCGATCGTCACCCCGATCTGGCGGTGAAGTATATTGCCGATGAGTACAAAGCGGCGTCGATTATCCAGACCTTCCGCCCCGATTATATCGTCATCGACTGTTCCATCGGCAAGCGGCGGACCTCGGCGCTGTGCACCAACCTGTTCAATGACGCCCGGATTCCGGTGGCCAGAATAATCCTGGCCTCGAAAGTCAGAAATCTGAATGATTATTGTGATAAAGAGATTTTCGGCTGGATTCGTAAACCCTTTTCGATCGAGCAATTGTTTAACCTGATCCGGAGCGTACCCCAGCCGGAAAAAGTGGAGAAATTCTGATGATATGGAAGGCGTTATGGCTGACACTGTGAAAATTAGCGGGACGTCGGTCCGGCTGGTTAAAGGCGATATAACCGACCTGCCTGTCGAGTCCTTTGTCTTTTATGCCCGTGAAGATCTTAAACTCGGCTCCGGTTTCGGAACGGCTATTACTGTGCGAGGCGGGCAGGCGATTCAGCAGGAACTCGATACTCTTGCTCCCGCCCGGATGACTGAAGTGGTTGTTAGCGGAGCCGGTGAACTAAAGGCCAGATGGATCATACACGCCGTCGGGCCGAAATTCCAGGAGCCCGAACTCGAAGAGAAGCTTCGCCAGACGATTTTCAATGTCCTGCATACCGCCGAGAAGAAGGGCATTACCAGTGTCGCTCTGCCTCCGATGGGTGCGGGCTTTTATGGTGTCCCGCTGGAAATCAGCGTCGCCGTTACTCTTGATACCATTGCGGACTATTTGAGAAATAAGTCGAATATTAAGGAAATAATCCTGTGTGCCAATGATAACCGCGAATATAAACCGTTTTTCGAGCGGCTGGCCGCATTGGGACAACCGGAACGGAGGAATAGATGACAGCGCTGGAATTCTCACGAGGGTATCTGCATGATGCCGCCCTTATCATTATGACCATCGTCTATACCCTTCGCCTGTACTGGTTAACCCGTTTTACCGCCGCCAAAGAACGCCAGGCACCGACCGGCCGCGGCGATACCAATTCCCGCAAGGGCTTTCTGTATTCCTGGGCCAACGTGGCCATGCCCTGGGCTATGGAAAGCACCCGCACTAAATTATTTTTGTACCTTCAATTCGTTATCTTCCATCTTGGCGTCGCCGCCGCCATTGCGCTTCTATTTACCATCGCGTGGGGATACGGCGACCGAAGCCTCCCGCCTTCGCTGGCGATGACCTTCCGAATAATAATCGGAACCGCTTTTACGGTCGGATTAATGCGTATCATCCGTCGTTTGTCCAGTCCGTATCTGCGCGCCATCAGTTCTCCCGACGACCATTTTTCTCTCTGGCTTTTGACCTTATGGTTCGCCTTTGCTTTTCTGGCGGCCCCCAATAACGTTGCATCCGATGCCGTCTATATCACCGTATATTATATTATAGGTTCGTTTTTCCTCGTTTACGTGCCCTTTTCCAAAATATCGCACTATTTGTACTATCCGTTCACACGCTACTACCTGGGCAAATTCCTGGGACGGCGCGGCGTTTTTCCCGTCCGACGGTACAGCGGCGCCACCGGTCAAAATGGTTAAAGGAGTCTGATCTATGTCAACCACCGTTCGTTCACATAAGGCTCAAAAAGTTATCGAGCGTCTTGGAAAAAAACTCAACCGCCAAATGGTCGGATCGCTGGCCGCCTGCGTGCATTGCGGCAATTGCATCGATTCCTGTCATTATGTTCTGGCCAATCCCGGCGACGTCACCTTCGCCCCGCCTTATAAAGCCGATAAAATCCGCGGGCTGTTCAAAAGACACTATGACTGGACCGGGCGCGTTTTACCGTGGTGGGTGAAAGCCAAATCCGTCTATACCGACCAGGACCTCGAAGAACTCAAGGATATCGTTTTCGGCAAATGTACCAATTGCCGCCGCTGTACTATCAACTGTCCGATGGGCGTCGATATGGCCGTCTTCAACCGCATGGCGCGCGGTCTTCTGGTTTCGGTCGGCATCATGCCGGAGGGCGTGGCGGTTGTTTCAAAGGATCAATGGGAAATCGGCAACCAGATGGGGGTCCTTAAAGAGGACTATATCGATACCCTGGAATGGCTCTCCGACGACCTCGAGGCAGAACACGGCGCGCGTTACCGCATACCCATCGACAAGAAAAACGCCGACATCGTGTACTCCATTAATCCGCGCGAAGTCAAATACGACCCGCGTACCATCTCCGACGCCGCACTCATATTCGGTACGGCCGGGGCCGACTGGACGATGCCGTCCGAGGGCTGGGATATGACCAATTTCGGTCTTTTTTCCGGCGATGATGATCTTGGCGGAGCCGTCTCGCGACGTCTGTATGAAAAAGTTGAAGAACTTAAAGGCAAAAAGCTGGTCATCTCCGAATGTGGCCACGGTTATCGTTCCACCCGCTGCGAAGGACCCAACTGGGCCAAAATGGATGTCAAATTCGATATGGAAAGTTCGGTCATCACCATGATCAACTTCATCAATGAAGGGAAAATCAAAGTTGACAAATCACGAAACCCCGAACCGATCACTTTTCATGATTCCTGTAATTACGGCCGCAGTTGCGGTATGACCGAGGAACCGCGCGAGCTTTTGCAAATGGTCTGCAGCGATTTTCGCGAGATGTATCCAAACCGTGCGGAAAATTATTGCTGTACCGGAGGCGGAGGCGCCATGTCCATGTCGGAATATACACCGCGCCGCCTGAAATCAGCCAAAATCAAGGCCGACCAGTTGCGAGCCACCGGCGCCAAACACGTTGTCACCACCTGTCACAATTGCGTTGACGGTTTGACCGATTTAATAAAGCACTATAAACTGGATATGAAAGTAACTCAACTGGTTAATCTGGTGGCCAATGCTTTGGTAATAGAAAAGCCGGCCGAAGTGCCCGAAGTCATCGTTGTGGCTCCGATCGCGGCCGAGGCCGTTGCTGCCGCCGCCGTACCCGCGTTCGCGACCGACGGATTTTTAACCGGCAAACGCATCCTCGTGGCCGACGATGAACCCGATTTCGTGACCTTCGTCACGGCGGTGCTGGAAGATCACGGGGCCACCGTCATCCCTGCCCATAACGGCGACCAGGCCATGGAACTCGCCCGCACCGAAAAACCGGATATGATGACGCTCGACATAACCATGCCCGGCAAATCCGGTGTCGAGGTTTTTGAACTCCTCCGCAGCGACAAAGACCTCCAGCGTATCCCGATCTGCATCATTACCGGCAAACCGGAACTGCGTAAACTTATCTATGAACGGACGGTTACACGGCCCGAAGGATACGTGGATAAGCCGGTTGACGAGGAAGGCTTGCTTTTAAACGTTCGCAAGATCCTTAAAGCCAAACTCGAAAAAAGGGCGTGAACTTTTAAGGCGACACGGCATGGATAATACATATCGTACATATTTCGAAATGATGCCGTGCTTTTTGACGGTCCAGGACCGGGATTTTCATATTATCGATGCCAACAACCGCTTTGTCGAGAATTTCGGGAATTACCGGGGCCGTTATTGTTTCCAGGTGTACAAGCACCGGCCGGAAAAATGTGAAATATGCCCGGTCGAACGTACCTTCCGCGATGGCCGCCGTCATTCGTCCGAAGAAATCGTCCGAACGCTTGAGGGTCAGGAAGTCTCGGTCATCGTCTATACCACCCCGATTTACGACGGCGATGGCAAAATTGCGGCCGTTATGGAAATGTCCACCGACATCACCGAAATAAAATCGCTGCAGAAGCAGCTCCGGGAAAGCCGCCAGAAATACCAGCTCCTGTTCGAAGAAGTTCCCTGCTACATTTCCATTCAGGATGAGAGCCTGCGCATTGTCGAGGCCAACCGAATGCATCGCGAGACGTTCGGGACGTCCTATGGCAACAAATGTTATGAGGTGTACAAGCATCGCGATAAAGCCTGTGTTCCCTGTACCGTGCGCGAAACATTTAAGGATGGACTGACCCGCACGCACGAAGAAGTCGTCACTTCGAAAGACAATCGCACCATCAACGTTCTGGTCAGTACGGCGCCGATTCGCAACGGTGACGGTAAAATCGACCGGGTCGTCGAAATGAGCGCCGACATTACTCTTGTCCGCGAACTTCAGGACAAACTGACTTCGGTCGGGCTCTTGATCGGTTCCATTTCGCACGGAATTAAGGGGCTGCTCAATTCTCTCGATGGCGGCATTTATTTGATCAATTCCGGCATGGCCAAAAACGACCGTGAACGCATCGACAAAGGCTGGGATATTACTTTACGCAACATTCGCCGCATTCGTTCGATGGTGATGGATATTCTGTACTATGCCAAAGATCGCGAACCGGGCTATGAGCCGCTCGACGCCGCCGACATGATGCGCGATATCCATGACATTATGAAAGACCGGGCCGCAAAATTGAATATCGGCATATCTTGCGATCTCCCCGAAGGCGACTGGAATTTCGAGGCCGACCGTCAAGGCATGCGGTCGCTTCTGGTAAACCTGGTCGAGAACTCCATCGATGCCTGCCGCATCGATCAATCCAAACCGGAACACTCCATTCGACTGTCGGCCGCAGGGGATAACGGTCATGTCACCCTGGAAGTACGAGACGACGGAGTCGGGATGGATCGTGAAACCCGCGAAAAGGCTTTCAGCCTGTTTTTCTCGTCGAAAGGAGCCGGGGGCACCGGGCTGGGGCTTTTCATTTCCAACAAAATAGCCCGTGCCCACGGCGGTGAAATTACGGTCGAATCCGAAGAGGGCCGTGGAGCATGCTTTAAAGTCGTCATCCCCCGGACGCGTCAGGTGACGGTTAATGACGAAGAACAATTATAATGATTAAATAACGGAGACAGTGTATGGCAAGTCCCAAAAAAATTCTGATCGTCGATGATGAACCCGACATGGTGGAATGGCTGAAGACCTTTTTCGAAGATAATGGATTCATCACCGTTTTTGCCTATAACGGCGAGGATGGTTTTTCCAAAGCCCGTAGCGAAAAACCGGACCTGATCACGCTTGATGTTTCCATGGACAAACAATCCGGCATCAAATGCTATCGGAACCTGTGCGATACCAATGAGACCTCGAAAATTCCGGTCGTGATGGTTACCGGTGTGGCGGCGGATTTCAAACGGTTTATCGAGTCCCGTAAACAGGTCCCCAAACCCGCAGGATACTTCGAAAAACCGGTTGAACCCGACGAACTTTTAAAAAAGGTTCGCCAACTGGTTGGGTAAATAAAATCGCTGGTTATTTCGCCCTTTTCACCCAGCCCGCCGCCGAATCGATATTCTGTCGCAGCAAAAGATTCAATTGAGCCGCATGGTGCTGAACGTGTCGCATGTTGTACAGCAGCAGCTCTCCAAAACATAAATCAAGCGTCCCGAATTTGAATATTCTTGCCGCCATATTGTCGGACATGGTGTCAATCACGGCCCGACATTTGTCACGACCATGTTCAAGATATGACAGAAGCTCGGCTTTGGTATAAACCCGTTCGGGCAATACGCCCGCCGGGTCCAGTTCGCATAACGTGAACGGATCGGGCGGGACGAAATCATCAGCCGATTCCGAAAGATAAAAATCCAGCCAGAAAAGCGTATGATAAGCCGTATACCAGAATTCATGCTTTTTTGTCCGGTCGCTCCATAAATCTTCGGAACAGGCGTTTATGGCGTTTTCCAGCATTTTTATCGCCGCCCCGAACTGCGGCCAGACGATGCT
Organism: uncultured candidate division Zixibacteria bacterium; assembly: GCA_937925655.1. Lineage (GTDB taxonomy): Bacteria > Zixibacteria > MSB-5A5 > GN15 > PGXB01 > CALAMC01. The sequence goes on along the minus strand of CALAMC010000049.1, from coordinate 64,723 downwards.
TTTCCAGATATTTTCCATTTTTAGGCCCTTCACCGATTCACATACAGTATTTTCCCATTTTAAATATAATACATATTAACGTTTGACATCCCCTCCACAAATCACATTATTATGAAATAAACTATATCAGGAGGTCATTTATATGAAGGTTCATACGATATTGGAAACCATTTTGCTAATCTTTATTTGTCCTCTCTTGTCAGCCACCCAGGCGCCTGGCGATTCGACCGCAACTATCCGGATCAAATGGTTTGGGCAGTCATCGTTTCTTGTGACCACCACCAGCGGCACGAACATTCTCATCGACCCCGCCAATTTCAAGGGCTATCATTTCCCTGACAGCGTGTCGGCCGATATCGTGACGGTCTCGCACGAGCATATCGACCATAATTATGTCAAAGGCGTTCTCGGCTCTCCCGCCATATTCCGCGGTACCGATGACAAATGCCAAACGTTTAACAGCATCGATACAACCATTAGAGGTATCCGCTTATATTCCATATCTTCGTATCATAACCCCGCTCACACCGCCGTCAATGCCGTTTTCGTGTACGAATTCGATGGTCTGCGAATGGTGCATTTGGGAGATATCGGGACTGTACTGACCGATGAACAGCTCCGCGCTATAGGTAATATTGACATTCTCATGATTCCGGTAGGCGGGAAGTACACCATCACCGCCGCCGAAGCCGACACCATCGTAAATCAGCTTGACGTAAAACGCCTGGTAATTCCGATGCACTACAAAACGGAAGCCTTCCCGGAACTGCCGTACACGGCCGAACCGTTTCTTAAAGGCAAAGAAAACGTTATAAGAATCGACAATAATTATTTCATCATTGACCCGGCCACAATGCCGGAAACGAGAGAATATGTGCTTTTGCGTTATTGATTTAATTGCCCGAATCACAAACTGAATTGTTCGGCCAACCTCCGGCCTATACTACTTCCAGATATCCGGCTTTCCGGTAGTCGATTTCTCCCAATCCCTGTTGCGCGGCCAGGCGTATATGGCCGATATCGCGGCCGGTTCTTCCATGAAACTCACACGCCCGCGAGTCTCCGGCCACCTGATCGGTGGCACATATTACCGAATCGCATTTTTTTACATCGGCAAATGACCCGCCTTCCGGGCCATGACGCATGAGAACCCGGGTGGCATCGATCACCGTAAGAGTCGGTCTGAAATATGACGCCAGATCGACAATGGCCTGGTCGAGTTGATCGTGCAGATTGTCACGAATACCGCCGATGGCACCGAAAAAGTTTTTCATCGAAGCCGTTCCGTGCACCAGTCCGTGATTTTTGGCTATCGGCATATTTATAAGGCGGTCAACCTCGAATATATATTTGAGCACCGGCCAGTCGCCGATGAATTTGCCTTTGAGATCGTCTGTGAAAAAGTCGTCGTCATTGGTTATTATAAGCCGGCCGCCATTCTGCTCTACTGCTTTTCTAATTCCCGAGCGTTCATAGATCCGCTGTGCTTCCGGAGAACCGTAGTCGGCCACCAGGACTTCGGAGGCACCGGCCATCAGGCATTGGCGGACCATCTCGCCCACAATAACCGGGTTAGTGTTCACCGCTTGTTCCGGAACCCGGTCCCACGCCACGTTCGGCTTAAGGAGCACTCGTTCACCCTTTTTCACGAACCGACCGATTCCGCCGATACTATCGAGAGCGGAAGCGAGGGCATGGGCATGGTCTTCGTTATGAGCCAGGACCACTTTAGGCGCGGACTTTTCGGTCGCAACTTCGAAATTTGATTTGGCGATGGCCGTTTTGGGAATTTCATTTGAGCGACAGCCGACACTCATTAATCCGGCCTCCCCCGCTACGGCCGCTAATGCCGCTACTTTCCCGGCATTCTTCAAAAATTCTCTTCTGTCCATAAATCTTTTAAGCCCCAATCAATAATATACTATGAATCTCACCAATCATCAAGGCGATAAAAAATGATAATTTTTTCGAGTCCGGCCTGATTATTCTCCTCACGGATTTCGTTTCACAGGTCTCAAACATTGACAACCCTGTAGTCATTTCTTATACTCCCGCATAACATTGTCATCGTTTCTACCCGACCATAAAGTATGAAGGCGGGTATTAAGGAGTAATGTGGGTTTGCCTTACCGCAACATCATTTCTCGATTGCCTTTCTGGAAACCGGTGATTGTACTTTTGCCGCCCCTGTTGCTGTATTTGATTGTAACCTGGCCGCTCCATAACTGGCTGATTGATGATGCCGGCATCAGTTTCGCATACGCTCGGAATCTCGGTCAGGGCCATGGATTGGTGGCCCAGCCCGGGGCTCCCCCGGTCGAAGGATTTTCCAATCCTCTCTGGGTCATATTGCTGGCCCCGTTTTTTAGTCTTGGGTTGTTCGATTTATATGTAACCCCCAAGGTTATAAGTTTCATATTCGTTGGTTTCGGCTATTGGCTTATTTATCGGCTGGTCTTGAAATTATCCCGCAATGGCCCGCTTGCATTGCCGGTTCTGATAATGCTTTCGATTACTCCGCCGTTTATTGGCTGGACCTGCAGCGGCCTGGAGAATCCTTTATATTTCTGCGCCGTAATGATGTTGACCTATGCTTTAACCCGCGCTGATGATATTGAAATATCACGGCGGATGGCTTTCGGTATTGGCCTAACAGCGTCATCCGTGGCCTTGACACGGCCCGACGGGCTTCTGTTTGCCGCGGTCCCCATTATGGTTTGGGTGTTTACAATCGGGTCATTCCGAAAATTGCGTGAAAAATACTGGAAAACATTCTTATTATATGCGTTCGGTTTTTTAATTCCTTTTGGTACATACATGATCTTTCGCCGTCTGTATTTCCATGACTGGTGGCCGAATACTCATTACGTAAAAAACGGGCCCGATGTATCTGAACTATGGCTCCTGCTATCGCTTCAAAAACCATATCTTGAACGGCTGCGTGAATTATTGTCGGCGGTTACTGGCGCCGAATTATGGCTGTTCGTTCCTCTGGCCCTCATTATAATCGCCACGGCATGTATTAAGGATAATTCAAATGCCCGCAAGTTTCTCCCTCTGCTTACAGCCTTTGCGACAGCCGTGGCAGCCTATCTCCTCCTCCCGCCGGACTGGATGGCCGAATACCGCTTTGCCACCCCGGTATTTCCATTATTATATATACTCGTGGCGGCGGCCGCCTGGACGTTATCCGGCCGCGCCGGCTCCGGAATTACCCGGCGTGCGGTCTGCGTTTTTGCCGTAGTGTTCGTGCTTATTGCATCATCACTGCTGACACAATTACCGCGGACTCGTGATATACGCAAGCGTCCCCTGCGCGTTCCTTTTGCCGCAATTGAGCAACAGTTCGCATTCAAGTACGATCAATACGCTTCGGAGTTGGGGCTGAACAATGCCTCCGTACTCCTCCCCGACCTGGGCGCCACATTGTACTATTCGCGCTTGAGGATTTATGATCTGGCAGGATTATGCGACCGAACCATCGCGCGGACCATGATTGCCGATCGTCCTTCCTTTTATGATTATGTTTTCGATGTGGCGCAACCGACTTTTATTCACACCCATGGACATTTCACGGCGGCGGCAAAGCTGGACGAGGACCCTCGATTCTCCGAAGATTACGTGGCGATCGATGAGTACGTGGACAGTTATGCCACCAAACAGGTTAATCGAATAATCATGTCGGGTGATTACATTCGTAAAGACGCGCTTCCCGATTCCATGACGGCGGCGCTCTGGCTGAACGAGAAGAAAAAGAAATAGTGCATTTCCGGCCATTGGCCTGAACGCACAATCCATATACAGGCTAGTCCATTACTATCTGACGGCGTCGATTAATCGTTAAAACGACAACTGCAGCTGCGACCGGGCCAGCCAGTCGGTCCGGTCTTCGTCCCGGCGTTGATATCGGGCAAAGCCGATATCGTTTTGTACTTTGAATCCATGCCCGTCCAGATATACGTTGACACCGAAAGTCCCCTCCCGCTCGCCGAGAATATTCCCGGCATTTTTGTACTGCGACGTGATGTCATCATCATCGGTGTCGGCCACAATGGCCTGTGCCCGTAATAGAGCTTCATCGGTGATTTTATCGTCGATATCGATCGCGGCATAACGAAGAGACAATTCAATCCTTCTGTTAATACAATATGCCGTCTGCACGAGGAAACCCGTCATGGCTTTGCGTATCCGCATGGAATCGTCCATATCGACAAACCCGATATAACCGACGCCCATCAACGACAGATGCCGGTATTTGCATAACAATTCCGGCGCCAGCCTTAAAGCCATATCTTCGAAGTCGGTTGGATTCAGATCCCATGCCGCGCTCAAAGCCAGGCTGTAACGCAAATTTCCACCTTCGGTATCGGCATCGGTGCTGACATCGATGTTATTCCCGTTCCAGGATGCATGACACACCAGCTCCGGATGAAATTTGGATTTTAGCGACGAGCCGGATAAATCCGACGGATTAACCGGTTTTTCACCGTAAATCGACGCCAATCCGACGGCGTGCGCGGCACGGGCGTTCACGCCACTGAAAAGACCGAACACATAACCCCACCGGGGTAGCTTTTCATAGCCATTATGGATGGACAGCCCCATCTGACGCTCCGCTCCGAAATACTTGGTGACGATGGCCCAATCCACAAAGGTAAGTCTTTGAAACGATTGAATACGATATCGGGTAAAGGGGATTTTGTATTGCCCCAAGCGGAAATTTATTAGTGACGACAGTTTCGTCTCGGAATAAAAGTCCATTAATTCAATTGAGCCGGGGGCGGCGCTTAAATGCAATTTGAAACTGATTCTATATTCCGGCACGGATACGGTTAAAGTCGGGCGAATTCGTCGGGCTTTCATATAAAGGATTGATTCTCTATCGTTGCCGGCGCCGTTATCCTTGTTTTCCCACGCCGTCAAGAACTGGGCGGCCAGTTGAATTTTAAGTGTCGTGCTGCTATCCGGGCTTGAAATTTCAAAGGGTCCAATCGCAGCACAAGGAGATATCCACAAACATAATATGCCCGCAGTGATGAGTGCGATTTTCGGCATCCAAGGCTCCTTTTGTTTAACCTTCATCAGTGACCCATCGTTTACTGTCAAGCCGGCGTCACAAAGTCACTTCAGTCAGGCGCATCAAAAAGTAGTAAATACGCTTGTTTAAGGGCTCAATATCGGTCTATCTCACGATAAAATCCACTATTTCCTCTCGTCTCCCGCCGCTGCCGTATTAAAGCCGCCATGACGGGCCAAAAAAATCACGGACAGATCGCCGGGTATTATCCTTATTTCCCAAAAAGCACTTATGCCGGATATCCTCGGCATTTTCTGACCGCGCAGAATGACGTTCAACTTGGGCGTCCTTTTAATCGGTGTACCGGCGTTTGATCTCGTCTATCAGTCTTTTCTGCTGTTCTTCAAGCATCTCCTGACGTTGTTTGTAAAGCCGGGTAATCGTGGCGATAAGTTCATCGATATCCGCCGGCTTCTTAAGATACTCACTGGCCCCAAGCTTGACCCCTTCCAATGCCGCTTCGACCGAAGGATGTCCGCTTAGCATAATAACCTGGAGGTACGGGTGCTTTTCTTTCACCCGCCGCAAAACCTCAAGGCCGTCCATACCGGGCATTTTCACATCAAGAACCATCACATCCACAAGTTCTTCTTTGAGCATTTCGAGCGCTTTGGGACCGCTGTCGGCAATCAGCGTGTTTATTTTCCGGCGAATAAATACCCGCTGGAGTGATTCGAGCAGGTCCGTTTCGTCATCGACGATCATGACGGTTAACGGCCCGATTCCTTCGCCTGCATTATTGTTCGCTTCGCCATCGGCGGCTTTCCCCTTGGTCTCGGCAATAACCTTCCGCGCCCGGTTCGCCAATTCATCCATATCGACCGGTTTAGAAATATAGGCCGCGATACCCCGTTTTGAGGTTGTGAACGCGTCCGCAACAGAGGGATGCCCCGTAAGCAGAATGACCGGTATTTCCGGCAAAGAATTCCTAATCTGGTCGAAAACATCCGGGCCGCTGATATCAGGCATCTTGACATCAAGCACAATAACATCAAATGTCTTCTTTTTGACCAGATCCAGGGCGGTGACGCCGTTCGGCGCAACTGTCACTTCGAAGCCCCGGCGGCCGAGCGCCTGTGAGGTCGCGACAAGAAATTCCTCCTCATCGTCAACCAGCAGCAAACGAATCAATGAATTATTCACATCCATAGTTATTCCGCCTCTCGCTATTTTGGTTCTTTATTATTTTGATATGCCAGATACAACCGGATGGTAGTCCCACTACCCACCTGACTGCTGATCTCGATTTCTCCTCCCCATGAATGCACGATACCATAACAAACCGATAATCCCAGGCCAGTCCCTTTACCGACCGGCTTGGTCGTAAAAAACGGTTCGATTACACGCTCGATATCTTCAGGCGATATGCCGGTTCCGGAATCGGCAACTTCCAGCAGGACTCTGTCTGCAGCGACTTTGGCCCGAATGATGATTTCGCCGCCTTTGGGCATGGCGTCGAAGGCATTATTGAGGAGGTTGACAATAACCTGCTCCAGTTCGACGGGATCCGCCATAACCGGCGGAAGCGTCTCGTCAACGTTGAGCGTAATCGAGATATTGCGAAGATTAGCCTGACGTTCCATTAAAGTCATGATTTCTTTTAACCGGGGTGCCAACGTTATCGGCTCGGCGTGCGATTCTTTGCTGCGTCCGAATTGAAGCAATTTTTGGGTGATTAGAGCACAACGCCGGACCTGGTTCTGACATCGCTTCAACGAATCGAGCGCCTGCTGATATTCGGGGGGCCCCGATTTCTTATCCGTCAGGACATCGATAATGTTGGTTTGTTCGGCGCCAATAATGGCCAGTGGGTTGTTTATTTCATGAGCCAGGCCGGTAGTCAATTCGCCGATCGAAGCCAGCTTGGCCGATCGGACAAATGCCCTTGAAATCGCTTCGCGTTCAGCGGTAACTTTGTCTATTTGACGGGTAAGATGCCAGGTCGCCAGCACGGTTGTCAAAACAAGAATCATTACGGCCACCAGTACCACATAGGCACCGCGGGCGATAGCCTGATCGACCGGAGCCTGCACGTTCGCAAGACTCTGCTGAACCACCAGTAACCAGCGATGGTTGTTTATCCAGGTCATCACCCGAATCTTGGTGAGTCCGTCAAATTCAATACGGTCGTCCCGCAGCCCGGAGAATTTCGGAATATCCTGCACCGACGATGAATCAAGAAGTTTGCCCTCGTACGGGGTCGTCTGGTAAAGGCCATCCTGGTTGACAATGAACACTTCGCCGCCACCGGCGAGAAACTCTGCCTGCACCATTTCATCGAATTGGGCACTGTTGACGGTCGCCCTTAATATCCAGACCGTCCCGCCCTGCGAAGAACGAACGGCTATTATGCAATGCGGAACCTGACGGAAGCCCAGGAAGACATCACTGACATACTGACCCCTGACCAGAACCTCTCTGAACCAGTCCTCATTTTGATAGTTGCAATGCCGTAAATCGTACGGCCCGACATAGGCCAGGTGTCGACCCTGTACATCGATGACGCCAAGATCGACAAACCCTTGATTTGTAACCTTATTGAGATTGTCAAAAAATTCCTGCAAGCGGTCCTGATTGGATAATTCCAGGATTCCGTGATTTTCGCTGACGGTTTGGAGAAGATGCCGCCGTTCCTCAAGATGAGCCTCTATCGAATCGGCGTGATGCTTGACCGACCGTCTCATTAACTCCAGCGATTTTTCCTCCAATAATCTACCGAAGACAATCCAGGAGCCAAAACCGGCCAGAAGCAAGGGCAAAAGCGCGGCGATAAGCAAAACAGCAACGATTCGCCATTTGAGGGATTTGGATCCCCGGGAAAACCGGCCAAAAAACGTGCGCCCTTTATTATTTTCCATATTAAGATACCTTCCATTTGCGATTTATTAATGCATTTAAGCAATACTCGAGCCAAATCCGCAATGACGACGTAATACATTAATCTTTAATGAGTTACCATAGAAAATTAATTTGACATGATAACAAAAATATTCTATTATGCAAAATACATATTCCATAATGTAACATTTTATTTTTGAGTGGCATATAGAAATGTTTGACCCAAGAAGGCTTCCCGCTTATTTGGCCCCCGTAAAGAGCCGTGCCTTCATGGATGTGCTTGAGCTCGCTTATATGGTGGCCGAGTTTGATTCTTCGGTGCTTCTTAGTGGCGATACCGGTGTCGGCAAAGAAATTGTGGCGCGTTTTATTCATGATAATTCGCGCCGTCAAAAGCGGGCAATGCTTACCATCAACTGCGCGGCGCTTCCAGCTGCGCTGCTGGAGAGCGAGCTGTTCGGCCACAAAGCCGGGTCCTTCACCGGTGCAATCAATGACCGGGTCGGATTGTTCGAACAGGCCGCGCGCGGAACCGCCTTTCTCGATGAAATCGGCGATATTGACGGGGCTATTCAGGTGAAGCTGTTAAGAGTCCTGCAGGAGCGAGAGATACTCCGTATCGGGGAGAACACCCCGCGCCGGGTCGATATTCGCATTATCGCCGCCACCAATACCGACTTGTCCGCCGCTGTGGCCGATAACCGTTTTCGCAAAGACCTCTTTTTCCGCCTTCGGGTGATTGAAATAAGAGTTCCGACGCTGGCCGAACGGCGTGAAGATATTATGGTGCTGGCGGCACATTTCCTGGCGGAATTATCGGTTCGGATGCAGTTGCCCCATTTAAATTTACATAGGGATTGTGATTCATATCTGTTGAATTATTCCTGGCCCGGCAACGTCCGCGAGTTATACAACGTGCTGGAAAGAGCGGCCATATTCGCCCGGGGAAAAACTATCGGGAGCGAACACCTGCCCCCGGAACTGGTGGGCAAAGGAGCCACTCACATGTCGCTCGAAAAGTATCGGACGGTGACTCTTAAAGAGCTCGAAGCGACCCACATACAACGAACCTTGGCGCACACCAATGGCAATCGGCCGCGGGCCGCCAAAATACTCGGTATCAGTCAATCGACTTTGTGGCGTAAATTGCGGGAAACCGACTGAAACGTTAATCAGTCGGTAGGAAACAGGCTCATTACATAGTATCATCCGTAAGGTATTCGGGCGTTCGACCGGCTATACTGCCTCTCTTCCGGGAACCGGCGGGGCCGACGCGAGCAGTCGTTTGACGATTATAATGAATACGCCGGTCAGCAGAAGGTTGAGCGCCAGCGACAGCGCCGCCACTGACACCATTACTCCCCCGATACCATAACCCAGTGACAGAATCAGCACCCCCGCCCCCACTTCACCGCGTGGCCACATGCCGACACATATCGCCAGCCGCTCCTTCCAATGTGCTTCTTTCCGATACACAAACAGCGGGAACATCTTCCCGACATTGGCCAGAAGGGTGATAATAAGGACGTGCATCGCGATCCATTGCCAGCTTCCTTCGACGAGTACGATAGGCGGCATGGATAATCCCACCAGGACCATGAAAATGCCCGATACTATCGTTGCCACTTTCTGCTCATCGGGGCTCTCCGGCCCTTCCTGGTGACCTTCCCGACAATCGTCGCAGTGAGGATCATGACCGGTCGGGCGGGCCATCATGGTGCCAAGAACAAAGGCCGGGAGAAGCACTTCGATATGTATGGGTATTATGTCGTCAAATAGCAGACTGGTTTGATATATGAATTCGGAAGTCAGGGTAATGCCGGTGGCGTACACCAGTACCCAGCGCCATGTGATCGGGATGTGAGTTTTATGAAGATATTTCCATGCCAACCAGAGCTGAATAACCATAACAATGACGATAATACCCAGCTCCCAGCGCAGGCCGACAATGAGCATTTTGAGCGGAATCATCAAAATGACCGTATCCAAGTCGTCAAAAATAGCCAATATCCGTATCTTTTTGAAAAACCAGGTGGCCGAAAGTCCCGCCGCGGCCAGCATGGAAAACAGGACGCCGGCCGACGTCGGCGCCGCGAACCGTCCCGCCAGAAGTGCCTCGGTCCAGGTATCAAACGAACTCCACAGCGATGAGTCATAAAATATAAACACGAAATAGACGGCGCAAAAGATCCAGGGAAAGGCGGCGGCCGTGGCCGCAACCAGGTAGTCGAAACCGTAACTTTTCAATCGGGACCGATCGATTTCGAATTCATAACCGACATGAATCATGATAAAGCCCAGCATGATCATGGTCAGTATACGTATTGTTTCACGGACAAAGACGGAGCCACCGGCAAATCGTTCCAGGTATTGAGATAATATCAGCCCGACTACCAGCAATATTGAAAACAGCAGTACCTTTTTCACTCATCTTCCCCCGATTTCTAATCCCCGGAAAATTCACATTGGCTTCTGCGGGTTGACATCCCCGGCACTCTTTCTTATCCCCTCGTCGCCAAAATCCCTTACTACCGGCGTAAAATAATAAATTACCGCTTTTTCGTCCCAATAAAAAAATAGTTCTGCCGGATATCCTCGCCGAGATTTTCCTGTTTCATCTCGACTTCAAATCCGGCTATTTCCATCAATTTTAGCCAGGTTTCGACCGGGAATAGACCCGTTGTATGGAAATCCTGTTCGATGTCAAGGCGGCCGTTTTTGAGAATCATGTAGAACATAGCCGATTCGGCGGTCGTATCGTCGGGATTTGGGTCGTAATCGTATTCAATAAAGGTTAATTCGATATTATCGCCCTTGCTGATGCGGTGGTTTACATTTGTTCCGTGGTATGTTTCCTTAACATAGTCCGGGGACGTGATAAAAATGCCTCCCGGTTTAAGATGCGATGCGGCGGTTTTAAAAGCCGCCAGTAGATCATTTTCCGTACACATATAGCCAATGGCATCATGAATAATAACCGCATCAAACGTTCGGCCCAGCCGGACACTTCGCATATCGCCGACGACATGCTCGACATCGGGATTGAGTTTTTTGGATATGGCCAGCATCTTTTCGGAAAGGTCCACCGCGGTCGCCTTGAAATCGCACGTGAGATGCGACAGGTTATGCCCCCCGCCCACGCCCAGCTCAAGTATATGGTGCCGTCCGGGGCCGAGCTTGGCGTGCAGAAGATTGCGCCAGTATTTGGCTTCCCGGGCATAATCTTCCGGCGGACTAATCAACGGCCACAGATAAGCGAATTCATCATACAGGCGATTTTGTTTCATATTAAGTCTTCCGGTGCGCCGTAAGAGACGCCTTCCTGACGGTTATACAATCATATCTTTGCATTGCGCCGTCAGGAACCCTTTCCTGACGGCATCCATATTACTACAGACAACGCCACTCCACATCAACATATAATAGCCCTTTGCTTCTAAAAGAATAATCTTTTGCGCTCGAAAATATCCAATCTTCCGCACTTTCAACCAAACCCGCCTTAACCGGATTACGGTGGATGTATTCTATTTTCTGAACCAGAGTCGCTTCGTTGTTAATCACAAAACAATCAAATCGATACTGCCAGACTTTGCTGTCCCCCGTTGGTTCATTTGCTGCCGCCTTCTCCAATTGTGCCAACAAGTCTCTACTGCAAGATGCCCTTAAATGATCACCTATTCTGCGCGATGTGAGTCGCTTCACATTACCGATACACTTTGATACAGTTAATTCTTTATTCACTTTTATAATAAGGTGAAAATGATTGGGCATCAGCACATATGCCAGAATAATAAAATCGCCCCGCTTTTGATAAAAATCTAATGTGCCGATAAATATCTTGGCGATCGCACAATCGTTAAAGACTTTTATGGAACCGACAATTGTCGACGTAATGAAAAATACATTACCGTAACATTCAAAGATATTTCGATTTCTGCTTCTCATCTTACATTGCGTCAGGAAAGGGTTCCTGACGCCGCTTGGAAATATTTTTTCATGATTTTAATGACCCTCGCGGGGCCAGGTGCCATATTTATTGTCGTATCAACAAAATCTGATTTGCGACACCGCATAATATATGAATGTCAGATCTTCTTCCTCAAACTCGCCAGGATCATAATTGTCATAATGGCCAGGATCAGAAGCAACAGCGGACCCGACGTGTAAATCAATATATTGGCCGGAAGACAGAATCCACATCCCGACAGGGCGATGACATGCAAAACAATCAGAACGAACCCCAGCCAGTACATTCTTTTCTTGGCCTTGTCCGAATAGGTGGTGAACATGAAAACCAATCCCAAGGCGAAAAAGAGCATGGTTTGTATACCGGCGTGCCCGATAGCCCACTCCAGATTGTCACGGAGTATATGCCAGTTGCTTAAATGGCCTGGCTGACCGTGAAAAAGCGGATCAACGGTATCGATCACTTTGCCCGAATCATCCCAGAGAGCTTCTACGGTCGCCGCTTGGGTTGCCAACATGGCCTCCATTTTCAAAGTATTATCGGTCGGGCAGTCTTCATAATGATAGCCGACAATACCGGCATGCAACAACCCCAGCATGGTCATCCAAACCAGAACGATTAAAACCAAAATGCAAAACAGCCCCACAAACAATTTGCCATATGGCGGCAAATCGCTGACACGTACATCCATAATATTCACCCCGTATTATTACCCGGTAAACATCATATCAATCTGATGTCCAATCGTGATGAAGTATGGATAAACTAATTACGATGCTTTACATTATCAATTAATTTTTCGACAATGGCCGAGGTATCCACGCCATCGGCCTCGGCGTTGAATGAGGTCACGATACGATGGCGCAATACTGGCAAGGCGGCAAAGCGAACGTCGTCCGGGCCGGGAGTGGGACGGCCATCGAGGATGGCCCGTGTTTTAGCGGCCAGGATCATATATTGCGAGGCCCGCGGCCCGGCACCCCAGGAAACCCAGTTTTTAACAAAATCCGGCGCCGTCCCGTTATTGGGTCGGGTGGCCCGGGCAATATCGACCGCATATTGAATCAGGTTGTCGGATACGGGGACCTTACGGACCAAATGCTGAAAGCCGATAATATCAGACGCTGTCAATATTTTATCCAACTTATATTCGGGAATAACCGTTGTCGTGCGAACAATGGTTTGCTCTTCAATATCGGAAGGATAATCGACATATATATTAAACATGAAGCGATCGAGCTGGGCTTCCGGAAGCGGGTATGTTCCCTCCTGCTCAATCGGATTTTGGGTCGCCAAAACGAAGAAAGGCTCATCAAGACGATAGGTTTGCCCGGCGGCGGTCACTTCATGCTCCTGCATAGCCTGCAAAAGAGCCGCCTGCGTTTTTGGCGGAGTACGGTTTATTTCGTCTGCCAAAATGGCATTAGCGAAGACCGGCCCTTTGACAAATTTGAACCTCCGGGTGCCTGAAATCTTATCTTCTTCAATAATTTCCGTCCCGGTTATATCTGACGGCATCAGGTCGGGTGTGAATTGTATGCGATTGAACTTTAAATCCAGAACCTTGGCCAAAGTTGAGATAAGAAGAGTTTTCGCCAGACCGGGAACACCGACCAAAAGACAATGCCCAGAGGATAACAAGGCTATAAGAAGTTGTTCGATCACTTTATCTTGACCGATAATTATCTTGGCGATCTCTTTACGAATATCATTATAGGCAATGTTAAGTTGCTCAACCGCTTTAAGATCACTTGCTTTTTCAGACATAATCGGAGACGTCCTTCATGTTAGATTACTATTATGAGTGGGGCAAAATCAACGATAAATCAATCATATTAAATTTTTGGCGTATTATTAGTAACTTCAACCGGCATAGTAATTTGTGGATATCTACATAAATCCGGTCTTAACTAATCCGACGTAATAAAATGGCCCCCAAGAACATAATCGGATATCCACAAATTTCAGACCTTTTCCACATAATATAACATTATATATGCAGAATGTCTGATTCCGGTTTATTCTGTTTCCTCTACCTTTTTACCGACGACCGAATATGGAGTTTCTTCCGGGGCAAGGAATTTCGCGGAAGATTTGCCTTCCTTCATATGGCAACCGCCGCAAAAGACAGCCCCCTGCTCGACCACCAGCGATTTGGTCCGAATATCTCCTTCAACATCTGATTGCGCCTGCAGTTCGACACTTTCGCCGGCATTCAGGTTGCCGATCACTTTACCGGCCACCACCGCCGAAATGGCTTCCACGTCGGCTTCAACATAACCGGTAGTTCCTACCGTAACGGTGTCATCGCTGATAATCTTGCCCTTAACAGTACCGTCGATACGAATTCCGCCCTTGATATCGATGGTCCCGGTAAACACGGTATCCTTGCCTATTACGGTGTTCATGACTCCGCCTTCACTCTTGTTTGACTGATATTTCATCATCCATAATATATTTTAAAGGGTTCACAGGTTCATTGTATTCCCGAATTTCATAGTGCAGATGGGGTGCGGTGGAACGCCCGGTATTTCCCGATAGTGCAATCCGCCCCCCGGCCAGCACTTCCTGGCCCACTTCCACCAGCAGCTCGCTGTTATGACCGTACACCGTCGTCATATTGTTCTCGTGCTCGATGATTATTGTCAGGCCATAGATGTTATCGACACCGGCAAAGACGACCTTGCCGGAAGCCGTGGCCAGGACGGGGGTTCCGATTTCGGCGGCGATATCCACGCCCGGATGATAGTTTTCATCTTCTCCAGAAAAACCGCGTGTCATGTAACCCTCCAGCGGCAGGCCACTGGGGACGCATTCGGGAGAAACCACGGGGCGCGCCACGACGGCCGGCTTTTCTCTCGGTGCGAACAGCACCGAATCGGGCGGTAATTCCGGGATCTGAAAATCCACGCCGGCCAGACCCGATATTTTCGCCACGATTTTACGCGTTTCCTTCATGTTTTCTTCGAGCAGGAGAAGTTTGTACTTATACCGTTTCAGTTCCTCGTTTTCGCGAGCCAACTGGTCGGTCCGGGCCGCCCGTGACAGGATGTGCCCGTAAAAGGCGAAAAACAGAATCAGCCCGACCGTGAGGACGCCGGCCCCGATAATCAGGCCCTTGAACACCCAGGCGCGAAGCTTAATGCCGAAGGATCTTTCAACCCCGTCGGGGACAATCATTATGTTATAAAAGCGGGCCATTTATAGGTTCCGACTCAAATCCTTTTAAATAATTCCAAAAGGCGGTCGAGGTCTTCATCATTATAGTATTCGACTTCAATACGCCCGCCCTTGAGGCCATGCGAAATTTTAACGGCGGTTCCGAGCACTTGTTTCAAGTAATTTTCGGCCTCGACGATAGCCGGCATCCTTTTTTTCGGCACCAGGCGTCGCCGTTTGGTGCGCTGGGCGGTTTGCTCGGCGGTTCGCACCGACCAGTTTTCGTTGATAATCCGGTCGGCCAGTTTAAGTTGACCATCGCGGTCTTCGAGGGCCAGAATGGCCCGCGCATGCCCCTCGGTCAATCGGCCGTCGCGCAGCAGTTGCTTTATTTCCATGGGAAGAGCCAGCAGGCGCAGGGCGTTGGCCACGGCGGCGCGGCTTTTTCCCAGACGGGCCGCCAGCTGGTTCTGGGTCATGCCGGCATCATCCATCAGACGGCGGTAGGCTTCGGCGGCCTCCATCGGGTTGAGGTCCTCGCGCTGGAGGTTTTCGACCAGCGCCATCTGGAGCATGTCGGACTCATCCTTTTCACTCATGATGATGGCCGGAATTTCGGTCATACCGGCCAGTCCGGCCGCGCGGAAGCGCCGTTCGCCCGCGATCAGAATGTACTTATTATCCCGGCGTTGCACTATGACCGGCTGAAGCATCCCCTGTACTTTGAAGGATTCGGCCAGTTCGTTAAGCGCCGCCTCGTCGAATTTGCGCCGAGGCTGCAGCGGATTGGCCGTAATATCGGTTATCGGTATCGTGCGGTAATTGCCGCTTTTGGCCGGGCTATCGTCGGTTCTGGGGATGAGTGCTTCCAGCCCCCGCCCCAGTACTATTTTTCCGCTCATTTGCTCAATACCTCCTTGGTGAGAGCCAGATAATTTTCGGCGCCGGTCGAAAGTATATCGTACTGTATGATTGGTTTTCCGAAACTGGGCGCCTCTGACAAACGAACGTTGCGATTGATGACGGTTTCATACACCCGTCCCTCGAAATACTTGCGCGCCTCGGCCGCCACCTGTCGCGACAGATTCAGACGGCCATCGTACATCGTCAACAGGACACCCTCGATGTTCAAATCGGGGTTGAGATTGTTTTTAACCAGGTCGATGGTCCGCATCAACTGCCCCAGTCCCTCTAATGCATAGTACTCGCACTGAATCGGAATGAGCACGGAGTGCGCCGCAGTCAGGGCGTTGACAGTCAGAAGTCCCAGCGACGGCGGGCAGTCGATAATGATATAGTCGTAGCGGTCGGCGATCGGAGTCAGGGCGTTTTTGAGGACGCGTTCGCGCGACATCATCGAAACCATCTCGACTTCGGCCCCGACCAGGGCGATGGCCGAGGGGACGATGGTCAGAAACGGCAGAGCCGTGGCCCGCGCCACGTCGAGCACCCCGGCCCGGCCAATAAGGACATCATAGACCGATAATTCTAATATATTTTTATCCAGGCCGACGCCGCTGGTGGCGTTGGCCTGGGGATCAATGTCGATGAGAAGCGTCTTTTTCTCGGCCACGGCCAGACCGGCGGCCAGATTCACCGCCGACGTGGTTTTACCGACGCCGCCTTTCTGATTGGCGATGGCAATAATCCTGGACACGTTTTTCCTCCATCCCGGATGTATAAAATAAATCCCATTAGGAGATTAAGATATTGTCAAATGTTTGGCAACAAAAATAATTTCATGATTTTAAAAATATTGAAATGGTACGAAGCTGTGTCGAATCATCGAGGAAATAATCATGCCGGGACAGCCTCATCTTACCCATATCAGATTTCATGGCCGGCGCGGCGGCGTAATATATGAATCGTCCGCCGGGTTTTAAAGACGATTCGGCTTGGCTTAAAATTTTCGGTTCCAGCCTGACAAGCTTCAAGGTGCCGAAATCGAAGTAACCATCTTTTGATTGGTTCGACGATGGCCAGTCATCAGAACAAACTTCGGCCGCAAGATTCATTTCTTTGAGAAGGCTTTCGAGAAAATGCGCTTTTTTTTGAGTGCGTTCATACATGACGCCTTTCACATTTTGAAACGCCAAAAGCAGGACAATGGCCGGGAAACCTCCCCCCGATCCGATATCGAAAAATGTCCCGACCGGAGCCTCCGAAAGCTTGAAAGGAATCAGGCAATCCGCGGCTACCCGGACCAGGGCCGGACGCGATGTTTCACGTGAAACAAGATTTATTTTTTTATTATATTCAAGCAGAATATCGATATAGATGTTAAGCCTTTTTTCCAGACCATACTCGGCAATTATTTCCTTTGATTTAAAAAACGGTATTGAATCGCTTGCAAACATTATATATAACAGAATTTGATATATTAGGAGCGTTGCGCCGTAAACTTACGGACATGAATGGACAATGCCGCAATATCGCCGACGGTCACACCTTCAATCCGGCTGGCCTGGCCCAGCGAAGTTGGGCGGAAGCGGGCGAATTTTTCGCGAGCCTCATTACGCAGGCCGGTTAGTTTTTCGAATGGTAAATCGGCGGGTATTTTCTGACTTTCACTGCGGCGGAATTTTTCGACCTCGCGCTCCTGTTTGCTTATATACCCGGAATACTTAATCGCCACCGAGGCCCGTTCCAGAATTTCATTATCTATGCGGTCGCCATTATCAAGGAACTTGGCAATATATTTATATTCGACCCCTGGAATCTTAAGAATATCGGCAAGCGAAATGGATTGCCGTTTTACGAAGTATTCGGCATAACCATCGAGTTGTGAAACCGCGATATACTTTTTCTCCAGCATGGCGATGGCGGCCCGGGTTTGTTTTTGAAGAACCTCAAATGATCTATAATCATCTTCCGGAATAAGAGAATACCGGCGGGCGTATTCAATCATCCTGTCTCGGGCGTTATCTTCGCGAAGTCGCAGGCGGTATTCCGCGCGTGAGGTGAACATGCGGTAAGGTTCCGTAGTCGAGTGGCTTACCAAATCATCGAGCATAACGCCGAGATATGATTCGGCGCGGTTAGGAATAAATGCCGGTTCGTTTTGAAGATATAAAACCGCGTTTATGCCGGCAATTAAGCCCAATCCGGCGGCTTCTTCATAGCCAGAGGTCCCATTAATCTGGCCGGCCAGGAAAAGACCGGGCAAACGATGAGTTTCCAAACTCGGCTTTATTTGATATGAGGGGCAGTAGTCATATTCGATGGCATAGCCCGCCTGCGTCATTTCGACGTTTTCAAGACCGATGACGGTTCTTATGGCGTCATGCTGGACATCGGCCGGAAGCGAGGTTGAAAATCCGTTAGGATAGATTTCATCGGTACCGTTGCCTTCGGGTTCAAGAAATATATGCTGACGGGGTTTGTCGCTGAAGCGATAAATTTTATCTTCGATCGATGGACAATATCTTGGTCCGCGGGAATGAATCTGCCCGGAGAACATAGCCGATTTTTTCAAATTGGCCAGAATAATTTCTTTGGTGGCGACGGTCGTATAAGTCAAATGGCAGGGGACCTGTTTGATTTCTCGTGGTTTGGAGCGGTATGAAAAAAACGGGGGCGGTTCCAGACCAGGCTGGGCTTCGCATTTGGAATAATCAATGGTTTTGCCATCGAGCCGCGGCGGCGTCCCGGTTTTGAGTCGCCCGACTTCAAAGCCAAGGGATCGAAATGACTGGGATAATTTATAGGCACCTTTTTCACCCCGCCGACCGGACGGAATTTGCTTATCTCCGATATGAATCAATCCGCCGAGAAAGGTTCCCGAACAGATTATCACGGCCGGCGCCAGGATGGTTTGACCGTCTTCGGTACGGATACCGCTGACTCGTCCCTGCTCGGTGAGAATATCTCCGGCGGTGGCTTCGATAACGGTGACTTTTGATTGGGCGGCGACAAAATCGCAAATGAATTTATTGTAACCTATTCTGTCGGCCTGGGCGCGGGTGGCCCATACGGCCGGACCGCGGCTTAAATTGAGTTTGCGAAATTGAATGCCGGTGGCATCAATGGCCTGTCCCATGACCCCGCCCAAAGCATCGATTTCCTTGACAATATGCGATTTGCCCAGACCGCCGATGGCCGGATTGCAGGACATGAGGGCCAGTTTGGTTTTGTCCATAGTTAGCAGCGCGGACGTTTTGCCCATGCGGGCAATCGCCAGAGCCGCTTCGACTCCGGCGT
Source organism: uncultured candidate division Zixibacteria bacterium (assembly GCA_937925655.1). GTDB lineage: Bacteria > Zixibacteria > MSB-5A5 > GN15 > PGXB01 > CALAMC01. The sequence continues at coordinate 45,482 of CALAMC010000049.1, read as the reverse complement.
GACCGCCGCCGACAACGATTATGTCGAAATCAGAATGTTTCACGTAAAACAATTTTCATTTGCCGATACAAAATTTCTCAAAAATGCGGTCTAAAATTTCTTCATTATATATACGGCCGGAAATTTCGTCAATTTCATTTATGCTCTGTCGGAGATTAAAGGCGATTATTTCCGGGCTCTGATTCTGTTTGAAATCAGATTCCGCCTGTTTTAAGGATTCCAGGGCGAGATCAAGTTTTTGTTTGTGGCGTTCCGAAGTGACCACCAGGCCATCGGTCAAATCGGGCAGACTGCCGCTGACCAGAGAAACCAGTTTGCTTCGAAGATTATCCAAGCCTTCTCTGGTTTTGCAGGAAATTACTACGGCCGAATAGCCGCGAGCTATCATTTTGGCGGCTTTTAAACGCTTCAAAGACAATTTATCAATTTTGTTGAGAATGACTTTAACGGGGCAGAGGCCTTCAAGTTTTTTTAAATCAATTTCGATTTCCGAAGCGAAATTTTTGCGGGAGGCATCGGCGATCCAGATAATGAGGTTGGAATCTTTCATTATTTGGCGGGCGGCATCTTGGCCGGATTTTTCGATCACTCCTTGTGATTCGCGGAGCCCGGCGGTGTCGGTCAACGATACGGCGATTCCTTCCAAGTCTATCCATTCGGTAAGATAATCTCTTGTGGTCCCGGGGACCGGGGCCACGATAGCGCGACTCTGGTTGAGCAGGGCATTGAAAAGTGAAGATTTGCCGGCGTTGGGCCGCCCGGCCACGGCGATACGGAAGCCTTCTTTGATAATCCTACCCGAACGGTAGCTGGCCGCCAGTTCGCCGACCAGACTTATAATATTTCCGATTTTGGCGATCATTTCATCACGGTCGGCGGTTTCAATATCTTCTTCCGGGTAATCGACCGAGGCCTCGATTTCGGCCAGAATATCAATCACTTGTTCGCGAAGAGAGTTTATCTTTTCTGAAAATAATCCCATCAAGTTATTTTTGGCGGATTCATAGGCAAAGGCCGTCTTGGCGGCGACCATATCGGCGACCGCTTCGGCTTTGGTCAGATCGATTCTCCCGGCGAGGAAGGCCCGCCTCGTGAATTCGCCCGGTTCGGCCAGTCGAGCGCCGCGATCGATAATTTCTTTCAAAATTCGTTTGAGAACGAACTGACCACCATGGCAGAATATTTCCGCTTGTTCCTGGCCGGTATATGACCGCCCGGCGGGCATCATAACGGCGGTTACCTCATCTACCGTATCACCATGACTATCAATAATATAACCGTATCTGAGGATAAAATAACCGGCTATGGATTCGGGGTCATGGGCCGGTTTGAATAGGCTATTTAGAATTTTGGCGGAGTCGGGTCCGGCAATGCGAATGGCACCGAGGCCGCCCTCACCGGGCGGCGTGATAATGGCCGCGATTGTCTCGCGGCAGTAATCTTGAGTGTGTGAGTCCATATTTCATTGGACTTTAACTTCGGCGTCGGCTTTTTCCATCATCGGGCGTTTATATATTATCTGCTCAATAAAGGAAAACAGCGAGAAACAGGTCCAGTACAGCACCAGTCCGGCCGAGGCTTTGTAGAAAAAGAAGCCGAGCATAAGCGGGAAGATATATGTCAGCGCCTTATTTTTCGGGTCGGTCATTCCGGTTTTCTGCTGCAGGAACATGAGAACGACCATAAGTACAACCAGAATCATGTAGGGGTCGGTCAATGACAGGGCTCCGCGCGAAAGGTCATCCCACCACAGAATAAACGGCGCCTGGCGCAAAAGTATAGTCGAGCGGAAGACGGCAAACAAGGCGAAAAAGAGCGGCATTTGTGGCAACAACGGCAGACACCCGGAAAGCGGGTTAATACCCATCTCCTTGTAGAGCTTCATCATCTCCCGGTTAAGCGCCTGCGGATTGTTTTTGTGCTTTACTTTGAGCTCTTCCATTTTGGGGGCGAGTTTTTTCATACCCATCATGGATTTGAGCGTTTTTTTCGTCAAGGGGAAAGTGATAACCTTAATAAGTAATGAAAATATTATAATGACCAGCCCATAGTTGGGAATGAAATTATACATGCGCGGCAACAGCCAGAGAATCGGGACGGCGAATATTTTTATAATCCAGCCCACAAACGGGGTAGTGCCGATATCAATCAAATCGACCACTTCGTTGTCGTAGTCGCTTAGCAGGTCATAGTCGATCGGCCCGACATAGATGGTGAAACTATCGGTCAGGGTCGGGCTGTATTCGATAGGCATAGCGATGCCGACCGCAATTTCGCGGGCTTCGACCGAGGATGTGCCTATCTGGGTTTTATATTTGATTCCGGAAGCATGGGCTTCAATTCCGGTCTGTGAGCGGGGCAGAATTATCGCCGTGAAATATTTCGAACGGGTGGCGATCCAGTTGGTTACGCCCTGATAGCTGACCTGATAGCGGTTGTTATCGTAATCATCGATTTTAACCCGGACACCGTTTTGATAGGCCATCGCCCACATCTGTGCGAAATCGTCATTTATATCTAACTCTGTGGGCATCAATTTGTTATTCCAATTGATGGCGTATTCGCGCTCAAAGCCCAGAGCCGGCCGGTCGGCGATTTCGAGAATCAATTCAAAATCATAACGGTCGGGACTGAAACGATAGCGCTTGGTGATAGTCCCGCCATTGGGGCCGGAATAAGTGTAAACCAGTTCCTGCGGCGATGAGGTGACATCGTAATGGCGGTAATCTCTGGCAGGGTTATAGACCAAATCTTTATCTTTGACACTTCCGCTATTGAAAGAAAACGATGGCGTGGCATGGACATTTTCCGGGAGCATTTGCACCGGGCCATCGTTGGCATAATGATAATCGAGAAGTTTAAATGAAATCGGCCCACCGCCGTAGTTGCTGAAAGCTATTTCCCAGACTTTGGTTTTGACAATAATCGTATCTTCGGGAATTTTTTCGATAGTTGTCGTGTCTCCGACAGTCATTTGAGGAGGCGTGGTGGCCGCGCCGCCGGTTGGGGCGGGCTGTTGCTGGGTAAGGTCCAGCGGCTGTTCTCTGACGGGTTCTTCGACAGTCGGCCGGGGCTGTTCGGCCGGGGGCTTGATAAAGCCCAGGAAGGTCATGATCGGCACCCAGAAAATGACCAGCGCGCCGAGCAATATTATCAGTATAACAGTATTTTTATCCAATCCCGAACTTGAGCTCACTTTAGCCCTCCCATCCTTTTTCCGGTACCGGGTCATAGCCGCCTTCATCCCAGGGATGACATCTCAAAATCCGTTTGATGGTCAAGATAATACCCCGGCGTGCCCCGTGTTTTATAAAGGCTTCTTCGGAGTAATGCGAGCAGGTAGGGTAGAAGCGGCACTGGTTGCCGATATACGGCGACAGTGTGTACCGGTAAATTTTTATCAATAAAATAAAAGGGTAGCTGAATATGGAAATATTATTGTATGACATCCTGTCCGATTTGCGAATACAGTTGCTCCAGAGTTCGGCCCAGTCCGGCATGATCGACGTCGTGCCCGGAGCCGAAAAATCTTATGACAAAATCCCCGCCTCTGGGGTCGGCCTTCTGGAGAAGGCGCAGGTCCTCGCGCAACCAGCGGCGGATACGGTTACGGGTCACGGCTGTCCCAACCGAGCGTGCTACCATAAAGACAGCGGCATAGGTGGAATCCGACCCCTGTTCCCGGCGTTGACAGTACAAAGCAAGATTATCCGCCTGATACTTTTTTGCGGATTTGAGTATCTGCGCGATCATTTTTCTGCTTTTAAGGCTATGGCGGGGCAAACTACTTTTTCTTTTTGACCGTCACGGTCACTCTCTTGCGGCCCTTGGCGCGGCGATTGGCCAGGACTTTGAGACCGTTACGGGTTGAGCGGCGTTTCCGGAAGCCGTGATCATTGACCCGTTTGCGATTCGATGGTTGATATGTCCGTTTCATTACTTTCTAACCTTATCTCCAAATTATTGAAACATTTAATATATCCAAAATCCCCGGTTCGTCAAGCGAAATCGGCGGTAATGCCCTCGGGCGTTGTGCCGGGCGGGTCATCAGACCCGCCCGGATACGTTTATCCCCTATACCGGATTAAACGCGCGGATATTCATTCGGTTTCGCAAGCGGCGGCAATTAATTTGACATGGACGATTCAAGTCCACAATCGCCCGCAAGGGTATATATTCATGGCGGTTATGGCAAAATGGGTTCGGATTTGGGATTTTTTTGTCCGCGGCAGAGTTTTTATCTTCCCAAGCGAAGGGTCGGACGGGAAAGGTGTCATGGATTTCACCGGTCCACAATCGCCCGCAAGGGTATATCTTGAGGCGGCTTGCGGCAAAATGGGTTCGAACTTGAATTTTTTTCATTTTTTGCCTCCTTTCCCTCAAAAAACTTTAAATGTAATTATAGGCCTCATAATAAATGGGGATGGGCGGAATTACCATCGGGTTGGTGGGGGAAATGCCGGGCGGGTTGCCCTAAACTATCTTTCACACGCTAAAAGGGTGTGTTACCTGTTTTGAATGTAATTATAGGCCTCATAATAAAGGAGGACGAGCAAAATTACTATCGGGTTGCGGGGGGGGAAAGCCGGGCAGGTTGCCCAAAATTATCTTCACACCCTAAAAGGGTGTGTTGGCGGATTGGTGGGTAACCGGATCGTTCCCACGGCAAGCCGTGGGCGACACCGGCTCGCATCAAACCATACAGAGGTTTTACCTCAGCTTGCAATAACTCTCCCGTCCCGCGTTTGTACATTTGATAGCATTTAATGACAGATATATAGCCGCCGCCGTTCTCGAATGTTCTTTCATCAACATTATTATTATCTGAGTCTTTTTTACTGGGGTACGGATATGCGTGTGTGGACCAAACAAGAGCCGATGCACTCAAGAATGCCAATAGTATAAGAAATATGCACATTTCAAACACATTAACCTCCCTCTTATCAGCGGCCGGAGTGGTCCCCCAATGGCGGATTCCAAATCTATGAGGCTAGAATCGTGGGCTACACTACAGCAGTTTACTCCTTAATCGGTGATTGATCATCAACATTGTCAGTTTTCAATAATATTTCACGCAACTTTTTATCATAATCTGATAGGTTAGTGATATCTCGTTTGGTTAAAACCAAATCAGATGTATTGATTAAAACTCTTAATAATTCTCTCCGCAACGCAATATTATATAATAACTCATCTTCCCAGCCCTGCGGCAAATAGAATTTATCGAGGGATAATTCCGAAAAATTTTTGTAGTGTAAATCTATTGCTATTTCTTTAATTAGCTCGAAGTACTTGTGTTTAATTCTATCGTCGAATATTTGTTGGTCTTTTCCGTCCCTCTTTTGACCCCATTCCCCCAATAATTCATAATATTCATGCCATAATTTTCTTATATCTTTGTTGTCGGCGAATACGGTATCAATCATATTCAAAGCATGAACTTTTGCGGGAGAAGGATATGTACTTTTTCGCCATTCCATTAAGGATTTAAACAAATCCTCCTTTCTTCTCTTTTTATCAACTTCCCGCTGAATCCAGATGCTTATTAATACAGCAATAGCTGGCGATATTAATATCGCAATGATATTAGCTATATTCTCCACAACTACCTCCAAACATGTAACCCGCCCAATCGGCGGGAATATTCTGTATTGTATAATTCTCAATACCCGCAGGTCATTAAATCATCCCACGAACTCCCGATCTTGTCGAAATTGACTATCGTAATATATATCAATTTCGGGGGGATTGGCAAACACAAAATGCCTATATAATCAATGGTGATTCCGGGCGCCGGCGTGGCCCGACATTCTATGTCGGGTTTCCTTAACGCCGCATTATCATTCGTAATGATATTTTTCCTTTATAATCATAATTCATGCATCGTCTTTTTTGAGGTCACAAATTGTGACCTCAAAGTTTTCCACTCTTCCGCCGTCAGCTGATACATAAAATCCGAAGGAAATCTATCCACGTTTCTTTTTGTCGCCTGCACAAGGGCTTTGGTTTTGACCCCATAAAGGCCAGCAAGATCAAAATCAAGCATAACCCGCTGACCACGCCGGGGTGGCCCACCCTTCAGGGTGGGATCTTATAATTCAAACTCATCCATAATCAAGGGTATATTCTCTGCACCCATGTACCAATTATAACTTGACCACCGCCAATCTTCCTGGGATTGCGCTAATCCCTCTTTAACCGGGTTCTTGTGGCAATATTCGATCTTCTCACGCGTCGTCTGTGATGTTCGACAATTATGATCATAGCATCGCTTCTGCCAGAATGCGACCTGTAGTTCCGACTCCCGTACAATTTGGAGCTTCTCAAGAACATCGGATTTCCTACTCCTAAGATAATCCAGAGCCGCTTTCGCTGTCAATCCCTTTAAATAACCGATGATTTTGCCCAATTCAAGGTTATCCGGCGGATGCAAGACCAGGTGGACGTGCTCCGGCATGATGACATAACCGTATATCTTTATCTCATATTCTTTTCTTATTGAATTCAGTTGATCGATGAATATTTGCTTTATTTTGTCATCATTCAGCAGTTTATAGCGATGATAACATGAGAATGTGATAAATCGAGTGGTTCCCAGATTGTTATAATGTCTTAGTTTTGGCATATTTTGCTCGAATGCTCCAAGATCCCACCCTGAAGGGTGGGCCACCCCATCCGCATAGTGCACCCGGCATTACGCAATTCCTTCCACCCTAATCCCTCATTAAGTATTCGGGACCTTCGGAGGGTGGGCCACCCCATCCGCAAGTGCACCCGGCATTTCGCAATTCCTTCCACCCTAATCCCTCATTAAGTATTCGGGACCTTCGGAGGGTGGGCCACCCAGAGCCCGAGTTTATTAATTAATCCCAACTTATTCGACCGCGTTGTCATCCCGCGAACTCCTGATTTTGTCGAAATTGACAACACAAATATATAAATTCCCGGCGCGCGTGCAAACACAAAATGCCTATATAATCAATGGTGATTCCGGGCGGGGGGAATATAGAGGGCTATAATTATGACGATGAATAGACAAATATGTCGGGTTTCTCGCCCCGACTGCGTCGGGACTCGGAATACCGACTTGTGTAAATTGAGATTGGGAACAACACATCGGGGGATAATTATAAAAAATGACAAAACGAACCCGATTGTCCGCAAGCCATACAATGGCAAGTGATTATCTATGCCAAAAGCCTTAAAATTTTTAGGAATTTACGGGCGGGCGCTACAAAGTTGATAGTGAAATTGCCGTCTGCAAAAGCCGCGTCAGGAACCCCTTCCTGACGCTTTTCGACGGGTAATAAGTATGCTGTCAGGAAAGGGTTCCTGACAGCGCGAGAAGAAGAAGCAAAAAGTAGGTCGAGTTCCGAAGAGAGCGTAGCGAACGAGAAACCCGACAACAAGATGTCTGATAGCGCGGGGAAAAATAATCGTTCCCACGGCAAGCCGAGTGCGACCCGCCCTATTTTACGGCCAGTACAGCAATCCAAGAATTACCAATTGACAACACGGGCTTGTACATCTATGTTATGAGTGATGAATTCAGTGTCATGGCATATCGAGTCAGAACGCTTCTATTAAAGGACGGAATATGAAATACGCGTGGCGGTTTGTCTGCCTGTTGTTCGCGGCCACCGTTCTCATGGTCGGCTGTAGCGGCGACGATGGGGCCGGTACTACCGGACCATCGGTAACCTATGAAACCTTCCAAATCGGACCTGCCGGCGGGACGTTTGTCTCTCGCGACGGCTCGGTGACTCTCGAGGTGCCCGCCGCGGCGCTCGCCACCGACACGACGATAACGCTGGCGGCCGCGACATCATTCCCGGCAAACGGCGGATATGTCGCGCACACCTGCTATGCGTTCGGCCCCAACGGTCTCACGTTCGACGAACCGATCACGCTGACTATCGCATACGACAAGAGCGACCTCCCGAGCGGGATCCACGAGGTCACGGTCGGGCTGTGTAAGGTGATTGGCACGGTCTGGCAACCCGTGGCCGGTAGCACTATCGACACGGCGGCGTCAACCGTCTCTGCGGCCATCGGGGGATTCTCCAGCTACGGCCTGGTGGGCCGGGGCGGGACGGTCTTCGACGGGAATTACGACATCTACAACACCGCCCACTTGGCCGCGTTCGCGAGCTATACCGGCATTTCAGGCAACCTGACCGTCCACATCAGCGACACCCTTACCAGTCTTGCCGGGCTCGACACCCTCGAATGGATCGGCGGCGACCTGCATTTCACGGGCTCCGGGCTGACCACGTGTGATTTCGGAGACGGCTTCTCGGCGTTGACAACCATCAATGGCGGGCTGCGGCTGAATCATGCGCCGCAACGTACCGCCGTGTTCCCGGCGCTGACCTCGGTCGGCGGAAAGCTGTACATTCGTGGATGGCTGAAGACCCTGTCGTGCCCCAACCTGGCCGCGGTCGGTGATTCGCTCCGGTTGTACTACGCCGATTCGCTGATCGATCTATCGGGTCTTGGCGGCCTCGCATCCATCGGCAACGCCATCTATGTCACCTGCTGTGCATCGCTTCAGAACCTGACCGGTTTGGAGGATGTGACCTCTGTCCTGCGCGGCCTCGAGGTGAGCGCCTGCAAGAGCCTGACCTCTCTGGAAGGCCTTGATGGCATCACCGTCGTGGTCGGCGAAGTCGAAATCAACAACTGCGACGCCCTCACCTCTCTACTGGGTCTGAATCTCGTCCAGGTGGGCGGCCTGCAAGTGTCCTACTGCGACAACATCACGTCCATCGAACAACTCATTCACCTGGCCAAAGTCGGCGATCAGTCCGGATTGGTCTTGTCCGAGCTACCGAGACTGAATTCCTTGCACGGTCTGGAATCGGTGGGTATGGTGACCGGTCAGTTGCAGATATGGCGTTGCCGGGCACTCTCGTCACTGGACGGTCTGCCGGAGTTCACCACCTGTGGCGCTGTTATTCTTTTTGACAACGATGCCCTGTTGGATATCGCGGAACTCCGTCATCTGCAAACCCTGCATTCGGGGCTGGACATCACCGACTGTGACGCCCTGACCAATCTCGACAGCCTTTGCCATTTGAACGATATCGGCGGCAACCTGACCATCGGCTACAACCAGCTCCTGGCAAATCTGGATGGTCTGTCGGGGTTGTTGCACATCGGTTCGGGGTCACATGGCGGTAGCCTCCTGATCGATTACAATCCCAGCCTTTCGGATATCACCGGTCTTCACAATCTGCAACCTAACGCCGGCACGGGGTTTGTCGTACCGGGTGCGATTCGCATCAGTCACAATGCGATGGGCAATACGAACGCCTGGGCGTTTGTCGAGTCCATCGGTGGCACCTCTGCCGTGCGAGACACGGTGATTATCGATTCCAACTGACGGAGTCCGGTAGCCCACCCACGGGGCAGGTAATTATCGATACAGCAATAAGTCGTGCCATGATGACCCAATAATTCCACCAATGGCCGGGGTGGAGATTGAGCCAAATGCTAATCCAATAACCCCTCCGAATAAATTTGGAGGGGCTACCCGAGGGCAAATTGTAATTGACTTTTTTCATGGCGGGTGTGTTACCGGGTTGAGAGGGCGAAGCGCCAGTGGATTTGAAAATCCACAGGGTAAAGAATCCCACCGCTGAAGCGGCGGGGCACCCGGGCATATGGCTCAATAGAGGTTTCACACCCGTTGGATGTGTTACCGGATTGCCGGAAAAGATGTCAATTTTCAAAGGAGAATTGACATACAATAACTGGACGGTTCGTACCTGGACATTCCCGCGGCAAGCCGCGGGCGACCCGGCTAAAACTCCCACCGCAATTCTTCATAGTATTCAGAACCTTCGGGCGGTGGAGCACCGAAGACCCACCGCAAGCGGCGGGGCACCGGGTAAAGTATTTTAATGCAAAGATCGGGCTATAGAAACTTGAGGACTTCGTCGTGCAATCGGGCGCGGTAGTGCAGGCCGCCGGAATCGAGAGTCGCGATGATTTTCTTGTACTCATCGAATTCGGCAAGCTCGGCCAAACGGGCTTCACGGATTTCACGGATATCGGTCGGCTTGATCTTGCCGGAGGCATACTTGGCGGTGAAGACGTGCGTTTTCCACGGGATATACCGTTTGCCGTACGAAAACGAGACGTTGATCTGCAGGATATACCGCTTTAAATCTATTTTACAGCCGGTTTCCTCGTAGGCCTCGCGGTTAACCCCGTCGAGAAAATCCTCGCCCGGTTTCAGTCCGCCCGATGGCGCCCGGTACAGCCCTTTGGGATAGTGGTGTTTGGCGTTGACGATGAGCTTGTTGTCTTTGAAAATATAGAGGGTGACATCGTGACAGCGCCCGAAAGTCTGGGTGGAACGGATGAAATCGTACTCATCCTGATCCACCGGGGCATCCATATTGATCACCGGCGGGTAACCGTACCTGTCGGCGACCAGCTGGATCATGCGGGGCGTGAAATACATGCTAAACCATCAACGGTATAATTTCTTTTTGCAGCGGCTGGGTGGTGATTTCCGGGCCGAGGTCGGTCAAAAGGCAGTCGACTTCGGAGCGAAAACCGAATTTATCGAGATAAATGCCCGGTTCAATCGAAAACAGGTGGCCGGACAGAAGTCGGCGCCGGTCTTCGGTTTCGCGGTTGTCGATATTGGGGCCGGGCCCATGGACGTTTTCCAGTATCGAATGGCCGGTGCGATGGAAGAAGTTGGGACCGAATCCGGCACGGTCGATGACAGCGCGGCAGACGTCATCGACTTCGTAGCCATAGACCATCTCCGACGGGAATTTTTCTTTGAGAAAGCTGAAGGCGGCGTCGCGGGCGCGGGTGACAACGGAAAAGATATCGCCGTACTGGTCCGGCACGGATTCGCCGGCGTAGGCCATCCAGGTGATATCGGCAAAAACGGCTTTGGGTTCTTTGTATTTGGCCCAGAGGTCGATTAGTATCAGAGAATCTTTGCGAATAGGCGATGAGTTTCCCTCGGTCGGTTCATAGTGGGGATTGCAGATATTGGAATTGACGGCGCAAATCGGGGGAAAATCGGTGGCGAGGTTTTCTTCTTCGAAACGTCGCTTGATAAAATAGACGACCATCTTTTCGTTTATGAAATTGCCCTCTTTGAGCGCCTCGCGGATAAGATGGAAGGCATCGTCTTTAATTATGTTTATCATGAAGGCCGCCCGGCGGTGGAGTTCGATTTGCTTATCGGTCATGCGGGCGTTGAAATGGGCGACGATGTCGGCGGATGAGATAATTTCGACACCGAAAGAGCGGACCATTTCGATGGTTCCGGCGTCGACCAGTCCGATATATGGGAGGCGGCCGTGGGGGGAATATTCCATCGCTATCTTTTTGCAACCCTTTAATATAACAGCCAGTTTTTCTTCCATTTCCTTATATGAGGCATGGATTTCGAGGGCTGTGCCCAGATGAGTGAAGCGGTCTTTTTCGATATGGCTGACCAGCCCGACCGGTTCGCCGTCGGCCGGGATAAAAAAGAATGAGCGGCGGGTGAGATGACCGGGGAGGGACAGCATTTCGACGGCGACGTCGTTTTTGCCGTGAAAATCATACAGCAACCAGCCGTCGATTTTTTCCTGTTTGAGATATTCCTGAATGCTCTTGTAATTAAATGTCACAGCCATACCTGCCTTTTTATACGCGTCGGATAATGGATGATATGTCAAGTAATGTATTATAAACCAGCCGGAATTCAATTACAATTGCTTTTTGACGAATTTATCGGGGCGGGCGGTCGCCAGAAAAATGGCGAGGGACGTGACCAGTCCGGGGAAAATGGGGGCGATGTTCAAAAAATAACTTTCGTGATAAAGGGCCTTGCCCAGTATCAGCCAAATTAGCGAGACAGCTCCGGAGATAAGAATACAGGTTAAAGCGGATTTGGGGCCCATTCGTCTATTTCCGACAAAGGCGAAAAATAGTGGTACCAAAAGGGCCGGAGTTACAACCGACCCGAAGTCATGCCAGATATCTATCACAGATTTAAAGTAAAGGGCAACAGTGATGGCAATAACAGAGGATATAATCAGCCCGACGCGGGTGTAATAGGTGATTTTGTTTTCTGGGATTTTCGCCAATCGCCAGACAATATCCCGTCCGAAAGTCGAGGCGGCCAGAAAGGAATAGGAATCGACGGTGGACATGATGGTGGCCATGAGGGCCAGAATGAACAGCCCCAAAAGCCCGGGGGGAAGGACTTCCTGTGCCAGCGCCGGAAACGACGCGACCGGATCGGTCAGGTCGGGCAACAGGGCGCGGGCATAAAGGCCGCAGGCGGTGGTCATAAAATCGAAAATTATCCAGAAGATAATGGATATAAAAATACCTTTTTGCGCGGTTGCCGCGGTTTTGGCGGCATAGCAACGCTGATAGAAGGCCGGTTCGACCAACGTGGCCAAAGCGATAAAATACCAGGTGGCGATATACCATCCCGAATTGCCACCGTGCCATGTCAGATGGGTATCGGGTATAGAAATGCGGATAAACTCAAAGCCGCCATGTTTGAATATTAGAATCGCCAGCAAAATGCCAAAGCCGAGAAACATCAGGCCGAATTGGAGAAGGTCGGTGCGTACGACCGAGCGAAAACCGCCGAGATGGACATAGAAGACGGAAAAAACCAGTCCCAGCACGCCGCCCAGCCAGAGCGGCCAGCCAAAAATGATATTACCCAGCACGGCCAGCATGAGGACATAGGCGCCGGGAATGGTCACCAAAAAGAGGATGATGCTCCCGGCCACCGCCGCGCCATGGCCATAGGCTGATGCCAACCGGTCGGGGATAGTGAGGATTTCGGCGGCGCGGGCCTTTTTGGCCAGAAAAGCGGCAAACAGAAAGGCGGCCAGATAGTATGGTAATCCAAAGACAAGCCAGTTGGATATACCATACTTAAAGCTGAATTCTCCCACGCCCAGAATGCCGCCATACCAGGTCGAAACCAAGGTTGCCACGAAGGCGGGCCAGGTCAGGGTTCGACCGCCGAGAATGTACCCGGCGGCCGATTCATGAGACGATGACCGTCGCGTTAACCCGATAATAATCAGCGCGGTCAGATAAATGACAATTATGGCATAATCAATGAGCGACATCAAATAAGCATAGCCAATTTATGATATTATTCAAATTCCCATTTCAGTTGCACAAAATAGCTTCGTTCCGCTCCGACATAATATTCACCGTACCATGTCCCCGACCATTCATAGGCATAGCCGGATTGCTCGTATTTGCGGTTGAAGAGGTTATCGATGCGGGCGCTCAAAATCAAATTACCGATACCGACGAGTTTTTTAAGACTGGTCGAGGCCGACAGAGAGGAAACGGTATAGGGGTCAATGGCCAGCGAATCGTTGCCGCCGTTTTCGATGTACTGCTTGCCGACGGCACGGAGGCGATAGGTCAGGCGCAACCAGTTTTTCTGGTAATCGACAATGAAATTGGTCAGGACATTCGGAAAGCCGGCGGTCGGGTTGCCGGAATAATCGGTGGTGTCATCGACAAGGCCGTCCCAGTCGGTATCCCGATAGGCGATATATTCTTTGATGCGATTATGGCTGTAGGAGGCGTTGCCGGACAGGGTCAGGTATGGCAGCGGCCGGAGACTTCCCTCGAATTCGATGCCGACATGGCGCGAGCGATCGGCGTTACCGACCCGTTGATTGCCGGCGTCATCGAGGCCGCCTTCGGGGATAATCTCGTTGCGAAATTCCATCCAGTACAGGTTCAGCCCGGTGCGGTAGTTTTTGCCGCGCATATTGGTGCCCAGCTCGAAATTGTAAAGCCGCTCGGGGCGGGCGTAGGGATCGCCAAAATGGAAGACCTGACCATTGGGAGTATCCTCGACTTTCAATACTTCGAGCTGCGGCGTGGCATAGATATCCTCGGCGTCGTAGATGGTGACATCGGAGGGTTCCCGCGAAGCGACGGCAAAGCTGGCGTAAATGTCGGCATGGTCGTTAAGCAAGAAGGTTAAGCCGACGCGGGGTGACAAGAAGAGCCAGTCGACATCGTACTTATGACCGGGCAATGCCCCCATCGGGGTCTGGTCGAAATCATATTTTAAATAACGCAGTTGGAGGTTGCCCATGAGCCGGAATTTTGAACTCAAGGAATAGTATTCCAGAGCGTACAGCGAGGCCGAATATTTTTCCCCGAAGTATTCGTAGTAGCGATGGCGCGCGCCCAGATCGCGACCCACATTTTCGGCCCAGATGACCTGGCCCCAGTGCTCGGAATTGAAGTAATAGAATGAACCTCCGAAAGTGGCGATGCCTCGGTCGTGATTCCAGTCTAGTCGCGGATTGGTGCCGTACTGGTTTTTGGAGACCCATTTCTGTCGCACGAGGTCGATTTCATCGAGCGCCGGGTCAATTAAATCATCGGGTGTGATGTTGTAAACGAAAGGATCCTGGTCATCTTTATATTGCTCATAGTAGCCGTCGCCGCGGATATAATAAAGGGTATTGCGCAGGGTTATATGGTCATTCAATTGATAGCTGTTGTGAAGCTCATAGTGGGGCTGATTAAAATCATCGATTTCGTTGTCATACTCGGCCGGATTATAGCGGCGGTTGGATTTCTGGGTATCGCGGTCGATGCCGTCGAAAGCCAGATGGGCTTTCATCGGACCGCCGTACATGTTGACGGTCGTCGTCAGACGGGGGTCGAGCCGGGACAGGGTGAAATAGTACGCCCAGCCGTCGTACCAGGAGTTTTCGCGATAGCCGCCGCTATAGAGTTTGGAATAGCGCCCGCCGAGCATCCAGCGGCCATCGATGAGTCCCGATGAATATTCCACGGCCTGTTTGCGCATTTCGGAGTTGAAATCACCATCGCCGAGATATCGGCCATAACCGGATAGAAACGAAATTTTCCGGGCTTCGCCGAGTCCACCGGAGGCGATATTAATTGACCCGCCGAAGGTGGCGTCGCCATACAGGGAATTGCCGACGCCGCGCTGGACCTGGATATCGGTGACTTCGGCGGCGAAATCGGGCAGGTCATAAAAGTAGGTGAAGCGGTCTTCGGGGTCATTGAGGGGGATACCGTTGATATAGACGCCGATACGCTGGTAATCGAAGCCGCGGATTTTAAAATCGCTGGCGCCGACCATGCCGCCGGTGTAGGAGATGGCATACATATTGGGGGTCGTCTCCAGAAGGACCGGGAAATCGGCGACGGTGTAATCGCGTTCGATTTCATCGGCGGTAAAATCGGAATAGGCGACCGGCGTGAAACGCGTTTGCGCCCGCATGGCGGTAACGCGGATTTTCTGTCCCGGATAAACGGCGTCATCGAGCCGAATTTTCAATTCGCTGTCGGTCGCCGGGGTTTTGACTTTGTGCATGACAGGTTGATAGCTGACATGGCTGAAAGTCAGATAATCGATTTTAACGGTATCGGTTATGAGAATAAAGCGGCCGTTTTCATCGGTCGTGGTTTTAAAATCGTTGCGGTCGGTGGTGACGTTAACCGATGGCACCGGTTGGCCCGCGCGGTCAGTGACAACGCCGGTAATGGTGGCGCCGTGAAGCAGGCCGGGAAGAAAGATAAACAGCGGGATTAAAAGGATTTTTAAGTTTTTCATAAGACAGGCTCCTTTGCCATAAAATCAAAAACCGCCCGACCGGACTGACCGGCATGGACGGATAAATTGCAAAAAGCCTGCACTTATGCCCGTTTCCCTACGCCGGCATTACCCGGATCAGGTTAGGGGGTATAATCTCAGGCGATAACTTTACGCCACCCCCAACGGAATATGTTTTCTATTTTAATATACGTCGCCGGTAGTCGGTCGGGCAAGGGAATTTTCGAAATAAGGCGGTGAGCGATTTTCTTAGGCCCGGAATAATTTCTTCCGTATAATAAAAACACGATGAGAATAATATATCCGGTCATATTCGGGGCGGTTATGATCGCCATATTCGGGACTATCGAAATCCTGCTTATGCGGACGCTCAACCGCCGCTGGTGGAACAATAAATTCATTCGGCGGGCGGCCATCGGATTGCCGCTGGTCGGTGTCATCGCCATTCTGGCCTGGTTCGGTGGGTTTTATCAGGGTATCTGGTTTATTTTCAAGGCCGGCTCGACCGCGACCGCCGCGATTTTGGTACTGCTTCTGGCCCTCATGTTTTCGTTGCCGATTTCGGGTTTTTTTAACTGGATTTTGCACCGCCAGGAAAAAAAGCAGGGTAGTGCCGGGGCGGACGAGTCTTATGATCCCAGGAGGCGGGCATTTTTGAAGGGTGCGGCGGCGGCTTTGCCGGTGACGGCGGTGGCGATGTCGGTCGGGGGGGTGGGCCGGGCTTTCGGAGATACGGAAATCGAAATCAAAGATATCGTCTTTGATAATCTTCCACCCGCGTTGAACGGTTTCAAGATTCTGCATCTGACCGATTCGCATATCGGGATATATAAATTCGTGGAAGACCTCGAGGAAATACTGGCGCGGGCCGAGGGATACGGGCCCGACCTTGTTTTATACACGGGTGACATAGCGGACAATCTGCCGCATTTGCCCGACGCTCTCAAGCTGGTCAGTCAACTAAAGACCCCGCATGGTCATTTTGCCTGTTTGGGGAATCATGAGTATTATAGAGGGATTAAAAGGGTTGTGGAGATATTCGATAAGAGCGATGTTCCCCTGTTGAGAAGCAACGGGGCAGTTATAGAGAAGGGTCAAGCTAAGATTCTTGTGGCCGGGGCCGATGACCCGGTTACCATGCGTGAAGACCCCCGGCCGTTTTTGCAGCAATCCATTGATCAGGCATTGGCCAATCAGCCGGAAACGGATTTTAAGGTACTTATGTGCCATCGCCCGGAGGGCTTTGGCCCGGCGGCCGGCAGTAAAATCGACTTGGTTCTGTCGGGGCATACGCATGGCGGGCAGGTTGGCTTTAACGGCCGCAGTTTTTTTGATATGTTTATGCCCAACAGATACTTATGGGGAGAATACAAAATCGGTGGCAGTCGCATGTATTTATCATCGGGGATCGGGCACTGGTTTCCGTTCCGGCTGGGTTGTCCGCCGGAAGCGCCAATTATTAAATTGACAACGAACGGCTAATACTATACACAAGTATAACGTATAGGCTGTACCAGACATTAAATTTGCCGAAATAAATATATGGGAGAGATCCCATATCCGCGCAAATGGACAAGGACTGTCTAAGGAGGATCAAATGTCCAAGGAAATCAAACGCAATGCCTGGTCACGGTTTTGCAAGAAATTCAATCAGGATCATCAGCATCGTTCGATCAATATCAGCCTTGAGAAAAATGGAAGAAACTCCGTGATCAAAAGCCGCCCGTTTATCGGTCTGGCAATCTCAAAAAAGGGTCGCGCTATCAGCGGTCTCGAGCTATGTTCGATATCGACCAATCCGGAAAAGTTATGCGAACCATTGGCAGTAATCAAGGACCCGGAGAGCATCAAGTTAATAAAGGACGACAACGGTTTCGACGCCCGGCTGGTGATCGAATCGAAAGACGGCACCAGAGCCCGCGTGGAATTGAACGGGGAAAGTAATCGTGAGGCCGATATTCGTCAGGTGGCCTATTCGCTGTTTGAACGTCGGGGCAGAACCGACGGCAATGACCGTCAGGATTGGATTGAAGCCGAAAGACGGCTGGCCGCTCTGGAGCAAAAATTCACGCAATAAAACCGTATTGCCCGAAGCAAAAACTCCGGACGTTCGGGTTCATTCCAATAGTTCAACCATTGTCGCCTGTTTTTTATTGCGTTTGGCATATTGGGGCCGTTTATTTGTATAAATCAACAATGGCCATATTACAGGGGGGTCGATGGTAAATCGCAGACAAAGCATCAGGAAGCGGCCGTCGTACTATATGGAGGTAGTCGATGAGCGCACCGGCTTTTCGGCCGGAACGCTGGTCAATCTTAGCGTCAACGGGCTAATGCTTTCAACGGGCGAGCCGATTGAAGGCGATTCTTATTTCCAGTTCGGGCTGACCATTCCGGATCCCATTGGCGGCGAATTTGTATTGAGTGTCGATGCGCGCAGTGTCTGGTGTCGGCACAACCTTCACACCAACGAATACGATACCGGTTTTGAAATGATTAATGTGGATAGTGAAACCGAAGGTATTATAGCGGAAGCGATGGACGATTATCTGTTTCGGGATTGATTTTTGCGGCATCTGCTGGAAAGCAAAACCGGGTACGGGCAAAAAGGACCGCACCCGGTTTTTTATAACACCGTCCGTGGTGATTTTTATCTTTTGTAGCCGATATCGCGCAGGAATTTATGGCGTTTTTTCTTATCGGAGGCTTTTTCTATGCCTTTGGGCATAAAGCCGTCAATGACGCCCAAAACTCCCCGGCCCTGTTCCGATTCGGCGACCACGATTTGAACCGGGTTGGCGGAAGCGCAGAATATTCGGCAGACTTCCGGGATCATTTTCAACCGGGGCAAGAAATTAATCGGATAGCCGTCGCGCATATATATAAGGAAGGTGTGGCCGCAAGCGATGCCGAACATCTGTTCTTCGGCCAGGGCAATCAATTCCGGGTCATTGCCGTCGGAGCGAATCAGGCGCGGCCCCGAAGCTTCGCAAAAAGCGATTCCGAATTTAACGGTCGATGAAATGCCTATCATGGCTTCATAGATATCTTCCACCGTCTTTATAAAATGAGACATACCAAAAATAACATTGATATCATCGAGCATTTCCAGATTGATTAATTTGGTTTTCATCGGTCCTCCTCGATTATTTAACGTCCGAAAACAGCGAATCCGGCAATCCGACGTTTATCCGGGGATAAAGAAAGATTTCTTCGGCCTCAAAATTGACCCCGATAAACAGCATGGCCTTGCCTTGTCCGGCAATTCGGAAACGGTATGGGACCCAGACAGAGTCATTGAAGGGTTCGAAGGTCATGGTCATGTCGAATTCTTTCAGTTTGAAAAAGAAATTATCGGTCAGTTTGGCCGGGACAAAATCGGCCCGAACCAGGTGAGATGAAACCGTGTCTATATAATATGTGTAGTTAAGAAGAGTGTCAATATCGGCTGTGGCCGTCGCTCTGATTTCATAGCAATCGAAGGCTTCAACGTCGGCGATATCGGGGCGCAACTCCAAACGATACATGGTTCGATTTTCGGCCAGAAGGGGCGCCAGAAGGTCATAGGTCAAATCGCGGTTGCCGCGCCGCTTTTTGTTTTTGTGGTACTCTTTGATTTCATCGGCCAGCTTCCGGTCGTCCTGTTTTACACCGTTCAGGTAGTATTCCTGAAAATCTTCTTTGACCACCCACTTCTGATCAATTTTTTTGATATAGACGTCTTTAATCAGCTTTTTGGTTTCCTTGATATTGCCGTTTTTATCAGTGCTTTTTTCATACTGCTCGGAAATGCAGACCATATCCGTGACGGCTTCGAACTGCATCCGGCGTACCGCCAAAGTTTTGTCAATCAATTCATCGAGTGTAATGGCGGGTATCACACAGGGGCAACCTAAAATCATAGAAAACATGAAAATCAGGCTCTTTTTCACTTTAGTTCACCCCCCTTTTTTATGGAGATATGTTTGATAATATCCCCGCGGACAATCCGATCGACCACGTCCATACCGGATGTGACATATCCGAACAGGGTGTATCGTCCTTCAAGATGGGGCTGGGCCGAAAGGGTTATAAAAAATTGCGAGCCGCCGGTATCCATACCCGAATCGGCCATACCCAGGGCGCCCCGCTCAAAGGGAACGTCGCCCGGTTCGCCGCGGATTTCATAGCCGGGCCCCCCGATGCCGATGCCATTGGGGTCGCCCGCCTGGATAACGAAATTGGGTATGACGCGGTGGAAAATGATGTTTTTATAAAAATCTTCGGCGGCCAGGCGGATGAAGTTATAGGTCGCCAGCGGGGCGATGTCGGCATACAGCTCCAGTTCGATATCGCCTTTCGAGGTGTGAATCACGGCGCGGGGATTGACTTTGTATTTATCGAGAAATGACTTGAGCGAACCGACCGAAGCCATTTCTTTGGGATGGCTGATGTACTGTGATTTATCCATGCCCAGGCTTTTTTTCATGGCTTCGGCGGCGGTGCGGCTGACAAGATAATCCTTGTCGTGCAAACCCATTTGCAGTAATTCCCCGGCGGCGGAGATGGTCGTGTCGCGTTCGAGAATCGATGCCGCCGCCGCGACCACGGCGCGTCGCAGGTCAGAGTGAGCCTTATGCTCCATTTTCATTATAGTATGGAGCTTGGGCAAGTGTTTGGCGAGGCGCATGCGGCCGATATAAGCGACGGCCGTGCCGACGACAATGTGACTGGAGTCACGGAAGGCCTGGTCGATATTATAATCTATTTTGCGGGTGCTAAGCGAATCAAAGATACAAAGGGCCTCGAAGGCATGGGCGCGAACCACGGCGGAACTGTCGCCGGACAGTTTTATCAGTCTCGATGAAACCGTTTCCTCATCGACCCGCGCCAAAACACCGATTACGGTCAGAGTCAGGTGCCGATCTTTTGAATCCAGCAGGGTGTCCACCAGCGCCAGCATTTCCGCGCCGCGGACTTTAAGCAGGTATTCGATGGCGGCGGCTTTAACGTTGTAGCTGGAGTCGGTATGAACGGCTTCCAGCGCCAGATCGGCGGCGATATCATTTTCCAGGCGGTTGAAAGTCTCCAGGAAAAGGACTTTGAGTTTTTCGTCGGTTTCATCGCGGAACCGATCATACAGGTAATTAATCGCCCGTGGGGATTCGATTCGCGACAGCGAATATATGGCCTGGGCCACGACCCCGTTATTGCGGTCGTTGAGTCCCCCGGCCAGTTCCCGTATCCACGACGTGTCTTTCGGAAGGGCCAGTCCGCGGAGGGCCAGTGTCCGAGCCAGGGGGTCGCTGTCGGGCAACCATTCGGCATATAAATCGGGGTCGTCGCTCGAGCGCAATTGCACCAGCGAGTAAAGGGCCGCCACCCGGACGGTACGCACCGGATCACGGCGACAAACATGAATCAAATCCATCACCGCGCCATTATCTCGACAGCGGAACAAAGCCAAGGCGGCCTGTTCGCGCACACGATGATCGACATCCATCAAAAAATGTCTGATTCCGGGATAAACATCGGGGACGGTGCTGTCGGCCAGAAAGCCGACGGCGCGGATTATGGCGGCGCGCACATCGGGTTCATAAATGTCGCAGTTGCGGATTAGGGTTCGGGCGTATTCGGGATTATCGGTCAACCCGATGGCGGTGGCCGCGGCCGAAGCAACCTCAAACGACGAATCATTCAACAGCGGAAAAAGGGATTCGATTGTCTTCGGGTTATTAATTCTTCCCAAAGCAAGGGCCGCGCGGCTTCTGACGGCAGGATTGTCGTCGGATAAGAATTCCAGAAGTTCCCCGGGCGCAAAACGGACGTCTTCATAATGAATGATTTCGGCTAGTTTGGCGGTTGCACTTTTTCCCAATCCAAAGGGATTGAAAAAGTATAAAAGGACGGCGAGCCCGAGCAGGATTACCAGAACGGCGAGTATTTTGGCAGTGTTTTTCATAATTGATACTTTGCGCTATTATCCAACCATAAAAATCAAGACCCGATATGAGGGAATCAACAAAAATAACTAATGAAATTAATATCGGTCGGGGCGGATTACGAATCGGAAAACTTACGGACGGATTTTTCGAATGACGGATTGGTCATCTTCTTTAAGTCTTTATCAAGTTTTTTCAGCTTGTGATCAGTCAAGGCATTAAGCTGTCGGGCGAAGCGGCCGGATTTGATGTCGTCCAGTATCCGTTTCATATTTTTGCGGGTGGCGCGGTCGATGATTTTGCGGCCGTTTAAAAAGGAGCCATAACGCGCGGCGACCGAAATCCGTTTGAACATGCCCTCAAGACCGTGACGTTTGATTAAATCAATAATCAAATCCAGCTGATAGCAAACTTCAAGATAGGCTTTATCCGGCGCCAGCCCGGCCCTTGTAAGGGTTTCAAAACCGGTCAGAATCAATTGCGACAGTCCTCCGCAAAGCACGGCCTGCTCGCCGAACAGATCGCCGACGGCCTCTTCGGCAAAGGTCGTTTTAATCAAGGCCGTCCGGCCGATTTTCAGGTTCTTAACCAGATAGTTCAAAATTTGTTTGGCGTGGCCGGAACCGTTTTGAAAGAGAGCGTGGAAAAAGCCGACCGAGCCATCTTCGAGGTATTTGGATCGTACGGCCGCGCCCGGCCCCAGTGGAGCCAGGAGGATAATATCACAATGTTTTGGCGGAATAAGCGTTTTGAAGTGTACCGAAAAACCGTGCAGGAAGACAATGGCGGCCCCGGTTTTAAGATACGGTGCGATATCAATGGCAAAAACGCGGCCGTGAAGATGGTCGGGGAAGGCCATGATAATGATATCCGCCAGAGATGTCGCGGCCGACACGGTTTTTATGCCGGACCAGCCATCCCGACGGGCCTGGAGTCGTGCACGGTCCCGGACAGGCAGGCCGATGACAATATCGCAACCGGAATCTTTGAGATTCATCGCCCAGGCCCGCCCCTGCGAGCCATAACCCAATATGGCGATTTTGACTTCTGGCATCGGCTCCAATATAAGGTAAATCCAATCCCTGTCAAAAGAATATGGGGAACATCCCATAATATGGCGTTTATCTCCCGGTCATTGTTTAGCAAATAAGCAATTTTCGGCCGATTAGGTAATTCCTGTCCCGATGGCCTCACCCCCGGTTGTCGGTTGGTCGAAATTATCAGGAAGAAGGATACAAATCTATTCAGGAGGCCTGACGTCAATGAAAAATCGCTATTATCGTTTTGGTTTAATTATTGTGGCGGTCTTGGTGATAGTCGCCGCGGCTTATGGGGCGGATCCCGAAATACCACAAATCGCGCCGATAAAACCGGCTGTTATAAATGACAATTACGGTTTTGTTGCGCCGCGACTCGATCTGGACCATGTCGTGTCGAAAATGGCGACGACGGGACTTAGGGGGGTTCGTCAGACGGCGGCCGCCTTACCGACCAGCTTCGACTGGCGCGAAACCGGCAAGGTGACAGCTGTTAAAAATCAAAGCGTCTGCGGTGCCTGCTATTCATTCGCCGCTCTGGGCAATATCGAAGCCAGGATGCTGATAACCGAGGGCGTGACCTATGATTTTTCGGAGAACAACGCCAAAGAGTGCAACTACTGGCAGCGTTCCTGCGGCGGGGGGTCTTATTATGATTTGGCCGACCTTTTCTCCAAAAAGGGAACCGTCCTCGAATCATGCGATCCCTATGTCGCTTCGAACGTGGCCTGCAACAGCGCCTGCACACCCCAGCAGGTCTTGCTCGACTGGTTGATTATTTCGACGGATGACATTCCCGATGATTCGGTTCTTAAGAGTTACATATACACTTATGGCCCGGTCTATACCACGCTTTATGCCGGTGACGGCAGTGCCCCATCGTGGAACACCGAATTCAATAACTACAACGGTTCTTATACACTCTATTACGCGGGGACCAACGCCTCCAACCATGCCGTTCTGATTGTCGGCTGGGACGATGACCTGACGCACGCCGGAGGGACGGGCGGCTGGATTGTCAAAAACAGCTGGGGTACGAGTTGGGGCGGAACCTGCGGTTACGGCGCGCAGGGAGGGTATTTCACGATAGCGTACGGTTCGGCCAATATCGGGACCTGGTCGGCGGTGGCGGTCAACCTGACCGACTACGACGCCACGCAGGATTTGTACTATTATGATGAAGGCGGCTGGATGACGCAGTTGGGTTACGGCAATCCCACGGGCTGGTCATTGAGCAAGTTTACCCCGGTCGAAAATACCAAACTGACGCGGGTGGAATTCTGGACGACGGATGCCACGACCGATATTGATATATACGTGTATGACAATTTCGACTCCGGAACCCGCACGGTAAGCACGCTCATGGGTTACCAGTATGACCGATCCTATGATCAGCCGGGCTATTATTCCGTGGATCTGGTCGCCCCGATTGACCTCACCATGGGGGACCCTGTTTATGTGGTCGTCAAGTTTACCAATGAAAGTTACGGCTATCCGGTCGTTTGTGATAACACCGCCCCGGTCGAAGCCTCGACCACATATTTATCGGGCAACGGGGCCAACGGCTCGTGGTATGAACTGGGAACTAATTTGTCGATCGACGCCGCCGTTCGTATCCGCACGGATCCATCGCTGGTGCAATCAAGCGACGAAGACCCGGACGTCCTTCCCGACCGGTTCCGGCTTGAGCCCAACTATCCCAATCCGTTCAACCCGGTGACGACCATATCGTATTCGCTGGAAGAGCGCAGTCATGTGGTCATTGCCGTGTATAACCTGCTCGGTCAGAAAGTCGTGACGCTGGTCGATAATGAAATATCGGCCGGAGAGCACTTCGTCCAATGGGATGGTCGCGATGAAACCGGGCAACCGGTATCGACCGGCGTATATTTGTACCGCATCGAATCCGAACAATTCAGTGCCTCAAGGAAGATGGTGCTGTTGAAGTAATAAGAACGGATGATTATCGAACAAGCGGGCAGGCTCATTTGGGCCTGCCCGTTTTTTATATGCAATTTCCCGGTTAATTTATCGACCGGGTTTCTTTTCGTACTCGAAAGTATATTTTTGAAACCGGGCAAAGGAGAATTGCCACGTCATTGATATCAGGCGGCTAAGAGCAACCGATTCAATTAACCGGCCAATGATTTTCCGGACGCAATGGCGAGAACTCACGTTTCAATTGAATTACCGTGGGCAATTCAGTATCACGAATACCCTATGTTTAAGTACAGATATGGGTGGGCCATAGCATATTAAATTCGGCCTGACAAATTTGCAGTCAGTAATAATTTCATTTTTCTTGACAATCGCGGCAATCATCAACATCTTTTTAAAAACATGCAATAATACCGGGGGGTTATAATGAATCACGCGAAAAATGTGAATGGGGGATTTATGAATTTTTTTCGGAAGGCTGTATATGCGGCCGTGTCTTTGATGTTTTTGTTTTATGTACCGGATTTGCTTTTGGCCGCCGCCGGAGATAAGGCTCTCGGCACACGTTCGTACAAGGATTACGATACTCCCGATTACTGCGGGACATCGTGTCATCTTGATTTTTATCGTCAGTGGCAACAGGCGATGATGTCGCAGGCTTATGTGCATCACTGGGATGAAATCGAATATTTCAAGCTGGCCGTGCCGCACGCCGAAAAAGATGAAAAGGTGGCCGAGGTAAAGGCCGGGTGCAACGGTTGTCATGCCCCGATTGCCTTTCTGGCCGGTGACGTTCCGCCGCCGCGTCCGGAGAAAAACAGCCGGGCCAATGAGGCGGTTTCCTGTGAAGTGTGCCATACCATAACCGGGTTCGAGGGAGACGTTCCCTTCAATTTCAACTGGATATCATCGCCGGGTGACATCAAGTACGGCCCGCGCGAAACGATTGATTCGCCGGCCCATCAGGGGGCCAAATCGGATTTTTTGAACAAGCCGGAATTCTGCGGGACCTGCCATAACGAAAAAAGCCCATTTGGAATCTGGGTTAAATCGACGCAATTGGAATGGAAAGAGGGGCCATACGCCGCCGAGGGGGTTCGTTGTCAGGACTGCCATATGACCAAAGCGCGCGGGCAAACGGCGGAAATGGGCAACATTTATGACGATGCCTGGCAACACCTGTTCCACGGCGCGCATGATCCCGGCAAGGTGGGCGGGACGATCGAATTGCGGATTCATCCCGACATAAAGGAAGCCGAACCGGGCGAGACGGTTAAATTCACGGTGGCGCTGTTCAATCAGAAAACCGGGCATAAATTCCCCACCGGGTCGGTCGAAGACCGAATTGTCTGGCTGCATGTCGAGGCGGTCGATGCCGACGGAAAAGTTTATCATCTGGCGGTGGACAAGAAAGGTTTCGATGGAGAAGAATACACTATTGGCGCCGATGTACTGGCCTATCAGGACATGGGTATTGCTCTGGACAAACCCAATTTCGAGGGCGTTCAGCGGGACGGGATCCCTATCGGCGACCGTATTTTCCGCATGCCGTACTTCGACCCGCAGGGGCGCATGACCATACAGCAGTGGAATACGGCTTCGCTCGGAGTCGATTATCGTATCGGGCCAAGGGAAACCAAACTGGAAACGTTCACGTTTGACGTCCCGGTCGATTGTGCCCCGGGCGAGATGAAAATCACGGCCAGGTTGAATTATCAGAAGCTGGTCAAGCCGGTGGCGGACTTTTTGAATGTCCCGGAAGAAGAATCCGAAATAGTCCCGGTCAATAAGCATTTCACGACCGTAA
The DNA here is from genome assembly GCA_937925655.1 of uncultured candidate division Zixibacteria bacterium. GTDB lineage: Bacteria > Zixibacteria > MSB-5A5 > GN15 > PGXB01 > CALAMC01. The sequence continues at coordinate 19,166 of CALAMC010000049.1, read as the reverse complement.
CGATACTTGATTAGGGGGAAGTATGAAAAAATCGATGACCCTGTTTATGATTTTGGGGCCTCTGGCCGGAATCGTCATGCTAAGCGTTCTGACGCCGACCGACACGGCCGAGGCCATCCCGGCTTTCGCCCGCAAGTACAGTATGTCCTGCACGACGTGTCATGCTCCGGTGCCGAGGCTCAAGGAATACGGCGATGAATTCGCGGGCAACGGTTTTGTCCTTAAAGATCAGGAGGCCCCGAGATATTTCATAAAAACCGGGGATGACAATCTCGACCTCATCCGCGATTTACCGCTGGCGGCCCGTATAGACGGTTTCATCCAGCATCAGACGGTCTCCGACCGGGATGTCGATTTGTCGCTGCCGTTCAATCTCAAGCTCCTTTCCGGCGGGTCCTTGACCAAGGATATCGCCTACTATTTCTATTTCTATATCAGCGAGCGGGGCGAAGTGGTCGGGATTGAAGATGCCTACATCATGTTCAATAACGTGTTTAATTCCGAACTGGATATTTATTTGGGCCAGTTTCAGGTGTCCGACCCCTTGTTCAAAAGAGAATTGCGCCTGACTTATGAAGATTACCAGATTTATAAATTCAGTCCCGGCAATTCACGGATAAATATGGCCTACGACCGTGGTATCATGATGACCTATGGCTTTGAAACCGGAACCGATCTTATTTTTGAAATCATCAATGGCAACGGTATCGGAGTCGCCGACGAGGAATTCAAGGTTTATGATGACGATAAGTATAAATGCGCCGTGGGAAGGCTATCCCAGAATATCAACGACAATCTAAGGCTGGGGGTCATCGGTTATTACGGCAAGGAGGGCAATCAGATTGTCAACGAGGTCACCATTGGCGGGATTGATGCCAGCTTGGCTCTGGGAGCGGCCGAATTAAATCTTCAGTTTCTGGAGCGCAAGGACACCGACCCGTTCATGGAAGAGGGCGGGCCGGCGAATGCCAAAGTCCTGTCGCGCGGGGGCCTGGCCGAGTTGATTATAATGCCGCACGGCGACCGGAGCAAGCTTTACGGCGTTGCCAGTTATAATGTGATCGATTATGACCATGACGCACCGGGTTATCATTCGATAACCGGCCACCTGGGACATGTGATAAGGACCAACATCCGCGGTTTTGTCGAAAATACTTATATGATTGAAGACGAAGAAAACCGATTTGTTCTGGGTATCATGGTGGGCTTTTAAGAGTATATAATTTCGATATGTGAAGAAGGCCGGTTTTGAAAAGCCGGCCTTTTTTGTATCAAAAGCAGTACAATTGGCGGTCGGTCCGGCCAAAAAATCCGTTTGAAATTTATCATTTCATTATATATTAGATTATTACTGCATTTACTCGAAACCCGCAACGAGGGATATATGAACAAAACTTTGATTTCTTTCATTCTTGTCATGGCCGTCAATATATCGGTGGCGCAGGAGTACCCGAAACCGTATGAAAATTCCACTTCCAGCGCGCCGTCGGCAATAACCCATTTCAATTTCGATATAACCGATTCTCTTTACATGAATACGGGCGCCGATCATCGCCTGATTTTCCGGGATTACACCCAGACTTCGTGGAGTAATGTCGCGTTAGATCTGTCTTATGAAGCCTGCACCACCCAGACTTTTGCCGGTTTTATCGACTATCGGCCGCCGTCGAATACGCTCGAATGGTATTTCCGCTCCGAGATCGACACGGCCGTGGTCAGCCAGTCGCCCAAGAACGGCGCCGATCAGTTCCCGGTGCCGTCACACCTTCTGGCCGACCTGGGCACCGATGATACCGGTGACCAGACTGGCGGCGGGAGTAATCTCGATATCGCGCACCTTTATGGTTCATACTCCGACAACAAACTTTATTTCCGGCTGGACAACAATGGCGGCGGATTTCCCACATCGGGCGGGCTGTTCACGTATTATTTATACATGGTCGGGATTCTGGATCCCAATATGTCCGATTCGACCGTGTACTTATTGCTTTATGCCAATGCGGTGATATACACTTCAGGGCTTTATGCCATGGACCTGGCCGACAGCAGTTTGACTCGCATCGGGTCAATATCCACAAATATCAGCAGCAACTCGCTTTATCTATCGTGCAACATCGCGGACCTGACGGCTCAACCGGGGTGGTCGGACTGGCCGCCGCCATCGGGTTTTATCGGCGCGGCCCCGGTGACGGCCATGCTGGCACTGACGACGCTCACTTATTGCGATGAAGGCAAAGCCGCCATTTTCATGCCATCGTCGAACCTGCTGGATTTTTCTGCCGTCAACACCGCACCCCAGATTGGGGGAGTGGACGTTGTCGGGGATGATATCGGGCGTATAGCGGCGAGGGTAACTTATATTGACGATGACAATCATTTGCCGGTTATCAGGACATTGCATTTTGATGATACAGCATATGACATGAAGGCGTGCGCCAAGGATTATACTGGCGGGGCGATTTTCGAGACGGCGCTTAATGTTTCCGAAACCGGGTGGTATAAATATTATTTCGAATTTTCCGACGGTGTCGCGACGGTAATGACGGCGCTTGATTCGCTGTATTTGGATCTTGATGATTTCGTATGCGGTGATGTCAATGGGGACGACGCCATAAATTTAATCGACGTATTGTATTTGATTGACCATATATACGGGAACCCGGCGGGGCCGGCGCCGATTTCGCCGCAGTCGGGGGATGTCAACGCCGATGGCGCGATAAATTTGATCGATGTGTTGTATCTGATTGATTTTATTTACGGTATTCCGCCCGGCCCGGAGCCGGATTGTCCATAGACAATAATTAATTTCCTGATTTAAAAGCCAGATTATTCTGCGCGGAGGGCCTCGACCGGATCAACTTTGGCGGCTTTCGAGGCCGGATAATATCCCGCCAGAAGGCTGACCAGAACGCCAAATATAATGGCAGTAAGAATCAGCCAGAGCGGTAAATCGAACGGATCATAGAAGGGCATATTTTGCTTCTCTAAAAGCAATTGTGCCACGGCGGCGACGATGCGTGTGGCTACCCACCCGAAAAATATCCCGATAATGGAACCGACGGCCCCGATGACGCCCGATTCGGCGAGGAATAAGATACGGATGTCGGAAATATCGGCTCCCAGCGATCTGATAACTCCTATTTCGCGGCGGCGTTCGATGATCGACATGATCAGCGTGTTGGCAATACCCAGGGAGGCGGTCACCAGCGCAATCAAGCCGATGGTCGCCAGGCCGAGGTGGAAATAAATGAAAAACTTCTGGATTTCTTCGAACTGCTCGGCATAGCTGAAAGCTCTGAAGCCAAGAGCCTCGACCGAGTCTTTAACGTTTTTATATGGTACATAGGGATCCAGATCGAGCGTAACGCGGGGGTAGTGACGGCTGTCCCCGATACCCCCTTCGATAAAGAGTCGTCCTTCCTGCACGGCTGAAAACAGGTCGGCCGGATCACTGCCCAGACCATATCCTCCGGCATTTAGTTTTCGGGCGAAATTTTCGGGGATGATAATCGGCGACATTCTGATTTCATAACTGCCGACATCCTCGCCGATGCCGATAATGGTAAGCGTGTCAACCAGAGTGCGCTGACGGTCGGCCAGGCCCTGCACGAAACGGCGCAGAACTTCGTTGACTTCCTGGCGCAGGATACGCCGCCGATAGTCCTGGCAAAAAAGCGAATCGAATTCGATGTCATGGAGACGCTTCCAGATTTTAGTTTTTTTATCGTCTATTATATTAAAAAAGGCGCTGTCGAGACTGAAGGCCCGGGTCGAAATGACCAGTTGCTGACCGATCAATGAATCGGGATTTTTTATTTTAAGGGAACGGACGAAATCATGGGATAGGATGGCTTCGCCGGCCGAGTCCGAAGTGAATTGGCAACCGCCCAATAACTTCCTGAACAACTGGGTTTCGGCGGAAGCCTGTGTCAGAGCCCGCGCTTCGGTGTTAAACTGGCTGTCGGCGAGGGTCACGGTAATCCTGAAGGAAACGTAGGGAGAGACCGACAGAACACCGGGGATGGCCGACAATTTGGCGATGGCCTCGTTGTTAAGAGGAATCGTTTTGACGGTGTCGGCATCATTGGCGTCGGTGCGCGGGAAAACCCGCATGTTAGTGAACAGGCCGAGTTCGCTATAGGTGTCGGTGACCATTTTCTGATTGCCGGCCCCGAATGAAAGCATGGCCACAAACGTGGCAATGGCGATGACGACACCGGCGGTGGTTAAAACCGCCCGGATCTTTGTCCGCCAGAGGTTGCCGACGGAAAGCTCCAGAAGGTCACGAAGTTTCATCGGGCGGCTCCATCGGACGGGGGGAATCTTCGACAATCCGGCCATAGTGCATGCGCAGGATACGCCGGGCACAGCGCCGGGCCAGTTCCATATCGTGAGTGACGAGAATGATAGTCAGGCCGTCGCGGTTGAAACCGGTCAGAAGGTCGGCGATGGCATCGGTATTTTCCTGGTCGAGGTTGCCGGTCGGTTCATCGGCGAAAAGTATTTCCGGGTCCTTGACCAGCGCCCGCGCAATCGCCACCCGCTGTTGTTCGCCGCCGGACAGATCACCCGGGCGGTGGCCCATGCGGTCGGCCAGGCCGAGACGTTCAAGGATGGCGGAAGTCTTGATAAGCCTTTCCGGCTGGGCGATATCGCGGAAATACAAAGCCAGTTCAACATTTTTATGGGCGGTCTGGTAGGGTAATAGATTGAAGGATTGGAAAATCATACCGACTTTAGACGCTCGATAGGCCGAAAGCTCTTTGTGAGACATCCCGGTCAGAGTTTGTCCGCAATAATCGATTGTCCCCGACGTTGGGCTGTCAAGCCCGGCCAGAAGATTTAACAACGTGGATTTGCCGGAGCCGGAGGCCCCGACCACCGCCAGAAAGTCGCCCCTGGCGATTTCGAGATTTACCCGATCGATGGCCTTGATGGTATATTGTCCGCGGTGATAATAGCGGCATAAGGCGGAAGTCTGTATGAGTCCGGTTGTCATGGCAATATATTGTCTCGTTAAAGTATGAGACGTCAATAGAAATATAAGGTTGCAGAAAAGAAAACCGGGTTTAAATGCCATCTTGATTGAAGACGCCATATGTTTTAACTTATTTCCATGTCTCAGTTTGCCAAACTGCGTTCGGATTTGATTTCGGCCCCGACCGTTGTTGACGGCCAGACCTGCTATCATATCAAGGATCCCATTACCGGAAGCTATTTCCAACTGCGGGAGCCGGAATTCTGGCTGATAAACCGGCTCGACGGCAAAACCTCTCCGGAGGAAATCGCCGCCGGGTTTAAAGAAAAATTCGGTTTCCAAATAACGGCGGAAAATGTCGGGCAGTTTGTGGAGAATCTTCGCTCGATGTTTTTTATCGATGACGGGCGGACCGAACAGGAAATATCGCGCGCCGCCAAGCAGGCGTTTCGTCCCCGTTCACTGGCCGACCGGATACTGTTTTTGAAGATAAAAGGATTTCGACCGGGGAAATTTCTGGATAAATTGAACGCCATATATAAGCCGTTTCATCGGCCGTTCTGGTTTTTCATGTTCTCGCTGGTGATATTGTCGGCGGCGGTGATATTATTCGAGGAGGCCCGTGAGTTGTTATGGTTTGACCTCGGCGGTCTGTTCGCTCTGGGATCCATCGCCGCCATTGTCGTATCGCTGTTTATAATTATAGTTTTCCATGAATTTGCCCACGCCGTAGTTTGCCGCCACTATGGCGGCGAGGTCCGCGAGATGGGTTTTTTATTGATGTACTTTCAGCCCTGCTTTTATTGCGATGTTTCCGACAGCTGGCTGTTTCCGAAAAAATCCCAGCGGCTCGCGGTAACGATGGCCGGGCCGTTTTATCAACTTCTGTTGACGGCGTTCGCGATTATTGTCTGGCGGGTGACGGTGCCGGGGGCGTTTATCAATGAGGTGGTGCGGATAATCGCCGGAGTCAGCCTGGTGACATATTTATTCAATTTCAACCCGCTGATCAAACTTGACGGTTATTATTTATTATCCGACTGGCTGGACATTGTCAATTTGCGCAGTCGAGCCTTCGATTACACGGGCAATATTTTCAAAAGAATGATTCTGGGCTGGCCGATTGAACCGGTGGCGGCGACCAAACGTGAGAAGAGGGCCTTCCTGATATATGCCATTTTGGCCTCGCTTTATTCATTTTTCCTGATTGTTTTGATAATTTACATATTGGGTGGTTTCATGATATCCCACTGGGGCGGGGCGGGATTTTTATTGCTGGTTCTTTTGCTATTTTTTATATTACGCAATAAGTTACGGTCGCTGGCCAGAGGGATAGTCACGCACGTCAAGTATATGAAGGATATTTTGAAAAAACCGGGACGGCTGATCAGCTATATTGTCATCGCAATCATCATAATCGTTTTATGCGTGGCGATACCGTTTCCCAACCGGGTATCGGGAGAGATTTTTGTCAACCCCATCGCACGCTTTGACGTGTCATTAAGCGAATACGGATTTTTGCAGAGCAGTTTGCATTACGGCGGCCAGAACCCGGACGACAAGATGTCGATTATGCAGATGAACGCCAACGATATGGGGCTGTTGAACCTGGCTCCGCTGGTAGCAGACGGGCAACAGGTCATGCCGGGTGATACGCTGGCGATATTGACCTCGAATCAGATATCGCAGGAGATTCTGGCGGCCAACGCGGCGCTTCAGAGTCTGGAAGGGGAGCTGATGCTTCTCAAGGCCCCGCCCAAGCAGGTGGAGGTCGATGAAGCCCAGGCCCGTGTCGCGGCGGCGCTGGCGGCGTATGATAAAAGCCAGAAGGATTATGAACGTGCGCAGGAGCTGGCCAAACGGGAATTGATTTCCCCGGAACAGCTGGAAGGCGCCCGTTCCAAAATGGATATCGACAAGGCCAACTGGCAGACGGCGGTCTCGGCGCTGGACGTTTTGAAATCCGGGCCGCTTCGCGAAGAAGAGATCATTGTCGAAAAGAAAATCGAAAGCCAGAAAGCCCGGCTGGAGTTTTTGCAGATGCAGGGCGACGCCCGGATCGTCACGGCCCCGATCGCGGGAGTGGTATTTCGCAACCCGACGCCGCAATCGCTTCTATCGGTCATAAATCACAAGACGGTCGAGGTGCTAATTCCGGTGTCCGATTTCGAAATCGGCCGGGTGCAGCTGGGGCAGAAGGTGTCGGTAAAAATTCGTACTTATCCCAATAGAACGTTCGAAGGTACAATTGTCCGCATCCCCGAAGCGGCGACACAAAAGGACGGACGATATTTCTTTGAAGTCTCGGCGATTATGGCTAATGAAGAAGGACTGTTGCGCGAGGGTATGAGCGGTTATGCCAAGATTGAAACGGGGAAAGCCTCGCTGGTGGGGATATTGGGCCGCAAGGTACTATCGAAGATTCGGGTCGAATTCTGGTCGTGGTGGTAAAAATTCGGCAAATGAGTGTCAGGAGCTCCCGCGTAAGACGCGAGACTCCTGACCCACATGGACTAATTATTTCGGCAATTTTCAATTTCCGGGCGGCATGAAAATAACCGGTCCTAAAGAAGCATTTTCATCATCATCATAAATATCCGAAGCGTCGATCGCAAGGCTGTCGGGATTGTCCCAATGGTTATATTTGGCCCAGACGGTATCGGCGGTTTCGTTTACAAGATTCCAGCCAAGGTTATTTATGATGATGTTTCCGCCCAGTCCGGAACGGGAACCGCCGCCCAGATCGGTTTGCGCACCGGTGATACGAACGCCGGCGCCCCCGTTATGGGCGATGGTATTGCTGTCAACGGCGTAGCCGGTGTAATCAATAATCATACCGTCGCCGGTGCAGTTGGTGATGGTATTGCCGACATAGCGGGCCGCGCTGTGGATAATGACGCCGATACCGCAACTGTCGATGCAATTATGGGCGAAAAGGAGGGTACCGCTGGAATCGGTCGCCCCGATGGAGCCGCCTTTAAAAGTGTTTCCCACGATTTGTCCCGCACCGGATTCGGTAAACAGGCAGGCGCCGCCACCGGATACACGGACCAGATTACTATCGATGTATGTCGGATAACCGGAAATGGCATAAATCCCCATGGCGCCGCCATAAGCGTTTATGGTATTGTGGGTGATGAGGTCGCCGGCACCGGAAGCATAAATGGCGGCTTCATCCGCTCCGGTGCAGGTTATTACATTGTGCGTGATAATCTGGTCTCCATAGCCGGACCCGTCCCGGATTTGCCCCTTGTCGATGATATTATAAGCAATATAGACATTGGACGTCCCGCTAATATATTCGATACCCACAGAATCGATGTGGCAATTGAAAATCGTGTCGGTTCCGCCCGGACCGCTGGCGAAATGGATGCCATCGGAGACGCGGCAGTCCGTGATGACCTGCACCAGTTCACCCTCCGTCAACGGTGCGCCGCTGCCGAAAGCAACGGTCCCGTTTATATCGCTTCGACGCATGATATCGCGCGAATTTCCGGAACCGTGGCCGAAACGAACCCGGCCGACGACAATGCAACTGTCGATTTCAAAATGGTGGCCGCCGCCATGCAGGCTACCGAGGTCGCCGATCACCCGGCAACGCCGCACCCGGTTGGTTTCCGACGGAGCCGACGGGGCTTCGTTTCTTCCAAAGGTGAAACCTTCACAAGAGAGGTCTTCCAGCGTGACCGGACGGATATCATCCTGTGTCATATCCAACAGTTGTCCGCGAATATAGGTTTCATCACGCCCCGCACCGCGTATGGTCATCCCGGGTTTTATGTATATGGGGAACGTTTCGGTATCGGAGTATTCCCCGGCGGCAATTAACAGGACATCGCCGGGATCGGCCGCAGCCACCGCTCCGGTTAGAGAGTTGTATGGGTTAGTCGAGGAGCCATCCCCGATACCGGTATAATTCACATTGACATAGACGGTATCGGCCACGACCGGAACCGGGCCGGTACCATGTTTGTCCCCGCCGCAGCCGAAACTCAATAAATAAGAGACAACCCCCAAAACGACGATAACCCCAACTTTTGACATTTGTCCTCCAGCATCCAGGTTGTTAAAGCGACAAGATACGGTTTTGCAACCATATTATTACCGTTGGTTTGAGGCCAATGGATTTGTTCGAAATTAACTATTGTAGATTATCGAAAAATCAATTTTCCCTTTCAATCAACGAGCGTGCCTTTCACGGTAGTTGAAATGTATCAGCAGTATGGCGCCGAGGGTGACAATCGAGGCGGCCAGCGAGGCCTCAAAACCGAACTGCCCGCCGGTGAGATAATCGCTTCCGGTATATTCGGTTAAAAATATGCCGTCCAGTTTGACGCCGCTCACGGGAGAGCTATAAACGGCACCCTGAAAAAAATTCCAGGAAAAGTGCAGGCCGATGGGAAACCAGAGGTTTTGCTTGTGGATGTAGTAAATCCCGAGAAGGACTCCGGCCAAAAATATATTCAACAGGCTGATCCATCCGAATTCGGGATTGAAACCGTGCGCCACCGAAAAAATGACCGACGTGAGCCCCAGCGCCAGATATTTATTCATCGAGGTCATCACATTGTTGAGCAAATAGCCGCGCAAGGTGATTTCCTCGATGGCTCCGGCGCAGGCCAAATTGACGGCCAGCGCCACCAGCGAGGCGACGGGGAAATGCCAGCCGGTTACGGTTACCGCTCCCAGGTAAAGGGCAATCAAAAAGAGAGCGGTCATGAGGATGCCACCGAGCATTAAGCCTGCGAGCAGGTCTTTGAACCAATCCCAGGAGAAGGCGAATCCGAGGGAGACAAAGGAGCGGTTGTCGATAAGTTTTCTGAAGGCAAAGGTAATCAGTATTGTCCAGAGCAACATGGAAAGATTAAGAATAATCATGATCGGTCGATCGAGATACTGGTCGTAATTGGCATAGTCATAAAAGTTGAAACCAATCAGTATCAGGACGATGACGGCGACCAGGGCAATACCGATAAAATGAACCGGTAAAAACAAAAGGCCGCGAAGCCAACCCTGTTTAATAAGCGGGTCACGGGTGGGAACGGTTAAAAGCGGTTCCGGTTGTTCCATATGATAATCCCTCTCACGGGGCAAAAAGGCCGCGCCAAACGGACAAAGAACCTATTTGGTCGAAGCCAGTCTCGATCTTTTCTTTTCCACGGCCGTGGCCGCGATAGCGCGCATGGCGTCGATGGCGGCCTCGACATGTTCATCGGTGTTGAACGGTCCGATCGCGAAGCGCACTCCGCCATGGATCGACATGGTTCCGATCTGCCGGTGCACCAGCGGGGCACAGTGCAGTCCGGTGCGGGTGGCGATGTTGTGGTCAACGTCGAGCATGATGCCGACGTCCCCGGCTTCCATGCCGTCGATATTGGCGGTAACGGTCGACAGGTGATGCTCCATGCTGTCGCAGCAATAGACGATGACGCCTTCGATTTGGCGAAACCCGTCGACCAGCTTTTTGGCCAGGCGCATTTCCTCGGCGTGAATTTTTTCCACCCCGCCCTTTTGTTCGATCCAGTCCTGTGCCGCCCAGAGCGAAGCCACGCCGACCATGTTCGGGGTGCCATACTCCATGCGATACGGGTAGTCGTCGAGATGATAGGGGTAGGCCGACCGGACGCCGGTCCCGCCGGAGCGCGTATGTTTAATGGTCACGTGCTTGCGAACGCACAACCCGCCGATGCCGGTGCAACCCATGAGCGATTTATGACCGGTGAAGGCGAGAACGTCGATATTCATGCTCTGCATGTCGATCGGAATAACCCCCGCGGTCTGCGAAGCATCGATGGCAAACAAAACGCCGCGTTCGTGGCAAGCGGCGCCGATGTCGGCGACCGGTTGCACGGTGCCGATGACATTGGAACCATGATTGACGATGACCAGTTTGGTATTAGACTTGATGGCCTTTTTGATGTCATCGGGCTCGACAAAGCCATCGGCATTGAACGGGACGAAAGTAGCCTCGACGCCGCGATCGCGCACGAGGTGATTGATCGGCCGGATGACGGAATTGTGTTCGAGGTTGGTGGTGACGACATGGTCGCCATGTCCAAGCAGGCCCTGGATGATCAAGTTGAGGGCGTCGGTGGCGTTGTAGCCAAAACAAAGGCGTTCCGGAGTAATCAGGTCCCCGCCGAAAAAGCGGGTCAGGCGGGTGCGTAAATCCTCAAGGATATTGCCTGCCTCGATGGCCTTATCAAAGCCGCTTCGTCCCGGATTAACCCCGCAGGAGCGATAGAATTCCACCATGAAGGCATAGACGCTATCGGGTTTGGGCCAGGAGGTGGCGGCGTTGTCGAGATATATCAGCTTATCCAAATTAAACCTCATATTTGACAATAATTTGCTGACCCTAAAATAACAAAATGGCGTCATAAGTCAACTTATACGTATAAGTCCACTTTGGTGGAAAGGCCGGTATTGGTGGCGCCGGTTGGTCAGATAAGAGGTCAGCTAAAGCTATATTTAGTTGACAAGGAGTTCAATTTGGATTTTCCTGCGGCCATGCCGAATTACAGTGAACCATCGAAATTGAAACTATTTATGGCTCAGGCGGGTCTTTTTTATGCCGCCGCTATCTGGGGGGCGACTTTTTTTCTGGTCAAAGGGGCGCTCGATGATATCGATCCGGTGGTCATGGTGGCCTATCGCTTTATTATGGCCGGATGTATTCTTTTGATATTTCTTTACATGAGAGGCCTTAAGCCGCTGGCCGACATTAAAATCGGGTTGTTTCTCGGATTTATTCTGTGGCTTTTATATATCCCGCAGACAATCGGTCTCGGATTCACAACCGCCTCCAATTCCGGCTTTATCACCGGGCTGTTCGTGGCCTTTGTCCCGGTATTTTTGAGATTTATATTCAAGCGCAAGCCGACTTTGCTTGAAGTTATAGCTTCGGGCGTGTCATTAATCGGACTCTGGATTTTGACGGGTGGCATGAAAAAGGTCAATATCGGCGACGCGCTGACTTTGATTGCGGCGATGACTTATGCTTTGCATTTATTGTATTCGGATAAATACATGAAGGGGGGCATTGACCCGTATATCACCAGTTGCCAGCAGTTTCTGGTGGTCGGATTTTTGAGCCTGATATCGGCAATTGTTTTCGGTCTGGATTTTTCGGTAAAATCACAAGAGGCGATAGGTGTCGTGGTCTTTCTGGCGCTGTTTCCGACTCTTTCGGCGTTTGTCATACAGATGCTGGCGCAAAAAATTGTCGCGCCGCTTCGGGTGGCCCTTATATTTGCCTTCGAACCGGTGTTTGCGGCCCTGTTTGCGTGGACCATCGGCGGGGAACCCTTTGTCTGGTTTCGCGCCGTTGGCGGCGGGTTTATATTCGCTGCGCTGTTGCTGTCGGCGATATCATCGCAAAAACCCAAACCGGCCACCAATCCCTGAACTAAGTAATTATTATATACGTATAAGCGTATATATATGATTGTTTTTGTGTCGTTCTGATAGTATTTTATGATATGTCAATTAATCGTCCGCGCCGAATGAAAAAAGACGGTCGCCCGGGCCCGTCGGCCGGCGTTCGATACCATCGCCCGAAAATCAAACCGCCACAGTTACCGGCGGGAAACCGACTCCGGGTGCGCTCACGGTATGAAAAAGAGTGTGTCGAATATTTTGAAGAAATGGGCATCGCCTACAAGTACGAACCGCTGATTATTCTGGCCGGAAGGCAGTACCGCCCGGATTTTTATCTGCCCGATCATGATCTCTTCATTGAAATCTGCGGCTATAATCATATGCCCTTTTACGCCGACCGGGTCGAGCAGAAAAGGCAGTTGTATGCATGTCATGGTATGAAAGCGGTCTTCATTGTTCACAGCGGCCGGGGTTCGATAAAGGACAAACTCCGTGGAGTGTTGGAGCGGGGGGCCGATTAATGAAAGGGACCAATAAAGAATCCAAGCCCGTTTCTGGCTCGTTCGCGCCGCCTGGACCGCTAATAAATATCGGCGCCGGTGCAATATCACCGCCCGATTTGCACTGGATAATCGGCAAGGCAACGTCCAACATTGGCGACCTTCCGCAGGTTTCCACGAAACTACTAAGAGCCGACCGGTTGGGGTCATTTAAAGTTCGGTGGGGGATCGGACGACACGATTACCGGGTACCGCCGGGCCTCTATGCGGTCGGGCGTCCCGATGACAAATCGCCGGTAATGGTTTCGGCTAATTATAAAATGAGCTTTGACCGGTTGCGTTCAAATCTCGAGGACCTTGATTGCTGGATTATGGTCCTCGACACCAGGGGGATCAATGTCTGGTGCGCCGCCGGGAAGGGAACGTTCGGGACCGAAGAAATCATCAGACGGATCGAATTGACGCAACTTGGCAAAGTCGTCGGCCACCGCCGTTTGATTGTCCCGCAATTGGGCGCTCCGGGGGTGGCGGCCCACGCCGTCAAAGAACGCTCGGGCTTTCGTGTCATTTACGGCCCGATCCGGGCCGAAGATATAAAGCAGTTTATCAGCGATGGTTATAAGGCCACACCGGCCATGCGGCGGGTGCGTTTCGATTTTATGGACAGGGCTGTCCTGATTCCGTGCGACATGGTACTATCATTGAAATATTTTGTTCCCATCGCAATGACGATGTTCATTTTATCCGGTCTCGGGCGCGATGTCTTTTCTTTCGATCGTATGCTTCATTACGGCCTTTTCAATTTGATAATACTGGCATCGGCCTATTTTACGGGACATATACTGCCTCCAGTGCTGTTACCATATTTGCCCGGGCGGGCATTTGCCGCCAAGGGGGCCATTGCCGGCTTTTTGGTCGGCATAGTATTCTATATCATGTATATCCTTTCGATAATCCCCCTGCCCGGGGATCTGACAGGATTGGCCTGGATAATGATAATAATATCCATGACCAGCTTTATTGCCCTGAATTTTACGGGCAATTCGACATATACATCGCTGTCGGGCGTGAAAAGGGAAATGAAGTTGGCCGTACCATTACAGGTGACCGGGGCCGTCATCGGATCAGGTCTCTGGATCGCGGGAATATATGTATGAGGATAGCATGTCAAAACCAAAATATCTGAAAAATGTAACGACTCTGGCACTGGAGCGGACAAAATGTAGCGGCTGCACCATGTGTCTGATTGTCTGTCCTCATGCGGTTTTCGCTATGGTCGATAAAAAGGCCGATATAATTGACCGTGACGCCTGCATGGAATGCGGGGCGTGTGCGCAAAACTGCCCTGATGGGGCCATAACGGTGCAATCCGGGGTGGGGTGCGCCACGGCGGTGATAATCGGAGCTTTACGTAAAGCCGAGCCGTCGTGTGATTGTGGCGACGGCGCGGATTCCTGCTGCTGTTAATCACGTAAAAATAAAACCGCCGGTCGGAAGGGTCATAAAAGACCGGTGACCGGCGGCATAGCGTAAACACGCTGCGAGGTGCTTTTGGGGAATTTGGCTAAACTCTTATATCATTTACCCGTGTTTTGACTCAATTATTCGAATTTATATGCCTAATCGCGAAATTATCGTGGAAAATATGTAACTTTTGTTATTTGGATGGGTCTAAGGATCAGATGGACGATAAAAGAGCTCTTTTTTGGAAACTGCTTGAACCGGAGCATCTTAAAGCCCGAGCCTTCTGCCGCAAGCTGATGGCTGACCGTGATGACGGCGATGATTTGTATCAGGATTGCCTGGTGCGCGCGCTGACCGGGTTTGAGAGACTGAAAAATCGCGACGCCTTCCGACCGTGGCTATACAAGATCATGATCAACCGGTTCAAAAGCCGATACCGCCGCGAGCGTTTAAAAAGCTGGCTGTGGATGACAGAAAACGGCTATAAAGTCGATGTCGCCGCCGACGCCGAGAATGCTCATGCGGCCAAACGTAGAATAAGAATCGCCCTGATGGCTCTGGCACCGTATGACCGCGCCCTGGTAACGCTTTACGAATTGCAGGGCTGGCCACTCGGTGAATTGAGCGCTGTCACGGGCAAGTCCGAAGGAAGTTTGAAGGTGCGCTTGAGTCGCGCCCGGACGGTTATGCGCCGCGCCCTGATTCGGTATTTAACCGGACCATCCGGCGACGTTCGTAACCGCGCCACAAAAAGTGAGGAAAAGATATGCGTTGTCACGAAGCCCGGCAGAAAATAATCGAAATTGTCCGCAACGGTGCGGGCATGGAGACGGTGCCGGAATTCAAGGCTCATCTGGCCGACTGTCCGGAGTGCGCCGCCTATTGGCAGGCGGAAATCACTCTAGAGCGCGATATGGAACAGGCCGGAGTCGATGACGGCACCGATAAGATTTCCTTTGCCGAACTGAAAACCAGGGTCGAAACGGCGGCGGACAACCGCGGCCTTTCGATTTTCCGGGAGATTGCGATAATGAAACATCTGAAAGATACTTTGCTGACCCGCCCGAAATTAAGCTTTTCAATTGTGGGCGTCATTTTGCTGGCCCTTATGACGTTAGTTCCATTCAAATTCGAGGACACGATCGGCTATGAGGTTGCTATCGCCGGGGTGGACAAGGATTTGGCTCTCGATGAAGCCCGCCTCGGTGAGCTTCTGTCGGCGCTGGGTTTGAATGATGCCACCTGGGAGGTCGGCGATTGCGAGCAAACCTGCGTGGTCAAGATCTCGGAATTGGACAACGAAACCGACATCAGGGTTATCCGGGCCGCCTTCGATAAAATGGGCCATTGCACTATCGAGGACGTCAAAGAAATCCAGGGTGAAAGATCCAAGCCGATAGTAATTTATGTCAAAGATAAAGTGGTTCGGACAGGGAAACTTTCGGAAATTTCCGAAGGTGAGATTGACCAATTCGTAGTTCAATGCCTCGATTCGCTGACAGCTTCATGCGGCTTCAGCATTTGGTATACCGATAATTCATCCGGCGCTCAAATACTCGCCGATGGCGATAAACTCGGGATCGCCTTGGAATGTTGCAGTACGGGCATATATACCGGTTTTCAAGATTCCTGCATATTCTTTGGCGACGATGGCAAGCGGGTGATTGTCAACGCCGGCGACGCGGACCCGGAACTTGCGGAAAAACTTAAAAATATGGGTATCAGTCTCAGAACGAATGAAGGCGGCGAAAGTGTCGTCGTCATGAAGAAATGCATTCCCGTTGACTGCGGCGGGCAAAAGGCCGGAGAGAATGCGGACGAAACCGTATCCAAAGATGACGGCGCGCAGGTTCCCGGAACGTTCAGTCTGGCGCAAAATTATCCCAACCCGTTCAATCCGAACACGAGTATCGGATATACGCTCGGCGCAACCGCTCATGTCACGCTGGAAGTTGTCAATATGAATGGACAGGTAGTGCGGACGCTGGTCGATGAAACCCAGACTGCCGGGGAACATGCGGTCAGCTGGGACGCCACCGATGACGACGGAAAAAGAGTGGCTTCGGGGGTGTATTTATATCGACTTCGGGCCGGGGATTATGTCGATTCCAGAAAGATGACCCTGCTGAAATAACCTTCGATCCTCGTAATAAAAGGCCCCGGTGAAAGCCGGGGCTTTTTGTTTGGAGTGTTGATTTTGCTATTCATCCACTCTGGATTTTTCCCACTCTTCTCCAAGAAGCGCTTCGCATTCGAAACCGGCCGCATCGACAAATTCCCTGGGCACCATAAGTGAATACGCTCCATCGATCGGTGCGAAGGATGACCATCCCATCTGGCCGGTGGCACCGAAATATCCGGCGCCGGAGTATATAACGGCCGGGATGTCTTTGGAGCGAAGTGTCTCGAGAATCATTTTGGCATACTGTTCGGAGCGAAACCGGGCGATGCGTACCCAGTCTTTAGAGACGGTTTCGTCGAAATCTTCATCAGCCGGTAATTCCGGCACGAGTTTGACATCGCAGTCCGGACACATTTCAATATCGCCGGTGTATTCATAATGGCATTTGGGGCAATAGGGCATAGTCACCACCTCCTTATATTAAAAACCGTATTTAATATACGCCTTCTGGAGTGGCAAATTCAAAACATATCAAACTGCGTGTCGGTTTTACTTATCGTGAATAATTATATATTCTTTCGGCTGGTACGGATTTCAATCTGGCGTCAGGTTTCACGAAAGTATTTTTCACCCTTTTTGAAACCAGCATATAGGGTATCCAGATGGCGCATTTGACTATTGCCTGCACCAATTCTTTTATGGAGTCGAAGTTGTCCGCAGCGCTCACGGCCGGGATGCCCGATGCCCATACCAGGTCAAGAGCAATAAAGAGAAGATTGGAGGCATAAAAGACTATCAACAGCTTCGGGAAGCGAGGCGATTTCGTGAAGTACAAGATAACCAAAGTTATGCCAAAAAGGATGAAAAAGATATTTCCAATAATTTCGAACGTCAATACGGGGGCCCAGAGAGGATGGTATCCCTCCGATCCCGGTGTGGTCATAATTTCCCAGTAGCCCTCGGTGAAAATCGGCACATAATCTACCAGCAGCGAAGCCATAATAAAGAAGGGTGTTATAAACAGACCGATTCCCACGAGAATCAGCCAGCCGCCAAGGCCTTTTGGTTCGGTTTTTAATTCTGACGCCATTGTATCCTCCTGAATTTTTTTCTCGGCTACCGATAATATCTTTTTTGAAAAAGGCGAATAATTATAATTTCTGCCATTAGCCAATTCCGCGGTCATCGATTGTTTATCCGACATAGGGGCCGTAATGCACAAAATAGATCTTTACAAGACCAGCGGACGCATTATATCTGATATCGGCTTTATAAAGGGATTCCTGAACTTTTATAAAAGATATGCGGACAATCGATTCATCTAATCGTGGGCCCAAAGTTTCCGGTTTTTATCGGGCGTAGTTATCCCGGGTTCTCTTTTGCAGGGTGGGCGTCCGCAAGTCGCCGAATAGATTTTTAAATCAGCCAAATGCCTTAAATTGAAAATTTGGAGCAGGCGCTGGTGACCATGCGGATTACCTTGAAATTATTCATCGGCCTTTCGATATATCCGAACCCGCCCGCCGAAATGACGGCATCGGCCTTTATTTTCATATTCGAGTCGCCCAGAAAAATAAAAGGGATTCCGGGACGGATATCCTGAATTTTCAACATCAGATCAAATCCGGTCATATCCTCAAAGGCCAATTCGCTGATGACGATGTCGACGCACTCTTTTGCTATTTTGTCACAGGCTTCTTTCCCGTTTGCGGCCGTATCGAGGGCAAAACCCTCCGGAGTCAGTGATCGGCTAAGAACGGGAAAACAGGTCGGTTCGTCGGTGACCAAAAGGATTGTCCTCTTGCGCCGCTCGACGATTTTTCTTATGCGCTGGAGAAGGTTTTCCGAATCGAAGGGTTTGGCCACATAATCCCGGGCTCCCAGTTCGATAGCTCGAGCCACATGGGCGGAACTGGAGCTGGAAGTGGAAACAATAGCCGGAATATGGCAATAACGACCGCTATTTTTAAGAAACTCGAGCATCATAAAACCGTCTTCTTCCGGCATCTTAAGATCTGTCATTATCAGGGCGATATTCGGATTGGCGGACAGGATTTTTTTCGCCTGTCTGACCGAAAGGGCGGTCAGAACCCGATATCCCGCCTTTTCAAGGTAAACCGAGGCCAGCTCCAGAGAGGACGGCTCATCATCGATGACAAGAATAAGCTTGGCATCTTCGGTATTGGACGCGCGATGACTGCGACGCTCCGGCTTATAGGCATCGTTGGTTTTGTTTTCGCCCAACTGATTGAGAACTTTCTTGAGATTATCGGATTTCATATATCTATTCCTCAATTGCTCAACACAATTTAAAATCCAGATATTGCGAGCCGACTGCAAACAGCCTTTACAGGTCGCGGGTCCCGCCGAAGACCCTGAAGAATGCCGTGGGCTTCCGATATTTCTCATGCATTAAAATCAGCGACCACATTCATCGGCTCCTGCGTCTCCGATCCTTCCGACTATATCTACATTTTTTAACACCGGTGAATCCGCGATAGCCAATGTTCGAGCGGGCATTTCGTCTGCCCCTGATCAACCGGACTATTACGAATATAACTGATACAAATATTTAAATCAACTTGATTTCGAACAATATGGATGTAAGAAAGTATGTTTGGAGCATTGAATTGCACGTTGCGCCGGACAAAGAAGATACCGGGAGTTTCGGGGATTTTGGATAATTCGAATCAAGGTGCAATTGATTCAGCGACCCCTCGCA
>CALAMC010000048.1 GCA_937925655.1 uncultured candidate division Zixibacteria bacterium | reverse complement strand
ACTTGTCGGAACCGCTGACCCGGTCGGTTTGAGGATCGACCGGGCACAACACAGGAGACACGTCAAGGTTTGAAGCTTCGCCGGGTTTAATGTGGAACGCATGACGTTTTTTGGGGATGCAATGAGCAAAATGCGTGGGAACACGTGTGGCTTAATAGCTCGCCGGGCAAAGCACAGTGTACACAAGGAGCCATTGGCCGCACACAAGTAATTTGTGGAATTTACCCTTTAGCGTTGTGATCGGCGGGTCCTCAGACCCGCCGCCAAAAAAATATGCCGAAAAGAATAAGAATAAATTCGGATTGCAAAATCCACTTCGTCACGTTCGGGGTCTATAGACATATCCCCGTTTTTAGATGCAAATTTTGTGCGGAAGAATTTCTTTCAAACTTGAGGCATTATTGTGACGGTGAAAAATGCAAATTGCACGGTTATGTTATCATGCCGGATCATGTTCATTTGCTGGTTGAAATAGAATTATCAAATAACATATCCAACCTCATAAGAAATATTAAAAAATATTTTACCTATTTGATTCAAACTCATCTAAATAAAAAGCTCCCGGTTGATATGAATTTGTTTCATCAAAATAATGTCTTTCAATTCTGGGAACGGGGTTTTGACGAAGTCACGATTTCTTCTAATAAAATGTTTTGGGTGAAATTGAATTATATGCATAATAATCCCGTCAAAGCCGGGATTGTAGATAAAGCGGAAAATTATCTCTTTTCGTCGGCGATGGATTATTTGCTTGAGAGCGGCGAAGACCCGGTCCCGACTTGTCGGGACCGGGCACAACACAGGGGACACGTCAAGCAATTGTAGGTCGAAACCCCTGCCGAAGGTCCCGCCTGTGCTGAGTCCGCGAAGTAAGCATAGCGAGGGAGGTTTCGACATTTTTCTTAGAGGGGTGAGGGCGTTTGGTGACATGTATCAGGATATGGATGAGCCGGTCGAGGTGATCGCGCTGTTCGAGAACCACAAAATGAAACCGGTGCGCTTTCGCTGGAACGGCCGGACCTATAAAATAAGCGAAATCACCGGCGACTGGAAAACCGACATCGGGGCGTACAAAGTCCACCATTACGCGGTGGTGGACAACTCCTCGAATTTTTTCCAGCTCACGTTCGATGAACGTCAGACCTGCTGGATTATCAGCAAAATATGGGTGGAATAGATAAAACCCGAAATTGGGACCGCGTCATCATGCACGTCGACATGGACGCCTTTTTCGCGGCATTGGAAGAGCGCAATGTCCCGGCTTTAAAAGGCAAACCGGTTATCGTCGGCGGCGACCCGCGCTTTCGCTCGGTGGTTTCGACCTGCTCCTATGAAGCCCGCAAATTCGGCGTCCATTCGGGGATGCCGATGGCGCAGGCCAGACGGCTCTGTCCCCAGGCGATAATTATCTCCGGGTCGCTCAAGGCTTATATCTATGCCTCCACAATACTCCAGACCATATTCGAGAAATACTCGCCGGTCGTCGAACCGTTCTCGGTCGATGAAGCCTTTCTGGACATCACCGGTTGCCATCGCATGTTCGGCACGGCCGAAAATCTGGTGATACAGATGAAACGGGAAATCAAAGACCGGATGGGTCTGACTTGTTCGGTCGGAATCGCTCCGACCAAACTTCTGGCCAAAATGGGCTCCGGTGAGAATAAACCCGACGGCCTGACCATCCTCGACCGCGAGGATTTCAAAAGGTTATTCTATGACCGGCCGGTCGATCGCCTCTGGGGCGTGGGGGAGAGTACCAAAAATTCCCTGAATAAAATCGGAATTTTCACTATCGGCGAACTGGCCGCCAAAAAAGACAAGGAACTGGAGGCGTATTTCGGCAAAAATGGCGTCTGGCTGTCGGTGGTCGCACGGGGTATGGACACCGGCCAGGTGCACGATGAATACACCATGCCCGAAGACAAATCGATGTCGCACGAAACGACTTTGGCTTATGACCTGACCGATATCGACAAAATATACTCCACCGTCCTCTGGTTGTCAGACCGGGTGGCACGGCGGATGCGCAAATATGATTATATCGGCCGCACCGTGACAATAAAAGTGCGAGATTCCAGCTTTGAGACTATCACTCGCGATAAATCTTTAAAAAAGCCGACCGATCAGGGCAAGATCATCTATGAAACCGCCCGCAAATTGATACCCAGAGAATTCGGCTACAAAAGGCCGGTCCGTCTTCTGGGAGTGAAAATGTCGCATCTGGAAAAACGTATCCACCCGAACCAACTCGATTTGCTGGGTAATACGCGGCTCGACAAACAACACGATGTCAATGAAGCCGTCGATAAACTTCGCGACCGTTATGGAGATTCCATTGTCAAGCTGGGTGGAACCAGGCTATAGCCCTCTTTATGTTGACTTTTCTGTCCTTTTTATTATAATTCTATCAAATGAATTCAAAATATAAGGGTTTTTTTCATGAATAAAAATACAATCCTGGAGGAAGAAATGATCGCGGCCCCGGAAAAGTGGCTTTTTGCAGACAAGATTGTAACCATGAGCACGTCGATCATTCGGGAGATTCTAAAATACTCATCACAGCCCGGTATGATATCTTTGGCCGGCGGTTATCCGGCCCCGGAGATGTTTCCGGTCGAAGACATGAAACAGGCCGCGATTGAGGCCCTCGACGAATTCAAATCCACCGGACTGCAATACACCTTTTCCATGGGTGTCCCCCAGATGCGGGAATCTTTGGCCAAACGTGAAACCGAACTGGGCATACCTACTAAACCCGAGAACATTATCATCACCACCGGTTCCCAGCAGGGCCTGGATATTCTCGGCCGTGCTTTTCTTGAGCCGGGCGACTATGTCATGGTTGAACGCCCCACCTATGTGGGCGCCCTTCAGGCTTTCAATTACTATAACTGCCGTTATACCCAGATCGATATGGATCACGACGGAATGATGATCGATCAGGTCGAAAAAGCGGTCCTGAAATACAAACCGAAATTCATTTACAGCGTTCCCACTTTCCAAAATCCAACCGGTATCACCATGTCCGAGGAACGTCGCCATGCGCTGGTCGATATCGCTCTCAAACACAACATTCCCCTGATCGATGATAATCCCTACGGCGAAATTCGTTTCGCGGGCAAACCCGTCCCGACATTGAAAGCCATCGGCGGTGACGCCGTCATTTCGCTGGGGACTTTTTCCAAAATTGTCGCCCCGGGCTTGCGCATCGGCTGGATGAACTGCTCGGAAAAAATCATCAAGATGTTCGAGAAGGTCAAACAGGGAACCGACCTTCACAGCGGGTCATTCGTGCAGTTCGTCTTACACAAATATCTCGAATCGGGCAAGCTCCCCGGCCATATCAGGCGTTTGATTAAAAACTACGGTGAAAAGCGTAACCGCATGATCGAGGAAATCGAAAATAGTTTCCCCGAAGAGGTTTCGTTTACCCGTCCCGAGGGCGGGCTCTTTTTATGGTGCGAGCTTCCCGAAGGCATGTCGGCCTCGAAGCTGTTCGAAGAAGTGGTTCGTGAAAAGGTTACCTATGTTTACGGTCATCCGTTTTTTGCCGACGGTAAAGGTGACCGGACCTTCCGGCTGAACTTCTCGAATGCCACGCTGGAAACACTGACCATTGCCATTCAGAGAATGGGCAAGATTTTCATCAAAAACCTGCCCCGATAAGAGTCTGAAAATGTCCCGGCGGACAATGCCTCCGCCGGGATTTTTATTGTCTTTACAAGCCGCCTTTAATTGATATTTTATCCTTCATGAAAAAAATCAAATTTTGCAAATACCACGGATTGGGCAATGATTTTTTAATCATCGACCTGATCGGAAAAAGCACCGGCGGTATCGATTATAACCAGCTGGCGGCGGCCATCTGCGACCGGCATTTCGGCGTCGGCGCCGATGGCATCCTGGTGCTGACCGGAAGCCGCAGGGCCGACTGCACCATGGACCTGTTCAATTCCGACGGCAGCTGGGCGGAAAAGTCCGGCAACGGATTGCGATGTGTCGCCGCTTATCTGCGCGAACATATCAAACACGGTAAAACTATCCTCATTGAAAATACCGAGGGCATTTCCGAGGCGACAATTATCCGCCATGCCCGGGGCAAATCCGAAATTAGAGTCAATATCGGGAAGCCCTGTTTTGACACCGCCAAAATTCCCATGAAATCGAAGTTCAAATACCACATAAATCAGCCCATAAAGGTCCTCGGGCAATCTGTCCCGGTGACGGCTCTGGCGGTCGGCAACCCTCACTGTGTCATATTCGTCGATGATTTCGAATTCAACTGGATGACTCTCGGAGAGCATGTTGAAAACCACCCCGATTTTCCCAACCGCACCAACGTGGAGTTCGTCAAAGTCCTCGACACCGGCAAAGCCATCGTCAATGACTGGGAACGCGGGGCGGGTGCGACCGGCTCATCGGGAACCGGTGCCGCGGCGGCGGCCGTGGCCGGGGTCCTGGGTGGAGTGCTCAAACGAAAGGCCGAGATTATCTTCCCGTCGGGTTCTCTGTTTATCCACTGGAATGAGAGCGATGACCATATATACCTGACCGGCCCCGCCCAGTATGTCTTCGAGGGTGTTTATCATTTTGACGGGAAATAATTATTCTCCCGAAAAGGCTGTAATCCCATGAATGTCATTGTGGAGAAAGTGAACCGACAGGCCACCGATTATTGGCAACACTTGAAATTATTCTCCCGTAACAGCCGCTTGTTTTTATGGGGTTCGTTTTTCGCGGGATTGACTTTTGCCGCCTATCAACTTCTCTTTAATCTATATTTGAGAGAACAGGGCGCCGCCGAATCTTTTATCGGCAATATGCTCTCCGGGGGGGCGGTCGGGATGGCGGCCGCAACCATTCCGGCGGCTTTCCTTTTACGTAAGATTCGCCTCAAACCGATTCTGATCGTGACCATTATTCTATATGGCACGGCGATAATTTTAATGACATGGCTGCCGGTTAATGAGTATCTATTTTTTATCGTTCTATTTTCCGGGACGGCGGCCACGTTTTACCGTGTGGCGGCGGCGCCGTTTTTCATGCGCAATTCCACTCCACGGGAACGCACTTATATTTTTTCCAGCGCTTTCGGCGTGGCGCTGATCGCCAGCATGGTCGGATCGCTTTTATTCGGCTGGCTGGTGCCGCAATTTGAAAAGATTTCGGGGAATACGATAACGGCTTATCGCTGGACGTTCGCGATATCGGTAATATTGGGCTTTTTTTCGTTGATTCCCTTCCTGATGATCAAGGCGACCGGGCCGAAACGGGAAGACCATATCGCCGATTTCTCGCGAACCCTGCTGAAAAAACATGCCGGTCTATATTTCCGCTTGAGTTTCCCGTACTTTATCGTCGGTATCGGGGCCGGTCTGATTATTCCGTTTTTAAACATATACTTCCGCGATCAGTTCGGTCAGCCACCCAATAAAATCGGACTGTTTTATTTTCTGGCCAACAGCACCATGCTCATCGGTATCATGGCCGGTCCGGTTCTGGCGCGCAAACTTGGCATGGTCCGAACCATCGTCTGGACGCAACTTATGTCGATCCCGTTCATGCTTCTTCTGGCCTATACGACCAATCTGCATGTCGCCATTTTCGCTTTTCTGGTTCGCGGCGCCTTGATGAATCTGGGCCAGCCCATCGGAACCAATTTCGGCATGGAAGTTGTCAGCGAGTCGGAACACGCCCTCGTTAACGCACTTCTGATGCTGGCCTGGACCGGTTCGTGGATGATTTCGGCTTCCGTCGGAGGCTGGTTGATCGAAAAATATGGCTATACGCCGCCGTTTATGATTACTATTATACTTTACATATTATCCTCGGTGTTATATTATCTTTATTTCCGCCGTTATGAGCGAAAAACGGATTCCGGCTTTGCCGTCGATTTTGCAGGGAAGGAAGCATGAAAAATTTCAAACTGAACAGGGAGGAAATCTCCCGGGAAATTCATCACCTGCTGAAAGAATCTTTTCCCGATCGGAATATCGATGGCCGGGCCGTGACCGAATTTATTGCGGAATTTTCGGAAACGGGACGCGGTTTGGTTTTCGATATTGGTGGTTATTGCGCGATAGCGGGCCTTGAAACAAATAAAGCTGTTGAACTACTGATGTATGATCTGGAAGTTGAGCTCGAGAAAAACCTGCATGATAAGATGCTATTCGACATAAGGTTGAATGGCGACAAAATTGAATTTTGCGAAAAACGTGAGATAAATGGCTAAAGACGAATTGAAATATCTGGTGGCTAAGTTGACAGCGCAGGCCTTCCGGGAAACATTCAAAGAGAGACTCGATAGTTTTCCCGATGACCCGGAATTCGACGGCGACCGGCTCTATGAAAAAATCGAAAAGCCCAAAGATCCCGCGATGGGCGACTATGCCTTCCCGTTATTTGATACGGCCAAGCGATGGGGTCAGAACCCGGTCGACATAAATAAAAGGCTTCTCGAAGCTCAACAAGCCATTATCCTGCGCGACAAGGATAAATTTAAACTGGAGTTCAGCATCAAAGGCGGCTTCAATAATTCCAAATTTGCCCCCGAAACTCTCGCCCGGCTGGTGATTGACAATGTTCTGAATGCCGGGGAGGAGTATGGCTCATCGGACGTCGGGTCAGGGAAAACTATCGTCATCGATTATTCCTCGCCCAACATCGCCAAACCGTTCGGGGTGGGTCACCTGCGCTCGACCGCCATCGGCGCCTGCCTGTACCGCGTATTCGAGAAACTCGGCTACAGGCCGGTCGGGATAAATCACCTCGGCGACTGGGGAACCCAGTTCGGGAAGCTGATCGTGGCCTACCGCTTATGGGGAGCCGGCGGACTGGGGGACGACCCCATCGAGCGCCTTAACGAGTTATATGTACGCTTCCATAAAGAAGAGGAAACCGATCCGAGTCTGACCGATGCCGCCCGCGAAGCCTTCAAAGCTCTCGAAAGCGGCAGTCAGGATGAGGCCGAACTTTGGAAGGAATTCGTCGATCTGTCTCTTGAGGAATTTCAGAAAACCTATGATATCCTCGGTATCACTTTCGATTATTTCACCGGGGAATCGTTTTATAATGATAAAATGGACTCGGCCATTGGGCGTCTTAAAGCGGCCGGATTGACCGAAATGTCCGAGGACGCGCTGGTCATCAACCTCGACAAGTACAACCTTCCGCCCTGTCTTTTGACCAAAGCCGACGGGGCCACCCTCTACGCCACGCGCGACCTGGCCGGGATATTTTACCGCTGGGAAACATTTAAATTCGACCGGGCGCTCTATGTCGTCAACGCCGCCCAGCGCGTGCATTTTCAGCAGGTATTTAAGGTGGTCGAACTGCTGGAAGAAGCCGAACATATACCTGAAAATGAACGCATGTCGCATCGCCTTGAACACGTGCAATTCGGCTGGATACGGTTCAATGATCAGGCCATGTCGACGCGCAAAGGGAATATCGTCATTCTTAAAGACGTCCTGCATCGTGCGGCGGAACTGGCCCGGAAAATCATTATGGAAAAAAACCCCGATCTCAAAGACATCGATCGCACTGCCCGTATGATCGGCACCGGGGCTGTCATTTTTGCCGACCTGTCCACGCGCAAACATATTGACGTCAACTTCGACTGGGAGGCCGTCCTCAATTTCGAAGGAGAAACGGGACCGTACTTACAATATACTCACGCGCGATTGTGCTCGCTTGTCAGAAAGTACGGCCGGGATATCACGGCCGATATTGATTATAATCATTTAACCCGGCCGGATGAGAACCGGGTATTGCATTTGTTGTATCGATTCCCGCATGTCATCGAGGAAACCGCCGCCGGGTGCGAACCGTTTATGATCAGCTCATACCTGTTGCAATTGGCATCGGCATTCAACGCCGTGTACCAGCAAAAGGACGGCGACGGGCGTATCATTAAAATAATATCCGAAGACGAAAAGGCCACCAATGCCCGAATGGCCCTGGTCGAGGCGGTCAGAATCGTCATTAAAGAGGGGCTTTATTTGCTCGGTATCGAGGCCCCGGAAGAAATGTGATGCACTTATGATGCAGGAAATATACGCCATAAAGGAATTGACCGATGAAATCGAGCTGGACGGTGATTACAATATTACGCAGGCGGCTCTGTTTCTGGGAGCTCTGTGCGACGGCCCGCTGACGCTCAAAAAATACAACGCCGGGCGCGATACCGCTCACACCGTGGATTTTTTAACTTCGCTGGGCGTTGACATTGAAATATTTGAATCGGCGATCGTTATTAATTATTCCGAATTCGGGTCCAACGGCGATGGCGGCAGTTTCAAATTGACCGGAAGTATAATGACGCTTTCGCTGGCCATAGGTCTTATGGTCGGGAAAAATATTGTCGGGGCCGTTGAATATGATGGTGAAATAAACCCCGATGCCGTCGACGAACTCGTCATGCTTCTCAATAAAGAAGGTCTCGACGTCGTCCATTTCGACCCGGCCCATTGTCATGAGTACCCAACCGGCCGGGGTGTCGTGATTATCCGGGACAATCGTCTCGTTCCGATTCACCGTCGGATAAAAAGTATTATGCCTTTTTATAAGGCATGTCTGTTAATGTACGGTTTTGCGTCGGGATGTCCGGTTATCATCGAAGAAGAGTATAAAACGGATGACTGGCTGGAAATGACCGCCAATTTTCTCAAGGCCGGTATTACCATAAGGGACGCCAGGCAGGAATGGCAGGCCGATCCGCATGACCCGCGCAAGCGTGCCAAAGTGACTGATATGGAATTCGCTCGGCTGATCACTCTGGGACCGGCTTCAATGCTTTCGGGCGGGGAGATAGCCATCCCGACCGATGTATATGAAACTGCAGCTTTTATGACCTTCACGGTTCTGCAGAACAGGGAAATCGTGATACCGTCGGTCTATTTGAACCGTGCCTTTAATAAGTACCTGCAGCATCTTAAAACCTGCGGCTGCGATTATCAGATAAGCAATCGGGACCAGACGGCCGGCTGGCCGCTGGGTGATTTGCATCTGAAAGGCGCCAGGCCAAAAAACCGCAAGCTGGCCGACAACTCGGCCCGCTCGGTCGCCGAGTTTTATCCCTTGATAGCAGTCATGGCCGCCATTGCCGACGGCACCACCCTTGTACGCAACCTGGGCGAACTCGATACTTGGTACTTCCAGCCGTTCGCCGAACTGGTGGACAATTTTGACCGTTGCGGCATCAAAGGCGGCGTCCTCGAAGATGGTTTTATAATTGAAGCCGTCAACGAACTCAACGGGGATGATTTCGGGCCGTTTGCAAATCGCATCACGGCACTGGCGTTTTATATACTGGCCCGGTGTGGAAAAGGTCGCTCGACAATCGCCAATTACGAAATAATTACTGAAAATTTCCCGGTACTCGTCGATTATTTCAAGGGAAAAATATTAAAGCCTGCGGAAATTTCCACGGACGGCTAATGAATAGATTTAAAGTAATTCTGGCGTTTATTATTATTATTTTTGTCGGTGTTTCATGCACGCCGGATACCGGTTCGGTTCCCGACAACGTCGATGATTTTGTCGCGGCCTATGAAGCCAATCTTGAAAAATTCGAAACGGCGTACAAACTGAAGCTCTGGGAATTTAGGGAATACCCGACTTCCGATTCTCTGAAAATCTACCGGTCGGTATTGAAAAGCTTCCTGGCCGATCCCCGGGTGACCGAAAATATAGACCAGTTACGCCTGTCGCTGAAAGACGAAATTCTTGACCGCAAGCTGGATATGATTTATGCCCGGTCGTTGCTTGAGCAAATTGAGACCGAGCCCGATATTGCGGCTTTGAAAGATTCTTTGCAAACCATAATTTACAATGCCGACCGGGCGTGTCGGGATAATGACTATATTTATGACATCGGCCGCGACCTGTTACGAAGCGAGTACTTGATTGAAAATAATTACGGCGACATGTACGGTGATGCGTTTTTATCATTGATTCGTAAACGAAATATCGCCGCCAGGAGGTATGGCTATAAGTCATATTACAGCCTGGTCCTGAAAATGGAAAATCTCACGACGGCATATATCGATTCAGTGTGTGAGCAGTTGCTGATGAAAACCGATTCCGCGTTTCGCGCCGCACTGGGCCGAGCCTCGTCTCCCGGCGAAAGAAATCCGGGATTATTCTCCTATCGCCCCGGCATCCGCAATTTTACTCCGGTCAGTCTTGAACAATCGGCCCAGAACCGTATTATCCGTGAAACCTGCAAGTCAATCGGTTTTGACATCGATAAGATGCCGCTTTATTACTTTTTTGCCGATTCCGGACTGACCGGTCCGATGGAGGCATTTCTTATTTATATCCCCGATGATATCCGCATCGCCGCCGCCACCTTTCCTTCCCTCGGTTCGTTGGAAGGGTTGATGGAGCACTCCGGCCTGGCGCTTTATGCCGCATCCATAGATCAAAAAGATTATCTTTTCCGGCAACCATCCACTGCCGTGTGGACAGCGGCGGTTCGCCATATTTTTGGCTGCCTGATATTCGAGCCGGCGTTTCTTAAAAATTATCTGGGCGTGGAAGATCAAAGTTTGAATAATTGGCGAAGTTTCCGTGAATATTATTCGCTGGTGAAACTGCGCTATAGGCTTTTCTGTACTATGTTGGAAAAAGAATTGTACACCGGTTCAATTCCGGATTTCGATAAATTTTATTCGGAACTGTACAACAGAGTATTTTTCAATATGGCTCCGGTTGAAATGAAAGCCCATCTGGTTGCCCTATACGATGCTAAATACCCCATTGTCACTCACAGCGAATTGCTCGGACTGCTTGTCGCCGGTCAAGTCTATCGTCATATGCGAACCACAAATGTTGAAATTGTCGGCAATCCCGCCACGCGGCATTATCTTACCCAAAATTGTTTTCGCTACGGCGCCCGTTATGACTGGCGGGAGCTTCTCAAGTGGGCTACCGGCGAAGACCTGAAATACGAATATTATATTGATTTTAGTGATTGACCGCCCGGTTCATTTCACATAGAATAACTGCCAATGTCAAGAGTTGAGAACATAACCGAAGGGCCTATAATATCCACCGTTTTTCGGCTCGCCTGGCCAATTGTGGCCTCGATGCTTCTGGAGTTTGCGCTGTCCGTCACGGATTTCTTCTGGGTCGGAAGATTGGGCACGTCGGAGCAGGATGCAATCGTGTCGTCGATGATCGTAACCTGGCTGGCCTTTTCGGTGATTTCAATAATCGTCACGGGCCTGACGGCATTGGTCTCGCGCGCGGTCGGCGCCAAAGATGAAAAGCGGGCCGCGTTTGTTTTTCGACAGGGGATACACACGGCTATTGCCGTCGGAACAATCTTTGTGATTATCGGGTTTTTATTGGCGCCGAATATCCTGAAATTCATGAAAGCCAGCCCGGCCGTGCAGGAATTCGGGATATCATATTTGAGAATAATCTTCTGCGCCGTTTTCATGCTTTTTATGACCGACGCCTTCGGTGCGGCTTTTCGGGCGACCGGAGACACCAAATCACCGACCATTGCCATGGCTTCCGGAACGGCCTTAAATATTCTCCTCGACCCGATTCTTATCTTTGGTTTTGGCCCGATTCCGAATATGGGCGTGTCGGGGGCGGCGCTCGCGACCGTCGTATCGGTCCTGCTAAGCCTGACCATATTTCTGATTCTGATTTTCAAAAACCGCTTGGGATTTCCGCTGACGGGTATATTCAGGATTCAGCCCGATTTTGGCACCATCGGCAAAATATTCCGAATTGGCCTGCCTATATCAATGCAAAATATTACCTTCGCCGGCGTGTACTGGTTTTTGATACAGATTGTCCATCATTATGGTGATGCCGCCGGGGCAGCCATGGGGGTCGGCAATCGGATGGAGGCCCTGTCGTTTTTGACGGCATTCGGATTCGCCATGGCCGCCTCCACCGCGGTGGGGCAAAATCTTGGCGCCAAAAAGCCGGAACGGGCGGCCAAATTTGCCTACGCGACTATGTGTATTGTCATGATCGAGACGTTTGTCATCTCCGTCTTTTTTATAAGCATCCCCGAAAGCATCGCGAAAATATTTTCCTCGGACCCGGCCGTGATCGCCATCGCCGTGGATTATCTAATTATCCTTGGCCTGTCGCAGATTTTTATGGGTGTCGAAATCGTTCTGGAAGGCGCTTTCTCGGGGGCGGGGGATACGGTGCCTCCCATGACGGTTTCTATTACGGGTTCAATTCTGCGTTTGCCGATTGCCTACCTGATGTGTTTTGCTCTGAACGTCGGAGTCAACGGCGTGTGGTGGTCGCTTACGATTACCTCGATTCTGAAGGCCGTGGTCATTGCCTTCTGGTTTTCGCGGGGTCACTGGAAGACCAAGGAGCTCTGATACGGTTATGGTCTTGACACAAACCCGTCAATGATTTATTACTATTTACATGAAAGTCGGTATAGTTACATTAATCAATGAAGAGTTGCACCCGGATCCCGGTGACCATCCGGAGAACGCCGCCCGGTTGTCGGGCGTACCGGATTATCTCCGTGCCTCCGATCTGAAGGACAATATCGAATTCGTAAACATGTTCGAAGACCCTCAAGAGATTCTCCGGCGGATTCACACCCCGGAATATATTGCTCTGGTTAAAACCATCGCGGAACAGGGCGGCGGCGGTCTGGACATGGATACATATATCGCTTCGGGTTCATACCGGGCCGCATACAACGTCGCCGCCGCGGCTGTGGCTTGTGCCCGTGAACTCATCAGCGGAAATTTCCGAAGGATGCTTTTAATCGGCCGCCCGCCCGGACATCATGCGACTTCGAACAGGGGCATGGGTTTCTGCCTGTTTAACAATATCGCGCTCGCCGCCGAGGCCCTGATATATTATCACGGAATCGGGAAAATCGCCGTTATCGATTGGGACGTTCATCACGGTAACGGCACACAGGATATCTTTTATAACCGCGCCGACGTTCTGTATGTATCATTGCATCAATCCCCCTTATATCCGGGGACGGGCAAAGCCTCCGAAACCGGGGTTGAAAAAGGCAAAGCCTTTACGGTGAATATCCCCCTGCCTCCGTTAACGGGCGGCGAGGATTATGTGAAAATATTTGAAAATAAAGTAGTTTCTTGTCTTGATGATTACAAACCGGATATTATCTTGATCTCGGCCGGATTTGACGCGCACCGCGATGACCCGCTGGGCGGACTCGGTTTAACCGAGGTCGATTTTGGCCGGATGACCCGCCGCTTGAGTGAGGTGTCCCTGAAGTACGGTGGCGGAAGAATATTGTCGGTGGTTGAAGGGGGGTATAATCCCGAGGCCAATGCCCGCAGTATTTATGAACATGTAAAGGAACTGGTAAAAGAATAATGGACAGGTATATACGATTCGAGGCCGCCGAAGGGCGTGGCTGGGGGATATATAAAGACGGCGAGGTGGTCCACCTTTCGGACAACCCGGCCCGCGGGGGAATTCCCGACGGACCACGCTATGAACCCAACCGCATCAGACTTCTGGCTCCGGTTTTGCCGTCGAAGATTATCTGTGTCGGCCTTAATTATAAAGAGCACGTCGGTGAAACGCGACCGACCGATGATATTCCCAGGGAGCCGGTACTGTTTTTCAAGCCGCCATCATCACTTATCGGTCCCGGGGCCGCTATTGTTCGACCCGATGTCTCTGAACGGGTTGATTACGAGGGCGAACTGGGGATAGTGATCGGGCGCGAGTGCAGAAATGTCGCAGCCGTTGAAGCCGAGGATTATGTTTTCGGCATAACCTGTGTCAACGACGTCACCGCCCGCGACCTTCAGCAAAAAGACAAGCAATGGACGCGGGCCAAAGGATTTGACACGTTCTGTCCGGTTGGTCCCTGGGTTATCGACACGATAAAATATGAAGACCTTCAGTTGCAGACCTTCGTTAACGGCGAGTTAAAGCAGGAAGCACGCACTTCGAATATGATTTTTCCGGTTAACACTTTAATCAGCTATATTTCGAAAATCATGACGCTGTGGCCGGGTGACTTGATTTCGACCGGGACACCCAAAGGTATTTCGCCGCTGTCATCCGGGGACCGGGTCGAGGTCCGGATCGAAGGTATCGGTTCGCTGGTAAATGATGTTATCTAAAATAATTATTGCCGTCTCACTTTTTCTTTTTGCGGTGCCGCCGTCGGTTTATTCCGCCGCCACGCTTAAAATAAAAGCGACGCTGGATCCCGACCTGAATACGGTTTATGGTTCAATTGTCATTCATATTCCTGAAAATTTCAGCGAACATACATATGAGCTCTATCTCCCGGCCAATAAGTTTTCACCCGGAGATTTTGAATATATGGAATCATTTCCGGGTATGGACAAATCCGGTTTTTATGCTTCCATAACTATAGATTCCGTTTTGCTCAACGGAGCCGATATCACCGATCGATTTGCAGTATCCCGAACGCATGGAACGCTGAATTGCGAAAATATACAGGTTGCCGGGCAGAAGCTTTATCTTCGTTTTAAAACTCATTTGCCGCAGTACGGAACATC
Source organism: uncultured candidate division Zixibacteria bacterium (assembly GCA_937925655.1). Classification (GTDB taxonomy): domain Bacteria; phylum Zixibacteria; class MSB-5A5; order GN15; family PGXB01; genus CALAMC01. The sequence goes on along the minus strand of CALAMC010000048.1, from coordinate 177,643 downwards.
GCTTCTGGCGACTAATGGTGAATTCTTTCTGGGGGGTTGGTTTCCGGTGCCGGCGACACTTCGGAGCGGCGAAAGCATTAATCAAGGCTGTAATCATTTTGTCGATCCGGTTGGAGATTATTATTTCTATGATATAGAATTCTCCGCCCCGTCGAATCTGGTTGTCGTTGCCTCTGTCCAATCAATTGATATGGTCGTGCAGAATGGTTTTAAAACATATAATTTTAATTTCGGCCCGGCTGTGGATTTTGCCATAGCGCTTTCGTCGTCCTATGTTGTGGATAGCACTATCCAATCCGGAATCGCGCTGAAATACTTCTGCAGAGATTTTGAAAAAGAATTGGCCATCGATATTAAGAATATTACGTCCTTCGCCTTCAGTTTTATGAATGACTATGTCGGCCCATACACATACCCCGAGTTAAATTTTGCCTTCATAAATGCCGCACGACCGGTCGCTTTGGAATATCCCGGCCTGATCGCGCTCTTTTCACCCCGTGGCGGGGCGCTGGCTTCAAATTACTATGAATACCTTGCTATCCGCACGGTGGTTCATCAGTGGTTTTATGCCATGATCGCGGCCGACCGGTGTACAGAACCATGGCTTAATGAATCTATCGCCGAGTATTTTGCACTAAAAATTGCCGACAAATATTGGGGTCGCGATGCCAATCTTATCGATTTTGGCGGTTTCAAAGCGACCTTTTCCGATGACTTGCGGCTGAACGCCCGCGTGACGGAGGGCAAAGCTCCCGTAAATTTATCAGCCGGGCAATTGACTTCCGAAATTGAATATGGTACCACCATCCGCAATCGCGGGGCGCTGACTGTGGCAACGATCTTTAATCTGTTGGGTGATTCGTTAACTTCCGTTTTCTGGAAATCATACTATGAAAGCCATTTATTGAATCGCACTTCGACCGATTCTTTTTTATCGCTGCTGGAAGAAGTAGCAGGAGCGGGTGCAAAAAGACAGGCGGGTTATCTTTTGAATTCCGCTGAACGCATCGATTATTCGGTTTCGGCGTTATCGTACCGACCGATTGATTCGGTTACTTATGAAAGTCGCTTTGTGTTGAGCCGATCGGGGACCCTATCGATACCGGTTGCATATAAAATTATTTTCTATAACGATGACACTCTATCATTTATCTGGGATGCGAGCCGATATTCGGAATTGATAAGGTTTGAATCGAAATATCCTGCCCGGACAGTTATTATCGACCCCGATTTTTTAATAGCGGTCGATTTCAACCTTTTTAATAACTCCATTCAGGTTGCCGGCGATAGTCGCCCGGCCTGGCGTTTGTCATCGGGCATTATGTTTTTAATTGAATCGATTATCAGCCTGATCGGTGGGTGGTGATGCTGTCGCTGACGGGAAGTTTCAAACGGCTGCTTATTGGGCGAATACTCTGGCTGGGTCTGTATCTGGTCAAGGCCGTTTTGGCGATGATATTTGTCATCCCCGTCTTTTTATCGACCAATGCCACCTTGTCATCATCGGTTTTTGCGCGATCCCTTGTCGAATACTGGGATATCTCCGTGCTGGTTGAACTGCTGGTTCATAAAGGCGATGCCATCGGCCTGTTTGCGGGATATATTTTGGCCGCCGCCGTATTGTATCTCGTCATTATGCAATTCGTCAATGGCGGGCTTTATTTTATTGTCGTTTCAGGCAAAAAACTGCCCGAAGCAAGTAAAGAATTCTGGCAGGAGTGTGGTGGACGCTTTTGGGGACACCTAAAAATTACACTGTTAATGCTGGTTGTCTATATGATGCTTCTGTTTTCGGGTTTATTTGTAGTCAATATGTTCGGAGTTTTCGGTCAAAATCTTATGGGAACACCCGCGCTGATTTTCATGTTCGGCAAACTGGTTATAATATTTTTAATCCTGCTGGCGGCCTCGATTTTTTCTGATTCGGCCCGCGCCGTGCTGTCGGCCGACCCCGACAAGCCCTTCAAACATATCCTGAAAATTGCCGCGGATTTTTTCCGCCCCCGCTTTACCCGGTTGATCGGCATATACATCGTAACCTATCTGCCATTTGTTATTATCTGGTTACTGGTCGAATATTTGGCCTTGGCAATAACCGGTTCGCCGGGCGGTCTTGTCGGAATTTTCCTTGAGTTTGTCTTCTTTCAACTGGCGGCGGTGGCCAGGACCGCCCAGAAACTATGGTATTTGTTTTATATGGGGAGTGTTTTCCGCGAACACCATGCCGGACGGTTTTTGCCGCGGCAAGCGGAATTGAAATTTGAATAACCCCTTTTGACAATGCCCGGTTTTGCCTTATAATTTCGATTAAATACTTTCCCTGCCGGGGCGGGCTATGTATAATCAGTAGCGGTATTTTATTATATTGCGGATATAATGACCAGAAAACTGTTTTATGATGACCCGTACATGGATCGCTTTGATGCGACCGTGCTCGATGCAGAACAGGGACTTGACGGCCTGCAAATTATTCTCGACCAGACCGCCTTTTTCCCAGAAGCGGGCGGGCAACCGTGCGACTTGGGTCAGTTGAATGGAATAGATGTAATAAAAGTCATCGAAAACGATGACGAAGAAGTAATTCACACGGTCGCGTCCGGCAAATTTTGTGTTGGTGATAAAATTAAGGGTGTGGTTGACATCGGTCGCCGCCTGGAAAACATGCGGCGCCACACCGGGCAACATATTTTATCCCGGGCGTTCGTGGAAACCGCCGGGGTCGATACTATTTGTGCCAATCACGGTGAGACCGGGACCATCGAATTGTCCGTCGCTTCGCTTACCGATGAGCAGATGGAGCAGGCCGAAATACTGGCCAATCAAATTGTTATGCGAAATCTCCCGGTTTCGGCCAGAATCTATGATGAAAAAGAAATCAGAAATTTACCATTACGGAAAATTCCCGACCGCGAAGGCAGTTTCCGGATTGTCCATATCGGTGACTTCGATACCAACGCCTGCGGGGGAACGCACTGCCGTTATACCGGTGAGGTTGGACCGATAAAAATTATCGGCACCGAAAAACTCCGGGGACATTTCCGAATTTCATTTTTATGCGGCAACCGGGCGCTCGATGATTACCGCGAAAAGCACCGGGTGGTCACGACGGTGGCCGCAAGTCTAACCTGTCATTTTTCGAGCCTCCCCGAAAAAGCCGACCGGCTGGCCGCCGAAAATCAGGAACTTCGCCGAACTCTTGCGCATCAGAGCAAGCAACTCTTTGAATACGAAATTATGGCCCTTATTGATAATTCTCCCAAATTTGGCGGCGTGAAACTGCTGGTTCGGCATTTCCCCGCCGTCGAATCCAACCGGATTAAGGATATGATTCTGTTCGCGGCCGGGCGAATCAGGTCGGTGGCTCTGTTTTCAACCGGCAACAAGCTGCTGATCGCTTGTTCCGAAAACGCCGGTCTCAAGGCCAATGATTTGGCTCAGGAGTTTATCGGTAAATTCGGCGGCAAAGGCGGCGGTGCGGCGGCACTGGCGCAGGTCGGCAATATTCCCAGTGACAGATTGCAGGAATATATCGCCGCATTTGCGAAATCTATTGAGGCGAAACTTGTCAATTAACCGTCGATTATTCGTTTGGACGCTATGTCTGATGGTGTGCATGATTTTGTCATCAGCCGCATCAGCCCAGGATGAACGGTTGAGGCTCAAGGCATATGGGTCATACGAATATATTCGCGGCTATGATAAAGACACTATTTATGTCAAAGACTCGGTTGTATGTACCTATGGCGTCTGGACTTTCGCCTCCGACACGGTTATGTTCATAAAAAACGAAGCGGTCTTGCTCAAAGGGCATGCCTTTGCCGAAGACACCGCCAATCAAATCAACGCCGACATTATCAAATATGACATCAACCGTCGAACCGTGACGGCCACCGGTGAAAAAGTGGTTATCATATCCCGTATTGATTCGCTCAAAGCCGTCGGCCGCAACGCCTGGTTCAGCCGCGATTCCTCGCTTTTCCGCATGTCTATGCGCCCGACTATGTACGTTAACTATGAGGATACTGCCCGGATGATTCAAATCATGGCCGACCGTCTTGCTTTCAATTCATCGGACAAAATCGGCTACGCCGACGGCGATGTCATCATTCGTCAAACCGATACCGAGTCCAAGGCGGCGCGGGCGATATTATATGCCGACAAAGATATCCTGACACTGCTGGGGGGCAAACCGGTCGCGAAGCGAAAAGATTCATATATATCGGGGGACACACTTGTTTTCTTCTCTGACGACGGACGGCTCGAGCGGATTAATGTCATGGGCAACGCCCTCGGAGATTTTACCGAACCCAATAAAAGTGATTCCCTTCAAACAGATCATTTCGAACTTAAGGCCTTTGACCTCGATTTTTATTTTGCCGGGGGAGAACTCAACACGGTTATTTCGGCCCGCCAGGCTTACTCGTTCTATAGCCCGGCCGTAATTGACAGCAGTGAAGTAGTAAGAAATCACGCCTCCGGCGATACCATCAAATTGTATCTGGTAGATGGATCCCTGTCGGCGGTCAATATTATCGGCGGGGCGGAAGGGCAATACTTGAGTGGCCATAAGGCTAAAGGGGACGATGTTTCCGTTCTTGTCGTCGACACTATCGAATACAGTGGCCGGCGCATTGATTATGATCTTCGTGATTCAACTATTGTTTTAACCGGAGAGGCCGGGGTAATCAGCGGCAAAATGTCGCTGGCGGCGGCCAGAATCGATTATTTGACCACCCGGGAACTGGTGCTGGCATATGATGATTCAGCCGTGGTTGCCGATACCGGACTGATATATTATCCGGTTATTCTTAATGACGGTTCCGAGCAATTGCTGGGGTCATACCTTGAATACTCTCTGGCGACCGAACGGGGACTGATTCATCAGTCCAAAACCGAGTATCAGGAAGCTTTCTATCGCGGTCAGGATCTGTACCGGGTTGAAAAAGACGTTTACTACGTTAAAAATGGAGTGTATATCCCCTGTGAGAGGGAGGACGGCGGTGTCAGTTTCTGGGCGCGGAATATGAAAATGATCCGCGGCGACAAAATAATCGCTCGCCCGGTAGTCTTTCATATCGAGAAAATCCCCCTGATGATTGTGCCTTACTATGTTTTCCCGATCAAGCCCGGACGTCACAGCGGCTTTTTGCCGTTCAAAATCGGGAATTTCGAGCAGGGCTCCCGATATCTTCAGAACGTCGGTTATTACTGGGCGGCTTCGGAATATTGGGACCTGAAAGGTTCTATGGATTATTTCGAGGATTATGGCCTGAAATTCAATGGAGAGTTGCTCTATAATGTCCGCTATAAATTCAACGGGTCGCTTTCCGGGTCTTATGGCAGCGACAGCTATTATGTCAACTATGAAAAAGTGCGCAAAGAGCGCTGGAGCGTGGTGGCCAATCACTCGCATACCGTCAGTCCGACCATGTCCATTAGGGCTTCGGGCAATTTTATTTCCGATAAAAGCTATTATACCGATTTTTCCACCGATGAAAACGACCGCCTTAACCGCAATATCAAAAGTCAGCTGTCCATATCCAAGCGATTCGGTAACACCGCCGTCAGCGCCCAGTTTTCACATACGGACAATATCGACGACGAATCCCGGAGCGATCTTTTGCCGTCGGCCTCGATTTCGTTTCCATCCCGGCGATTATTCGGTTCGCCCCCGAAAGACGGCGGCGGTCAAGTCAAGGGATCGTGGTTCAACGATATATATCTCAATTACAATATAAATATGCGCAATTTCAGCTCCCGGAAGACCCTGGCCGACAGTACCCGGAGTCGCCGCGAATACGCTGTTATTGACCACAACACCGGCCTGTCTCTGCCGTTTTCGCTGTTTCGCTATCTGAAATTCAATTTGTCGCTCCCTTATCAAGAAACGTGGTACAAAGTGTTTGAGACGGATCAGAGCATTGATGCCGGAATCGATGCCTCTCGGTTATACCGCCGCTATGCTTACAGCGCCTCGATGTCGGCGGGAACCGACCTTTACGGCAACGTGGCTCCAAACGCTTTTGGTCTTGAAGCTTTGCGCCATGTTCTAACCCCCCGCGTAACTTATTCTTATGCGCCGAAAATAACCAAAAACGATGCTGTCAGAAGTTATACCGGGGCGGGGGGAGGAAGTAGCTATGAAAGCCAGTCCATGACCTTCTCTTTAAGCCAGTTGTTTCAGGCCAAAATAAAGTCCGGGGAGCAATCGAAGAATCTTACTCTTCTGACCTTGAACCATTCGCTGTCGTACAATTTCGAAGCCGAGGGGAGAAAATTCTCCGATTTAACAACTTCCGCCCAGACAACCCTGCTGAAATATGTTAGTATGTCGGCCGGCATCGTCCATGAGTTGTATGAACCGAATACGGATAATCTCAAGATCTGGTCGCCTTATTTAAAATCGTTCTATATTTCAAGTAGTTTTAAAACCAGCGGGATTTTCGGACATTATCATTCAGCCCCACCCTGTAATGGGCCCGACTGCTTTGGCGACGACGCCGAGGCGAGCGAGCAATCCTGGGATTTGTCCGTCCGTCATTACTACCAGGAAAGTGGTCGGGGCGATAGTTTTCGCAAGGCTCATACCATAGATTTCACCCTTGAACTGAAACTCAGTCCCAATTGGCGGGTTATATATTCGCAATATTATGATATCGCCGCCGATAATATTGTCCGCAGGAGCGTTGAGGTCCATCGTGCTCTGGGTTGCTGGCAGGGACGGTTCTACTGGAAACCGGATGGCTCCAATTCCGGCTACGGTTTTGTCATCAACGTCATTCAGATACCGGATATAAAGGTCGAAAAATCGGAATCGGGCACGCGTGCCCCATTTTTCTAAGTTCGGCGGGGATATACCCTTTTGAATGCCCGTAATTATGCCGTTTTTAAACGTGTCAGGAGACTTTTTTATTGACAATAGCCTTAAAAATATTTCATCTTTTTTCCACAAGTGATAACCAGGAACCCTTAAAGTAAAGGTGTTGACCAATGACCAAGGATGAAATGATCTCCAAGATCGCCAAGGATGCCGGTATCAACAAGCGCCAGGCTTCGGATGCTTTAAGCAGCTTTATTGAAAACATCACCACCAGCCTGAAGAAGGGCAAAAAAGTCAGCTTTGTCGGGTTCGGCACTTTCACCGTCAACAGGCGCAAAGCCAGAATCGGTCGCAATCCGCAGACTGGAGCCCAGATTAATATCCCGGCTTCAAAAGTCCCGCATTTCCGCGCCGGTAAAACCCTGCGCGAAGCCGTCAAGAAGTAGGATTTGTGTTTTACACCTCAATGAAGGCAGAGATTGCTCTGCCTTCTTTTTTTGTGGTTGACCCGAATGGTTCTTTGATGTAGTTTTCCCTTGGGATAGGAATTACCACCGATGGCTTCGCGAAAAAATAAAAACGGCGACAACGGCGAAAGAAAAAGAAAGATTCTGGGAATCGGTTTGGTTTTGCTGGCCGTCCTGATTCTTATTTCGCTGGTATCGCATTCCGGATGGGATGACGAACGGATTGTCTCTCGTGATAACCCCTTCGCAATCGACTTTAAAAATCAGGTTGGTATCGTCGGAGCTGTCTCGTCCTATGTTCTCTTTTTCTTCTTTGGCTGGCTGTGCATTTTCCTGCCGGTTTTTCTCATGTACTGGGGCTTTCGATTTCTGAATTTTGAGTGGCGGCGACTTATTTTGCCCGGTCTGATGTTTATCGCATCGGTTTGTACGCTGATTACGATGATGACCAATGTCTATCTGAAACACCACGCCACGCTGGAATTGACCCATGCCGATGCCAACGGCGGATATGTATTTTATTATCTGACAATGTTTATCATGAAAATACTCGGCGCCGCCGGCTCTTTTGTCGTGCTCGGCGCCGGCATTATTGTTTGGCTGGTCATTCTGGGATACAAATATCCATTCCTGCGTCAGCGTCTGGCCGCGACCGACAAACAAGCATCCGGTATAGCCGGCGGTTTAGTCCACAGGTTGGTGGCCGTCAAGGATTGGGCAATCGGGATGTTTTCCCGCAAAGATACCCGTGACGAAGACGAAGATGATACCGAAGACGAAGATCCCGGCTATGCCGAAATCGGCGCCGCCCCTCGCCCGCGCCGGCGTCCAGAATCTGCGGCAGTAAGCAAAGATGACGATCCAATCGAAGAACTGGAGCGGGGAAAATCCCCGAATGAGAGTCGTCGCCAGAAAATCACACTCAAGAAAAAGCCTGCCGCTACCATCGGTCTGGAAACGACCGACTATAAATTCCCGGGACTGGACCTGTTGACCGACAACCCCGAGCCGGGCCTATCTGTCAGTCGGGAAGAATTGGACTTTTCGGCTCGTTCGTTGAAAGAAACACTGGAAACGTTTGGAGTTAGCCTTCAAGGCGACATTGACAAATATCCGGGTCCGGTCATTACCCGTTTTGAAATCAAGCCGGCGGCCGGGATTAAAGTGCATCAGATAACCAATCTGTCCGATGACCTGGCCTTAGCTCTTAAGGCCAAAAGAATAAGAATCGTCGCGCCTATTCCCGGAAAAGCGAAAGTTGGTGTGGAAATTCCCAATCGGGTCCCGCGCACGGTTTATATCAAGGAAATCCTGAATTCCGATGAGTACCGCAACCCGGATTTGCGATTGCCAATCGCCCTGGGTAAAACCATTTCGGGAAAACCATACGCCACCGATTTGGCCAAAATGCCGCATTTGTTAATCGCCGGGGCAACCGGATCGGGCAAATCGGTCTGCATCAATGTCCTTATAACGTCGTTGATTTACCGTCTGCATCCGAAGGAATTGAAATTTATCTTTATTGACCCCAAAATGCTCGAGCTGACTTTATACTCGAATTTGCCGCATATGGCGCGGCCGGTGGTGACCAACTCCAAACGGGCCGAAAAGGTCCTGGCCGACGCCGTCGTCGAAATGGAAAATCGCTATAAGAAACTGGCCGCCAAGGCCGTTCGCAATATTGTCGATTTTAACGCCCGTCTGGATAAAAACGAAGAACGATTGCCTTATATTGTTATTGTCGTCGATGAATTGGCCGACATGATGATGGCATCGGCGTCGTCGCGTATCGAGGTGCTCATAACACGTCTGGCCCAGATGGCGCGTGCCGTCGGTATTCATCTTGTGCTGGCCACCCAGAGACCATCGGTCGATGTTATTACCGGGCTTATCAAGGCCAATTTCCCATCAAGAATTGCCTTTCAGGTGGCTTCGCGGATTGATTCGCGCACTATTCTCGATGGCAACGGCGCTGAAAAACTGCTGGGCAACGGCGATATGCTGTTTCTGCCGCCCGGCCAGCCGGAACCGATGCGTCTCCACGGGGCTTACCTGTCCAGCGAGGAAAGCGAACGTTTGGTCAAATTCATTACCGACCAGTTCCCGACGGCGGCGCCGCCGGTCGAAGATAAAACCGAAGAGGAAGAAGAGCAGGAGGACGCTCTGGATCTGGATGACCCGGTTTTCATGGAAGCGGTCGAAGTTGTCATTCGCCATAAGCAGGGGTCGGTTTCGCTTCTGCAACGCAAGCTCGGCATCGGCTATCAGCGGGCCGCGCGGCTGATCGACAAGCTGGAAACAGCCGGAGTTGTCAGCGCCTATGACGGTAGCAAAGCCAGAAAGGTTCTTGTCGATAAAAGTTTCCTCGAAAAAATGTCGACCTCCCGATCCCTGGGAAACTCGAACTCCTGATTGACACAAACGTAAAATATCGAGTATGAAAAAAATGTATTGGATAATCATGGCAATCGTGATATTGGCCGCCTTTCCGGCTCATTCCGAGGAAACCAGCAAAATTTATCCCTTAATGGCCCGCTTTTCGGACGCCTCCATGATTCGGATGCAAATTTTAATTATCACCCGCTCTCCGATTTTCGGCAATATCGATACGACCGTTGGCGACGTGAAAATCGCCGCCGATGACCGCTACTGCGCCCGGTTTAATGATGATATATATCTCTATGACGGCGACTGTATCTGGGAATATTCCGCGGAGAACAATCAGATTACGAAGGATTGTTATGACGACGGCGAGGTTTTTGAAAACGAATTGACGGCACTTAAAAATCTCAAGGAGCATTACAATCTCGATTGCATGATTCCCGATTCTCTGTACCGGTTTTATATCAAGCCGAATCAGAATAAAAACCTTCCCGACAGTCTGGTTGTGACCCTTGACCGTATCCCGGGAAATCTGGCCTGTATTTCATATAATGACTTAAACGGTGACATTAATGATATCATCATGCTCGACTATGAGTTTCCGGATGACCCCAATCCGGCCGATTTTCAGGTAAATTTCCCCGACACCGTCGAAATTATAACTCTGCCATAACGGCCATGAAATTTTATATTAAAAAGCTGGGGTGTCCCAAAAACGACGTGGATGCCGATTATATAGCCGGGGAATTGATTAATGCGGGCCATGAACCGGTCGATGACCCGGATATGGCCGAGGCGGTTATTGTTAATACCTGTGGGTTTATTCTTCCGGCCAAGGAAGAATCAATCAACGCCATTCTCCAATTCGAAACATCCAAACTTAATGGCAAACTTGATAAATTAATTGTAACCGGTTGTTTATCACAACGATATCAAGACGATTTAATCCGCGAATTACCGCAAATCGATGCCGTGTTAGGGCTCGGTCAACACGCCCGATTAGTTGACATTCTGAACAATAATTTGTCGTCCGGAGACCATAACACGACTTCATCGGAGCATCTAAAATATATCGTCGGTCGCCACCGCCGGGTCGCTGATACTTTGCCGTATGCCTATTTGAAAATCTCCGACGGGTGCGACCGATTTTGTTCGTACTGCGCCATACCATATATTCGCGGCCGTTTCCGGAGCCGCCCCGTTGAAGATATCATGGCCGAAGCCGAAATGCTGGTTGACCGCGGCAAAAAAGAATTAATTCTGGTCTCGCAGGAAGGTACGGCTTATGGAAGGGATCGTGGATACGGCGAAAATATCCTGACCCTTTTAAAGCGGCTGGAAAATATCGAGAAACTGGAGTGGATACGTTTGATGTATCTTCACCCGGAATCGGTTACGGATGAACTCATCGACCATATGTCGGCCTCAAAAAAAGTTCTGGGGTATTTTGATATCCCGCTTCAACATATAAGCAACAGGATATTACAAAGCATAAATCGACCTTATACCAGACGTGAAGTGGAAAAGATTATCAATAAAATCCGAGCAGGCTCGAAAGAAAATATTATCAGAACCACTTTCATTACCGGCCTTCCGGGGGAAACTAGGGAAGAATTTAACGAATTATTGGAATTTGTCGAGAATGTTAAATTTGACCGTCTGGGGGCGTTCGGGTATTCCTGCGAGGAGGGCACGGCGGCGGCCGATTTCAAGGACCAGATTCCCGATGAAACGATTGCCGAGCGACAGGATTTGCTGATGAGTCTTCAACAGGAAATAGCCTTCAAGAAAAATATAGCCTTGATTGGCACTCGTCAAAAAGTTATAATTGACCGGGTCACGTCGAAAGACAAAGCTTTGGGACGAACCCGGGGCGATTGTCCCGATATTGACCAGATGGTATATGTGACCGGCGAAAATCTTGCTGTCGGCGACATCGTGGACGTTCGAGTGAATATGGCCGAAGGTTATGACCTTCTGGCCGAGGTAGCGGATGAATGACATCGATTAAGTTTGAAAAACTGGGAGTCTTTTTATCCAAACCGATTGCCTTTATGTTTGTTCTGATATATTTGTCACAGTCGATATTTATTATCTTTTTGGTTCAGGAAAAATTTAATCTGGAAAAGCAAATCGACTTCCAGCGCAAACGCATCGACGAACTCGAGGAAAAACTACAGATTCTTCAGGTTATCGATGATTTTCAGGTCGGGTTCAACGACCGGGACAAGGCCCGGCTGGTCAATGTGATTTCGGACGAATGCAAAAAATATGACTATGACCCCATGTTTCTGATGGCGCTGATATTGACCGAATCATCGTTCAAAAGCGGCCAGGTGTCATCGGCCGGGGCGCTCGGCCTGATGCAGATTCGTCCCTTTGTGGGTAAATCGCTGGCCGGCAAGATCGGGGCCGAATGGGAGGGGGATGAGACTCTCTTCCAGCCGGACGTCAATATCCGCATGGGAGCGTTGCACCTGTTTGAAATGATTTTAAAATTTAAGGATGTGCGACAGGCCATTGTATCATATAATCTCGGTGAAGCAGAATTGCGGAGCCGTGTTCGCGAAAATAGACCGCTACCCCGGGCCTTTTTTGACCGGGTTATAAGCAATTATAATATGCTCAAGGAGAAATACGACATTTGAATAAGCTCATTTTTTTATTGGCGACGGCGGCATTGGTGCTGTCGGGGTGCGGTGGTCCCAGAACCCATTTAATCGACGATCCCCGGCTTCTGTTTGATCAGGGGATGAGCGATTTCCAAAATGCCAAATATCCTTCGGCTGTGGAAAAATTCCAGCGGCTGGTATATAATTATCCCGGTGCCGTATTCGTGGATTCTGCCCAGTTCTTTTTGGGCCAGTCATACTACGGCAACAAGGAGTACGCCCTGGCGTCGGTCGAGTTTAACCGTCTCGTTTCGAATTACCCGCTCTCGCCGTTGAACGATGACGCCCAGTACATGGCCGGGTTGTGTTATTTCAAGGGTACGCCCGGGCACTACGGTCTGGACCAGGAAGATCTGAAACTGGCCGTGGCGGCCATGAATAATTTCGTTCTCGACAATCCCGATTCGGATTTGGTCCCCGATGCGCAAAAAATTATTCTCGACGCTCGTACCAAACTGGCGCGCAAAGATTATGAAAGCGGAGTGCTGTATACTAAAATGTACGATTTAAGAGCCGCCCGGATCTATTTTCAACTTGTCATCGATGAATATACCGATACGCCATACGCCGGAATGGCGCTCTACCAGTTGGCCGAAATCGATTATAAAGAAAAAGATTATCAGGCGGCCTCGGACAGATTGAATCATTTTTTAAATATTTATGAAAATTCGGAATTGGCCGGCAAAGCCAAAAAGCTTCTTGAAGAAATTACGCTGAAGAACCTAAAGGCGCAAGCCTCCGATGATGAGCCCTGAAAACGGTGGAAAATGGGGCCTGATGGGCGGTATTTTTGACCCCGTCCATATCGGGCATCTGGTTTTGGCTGATAGCGCGCTGGAAAAGTGCGGGCTCGATGGCGTCCTGTTCGTGGTCAGTCTTAATCCACCGCATCGTGCCTATAAACCGGTCGCCTCATTCGAAGACAGGTTGCTGATGACCCGACTGGCCATTGCCGAAAACGAGCGCTTTGTTATTTCCGATCTCGAAAAAAAACTGGCTTCACCGGGATACACGCTGGCCGTCGTGGAGTATCTCGAACAGCAGTATCCATCGGCCGAGTGGAATTTGATTTTGGGAGCGGATAATGTCGCCATTTTCGATTCCTGGCACAAACCGGAAGAGCTGGTCAAACGAGTCAGGATTTTCGTCGGTCATCGGCCCGGCTATGACGACACCTTTGAAAAATCGGTATGGAAGAAGCATTTCACGACCTTTGATATGCCGTTATTACAGATATCATCGACCGCCATCAGGCAATCGATTGGGCAGGGACGCTCGATACGTTATTTGGTTCCCAATGAAGTTAGAGAATTTATAACCAGCCGGGGGCTTTATAGATGAGCCGCAAGAATCTTTTTCTGGTCGATGGCTCGGCGATTTTTTACCGGGCCTATTTTGCTTTTATACGTAACCCCTTATTCAATTCCAGAGGAGAGAATACTTCGGCCACGTTCGGTTTTGTCAACTCTCTTATGAAAATTATCCGGGACGAAAAGCCCGATTACATGGCCGTTGTTTTCGATACCAAGGCTCCGACCTTCCGCCACGATATGTACCCCGAATATAAGGCGACCCGCGAAAAAATGCCCGAGGAACTGGTCGTGCAACTGCCGCGGATACGCGAGGCCGCCAATGCCTTGAGCATTACTTGCCTGGAAAAAGAAGGTTTTGAGGCCGATGACATCATCGGCACTATCGCCAGAAAGGCCGAAAAGGATGGATTAAACGTATGGCTGGTTACCGGCGATAAAGACTTTTTCCAATTGGTTAACCCAAATATCAAAATATACAACCCGCAGAAAGGTGCCAATTCGGCCGAGATTCTTGGTCCCGACGGGGTCACAGAGAAATTCGGCGTTCCGCCCGATAAAATTATTGATATGCTGGCCCTTATGGGGGATTCCTCGGATAATGTCCCGGGGGTGCCGGGCATCGGCCCCAAAACAGCCATAGCTTTGCTGGAACAATTCGGCGATCTCGATACTGTGCTGAAAGAATCGGATAAAATCAAAGCGGCCGGTGTGCGTAAAAAAATACAGGAAAACGCCGAATCGGCTCGGCTCTCGCGCCGGCTGGTGACCATCGATACCTCGGTGCCGATTGAATATGATCTTGAAAAACTGAAATGGGAAAAGGTCGACTTCGACCGGGCTAAAAAACTTTTTCTGGAGTTGGAATTTGTCAACCTGCTTGAGGACTTGGCCAAACAGGTCGGGAAATTGGATCTTAAACTTACCGACTCTGAAAAAGACAGGAATCTTGCACCCCCGAAAGCCGATTATAAGTGCATTAATACTATCGAAGCCCTGATCGATTTGATCGAAATGCTTCAATTCAGAAAGGAAGTGGCCATCGATACCGAGACAACCTCGCTTAATCCTTTTTCGGCGCGGTTGGTTGGTTTATCCCTGTGTGCCGAAGCGGGGAAGGCCTACTATATTCCTTTTCGGCACGACGACAAAGCCGGCAATCTTTCTATTGAAAAAGCCAGAAAACCACTCTCGAAATTGCTTTTAAATAAAAAGGTTCAGAAGTTCGGACAGAATATAAAGTACGACCTTGAAGTGTTAAGGCGCGAAGGCTTTGAAGTCGAGCCGGTCGGATTCGATACCATGCTGGCTTCATACGTTATTAATCCGTCCGGGCGGCAACACAGCCTTGATGCCCTGGCCTTTGCATATTTCAATTACCGTATGCAACCGATCACCGAGCTGATCGGGTCGGGCAAAAAACAAATATCGTTTGCGTCCGTCGATATTGATAAGGCAACTTTTTATAGTGCCGAGGACGCCGATTATACCTACCGCCTCCGCGGCATACTGGCTCCGAAAATCGACCAGTTGAATCTCCATAATCTGTACTATAACATTGAACTCCCATTGATTACCGTTCTTCAGGATATCGAGGAAGCCGGGGTTAAAATAGACTGCGATTATCTGGCCGCCATGTCCAAAGATATGGACGGCGAACTTGAGAAGCTGATTCGGGATATATATAATGAAGCCGGGCATGAGTTTAATATTAATTCCACACAGCAATTGTCCACGGTTTTGTTCGATGAACTGAAACTGCCGACCAAAGGCAAGACCGCCAAAAAAACCGGCTTTGCCACCGATGTTAAAGTGCTGGAGGAACTGGCTGCGATTCATGACCTGCCGCGCCTGGTGCTGGAATATCGGCAGTTGACCAAACTGAAAAGCACTTATATCGACGCCATTCCCCTTCTTGTCAATAAGGACACCGGACGGGTACATACGTCGTTCAATCAGACTATTGCGGCCACCGGGCGGTTATCATCGACCGATCCCAATCTGCAGAATATTCCGATTCGAACCGAAATCGGCAAGCAGATTCGGCGGGCTTTTATCCCACGGGATAAATCATATGTTCTCTTAAGCGCCGACTATTCGCAAATCGAGCTTCGTATTCTGGCACATTTTTCCGAGGACAAAGCCCTTATAGATTCCTTTCGAAAGGACGAAGATATTCACGCCCGGACTGCGGCCGACGTGTACGGTGTCAAACTGGATGAAGTTACACCGGCCATGCGCCGCGCCGCTAAAACCGCCAATTTTGCAGTCATCTATGGTGTCTCGGCCTATGGTCTTTCACAGCAGACGGAATTGGATATGGGCGAATCGAAAGAATTTATTGACACCTATTTTAAGCGCTATCCCGGAATCCGCAAATACATGGACGATACCATTGCTTTCGCCAGGGAAAAGGGATATGTGACAACACTCTTTAACCGTATTCGTTATTTGCCGGAAATTAACGCCAAAAATTTCCAGGTCCGGCAGTTTGCCGAGCGCACCGCCATCAACACCCCTATTCAGGGAACCGCCGCCGATATGATCAAAGTCGCCATGATCAATATCCATAAGAAAATGCATAACATGAAATCGAAAATGATCTTGCAGGTTCACGACGAACTGGTTTTTGATGTTCACAATGATGAGCTTGTCGAGATAAAAACTATGGTTAAAGACGGCATGGAGAAGGCAGTTAAATTGAAAGTCCCGGTGAAAGTTGATATCGGCGTCGGGCCCAACTGGCTGGAGGCCAAGTAGGAGCGCCATGCTTATTGGGTTGGTGGGGCAAATCGGGTCCGGTAAATCGGAGGTGGCCGCGATATTTAAAAAATTCGGGGCCTGTGTTATTTCTGCGGATAAAATCGGCAGGGAAGTCGTTGACAATAATCCGGCGGTTCTGAAAAAATTGATTAAATCCTTTGGTCCCGAAATCGTCACGACGTTCGGCCGTTTGAAGCGTAAACATCTGGGGCGACTGGCTTTCTCCGACACCGCCGCCAAATCAAAACTGGACGCCATCGTCCATCCATATTTGCTTAAAGAATTGGCTCGGCAATCCAAAAAGGCCCTCCGCAATAACAATTTGGTTATAATCGATGCCGCTCTATTAGTCGATTGGGGGTGGCATAAAAGGGTGGATTTAACCATTCTGGTTCATGCCAAAAGGGAAATTCTGATCTCGCGGCTTCGCCGGAAAGGCTATACAAAGACCGAGGCTTTAAATCGTTTGAAGCTTCAAAAGTCATACTCCGAACTAAAAAAGGCCGCCGATCTAATCGTATATAATAATGGTTCAATCGCAGAACTACAGCAGAAAGTATTACGAATCATTAATCGGCTGACCCAAAATGGATTGACTTTATATTAGCCAGCCGATATATTTCCTCCGGTAAGTTAAAAAATTCACAAACTATTGGATCGGAGGTAAAATGCCCCTGATAGATTCCAAGACAGGTAAGGTTTTAAAGGATTATACCATAGAAGAACTTAAAGAGCGCGCCAATTATATGCGTGGTCTGAATCTTATGTCATTGTGTTCCGGTAAGTCCGGGCACTCGGGTGGCACTTTGTCGATGATGGACATTCTGTCTGCACTGTATTTGAAGGTTGCCAAACACGACCCCAAAAATCCCGATTGGGCCGATCGTGACCGGGTTATATGGTCGGCCGGACACAAGGCCCCGGCTTTGTATGTGTCACTGGCGGTATCGGGTTATTTCCCTGAATATGAATTGGCCAAACTTAGAATGTTGGGGGCACCATTCCAGGGGCACCCGCATCGCAAAGACCTCAAGGGGGTCGAGATTTCTTCCGGCTCGCTGGGCCAGGGCATGTCGGTGGCCGTCGGCGTAGCTCTTGCGGCCAGACTGGATAAGAAAGACTATAAAGTTTTTGTCATCACCTCCGACGGCGAACAGCAGGAAGGCTCCATGTGGGAGGCCTACATGGAAGCCGGCAATTTCAAGCTGAATAATCTCATCGCCATTCTCGATCGCAATCGCCTGCAAATCGACGGCAAGACTGAAGACGTTCAGGGGCTTGAACCGCTGGTGGAAAAATATAAGTCATTTGGCTGGAATGTTATTGAAATTGACGGCCACAAGATGGAAGAAATTCTCGATGCTCTCAACAAAGCCTGCGACTCCAAAGATAAGCCGACCATGATTATCGCGCATACGATAAAGGGCAAAGGAGTCAGTTTCATGGAAGACGTCGTCGGCTGGCATGGCAAGCCGCCGAACAAGGATGAAATGCTGAAAGCACTGGAAGAGCTGGGTTTGTCCAAGACTTTTGACCTGGAGGCCTTTTTTAAAGTCGGCACCGAACATCAGGCCAAAGTCGAAAAGCGCCTGGCCGACAATTTGCCCAAATTCTCCAAAGATTTCTGGTGGAATCATCAGGAAAATATGAAGGTGGAAATGGACCCGACCCGAAAGGGTCTGGGGCGAGCCCTTTCCGAATACGGAGACGATGAGCGCATTGTCTGTATCGGGGCCGACATTTCCAGTTCGATTACCATTTCCGAGTTTTATGAAAAACATCCGGAGCGGATGAATCGGTGGATTTCGGTCGGTGTCGCCGAACAGGGTGGGACTACCGTCGCAGCCGGATTGGCTAAAGAGGGCAAAATTCCGGTTTTTGGGACATACGGCGTCTTTTCATCCGCCCGCAACCTGGACCAACTGCGCGTTTCCGTTTGTTATGGTGATTTTAATGTCCTTATCGTGGGCGCCCATGGCGGGATATCGGTCGGACCGGATGGGGCAACCCATCAGGAGCTTGAGGCCTTTTTCCAGATGTGTGGTCTGCCCAATATGAATGTGGTATCGCCCATCGATTCGATTGAAACCAAAAGGATGACCAAAGCGCTGTTATTCGACATCGTCGGGCCGAAATATATCCGCTTTGCCCGCGAAGCGACGCCGATTGTCTCCGATGAAAATACTCCATTCAAATTTGGCGTAGCCAACGTCTATCGTTTCCGGGGAGAAAAACCGAACTTCAAAGACGCGTTCGAGGTTGTTTTATCTTCGGATTATAAAAATGAAAACGAGGATTTGACTATCATTAGCTGCGGCCCGGAATGCGCCGAAGCTTTGCGCGCGGCCTGGATTTTGAAAACAGATTACAAAATCGAAACCCGCGTGATAAACCTCCATACCGTCAAACCCATGGATAAAGAGGCGGTTATCCGAGCCGCCAGTGAGACAAAAGCCGTAATTACCGCTGAAGAGCATCAGGTTGGCGGACTGGGCAATTTGGTTGCCGCCGTCATAATGAAAAACGCCGCCACCATGGGCAAGGCGACCGCCTTTGATATGGTCGGCGTGAAAGACCGTTTCGGCGAGTCCGGATTACCATGGCAGCTTATCAAGGAATTCGGGGTTAGCGGAGAATACATTGCGGACGCCGCCCGCAAGTTGTTGAAATTGAAATAACATAATTACATTTATGAATATAAAATTCAGGTGACAGATATGAAATACGCCGAAAGAATGAAACGGCTGGGAACAGAAACGGCCTTTGAAGTCCTCCTGCGCGCCAGGCAACTGGAAGGGCAGGGCATGGATGTGGTACATCTTGAAATTGGCGAGCCCGATTTCGATACGCCGGCCAATATCAAGGAAGCCGCTATCAAAGCGATCCGTGACGGTTATACGCACTATAACCCGGCCGCCGGTTATCCCGAAGTCCGCGAGGTCATCGCCAATGAAATCAACAAGACGCGCGGCCTCAAAATGGGAATTAACAACGTTGTGATCGTCCCCGGAGGCAAACCGATCATGTTTTACACGTTGTTTGCCCTGGTGGATGAAGGCGATGAAGTCATTTATCCCAACCCCGGTTTCCCGATTTATGAATCCTTGATCAATTACATCGGGGCCAAGGCGGTACCTATAGCTTTAAGGGAACAAAACGATTTCCGCCTTGATGTCAAAGAACTGGAAAAACTGATCACGCCCAAGACAAAACTTTTAATCATCAATTCACCCCAGAATCCCACCGGCGGGGTTCTGACTCATGATGATCTGGCTCAAATCGCCCGCATCGCCAATGATAATGACCTCTGGGTTTTATCCGATGAAATTTATTCACGGATTCTTTACGGGGTCAAGTTCGAGTCGGTAACGCAGTTTGATGGCATGCCCGAGCGCACAATTATCCTCGACGGCATGTCTAAAACTTACGCCATGACCGGTTGGCGGCTGGGTTACGGGGTTATGAACGAAACCCTCGCCGCGCACGTCACCCGATTGGTGACCAACTGCAACTCATGCACGGCGGCTTTTTCCCAGATGGCCATCAAGGAAGCCATAACCGGGCCGCAGGATGACGCCTACAAGATGGTCCAGGAATTTAACCGTCGCCGCGATGTTATCGTGGACGGCTTGAACGCCATCGATGGCATCACCTGCAAAAAGCCGCTGGGAGCCTTCTATGTTTTCCCGAATATCACAAAATTCGGGAAAACATCGAAAGAGATGGAAATTTATTTGCTCGAAAAATACGGGGTTGCGGCCCTGGCCGGGACGTCATTCGGCCGATACGGCGAAGGTTATTTACGGTTTTCCTACGCCAACTCCATTGAGAATATCAAAAAGGCGCTGGGACGGGTCAAGGAAGCCGTTGCCAAACTATAGGTGACTTTTAAGGGTTTTATTAAAGCCGGGTCGTTTTCCGCCCGGCTTTTTTTGTTGAGTCGACGAATTTCAAGATTTACTTTACCGGGATGGAATATGGAATAATCTTAAGAAATGTGACAGACCTGCGGGCCGAACCAAAATTCCGCTCGGAGCGCATAAGTCAGTTATTGTACAATGAAGCAGTAAAAATCGTGAATGAACGAAACGGATATTTGAATGTTGTTCAAAACAATGATTATGCAGGCTGGGCAGATGCTCGCGCAGTCACGATAGTAACCAAAGCCGAATGGCTTAAATATTCCCGATCCCTTAATCGTACGGTCATAGCCTTGACAGTAAAAACGGGGAAGACGCGTGATAGTCATATACCGCCGTTTCTTTTTTATGGGTCGAATTTAAAAACGCGTCCGATCGATAAACGATTCAATCGGGCCGGGGATGCAAAATCCAACACGTTTCGGATTTCTTTATCCGGGCTCGATAAAATTAACCGAGTACCATTCAGAAAATTAACGGGCCGAATGATCGTGGCCGAAGCCCGGCGTTTTCTGGGAACGCCGTACCTATGGGGCGGCATAACGCCGTTCGGAATTGATTGTTCCGGTCTGGTGCAGGTTATATTTAGGCGCTTCGGTATAATGCTCCCCCGCGACAGCAAAGAACAGAGAAAATCAGGGAGAAAGATTCTGACCGGGAATTTGTGTCCCGGCGATTTGCTTTTTTTCCCCGGCCACGTTGCCATTGCCATTGACAAACACCGCATTATTCACTCCTCGCTGGCCGAAGGGGGCGTCGCCATTAATTCCCTTAAGCCCGATGCCAATCGTTTTCGTAGAGACTTGTATGAATCATTCCTGTTCGCACGGAGGGTAATATAATAAAAGCCTGTCATTTTCCCATTGAACTCGAGGTCAAAAGCGTATTTCGCACATCCAAAGGGGCCGTCACAAAAAAGACCAATCATTTTATTCTGCTGGATGACAGGTATGCCGGAGAGTGCTCCGGCTCCATCATTTACGGTCCGAAGGAAGACGAAATTCTCCGTGATCTTAGACGTTCTTTACGTGAATTAAAGACTATAAAAAAACTGGGGCCCGAGGTTCTTGAGGAAGTGGATACACTTAAAATAAACCCGGTTACTCGGGCGGGAGTTGTCACGGCGCTGTTGCACAAATTATCGGGGGACAATCATTGCTTTCCCTGGCAGGTGTTGCGTATCGACCCTCCCGGGAGGATTCGGACATCTTTCACGGTGAGTATTGATGATCCGGCCCGGACGTGGGAGCAGATTAAATTATCGCCCTGCCCGCTGATAAAACTCAAGATGGGTTCGGAGCACGACGACGATATTATCGCCGTATTGAAAAAAATCACCGGGAAAGTCTTTCGTATCGATGCCAACGGCGGCTGGGAGCCCGCCAAAGCCGAGAAAATGATTTTTGAACTCGGCCGTCTCAATGTTGAAATTATCGAACAGCCGACCGGAGTGGAATATATAAACGAGTGGCCACATTTAAAGGGGAGAGCCAAAACCTGTCTGATGGTCGACGAGGGGTTGTTCACTGTCGACGATTATGAACGCTTTTGCGATTGCGTCGACGGGGTTAATATAAAGATGGCCAAATCAGGCGGCGTAATTGAGGCCGCTCGAATCGCCCGGAGGGCCAGAAAAAACAAAAAAAAAGTCATGTTCGGCTGCATGGTGGAGTCATCGGTGGCCATCGCCCAGTCGGTATATATGGCCGCGCTGGGAGACTATTTCGACCTCGACGGGCCATTGCTTCTGAAAAATGATACTGCCGAAGGACTATTATATAATAACACGGAAATTATTGTCGATGAGAATATTATTGGCGGCCCCAAATTGAAGAAAGAATTTATGCCCGAGCATGAAGTCGATGAATAAACATATCGGTTACGCCCTGATCGCTCTTGTATTATTGGGCTTCGCAGGTGCTTTTGCCGCGGCGCCAAAAGTCAGTATTATCTGGCCTAAAAAAGAGGCCGCTATCGGGGCAGTTGATTCAACTTTTATATTTGGCTCGGTAACCCCGGGCGCATCTTTGACCATAAATGATCTCGCAGTCGATGTTCATCCCGACGGCGGCTTTCTGGCCTTTATGGCCATCAATCCGGGCCGTTTTGAATTTAAGGTCCGGGCAATTATCGGGGCCGAGACGACCTCGGTCATTTGGCCGGTTCAGGTGCCCGTGCCGCGATATTCCTTACCTTATGATTCTCTTGTAATCATTGATCGGAACGAATATTCGGGCAACCTGGTTCTTCTCGAAAATGACCGGCTGATAGTCCGCTTTCAAGGGACACCGGGTTGCCGGGCTTACTTTTCCGTGCCGGGATTTAAAGATACCGTCCGTATGGCCGAAATGCCCCCCCAATTGCAGCCATTTTGGGGAGAAACTGTTTTCGGCGCCGGGGCTGTCCCCGATTCGATGAAAATCAGGGGGTTTTATCAGGGATATGCGACCATAGACAAAACCGTGCTGGCTGATTCGGTTAAAATATATTATTACCTTAAAACACCACGCATCGTTGATTTTATAAAATCAATAAAAGAGACCGGTGATAGTGCGTTTGATTATAAGTCTTTGGATTTGCTCAACTTGACAAGAACATCATGCTTTGACAGTTCATCCTTTTATATAAGGTTGAATCCCGGCGGCTATCCCTGCATGGTGGAATTTACCGATTCGATGCAAATAATGCGGGTCGGACCGCAAAAGGGTTACCTCTCGATATTTCAACCACGTGGCATCAAAGCGCTGGCTGTCGGCAGAGATGGCGACTGGGTCCGCCTGAAACTATCGCAATATCAGACCGGCTGGGTTAATGTCAATTCCGTGCGCTTTTTAAACCCATCCCTGCCGCCGATAGAATCTTATATTAAGGCCATAAGGGCAAAAAGCACCAATCGAAGTCTGGATTTTGAAATTCCCCTTTCGGGACAACACCCGTTTCGGGTTGAAGAGGAAAGCCCGAATGAAATAAGTTTATATCTTTTTGGCGTGACTTCGGACACCGACTGGATTCGCTATGACTTTTCCGACAAAAACCTGATCCAGGCGATCTGGACCCAGCCGGAACCCGGATTATATAAGTTGCGCCTGTGCTTCGATAAACCTATTTGGGGATTTGATGCTTTCTATATTGGAAACGTATTGAAGTGGAGCATTATAAATACACCGCAAGATATTGGGAACATTAAAAATAAAGTAATAGTAATTGACCCCGGCCATTCGCCTGATGCCGGCGCGGTGGGTCCGACCGGGCTAAAAGAATCCATAGCCAATCTCAAAATTGCCCTTGAACTGAAGGCACAACTCGAAAAAAAAGGCGCCCATGTTATCATGACGCGCGGCGATATGTCACCCGTGGCGCTCAACGACAGGCCTTTAATCGCTGTAACCAACAAGGCCGATGCATTCATATCGATTCATAACAATGCCCTGCCCGATGGCATAAATCCCTTCGTGAACAACGGTGTTTCAACATATTATTACCATACCCATTCGCTGTCACTGGCTCGATATGTTCAGGAGGCGCTTCTTCACGAGACAAAAATGCCGGATTATGGATTATATTATGGCAACCTGGCCGTCAGCCGTCCAACGCAATACCCCGCTATTCTGGTAGAATGCGCCTTCATGATGATACCCGAGCATGAGGCTTTGCTTAAGGGCGATGATTATCCCCAGAAAGTGGCCAAAGCTATCTGTAATGGCATTGAAAAGTTTTTTAAAAATTACGCCAAAGATAATTAATCCGTCTATTTGCATTTCATTATATATCCATAGATGCCCGTCTACATTGTGATTGTCGATTGCGGCGATCTGCCATATATTGGCCTCAATTGATTATATGCAGGATGTAAGCACAAAAGATAAAACCACTGCGGATTTCACCAAGGGTTCGGTTATTGGCGCAATCGTCAGAATGGGCTTGCCGTCGATGATCGGTTTTATGTCCGGTCATCTATATTCACTGGCAGATATGTACTGGCTGGCCGGTTTGCCGCAACGGGAAACGGCAGTTGCGGCGGTAACCATATTTTCCAATATACTATGGTTTTTCTTCTCTTTCAACCAGCTTATCGGGACCGGGTCGGTGGCGATTATATCACGACGCTATGGCGAAAAGGATTTTGACCGGGCCGAAGCGGCCATAAAAGAGACGTTTCTGCTTAAGTGGACGTTTGCATTGGTGTTCGGCATAATTGGATATTTCTTTGTCGAGGATATGCTCTATCTGGCCGGGGCGAGGGGCGAGGCCATTACAATGGGAGTGGAGTACGGTCGCATCATTTTTCTGGGTATGGGGTTTTCCTACTGTGCCTTCTCCGTTTATACCGCCATGCGGGGTGTCGCCAATCCCAATATGGCAATGGGCATTATGCTCGGCTCGACTTTGCTGAACATTGTCCTTGATCCCTTGTTTATTTTTGGCTATCTGGGATTTCCGGCTATGGGGGTGGTCGGCGCGGCGGTCGCCTCGGTGATTTCCTATACTCTGGCATTTATAATCGGAATGGCCCTCTTTTTCAACGGTACGACCAATGTCCGATTGCATCTGAAGGGGCGCATTCCGGTGTCGATCGGATCGGCCTGCCGCCTTCTAAAAATCGGTATTCCCGCCTGGATTTCATCGATGTCCTTCTCTGGCGGAAGGCTTTTAGTCATGCCGATGATTGCCATGTTCGGTAATTCGGTGGTAGCGGCCTATGGTGTTGGAACTCAGATAACATCGCTGGGAGTCATGATTCTGGTCGGCATCGGGCTGGGCCTGGCTTCGCTTATCGGACATAATCTGGGCAGTCTGAAAAAAGACCGTGCCAAGAAAACCGGAGATCAGGCACTGTTTCTGGCGGTGGGAATTATGGCAATATGCGGGTTGGTTATCTTTTTCGGAGCCGGGATTATAATGCGCCTGTATTTCGAAAGTCCCGAAACCATTCACTATGGAATCGTTTTATTGAGGATTCTTGCCGTCGGGATGCCATTTGTGGGCATCTATATTATGCTGGAGCAGATATACACCGGGGTCGGCTTGAATACGCCGGCTATGGTAGTATCAATCGGCCATTCATGGCTTTTAGAAATCCCGGCCATTTATATTTTGACCCAGATATTGAATTTCAACCAGAACGCTGTATGGTGGAGTCTTACCGCCGCGACCGCCGTGTCATCGCTGGCCTTTTACTGGTACTACCGCCGGGGCCAATGGCTGGAAGTGAAAGTATAAATTTTCAACTGACCATTTTGGACGACCCGGGTATTTATGTTTTTGGCGAAACAATCTGATACACATGTAAATATATTAATAAAAAGGGCATAAATTGGACTTGACTTTGTCCGGAATAATACCTATTTTTCCGGACAAGAGGAACACCAATAATATGTTACAAACAGGAGCACAGCAAATACTTGCAAGAATATATGGTTACGGAAGGGGTCACGTCTTTACTCCAAAAGATTTTCTTGACCTGACCAGCTTTGAAAATGCTCAAAAGACTCTGGCCCGATTGGCCAGGCAAGGCACAACCCGCCGTCTGATGCGGGGGGTTTATGAATATCCGGCGCATAGTGAATTGCTTAATGGCCCGGCTGGACCGAACCCTGACACCATCGCGCAGGCTATAGCGCGCGCGCATGGATGGACGATATTGCCGTCGGGAGAAACCGCCCTGAATCTCCTTGGTTTATCGACACAGATCCCGGCCAAATGGGAGTATTTCAGTGATGGCCCGTCCAAGACATACAAATGGAGCGGGGGGGCGCTTTCGTTCAAGCATCGGGCAAACAAGGAAACAACCATTCTTTCGCCCAAAACGGCCCTGCTGGTTCAGGCGTTGAAAACCCTGGGTGAGAATAAAATCGACCGAAAAATAATTACCGGGCTTCGCATGAAATTGGATATAAAGGACCGAAAACGAGCGGCCCGCGAGGCGCGTTATGTCACGTCATGGGTTTATGAAATAATCAAACGATTGGCTGAAGAACGCGAGGCCGGCCATGCGTGATTTTGCCCGGCGATCGGCAAAAGACCGGCGGGACTTGTTCACAGCCACCAGCCAGTTAATGCATGTGCATGAGGCAATCATCGAGAAGGACTTCTGGGTATGCTGGGTGCCTGACTACCTGTTCCATGAAAGCCCCTGGAAAGATAAATTGATTTTTAAAGGTGGCACCAGTCTGTCAAAAGCGTATCGCGCCATAGAGCGATTTTCAGAAGATATCGATTTAATTCTGGACTGGAAACTGCTCGGCTATGCTGCTGATGAACCCTGGGAGGACCGTAGTTCCACACAGCAGGACATTTTCGGCAAAGAAGCCAACAGCAGGACGGCGGAGTATTTGATGCAAACTTTCGCCCCGGCCATGGCCACCGATTTGAAAAATCGTTTGGGGACCGAAATCGAAATATGGACGGAAGACCAAAGTGTAATCATCGGCTATCCGAGGGCGTTTTCGCTTGAATCAATCAGACCCCGGATAATTCTCGAAATTGGGCCATTGGCTGAATCAGTGCCCAATGAACAAAGAGATATCTGCCCATTTGCGGCTGAAAAGTTTCCGCGCCTGCTTACTCGGGGGAACACATTGGTTAAAACTGTGGTGGCGGAGCGCACATTCTGGGAAAAAGCCACTATCTTGCATCAGGAAGCTCATCGTGGCGACGATAAGCCGCTCCCGGCACGTTATTCCAGGCATTATTATGATTTATATCGCCTAAGCCGCCTGCCTATTAAAACCAGTGCTTTGAACGAGATTGGTCTTCTAAACCAAGTTGTTCGATTTAAAATGAAATTTTATCGCTGTCCTTGGGCTAAGTTCGAAGAGGCCAGACCGGGTAGTCTGATACTCCAACCTGCCTTGTACCACATCACCGAATTGAGAAAAGACTATGACTCTATGAAATCGATGCTTTTCGGGGCGGTTCCGGCTTTTAATGAAATTATAAATGGTCTTAAAAACCTCGAGATTGAAATCAATACTCTTTAAAAATACCAGGACATCGCTATCTATGCCAACCATGCCGACGACGACAATGACTCCGTCGACCACGGTATCGCCCATGTTGATAACGATGGCTCCGATATTAATAATGATGCCGACGTCGGCCGCATCGTCATCGTCGTCACCAGTGCCGTATATGGTGTCAAAGGGGATCATTTATATTGTGGATATAACAATGGCCGAAGATGCCTTGATTTTTACTTGCCCGCAACTGTCTGACCCATTATAATCCAACGCATGCCGGAGTGGTGGAATTGGTAGACACCAGGGACTTAAAATCCCTTGCACTGTAAAGTGCGTGCCGGTTCAAATCCGGCCTCCGGCATAATTTCCATAAGAATTTTCGGCAAAACCCGCTAAACTTTATATTGCCAAATATAACTTATCTATTATATTGAGCCTAATGAAGTTGCGGCCGTTTTTTAGGTTACATGCCCATTTACTGCAGTTTGGAGGTTGGCCGCAGGTACGACAACCGGTATTAACATGAAGTATTTCTTAATCTTATTCGCCCTGATCAGTTTTTTTATTACTGCCCCGATTTTATCCGCGGAGGAAAATGACCAGAACAATCTCCCCATCGGTCTGACCGAGGACGAGCTTCTCCGCCTCGATGAAATCGGCATCGCCCACAAGGCCACTATGGCTCCGGGCGGCATTCTTCGCAATCCCGCCGAATGGGAACCTTCGGAAGGCGTCATTATCCGCTGGCCGCTGGGAATATCCTACTCATTGATTGCAGAAATGTCGGAAGACGTCATGGTGACCACCATTGTAGGAAGTTCTTCACAAGAAACCACCGCCCGCAACAGCTACGCCGCCAATGGTGTCAACATGAGCAACACCCAGTTTATAATTGCCGCGACTAACTCCATTTGGACTCGCGATTATGGCCCTTGGTTTATTTTTGAAGATGAGCAGTTGGCCATTGTCGATCATATTTACAACCGCCCGCGGCCGCTCGATGATGTCATCCCGCAAACGATCGGCAGTCTCTGGGGGCTGACCGTTTACGGCATGGATCTGATTCACACCGGCGGCAATCACATGTCCGACGGTCTTGGCCGGTCATTTTCAACCCGTCTGGTCTATGATGAGAACCCGTCATTGTCCTCGGCAGCGGTCGATTCCATAATGAAGGCATATCTGGGCAATGATTATACCGTTCTGGCCTATATTGAATCCGGCGGGATTCATCATATCGATTGCTGGGCCAAGCTGTTGAATCCGGGCACAATTCTGGTCAAAGACGTGCCGCCATCCAATCCCAGTTACGCCTTATTAAACGCCCGGGCCGCATATTTATCGCAGCAAATATCACCATGGGGCAGACCATATAACATTGTCCGCGTGTATTGTCCCACTGGAACCGCTTACACCAACAGCTTGATTTTAAATAATAAAGTCTTTGTCCCGATTTTCGGAAACAGTTATGATGACGATGCCATACAAACCTATCAGGACGCCATGCCCGGCTACGAGATTTTGGGATTTACCGGCTCCTGGCTCGATGACGACGCTATCCACTGCCGGACTATGGGGGTTCCTGACCGTTATATGTTGAGTATAAAGCATGTCCCGTTGCCTGTCCGGGTATCGGCTGCCGGCAGTATTTTGGTGGGGACTAAAATTGCCGCCTGTTCGGGCGAAGCCCTGATTGAAGATTCCTTGAAAATTTATTACAGCCTAAATGATCGGCCGTTTATCAGTGTTCCTATGTCGATTGCGGACAAATCCGATTCGATAGTCGGATATATTCCAATCCAGGCGCCCGGAACGTCCATCAAATATATTATCCGTGCGGCCGATCAGTCCGGTCGGGTCGAAAATCATCCCTATATCGGTATGACCTGGCCCCATGAAACGGTTGTGAATTATCCGCCCGAAATTCTTGGCGCCGATACCATTTATGCCTGGTCGGGCGAGTCGTTCAAATATTACCCAACCATCGATGACCCTGATGATTCGGCGCATATGATTTCATACATCGGCTTGCCCGCGTGGTTGACCGTTCACAATGATACCTTAACAGGAATCGCGCCCGCCGAATGCCCTTATGTTTCCTTTGACGTGGCATGCAGTGATGGCATTGATGCCACACAAAAGTCCGTGGTGATTCGCGTCTATACCTGCGGTGATGCCACCGGCGAAGGTTCTGTGGATCTGCTCGACATTCTGTATCTAATCGCCAATATTTACAATGTGCCCCCCGGTCCCGACCCCGAGCCGTATGCGATCGGCGATGTCAACTCCGACGGCAACATTAATTTGCTCGATATATTGTATTTAATTGATTACTTGTACGGTGACCCTCCGGGTGATGCGCCGGAGTGTTCTAATTAGTTGATTTTCATATACGGAGGTATGCAAGGTGCGTAGAGGTGTACAAATTATAATATCGATGATTCTGTTTCTGGCGTCCCCGGCCCTGGCCGATGACTTATATCGTGTCGAAATTAACAATCAAAATGACGCCGCGGGCTTGACAAATACCGGTTTTGATGCCGTGGTTCGGCTCGATCGGGCTTATCTGGTCATGGCCAAAGAAGGGACCGATGAAATATTCCGAATAAATGATTTAAACAGCCGCCTGATCGCTTCCGCTCTTGACCGTGATAAACTGGCGGTTGATGCTTCTTTGGCACCGGACGAAAATGCCCCATATGATGTTATTCATGAAGAAGATGGTATCCGTCTGGTTTATGTCCCCGGCGGTATCACGCCCGATCAGATTGGTTATGCCGGTCTGACGCCGCTTCCCGTACGCGGCTTGCGCGTGATATATAAAGAACCGGTCAAATTATCCATGCAAAAAGATGGGCGTTCGATCACGTTGGATTCGGTGATATCGTTGGTCGAATACGATTCGCTGTATTCTTACGTTCACATTTTGCAGGCATTTCCGAACCGTCGAACGGCCACCACCGGCAATTATCTGTCGCGCGACTGGATATATAACAGCCTGATAAACTTCGGGCTCGATTCCGTCTATATTGATACTTTCACCGCCAGCCTGGGTCAGGCGTACAATGTGGTCGGAGTTAAGTACGGGACGACGTTTCCGGATCATCAAATTGTGCTGGGGGGTCATCGTGATGCCGTTGCGGGGTCGCCCGGCGCGGACGACAACGGTTCCGGCACGGCCGCGGTCATGGAGATGGCCCGCATTCTCAACGATATCGAAACCAATATGACATTCATTTACATCCTGTTCGATGCCGAAGAGCAGGGTTTATACGGTTCCTGGCATTATGCCAATGCCGCCGCCGCCGCCGGCGATAGCATTGTCATGATGCTCAACCTCGATATGTGCGGTGCGGAAAACAACGACGGCGACGCCAAACTGTATCACGGAACGGATACGACTTATGTCGATATCTGGCGGGATCTGGCGGCATCGCTTGACGGTATCGATATCGCCGGTCATTTCAGCGGGAATATCTCGGCTTCCGACCATTATCCCTTTTCGCAAAACGGTTATGACATCGCGTTTCCTTTCGAATATGTCTTCTCGACCGTATATCACACGTATCAGGACAGCACGTCCCATATGAATTTCGATTACATGACGCGCATGGTGCAGGCATCGGTGGCGACGGCCTATTATGTGGACGGGTATTATGTCCCGGTGCCGTCGTTGGAGTTTATCTTCCGTGACGGTGCTCCCCCGGAGTATATTTTGCCGGGGGTGGAAACATCCATCGGCGTCAATGCCGTCGGCACTTCGGGCGGCGTGCCCGTTCCCGGAACGGGTCAGTTGCATTATAAAGTAAATGGCGGTGCTGTGCAGACGGTGGCTATGCCGCAATCGTCAAATAACCGCTATACGGCTATATTGCCCCCATTGGGCTGCGGTGATTTAATCGAATACTATATGAGCGCCGAAGAAGAAACGCGGGGGAGGATATATTACCCCGATCCGGCTTTGGCATATAAACCGACGGTGGCAACACAGGTTCTGACGGCTTTTCAGGATGATTTCGAAACAGCGCGGGGATGGACCGTCTCCGGAGGCAACTGGCAGCGGGGGACACCTACCGGAGGTTCGGGTGACCACGGTGGCCCTGATCCCACGTCCGGTCACTCCGGAAGTAATGTCTATGGTTATAACTTGAGCGGCGGCTATGAAAATTATATGCCGGAAAGGCATCTGACCAGTCCGGTTATAGATTGCTCCGCAATGGCCAATACGCGGCTGAAATTCTGGCGCTGGCTGGGTGTCGAACAGCCTTCTTATGACCATGCCTATGTCCGCGTCAGCAATAACGGTTCGACCTGGACAACGGTCTGGCAGAATGGAGCAACTATCGACGACGGCGGCTGGGTTGCGATGGATATCGATATTTCGGCTATCGCCGACGGCCAACCGACCGTATATTTGCGCTGGACGATGGGCACGACCGATGGTGCCTGGACTTACTGCGGCTGGAATATCGATGATGTCATTGTAACCGGTTACATATGCGCCGGGGCTCCGGTGATTACGACCACCGATTTGCCCGACTGGACGGCCGGTCATGGCTATACCCAGCAACTTCAGGCAAGCGGAGGCTCCGGGAGCCTGACCTGGATTGATAAATATGGCGATCTGGTCGGCACCGGTTTGACTTTATCTTCTGCCGGTCTTTTAAGCGGGACGGTATCGTCATCGACCACTATATCGTTTACCGCCGAGGTTACCGATGAAGCTCTCAACACCGATGAACAATTGCTGTCGTTTGTCATAAATCCGTCCATCATAGTGACCACATCTTCATTGCCTGAATGGACACAAGGTTTTGCTTTCTCGCAGACGCTGGCATCGACCGGCGGCACCGGATCAATTGCCTGGTCCGACAAATATGGCGACTTGAACGGTAGCGGCTTGACGCTTGGCACATCGGGACAACTTTCTGGAATACCATCGGTGTCCGGACTGATCGAATTTACCGCCCTTGCGACCGATCAGGTTGGCGCCTCCGGGGAAAAATCGCTCCAAATAACTATTAATCCGGCGCTGGCCATTACGACCATATCATTGCCCGAATGGACGGAAGGCATCGCCTACAATCAGACGTTGAGCGCTACCGGCGGTACCGGCGCTATAACCTGGGCGGATAAACTGAATAATCTGGCCGGGACGGGGCTGATACTTGATGATGACGGCGTTCTCACCGGCATTCCCGTTGTATCCGGGGAGATTTCATTTACCGCCGTAGTGCAGGATCAGGTCGGGGCGACAAAAGAAAAACCTTTTCAGTTCGAAATCAACTCTGCCGTTGAAATAACGACGTTATCGCTTCCCGACGGCGTTGCCGGGGAAGAATATTCCTTCCAAATGGCCGCAAACGGCGGCATGGGTGCGCTGGTTTGGACCGATGTCAATGCCGACCTTGATGGCACCGGCCTGACCCTGTCGGCAACCGGCCTTTTATCCGGTACGCCTGTGGCTGAACTGACTATTGATTTTACTGCCGGTTGTGACGATGTTCTTGGCTCGCACGATGAGCGAGTATTTAACCTCGTTATCAATGCGGGCTTTATTTGCGGCGATGTCACCGATGAAGGCAACGTCGACCTGCTCGACATTCTGTTTTTAATCGATTATAAATATGGCATCCCGCCCGGAAATGCACCGGACCCGATTGAATCCGGCGATGTCAACGGCGATGGCGATGTCAACCTGATAGACATTTTATATTTGATTGATTACTTATACGGTGTGCCGCCCGGTCCGGCTCCGAATTGCCCGTGAAGATATTTTTCATCCGGCGGGAGTTAAATCCCGCCGGATGAAAAGTTTAGAATTGACAAAGACCGCAATCGGTCTATATTGTATATATAGTCTATCTCCGCGTTAAGTTCGCATCAAGGGTCATATGCATCATTGTGAAGTTGTGAAATTGTAAACATTTTGGCGGAGGATTGGTTGTTATGTGGTATCATCGTATTGTCTGTTGTCAAAAACCATTGCTTTTAATTGTCGCGGCCGTATTTCTTCTTCCTCTGGCGGGAATGGCGACGGAGCCGATTCTCGAATTAACCGTTGATGATGCATTCGCCTGTCCCGGGCAAAAAGGGGCGACCATTCCCATTTATCTTCGTAACGTAACCGACACCGTTTTCATGTTTCAATTATGGATGATTTTGGAGCGACCGGATATCATGAAATTTATCGATACCAATGATTCCATCGACGTGACAACATACTGGGCCTGTGACCAATATGAGGGCGAGACGTGCCTGAAATATATAAAATGTACCAATGACTGGTTTTGTACCCAATATAGCGGCGATTTTTGCATCGATTCGGAGTTTACGCTTGGTTACTGGCATTGCTGGGATATGGTTGAAGATTCATGCCTTGACTCGATATTCCTGGCCGGGTATGATTCAACTTCGGTGGAACGAGTCGCGGCTTGTGCCGGAAGCCTCGATACGGTCGGGACTCTGACCGGCGGTTGGAGCTGGTTGCATACGAGATCATTGAGTGGTCAATACTACGACCTTAAAATATTAGGTGTTGCGGATCTATATTGGCCTTATGAAATCGACGGAATTCCCCCGCGTTCAGAAGAGGGGCTGTTTTTAAAGGTTTATGCCGATATTTATGACATTCCCGATACAACGACCGACCGTGACGTCCATATCTATCTTCCCAGATCCCATTCGGATGTTGCCCCGATTTTTCATGACCGGTACTGCAATCTTATCGGCAAGAGAATCGACACCATTCCCGATACGCATTTTTTCAGGTGTCAATTATGGATACCTCCCGATAATGAAATATGTCTGGGGTGGGAGCGCGTGTATGAGCCACCCTATGACTCTATTTTTGTCGATATCAGAGAGGTTACAAGCGTGGATACATTCAAAGTGGTGGTCAATAATGGAAGCCTGACTGTTCTTAAATGTCTGATAGGTGATATAAACGGTGATGACCAGTATAATCTGCTGGATATCCTGGCGCTTATCGATCACATCTACGAAAAAGACTATACCTCGGATAATACGTGGAAAGGCGACTTCAACTGCGATTGTACCGTCAACCTGCTGGATATTCTCTCACTAATCGATATGCTTTATACCGAGCCAATCGGTGACCCTTTGCCGTGCCGTTATCCGACATGGCAGGCTTTGTGCGAAAGCCGCTAATTTGGGACGCGGAAAATATTCGAGCCCGCCGATTTGGCGGGCTTTTTTATTTTAATTTTCGTATTTTAGGCTACGTGATATGACTACAGACAAAGGACACCTGATGAATATAAGAACCATGACCCGCGAAGACCTTCAATATCTGGCGGCGCTGGCCGGAGAGGAAGGCTGGGGAAATGGCGCGGCCGATTATAACCGGCTTTATGATTTCGAGCCCGAGGGATGCTTTCTCGCCGAAATCGACGGCCGCCCGGTCGGGACGATTACCTCGATTATCTACAACCATTATGCCTTCCTCGCCAGTCTGATCGTCGATAAAAAAGAACGCGGCAAAGGTATCGGCGAAGCCCTTATGAAAATCGCCATGAATTATGTCCAATCGAAAGGGGTGCATTCCATAGAACTCGATGGTGTTATAGAGGCCACCCCTTTGTATCGGCGACTGGGGTTTTTCGATAAATATCTGTCGCTGCGCATGTATCGTCCGGCCCGGGAATTTAAAAACAACCCCAAAGAAATTAAGCCCGGAGCGGTGGCCATAGATAATATACTAAAATTCGACGCGCGCATAACCGGACTCGATAGGGGACGGGTAATAAAACGGTTGCACGATGAATTTCCCGACGGGATAATTAATGTCGGGTATGAGACACTCGACGGCTATGCCGCGGTGCGGCCGCGTGCCGACGGCTCCTATTTTGTCGGGCCGATTCTGGCGCTGGATTCATCCGGTTTCGTCAAACTTCTGGAAATGATTCTGGACAAATACAGCCAGAGTAGTCTTCTGATCGGGATCCCCGAATTGAACCAGGAGGCGGTGGAAATTCTGCTCAATCATGGATTTCAATACCGTCAACCATCACTGCGCATGTTTTTTGGTCAGCGGCTGGATTACGAAGGCGGCATTTTCGGTATCATCTCACCCGAAAAAGGGTAAGGGGATTTTGGCCGCAAATTTTCGTTTACAAATGTCGAAATAAATATATATTAGACGTTCGAATCAAGCCACCGTAGCTCAGCTGGTAGAGCAGCTGATTCGTAATCAGCAGGTCTGCGGTTCGATGCCGCACGGTGGCTTTTTTTATTAATGGTCTGATTTTTATGTCAAATTTCTCTCGTTAGATACCGGGCGCCACACCGCCCCCAGGTTCTGAATTCTTAAGATGAATCCGCGTTGAGATAATGGCAATCAAAAATGGCGCCCCCCAGAATCGAACTGGGGACACACGGATTTTCAGTCCGTTGCTCTACCAACTGAGCTAGGGCGCCAAATTACCAAAAGACTTGAGCCAATGTATTTAATTTTCGTCCGAAGTCAACGGTTTTTTAGGCCGGGAAATAATGTTTTCTCACGCCCGGAGACATCAG
Source organism: uncultured candidate division Zixibacteria bacterium (assembly GCA_937925655.1). Taxonomy (GTDB): domain Bacteria; phylum Zixibacteria; class MSB-5A5; order GN15; family PGXB01; genus CALAMC01. The sequence goes on along the minus strand of CALAMC010000048.1, from coordinate 141,812 downwards.
TCCCCCCAACGCCGCGAGTGAAAGTATGCCCACGATAATGCCGTTGGAATCGGTCCGGGAAATAAAGGCGATGAAAACCACAACCGCAAGCAAAGCGGCATAGCCGATCCATCCCCAGCGCTGAATATTCTTAAAGCCCAGCGCCGCGACCAGCATGGGTATGCCATAGAGGCTGATCAAAAAATCCTTCCCGACCGTGCTGTAGTTACGGTCGAGAATCCCCAGAATGATGCTCACAACCCCATAAACAATATAGGAGCACCCGAACAGGATGCCATACCAGGCCAGAACTTTAATAATCAGCGGAGTTTGATCTTTGTTTTCACTCATGAGATATTATTCCCTGTTTTGTATTCGCCCAGAAGCCCGGCCCCGATAAACCCGGCGTTGTTGCCCAGTTCGGCTTTGAGAATGCGCAGGTTCTCGGTAGCCGACGGGAAGGCCCGTTTGCGGATTTCGGCTCCAATTACCTCGACCAATCCGGCGCCGCCGTCGATAATCCCGCCGCCGAAAACCAATGCCTCCGGGTTAAACAAATTGACTACGCCGGAAAGCGCCGCCCCCATAATGCGGCCGGTATCCTCGATGACTTCGAGGGCGATTTCGTCGGACTTTTTGCCTGCGGCAAAAAGCTTCTTTATGGTCAAATTTTCGATGTCACCCTCCAAAAGCTCGTTCATCGTATCGGTCATCCGGACAGCCAGTTTCTCCTTGGTCCGGTCAATTATAGGCTGTGATGCACAATACGTTTCCAGACAGCCTTTGTTCCCGCATTTGCAGGGTCGGCCGTTTTCATTGACGATAATATGGCCGATTTCTCCGGCGGAAAAACTCGCTCCCCGCCAGAGCTGTTTATTGATTATTATTCCGCCGCCGATGCCGGTTCCCATGGTGATACAAATAACCGAGGAAAATCTTTTGGCCGCCCCGAAGCGAAATTCGCCGAGGGCGACGACATTGGCATCGTTGTCCACGTAAACGGGCATATTGAGATGCTCGCGTAAATGCCCGGCGATATTCATCCCGACCCAGTCAGGGATATTGGGGCAACGACCTTTGACGGTTCCGGTCAGGTTGTCGATGGCCCCGGGTGAACCGACACCCAGCCACTGGACATTCAATTCATCCTCGGCGGCGCGAAGCAGAAGATTTTCGGCGATGTTGGTCACCAGATGCATCAGGGGCATCGGACCCTTTTCCACGAGCGATGGTTTTTGCTCCCGGAAGATTATTTCGCCTTTGGAATTGACAATACCATATTTAATATTGGAGGCGCCGATATCGATACCGGCGTAATTATTGACATCACTCATAACACAAGGTCTTTAAATTTTGATGTTTAACCGCTGTTCGACATTGTCCGGGCCGCCGTTTCGGTTCGGCCGGGGTAAACCTTAAGAGCTTCATCCAGGCATTTCATGGCATTTTGCAACGACTCGACCTTAAGAACGTATCCAATTCTTACCTCATCTCTGCCCAGTCCCGGCGTGGCATAAAACCCGGCCATCGGCGCCAACATGACGGTTTGATTGTCGTACTCGAAATCCTCAAGCAACCACCGGCAGAAGCGGTCAGCATCGTCGATCGGCAACCGCGCGGCGACATAGAAGGCCCCGTTCGGTCTGGGGCAAAGGACACCCTCTATTTTTTGCAGGGATTCGACCACAAGGTCGCGCCTGTTGACATATTCATCCCGGACTTTTTTAAAGTAGGAATCGGGGGTATCGATGGCCGCTTCGGCGGCTATTTGACCATAAGTCGGCGGGCTCAAGCGGGCTTGTCCGAATTTCAAGGCGGTGGCGATGATTTCTTTGTTGCGCGAAACCAGAGCGCCGATGCGCATCCCGCAGGCGCTGTACCGTTTGGATATGGAATCGAGCATGATAACATGGTCTTCAATACCATCCAGATGCATGGTCGAGACAAACTCACGACCACCATAACAGAATTCTTTATAGACTTCGTCGGAAAATAAAAAGAGGTCGTGCTTTTTAACGATATCACGCAAGTATTCGAATTCCTGACGAGAGTACATATATCCGGTCGGGTTGTTGGGGTTGCAGATGAGAATGCCTCTGGTTTTCGATGTAATTTTCTCTTCGAATTCAGCAATCGGGGGAAGAGCAAAACCGTTTTCGATGGTGGACGTAATCGGCTTGATTTTGACGCCGGCCATGACGGCAAAGCCGTTGTAATTGGCATAGAACGGTTCCGGGATGATGACTTCATCATCGGGATTGAGCGCCGACATGAAAGCGAACACGATGGCCTCGGAACCGCCGGTCGTCACAAGGATATCCGTATAGTCGACAAAGATGCGATAACGTTTATAATACTCGGCGAGACGGCGACGATAGGATTCGATACCGGCCGAGTGTGTATATTCGATAACTTTCAAATTGCTGTTTTTGACTTTGTTTAAGGCAATATCCGGGGTTTCGATATCGGGCTGGCCGATATTGAGATGATATATCTTGCGCCCCTTTTTCTTGGCGGCTTCAGCATACGGAGCCAGTTTCCGCATGGGGGACGACGGTATTTCAAGACCTCTTCGCGATAATTTCGGCATTTTATATTCCTCCGGCTATAAAGACACCGTTATCAACGCCCGGATCAAAATAGCATACGTCGAAAGTAAAGTCAATTTATTTTGCCTCCGGCAAGGCGCGATCGGGTCTTGTGGCGCCCTTGACCGCCAGCCAGACTAGAATCGCCAGCACAATATCGATGGCGGCGACGATCAGTTCCAACGCCACCAGGCTTAATGTCCCTTTCTGATAAAAGACAATCAGCAGGTTACTGAAGGAATGGATCAGTACCATTAAAAGCCAGATGGCCGGGACTTTCTTCCAGCCGCCGGCGACGGCATATCCGAGGGCGGCCCCGGTGGAAGTATGGAATAAAATGGCGAAAATGCGCTCGAAAGTGCCCCATGAGAAAAAGGGCATCAATCCGGTTTTATATGCGACGCCGGTGATGGCACAGGCTTCCATTATGCCGAATCCCATGCCGGTAAACATGCCCAGGACAACCAGGGATTTTTTGGATGGCGGACGGGATATCATGATCAAAATCAGCGGGATGAGTTTGAGCGTTTCCTGTATGAGGCCGGAAAACAGCGCCTGCACGGCGGCGTAATAATATAGGGATTCTCCAGCCTGCAGTCCCGGAATAGCATAATTAATACCATACCAGTTCTGAAGCGGAACCTGGGTATATCGCAACAGCGAGAATCCGGCCGCCCCGAGAATTAGCATGACATATGTTTCCAGACGGTTGTAGTATCTTTTAATCACGAAAATGCTGAAAACAAGGCCGACCAGAATATAAAAAAGATACAGGGGGAGGGCTTTGAAAAAGCCGCCGGAGGATTTGGCCGGCATCATGCCGTACGGACTGCCGGTTTGCCGATCGATCATGGTAACTTCTATGCTCTGGACCGGATCGACAATTTTAACCAGGCCGAATTTACGGGCGAACAATATATTTTGCTTCATGGGTGCCAGCATTCTCATCGCGAAGACAGAATCGATTTCATCTCCGATCTGAAGCGTGATTACAGAGTCAACGACGAATCCGAATTCGGCGCGGAAGACGAATTGAGCTACGAAAAAGGTATCGGACAGGGTGTCCCCGACGTTGAGATCGGCCAGAGCAAAAATTAGTTCCATCTGGTCGATCATGTTGTTATCCAGCGCCATCATGCCGGCCCGGAGCGGCATCGCAACCTCGTTGCGGGCTACATTTTGAGCCGACCCGAAAAGGGAGTCGCCCCGATGCACCAGTTCCAGGCTCTGGGGAATACCGTTGGCAACGATGCTCATGGAATCGCCGATGTAAGCATTGTACAAATCCACATAGTGATTGTTGTGCATCGAAATTACGGCCGGTACCTGGATTTTGGTCAAATCGAGGTCGAGAATTTCCTCGATCCAGTACGCTTCAAGGCCCTGATAATCGGTCACTCCCCTGTATGTCGATTTCAAATGGCCCAGTTCGATATCATCTTTGGAGAAAAGCCAGGTTCGGGTGGAATCTTTGATCAGAAAATCCTCGATGGTCGCGGCCGACGTATATGACAAAGTGCAGATAAATACGGCCGCCATTATTAGTATGGGGCGAGAAAACCATTTCATATTAATCCCTCTTGTAATTATTTTTTGCCAAGCAACTGCTTTATATGATTTATTAAATTGTCGCGTTTGATAGTGGTCTGGATGTCATCGGCGGCCAGCCACTCTTCGCGGTTCTCGATATTTTTCGATTTTTCCTGCCCGGCGCGGAGGTCTTTGACGGTGATCGTCCCGTTTTCGAATTCCTCGGAACCGGCGATGACGGCAATCGGTATTCCGACCCGGTCGGCGTACTTCAACTGTTTGTTGATATTTTTGGTTTCGCCCATGAACAGCTCGGCGTTGATGCCGGCGGCGCGAATTTCACCGACCATGCTGATGTAATCATCAAGACGGGCTTTGTCCATAGTCGTGACCAGCACGTTCGCGGTGGCCGTCGGCATGGCAATGGCCTTAAGCTCTATCAGCGCGGCCAGCATACGGTCCACGCCGAACGAGGTGCCCACCGCCGGGACATTTTTGCCGGAGAAGCGACCGATCATGTTATCGTAACGCCCGCCGGAAAAGACCGACCCGAATTCGGGCAGGTCGGCCAGCATGGTTTCGAAGACCGGTCCGGTGTAATAGCCGAGACCGCGCACGATCGTGATGTCGATTCTCGTTTTTTCTTCTTTGATGCCGAGACTATTCAAATATGATTTTATCCGGCGAAGCTCGTCAATGCCTTCTTTGGAAATTTCGATATGCCCCAGTAATGCTTCGGCGTTGTCGAGTTGGTCGCGGTATGATTGCCCGGCGATTTTGAGAAAATCATCGAGCGTCTTAATCTGCTTGTCGCTTAAATTCAGGCCGGGGATTTTATCGCCGGAAATATCGGTCCGGCCCGGGCCCAATTCCAGCAAAACCGCCTCTTTGCCCTGCTTGGTGAGCTTGTCGATAACGCGGAAGACGTCGGCGGCCTTATTGGTCGGGATGTCGGCATAGGCGGTCAGGCCGTTAATCAGTTTACGATTGGAATAATGCACGGTGAAATTTTTTATGCCCAACGCGTCCAGTATAGTAACCATGACCGCCATGACTTCGGCGTCGGCCAGCATCGACGAGGTGCCGACAATATCGAGATCGAACTGGGTGAATTCGCGGTATCGCCCGGGGCCGGGCTTGTCCACCCGCCAGACGTTGCCGTACTGGTAACGCCGGAAGGGCAGAGGCAAAAGGGGATTGCCGGCGACATAGCGGGCCAAAGATAAAGTGAATTCATAGCGCAGCGCCATGCCGACTTTTTCCGGGCCGACAAAACCGAACAGTTCTTTGAGGTTGTCATCGGTGTAGTCGGCGCCGAGGAGGATTTCGGCGGCTTCAAGCGAGGGGGTCTGGATGGGCAAAAAGCCGAAACGCTCGACCACTTCGACGGCTTTATTGACAAGCGTCCGTCGGGCGAGTTCCTCGCCGGGCGGGTAATCCCGAAAGCCCTTTAAAACGATAGGTTTGACTCTTTTGTCTTTGTTTTGTTCGGTCATAAAAGTATCTCAATTTGAGGCTTAAGATATATGTTTTAAGGATTTAGGGAAGAGTTTTTTGGAGGGAGTTTCGCAACACAAGCCGAATAGGCTTTAAATTACTATTGACTTTTTAAACAAGAATTACTTATGAAACATATGGCATCATTACAATTGGGGGAGTTAATACGAATGGAGATTTCCGAGATAACACGAAGGGATTTATTCGATGCGATGCGATTGGAGGGAGTTAACTGGTCGGGTCGTTTGGAGGAACAGGAATTTTTGGCACGTATATATGATTTAAGCAAACTTCCCTCATTTGATCACAGGTTTAGAAACGTCGCTGGTGATATATGGCAGCATCGCGTTAATAATCTGGATTGGGAAGATGATTGGATATTTTCAGATTCAAGGTTTGGTCTATATAAAGGCGATGATCAGATATTATTACGTTTTTTATGTGAAACCTTGCATCCGGTAGTTAGGTCTGATTCGACTGACGTTGAGAGGTTAAAACAGTTGTATAACACTTATCTTAAAAACGACGGATATGAAATCGTTGAAAAAATGCGGATATCAAATAAACCCGTATTTGTGGCTAGAAGAATCGGATTACCAACCCCTGGTCTAAACGCCGCCAAGGCCACTTTTAAGGGCATTGATACTGGCTACGTTGCCCAACAGATTACAAGGATGGAAGCCGCTGTGGAAAAGGACCCTGGATTGGCAATAGGTACTGCTAAGGAACTTACGGAAACCTGTTTAAAAACGATTCTTGCAGACAACGGAATTGAAATAGAGAAAAACTGGGATTTGCCGCAATTAACGAAAAGGGTTTTTAAAGAGCTAAAGTTAACGCCCGATGATATACCAAGTGATGCAAAGGCTGCAGATATTATAAAACGGCTATTAAGCAATTTGGCCACGATAACAAATGGGCTTGCAGAATTAAGAAATGAATATGGAACTGGTCACGGAAAGTCAGCAAAATCAAAGGGTTTGCAAAACCGCCACGCGAAATTAGCGGTCGGGGCCGCTTCGACATTGGCTGTTTTTCTAATCGAAACTCATGAGACACGTTTAATAAAGCATTAGAAGTGGATATAATATTCAAAATACTGGGGGAGAGACTCGAACTCTCGACCACTAGATCCACAATCTAGTGCTCTAACCAACTGAGCTACCCCAGCATTTCGAATTTCTATAATATTCCTAAATCGGAATCTTGTCAAGGCAATAAAGGGGTGGGGGTTTTCCCGGCGGGTTTGAGAACCCGCCCTTCCAAGCCCAGGGCAGGCCGGACACAACGCCGAGCGGTTGGGCATGAGGCCGGGCGATGGATTGGCCATTATACCGGTAACCGACCCTTCAAAGTTCAGGGCAGGCGGGGCTTCTGTCGCCCACAATAATAACTATGGAACAATTGGTGATTTTGCTCGGAGGCCTGATATAGAGGTCTATGATTATGTCTATACTATTTTGCGCTCGTTATTGTGCGAGGCATATAATCAAATTATCTGCCGGTCCGTATATCCATAAAGCCATAATCAGAAACTGCCCCGGCGAAAAGATTATAAAAAATGACAAAACGAACCCAAATTTTGGCAACCTAATCGGCGATAATGGATTATCTATGCCAAAACGCCCCGGAATCGTCACGAATTCGAGGTGTTGCACTACAAACTTAATAGCGAAATTGACGGCTTCTAATTAGCCAGTAATTTGGTGATCGACAAGCCTGCCTACCTTTGTGCGGGCGGATTTTGCAACTGGTTGCGGGCGGCGGCTTTGATGGCGTCCAGAAGCTCATAACCGGGCCGGAAATCCGGGGCGATTTTGAGACCGGCCTGGGCATAAAAATACGCAGAGTCATAAACCCCCGCTTCATGATATATCGCGGCAACATCGAAATAACCGGCGTGTTTCCGGGGCTCCAGCAAAATGGCGTATTTATAGCCCTCAATAGCTATGGCAATCCGCCCGCGAGTATAGTAATTACGGGCCAGCGATCGGGTGAAAACATAATTGCGCGAATCATAATGCTGGGCCTTTTCCAGATAGGCTGTGGCCGTGTCGATAAATCCCAACTCCGTCAAAGACTGGCCGGCGATATAATTAAGTTCGGCGACGGCGCTGTCAAGTAAGAGGCCTTCACGGGCAGTGGCCAACGCCTCACGATAGCGGCCCATCTCATACATGGTTACGGCCATGATGCGAAGCACACGGGCGTTTCGGGACGGCCCGGTGATTGTTCCCAAAAGGTCGAGCACTTTCTGATTGTCTTTGGCCTGATACCGGTAATAATGGGCGAGAAGCTCGGTGCCATAGCCATGGCCCTTGTCACTCAACGATAATAAATTTTCGGCCCGTTGAAGTTGACGCTGGGGAGAGGAATTGGTGAGAATCCAGATTGACAGCAAGACAAACGCCAACGCCGCCGGGAAGACCAATTTCACTTGCGAAATTGGCGCGCATTTTCTGAAGTATAGAATGAGAATATTTATGCCGATCAGGGCAGTCGACGTGGCAAAAAGGTCCCAGTCGCGGGCATAGCCGAGACTCGGATTGATGGCCAACAGAAAGAACCCGGCGCAGGCGGTTAAAATGATGCCGAAAACGCGAATGTCGGATTGAGGATTGCTTTTACCGAAAAGAATCAGCGGCACCAAAAGGCCAAGCGGGACCGGGATAATTAAAAGAAGCTGATTTAATATGTCCAACAAGTGGTGTCCCGATAAGACGGCGTAGTCACCTGTTATCGGCGGCAGGAAATAATCTCCGGGACCGACAAGGTACTGACTATGATGGGTTCTGGTAATAAGTTCGCTAATCAATAAGGCAACGGCAATAACTATCACTATGGTAAAACCCCAATATGATAATTTTGTAATGGGCGCCTTGGCGGTTTTGATAGCCTTGTAGGCCAGATATAAATAGGTTGGTAAAAAGAAAAAGCCGGTCAAATGGCAGGCCAGACCGACAGCAAAAGCCATCGATGCGGCGAAAAAGCCGTGCCCGGCAACAAGGAATCGATAGGCGAAAAGAGAGTAGATAATCATGGCCGAATAAAACAAGGCATAGGATTCGACATAGCCGAAAAACAACTGCAGGCCGCCGAAGCAGAGCACCAGCCATTTCAATAAAGCGCCGTTATTTCCGACCGGGCCATTTTTAAGATTTGCTCCATATAAAATGAGAATAAATACTATCCCGACACCGATGCTGAAAATTTGATATGCTTTCTCTCCGGATACGGCGCCAAATGTATTCAGAAAATCATATAAAAGGCCATGGAGCCAGAAATCAAGGGGTTCAGTATGAAGATATCTTATGCCGGTCTCTATTTGCCCTACTCTCATGTAGCCATCGCCGAGCGAATGAACATGCACACGCAATATATAGAAGGCACATCCGGAGATGAGGGCAGCGGCGGCGAAACGGGCCAATCGTGGCATCCTGCTGAAAACTTTTATGATGTATTTTGACACATTGAATAGCGCCGTTTGAATGCGCGGGATAAAAAGCAGGACTATTATAGCCGCGAATATTATGACAAAAATCGACGAGAAATACTGCAGGTGATTAATGCCCCAATAACCGTCCAAGGGCAAAATACCTGCCAAAATGAATAACAGACATAACAGTGCCAGAATAATGCTGACCTGATGAGACGGATATATGTTTTCCCTGTTATTCAAATTAGCATTTTTTTCGTTTATGACCAAAATAGATAAAAACTGCCTTTTTGACAATTATGATTTGTCAGCGTATATTTGGCCAACCGACCGCAAGCAAAGGATGCCGTTATGATTGACCGCGAAACCGCCCTGAAACTTATGGAGTCGAAAATCCAGAATAAAAATCTGCGCAAGCATATTCTGGCCGTCGAAGCCGGTATGGTCAGACTGGCTGAACATTTCGGCGAGGATATCGAGCTCTGGGGCCGCACCGGCCTTCTGCATGATTTGGATTATGATGTCACGGCCAATGATCCGGAGCATCACACTTTTATCACGGAAGAATGGCTAAAGGATTATAATCTTCCCTCGGAGATGATTCGCGCGATACGGTGTCACCCCGGGCACGCTCCCTGCCAGACCCGGATGGAATGGGCGCTGTATGCGGTCGATCCGGCGACGGGATTTGTGGTCGCCTGCGCCCTGATGCACCCGTCGAAAAAGCTGGTCAACATCGACGCCGATTTCATGATGCGCCGTTTCGGCGAGAAAAGGTTTGCGGCCGGGGCAACGCGCGAAAATATCGCGGCCTGTTCTCAACTCGCGCTGGAACTTCCCGAATTTCTCATGCTGGTCAGGGGCGGCATGATGACCATAGCCGACAGGTTGGGCCTTTGAGCACGACGGCGACGATTCTTCGCAAAGACGTTATCGGCTGGTCGCTCTATGACTTCGCCAATACCATCTATTCCATGAATATATTGTCATTGTATCTGAAGCGCTGGTTTGTCGAAGACCTGAAGCACGACGGATTATATTATGATATACCTTATGCCGCCTCGATGCTTCTGGTGGCGTTGATAATGCCCGCCATGGGAGCGCTTTCCGATCACAGTCACAAGAAGAAATTGTTTTTATTTTTATTCACATTTTCCTGCTGTCTGGCGACGGGACTCATGTCTCTTATACCGCTGTCTTATTTTATGGCAATCATTATCGTCTTCGCTTTGTCCAACTTTTTCTATGAAGGCGGAATGGTGTTTTATAATCCTCTGCTTTATGCCGTTGCCGATGGTCATCATGCCCGGGCCGTGTCCGGTTTCGGAGTGGCGCTGGGGTATCTGGGTGCGATTGTCGGGATGATTTTGATTCTTCCGCCGGTGACGGGTAAATTATTCGGTTGGGACGTTCCATTTTTTGAGGCGGGAGGCAAGAATGCCGCTTTTTTGCCAACAGCAATTTTGTTTTTCTTGTTTTCTTTGCCATTGTTTTTCTGGGTGGATGAGAAGAAACTGGCGATTAAGTCAAGCCGGGCCGACATCAAAAAAGCATACAAAGACGTCTGGGAGGGAATCAGGCATACACGCAAATACCCCGGGGTTCTGCGTTTTCTTATTGCGGATTACTTTTTCGAAGATGCCGTCGCCACGGTGATATTAAATATCGGGATTTTTTCATCGATTGTCCTTGGTTTTGCCGACGCCGACCTGACGATATTTTTAATTGTCTCGACTGTTTCCGCCGTTTTGGGGTCACTGGTTATCGGGACTTTAGCAAAGAAAATGGTTCTAAAAAACCTTATGAGCGTTATAATACGGTTATGGATAATTGTTCTTTTGCTGTTTTTACTGCTCGATAATATCGTAATTATTTATATGCTCGGTTCGCTGGTGGGAGTGTTATTAGGCGGCTTGTGGACGGTTTCGCGCCCGCTATTGGCTGAAATGGTTCCGGAAAATGAACTTGGCCGATTTTTCGGGTTATATTCATTATCCGGGAGAGCGGCGGCGGTGATTGGCCCGGTGATGTGGGGCATTCTGGTATATTTGTTTTCGCCGACGCGACCGCTGGGGCGTATGGCCTTGGAATTTTTTGAACTTGATAGCGCTGTGGCTGAAAAAATGCCCTATAAAATAGCCCTGTTTTCTCTTGCAATCATGATGGCGGTGGGGCTGTATATTTTCCGAAAGGTACCGGCCAGAGAAAGTTGATTAAAGAATGAAAAAAAACGGTGAATATTTCGAATATATAGGCTGTGTGCATATTCATACGACATACTCCGACGGCTCCAAAAGCCTCGAAGACGTCGCCGCCATCGCCGATACTGTGGGTCTTGATTTTATCCTGATTTCGGATCATATGACGCTTGAAGCAAAGAAGGCGGGGAAAGAAGGGTATTACGGCCAGACACTTGCTTTAATCGGTTATGAGCATAATGATGTGGAAGACTGCAATCATTATTTGATTTTCGAAACCGATGAAGTTCTGCCGGCGGATATGCGACCGATCGAATATGTGGCCGAAGCGGCCCGTCGGGGTGCGCTTGGTATAATTGCGCATCCCGATGAGATTCGTCCCCGTCTGGGCAAATACCCGTCGTATCCCTGGCTGGCCTGGGACGCCCGCGAATTCGACGGCATCGAGATATGGAATCAGATGTCGGAATGGATGGAGAATCTCAAGCCTTACAATAAACTCAAAATGGTCTTTTCACCACGCAAATTTCTTCAAACGCCTACCGACCGCATATTGCGGAAGTGGGATGAATTGAATGCGGAGCGCAGGATCGCCGGTATCGGGGCCGTTGACGTGCATGGGTTCCCGTATAAAATCGGGCCGTTTCGCATTACGATATTTCCCTATAAAGTGCAGTTTAAATCGTTACGCACCCATTTACTGCTTCCCGAACGATTATCAACCGATGTGAAGCAGGCCAAAAAACAGATTTACGGGGCAATTCGGGAATGCCGGGTGTTTGCGTCCAATCATCGCTGGGGCGATGCCTCCGGGTTCGAGTTTTATGCGCGCCGGGGAAGTCAGACGGTGATTGCCGGAGGAAAGCTGGAATCATGCGAAAATTCGCAAATAATAACCCGCCTGTCGGAGAAAGGGGAATTAAAGCTGATTTGCAATGGCCAAAAAATCTTTGAAACCAACGGCGATTATTTTGAGTATGCGCCCAATCAAAACGGGCTTTATCGCGTTGAAGTATTTAAAAGAGGTCGTGGCTGGATTTATTCTAATCATATAAGAATCGGTGTTTGATAACGAACGAACATACAATAACTTAACGTATAGGCTTGTTAAATATTTCACATATTTGCAAATAATTTATTGACTTGAAAAATGCTTATGACTATAATTGGTTTTTATTATGAACGGATGAGGCTTGATGGAGCATTTTAGCACCTTCTTTCCGATATTTTTTCTGGTTGTTTTTGCCTCGGCTTTGGCTCTGGCATTTTTTGTTATGTCCTTTTTATTCGGAAAAAGGACACCGGCCGAGGCCAAGGGCGATCCCTATGAATCGGGGATTATGCCCAAAGGCGGGACGCAGGAGCGTTTTCCGGTCAAATTCTATCTAATCGCGATTCTATTTATTATTTTCGATATCGAAGTGGTTTTTCTCTATCCCTGGGCGGTAATCTACGATAAACTGGGGATCTTCGGATTTGTCGAGATGCTGGTTTTTGTCCTGATTCTGCTCGTCGGTTATTTTTACATCCTCGGTAAGGGAGCTTTGAAATGGGATTAGAAGAAAAGATTCCCGATTCAATTATGCTGACAACTCTGGAAAAGATGGTCGGCTGGGCCCGGAAGCGTTCCATGTGGCCATTGGGCATGGGTCTGGCCTGTTGCGCCATCGAGATGATATCGACTTTTATGTCTCACTATGATTTGGCCCGGTTCGGCATGGAAGTCCTTCGACCGTCACCCCGTCAGGCCGATTTGATGATTGTTTCCGGCCGGGTCTCGGCCAAAATGGCCCCGGTGTTAAAAAGGCTTTATGATCAGATGCCCAACCCCAAGTGGGTGATTTCGATGGGGGCATGCGCTTCATGCGGCGGGGTTTTCAATAATTATGCCATTGTACAGGGAGTTGACAAAATATTGCCGGTGGATATGTATATACCCGGATGTCCGCCCCGTCCGGAACAGTTGATTGAGGGGATCCTCAAGCTTCAGGAAAAAGTGGCCAAAGGTAAGCTTAAAACCGGAAAGAACGAATAGACCAATGGCGACAAGCAGTTGTCGCACCGATTGAAATCATGGAAGAAAAAGTCAGACAGTATCTGGAGGCGAATTTCAAGGAAGCCGTGATTCGCGAGGATAATTTTCGGGGTCAGCAATCGTTTTATGTCAATCGTGATTATCTTTTCGAAGTCCTGGAATCTTTGCGGGGGGACAAGAATCTGGAGTTTAATCTTCTGGTCGATATCTGTGCGCTCGACTGGCTGGGGCTGCCCGAAGAAAAAGAAGGGCGATTCGAAGTGGTTTATAATCTTTATTCCCTTAAGAATAAATATCGTCTGCTTATAAAAGTTCGTCTGGGCGGGGATGATCCGATAGTCGATACGGTAACACCGATTTGGCATTCGGCCGACTGGCTGGAGCGAGAAGTCTGGGATTTGATGGGCATCAGATTTTCCGGTCATCCTAATCTCGAGAAGATCGTAACACCCGACGATTTGGAGGGACATCCTTTGCGCAAGGATTTCCCGCTGACGTACGAAATGCCGCAGTTTTCATATAATAAAAATGAACCGCCCGAGGTTATCAAATGACCGCCGCCGCAAGCACCAGAAAAACGTTGAACCTCAATATGGGGCCGCAACACCCGGCCACGCACGGTGTATTACGGGTGGAACTGGAACTCGACGGCGAAACGGTGGTCAAGGCCACGCCGCATATCGGGTATCTTCATACCGGTATAGAAAAAACATGCGAGTCGAAGCTGTACTATAAAGTAATTCCCATGACCGACCGCATGGATTACCTGGCACCGATGTCCAACAATCTGGGTTATTGCCTGGCGGTAGAAAAACTGCTGGGCGTCGATGTCCCCGAGAAAGTCAAATGGGCCCGGGTTTGCCTGACGGAAATGACACGAATTAAATCGCATCTGGTCTGGATCGGGACACACGCTCTGGATTTGGGCGCGATGTCGATGGCGCTGTATGCCTTCCGCGAACGCGAATCAATAATCGATATTTATGAGGCGGTTTCCGGTCAGCGCATGATGTCCACCTATTTTCGAATCGGCGGCCTGGCCTATGACCTTCCACCCGATTTCGACAAATGGGTTAAGAGGGCCATCAAACAGGTTGAGTCCGGTCTGGCCGATTACGAACGACTATTAAATGAAAATAAAATATTCCGGATGCGTACTATTAACGTGGCCAAAATATCCGCAGACGACGCCATCAACTGGGGTTTTACCGGTCCCTGTTTGCGTGGTTCGGGAGTCAATTACGATGTCCGCAAGGCCAATCCATATAGCGGATACGAAAAATTCGATTTTGACGTTCCCTTGGGTAAAAACGGCGACGTGTACGATCGTTTTATGGTGCGCCAGCAGGAGATGTATCAGTCGATTCGAATAGCCCGCCAGGCTCTGGATGGTATGCCCGATGGGCCGTATCGGGCCCGCATTCCGGGGGTGGTGCTTCCACCCAAGGAAGATGTTTTAAGTAAAATGGAATCGTTGATTTTCCATTTCAAGATTATTACCGAGGGATTCAAACCACCCAAAGGGGCGGTCTATCAGGCCATTGAAGCGCCCAAAGGGGAATTAGGGTATTACATCTCATCGGACGGAACCAACAAACCGCACCGGGTGCGGGTTCGTCCGCCAAGTTTCGTGAACCTGTCGGCATTGCCGAAGCTGGTCGAGGGCGGCATGGTGGCCGATGTGATCGCCGCGATCGGGTCCATTGATATCGTGCTGGGCGAGGTGGACAGATGATTCTATCGGATAAATCGATCGCCGAAATCAGGGAAAAGATGGTCCGTTATCCCAGACGCAAGTCGGCCATATTGCCGGCGTTGACGGTGGCATATAATCAACTGGGTCATCTGGATGAAGAGATATACAAGGAAATATCGCAGGTTATAGACGTTCCCACCGGTGAAATCGCCGAGGCGGCCACGTTTTATACGATGTTTCCCAAAGCCCCGACCGGACGGTATTTGATACAGGTTTGCCATAATATCAGTTGTGCCCTGCTGGGCGCGGACGGGCTGGTGGAGTACTTGGAAAGCAAACTTGGCATCAAAAAGGGCGAAACAACACCGGATAAAATATTTACGCTGATTACAGTGGAATGTCTGGGGAGCTGTGCTTCGGCGCCCATGATGCAGATCGGCGACCGCTATTATGAGTTTCTCACGAAAGAAAAAGTCGATGCGATTCTCGATGACTTGAGAAAAAAGGCAGAGGATGGAAAAGCGGATTCTGTTTAAATATATCGATGACCCTGAACAGGTTCGAATCGATAAATATATTTCGCGCGGCGGCTATAAGGCCTGGGAGAAGGCTTTAAAGCAAATGAAACCGGGCGACGTCATCGAAGAAGTAAAAAAATCCGGCGTTCGCGGTCGCGGGGGAGCGGGCTTCCCGGCTGGCCTCAAATGGAGCTTTGTGCCCAAAGACAGCCCCAAGCCGCGTTACCTGGTCTGTAACGCCGATGAATCGGAACCCGGAACGTGCAAGGATCGGCAGTTGATGGAATGTGATCCCCACGGAGTGATCGAGGGTATGGCCATTGCATCGTATGCCATCGGCAGTCATCTCTGTTTTATATATATTCGCGGAGAATTCGGCGGGCCGATTCGGTCGATGAACAAAGCCGTGAAAGAAGCCTATGACAAGAAAATGCTGGGGAAAAATATATTCGGCTCGGGCTATGACCTCGATTTAATCGTGCACACCGGCGGCGGGGCGTATATCTGCGGTGAAGAGACGGCGCTTTTAAATTCCCTGGAGGGTGAAAGAGGCATGTCGCGCATTCGGCCGCCTTTCCCGGCTATTGAAGGGTTGTATGCCTGTCCGACTGTGGTCAATAATGTCGAAACGCTGGCCTGCATACCACATGTCATCAATAACGGCGCCGACTGGTACACCGCGATGGGAACGGAGAAATCCAAAGGGACGAAAATATTTTCGCTGTCGGGACATGTTAAGAATCCGGGCAATTATGAACTGGAAATGGGTACGCCACTATCGTATCTGATAAACGATCTGGGCGGAGGCGTCATCGATGGCCATAAATTAAAGGCGATCATCCCGGGCGGATCCTCGACACCTTTCTTGCTCCCGGAGCAACTGGAGACGCCTCTGGATTATGAATCCATCGCCGCGGCGGGATCTATGCTTGGCTCCGGCGGCGTGATCGTTATCCACGAGAAAACCTGTATCGTCTGGGTCATTGAAAGACTGATTCATTTTTACAAGCACGAATCATGCGGCAAATGCACGCCGTGCCGGGAAGGCACGGGCTGGCTGGAGCAGATGATTTCCCGCATCGAACACGGCCAGGGCAAACCGGGCGATCTGGAAAAAATAGATACAATCTGCAATAATATACTGGGTCGGACGATTTGTCCGCTGGGCGATGCGGCCGTTATGCCGATACAATCGGCCTTGAAATTATTCCGGGAGGAATGGCAGTACCATATCGACCACGGCAAGTGCTTGGTGGAAACGGAGTGTCCGTTTAGATGAGCGACAACGGCAATAAAATCACGCTTACTATCGATGGCCGTCAGGTGACGGTGGACAGGGGGACAACCGTTCTTGAGGCGGCGCGCTCGATCGGTATCGATATCCCGACTTTCTGCTGGCATCCCAAATTGAAATCGGTCGGAGCCTGCCGCATGTGTTATGTCGAAATCGAAAAGTTTCGCACACTGGCCGTATCCTGTGCCACGGAGTGCCTGCCCGATATGGTTGTGCATACCCGGTCCGAAAAGGTTTTACAGGGACGCAAGGCGGTGCTGGAATTCATTCTGCTGAATCATCCTTTGGATTGCCCGACCTGCGATAAGGGCGGCGAATGTGACCTTCAGGATCATACTTTCGCTCATGGCATCGATGATTCCCGTTTCGATTTCCCGAAGTATCGCTTCAAGCGCGACCCGAAATCCACGTTCGATGATTATCGCATCGGGCCGGAAATTATACGCAACCAGAACCGATGCATACTCTGTTATAAATGTGTTCGGGCCAACAAAGAGATTTTCGGCGAACATGATTTAGGCGTATTTCAGCGCGGCAATCTGGCCGAAATCGACGCCGCCCCGGGCGAAAAGGTGGATTCGCTTTACAGCGGAAACTTGGTGGAGATATGCCCGGTCGGAGCGCTGACCAATACCGATTTCAGGTATAAGGTTCGGGTCTGGAAAACTAAACAGGTTAAATCGATCTGTCAGTATTGTGCCGACGGCTGCAACCTTACATTGTGGGCCAGGCGAAACCGGATATTCCGGGCCACTTCCCGGCGCAACGATGATATCGACGAGGGCTGGATTTGCGATCGGGGCCGTTATGGCTACCAGGTCGCCAACGCCGAAGACCGTCTGACAACGCCGCTGGTAAAAAAGGGAGAGCATCACGTCGAAGTCACCTGGGATGAAGCGATAAAAACCATCGCCGCCAGGTTTCGGGAAATAAAGGACAAAAAAGGCGGGGTGTGTATCGGCGGACTGGCTTATCCGGGTTTGGATAGCGCTTCCTTGTATACAGTTTCCAAATTTTTCCGTACAATTTTAAATACCAATAGCATCGATTTTCGCTATGACTATAAGATGCTTCCCGAAAAAGCCGGAGATGTGTACTCGGAAATGACAGCCCAACCGTTCTCAATTACCGGAATCGAAAAATCCGACCTGATATTGGTACTCGCTTCGCACCTTATCAACGAGCATCCGATAACTCATCTGCGGGTACGCAAGGCGGTGACGAAGCTCGGATCGAAGCTATATACGGTCAATCCATTTGCGACCAAATCGGGGGATATATCGACCGACGAAATAATTTACCGCCTGGGGACGCTTGAGGCTTTGATCAACGGGGTTTGCATGGCCCTGACCGAACAAAGCAATGAAATAAAGACGAAATATGCCGACAAATTGAAATCGCTGATCGCGCCGTCATCGGTGGAAGCGGCCTCGAAGATATCCGGCGTGGAAAAAGAACGGATTCATAATCTGGCCCGCGCGATACTGGATGCCAAAAACGTTACGGTTATAGTCGGTGAGATTTTAACCGGGTCCGCAACCCGTGAGAATATGGCGTCGGCGATTTCCAACATGCTGTTGATATCAGGTATACCGGCCAAAGGTCAGGTTGGTTTCCTTTCCAAGTATGCCAACAGCATGGGTGCCCAGAGGCTGGGAGTAATGCCGCATTTGCCCGATGCGACGGTCGAGAGACTTAAGGAATTATGGGACAATTATCCCGAGCAACCCGGATTGGCGGCCGACCGCATATTGCTGGCCGGCAGAAAAGAAGAGATAGATTCGATATTTGTAATGGGCTGTGATCCTTTGCTGCTTTACCCCGACGGTGAATTCGTCAGGGAAAGCCTGGAAACGCTGGATTTTCTGGTCGTGGCCGATATGTTTGAAAGCAAGACGACGGCGATGGCGGATGTCGTCCTGCCCCTGGCCGGGCCGGCCGAAATGTCCGGGTCATTTGTAAATATCGAGGGTCGGATTCAGACTTTCGACAAAGCTATAAATCCTCCGGGACAGGCTTTACCCGGTTATGAAATCATGAATAGACTGGCGGCGGAGATGAAAAATCCACTTTATGAATCCGACCGTCAGTTGCACGATGAAATAACAATGTTACTCGACATGAACCACAAGGCCCCCGCCATCATGGATGTTCAGGAGGCGAAGTATATTGCCGAAGAACCGGGGGATGAATATAATATCGCCTTGGTGGTCACCGACGAATTGCATCACTTCGGGCATCTCACGGAAAAAACCAAATCGCTTTCGGCGTTTTGCGCTGAATCGTTTCTGGAGATTTCTCCGGCGCTGGCGGAAAAATATCACGCGCAAAACGGAACTCTTTTGCGAGTCGAATCCGAAGTCGGAAAGGTCATTTTACCGGTCCGGATTTCCGAACATATCGATAATAATGTCGCCATGATTTACAAGAATTTTGCGGCCACCCCGGTGAACGTGCTTCAGATGCGCAAACGCCGGGTGGATTATGTAAGGCTAAGCCGGGTCGAGGAAAAGTAGGATGCTGGAATATGCCATAATATCGGCCATTAAAATAGTGGTTATAATCGCCGCTGTTTTGACCGGATGTGCGTACAGCACATGGCTGGAAAGGAAGCTGGTTGGGCGTTTTCAGCACCGTTATGGGCCGATGTATGCCGGGCCATTCGGTCTGCTTCAGCCGGTAGCCGATGCCGTCAAGCTGATTTTCAAGGAAGATCTTGTTCCCGACAAGGCCGAGCGGGTGACGTATGCCCTGGCGCCGATTATCTCGTTTATTCCGGCTCTATTGTCATTTGCGGTGATACCTTTCGGGGATACATTCGAAATATTCGGGCGAACCATCGATCCGGTTATTTCCGATCTTAACATCGGCATATTGTTCATCTTTGCGGTCACGTCGCTTGGTGTGTACGGGATCGTGCTGGCTGGCTGGTCTTCGGGATCCAAGTATTCGCTGTTGGGCGGGATACGGTCCTCGGCCCAGATGATATCGTATGAGATAGCCTATGGCTTATCGATTATCGGTGTTTTGCTTATTGCGCAGACATTGTCGATGAAAGAACTGGTCGCGCAACAAGCGTCGATTCTGGACTGGTTTATATTCCGTCAGCCGGTCGGATTTGTGATATTCGTGAACTGCGCCGTGGCCGAAACCAACCGTGCTCCGTTTGATCTCCCCGAAGCGGAATCGGAACTGGTGGCGGGGTACCACACCGAGTATTCGTCGATGCGGTTCGCCATGTTTTTTATCGGCGAGTATGCCAATATGATCGCGGCCGGATGCGTGGTGACAACACTGTTTTTGGGCGGTTGGCAGGGGCCCTTTCTGCCGCCGGTGATCTGGTTTGTCATAAAGGTCGCGTTGTTCATGTGCTTTTATATCTGGTTGCGGGCGACGCTGCCGCGTTTTCGTTATGACCAGTTGATGAATTTCGGATGGAAAGTTTTGTTTCCGTTGGCCCTGGTGAATACCATGGTTACGGCGTGGATTAAACTTTATTAGGTGAGACAGTGAATTTTATCCGTACCGTATTTGTCGCCTTGCCGAAGGGTTTTTTGACCACCCTCAAACACCTGTTTAAAAAGCCGGTGACACGCAAGTATCCCTATGAGAGGCAGGAGATGTTTCCGAGGTACCGCGGCAAACATTATCTGGAAATATACGACGACGGCTCGGAGCGGTGCGTATGCTGCGGTTTATGCGCGGCGTCTTGTCCGGCCGATGCCATCTATATGGAAGGGGCGGAAAACGAAAAGGGCGAACGGTACGCCAAAGTTTATGAAATCAACCTGTTGCGCTGCATCTATTGCGGATATTGCGAGGAAGCTTGTCCGGAGGAAGCCATTTTCCTCGGACACGAGTATGAATTTTCGGATGACAACCGCGATTCGTTTATTTATACTAAAGAGCAAATGCTGGCCAACCGTCCCAAAAAAGAAAAGCCGTTCAAGAGAATAATAAGAAAAGTAAGACGGATATTTTAGCTATGCTGGAAGTCATAATATTTTACATATCGGCTCTGATCGCCATCGGCGGCGCCGTCATGATGATTGCCCAGCGCAATCCGGTGGCATCGGTGTTGTATCTGATATTGTCGCTCGTGGCGCAGGCCGTGTTGTATATCCAGCTGGAGGCGTTGTTTGTCGGTGCACTGTTAATCATTGTTTACGCCGGCGCGATTCTGGTGCTGTTTTTATTCGTCATTATGCTTTTGAATCTTCGCGGGGAAAAATTCGGATACGATCAGGGCAAAGTCGGCGTGGCGACCAAACTGATCTTTTCTCTGGTGCTGATCTTCGAACTGGCCGCCGTCGTTCATACGGTTTCCCGGTCGACGAATCTGGCCAGGACGTCGGAGCATCTCAATCCGGGCTTTGGAAGTGTCCCACCCGTCGCGGAATTACTCTATACCAAATACCTGTTACCGTTTGAGCTGACTTCGATTCTGCTTCTGGTGGCGATTATCGGGGCGGTGCTGATGGCGCGTCGCGATAGGGCCGACAAAGAAAAGGAAATGACATGATTCCGATAACGCATTACTTGATATTAAGTGCGATGCTGTTCGCGATCGGTGTAACCGGAGTGATTATATCGCGGAATCTGATAATTATGTTTATGTCGATCGAAGTCATGCTCAATGCCGCTAATTTGGCCATCATCGCCTTTTCACGGTCACTCAATCTGATGGACGGGCACGTGTTCGTGTTTTTAGTCATGGCCGTAGCGGCGGCGGAAGCGGCGGTCGGCCTGGCGATTATAATTAACTTATTCAGAAATCGGGAATCGATCAATGCTGATACATTCAGCTTGATGAAAAGGTAAGGCGCATGGAGCATTCGTTATATTTGATATTACTCTTCCCGCTGGCAGGATTTCTTATCAACGGCCTGCTGCTGGGACGCCTTAACAAGAAGCTGATTTCGCTTATCGGCTGCGGATCGGTCGGACTGGCGTTTCTCTGGGGACTTAAAACCTTTTTCAACCTTCTGGCGGTGCCGGAAACGGAGCGCATTTTTAACGAAGTCCTGTTCACGTGGATACCATCGGGGATTTTTAAAGTCGATTTTGGCCTGATGTTTGACCCCTTGTCGGCGGTGATGGTTCTGGTCGTGAGCGGCGTCGGCTTTTTGATCCATGTTTATTCGGTCGGTTATATGCACGATGACCCCGGCTACGGCCGATATTTCACATATTTGAATTTATTCGTATTTTCCATGCTGACTCTGGTTCTGGCCGACAATTATCTGCTGATGTTTGTCGGTTGGGAAGGGGTCGGGTTGTGCAGTTATCTTCTGATCGGCTTCTGGTTCGAAAAGCAATCCGCTTCGGACGCGGGGAAGAAGGCGTTTATAGTAAATCGCATCGGTGACTTTGGTTTTCTTTTGGGGCTGTTCATTATCTTCTGGCAGGTGGGTTCGCTCGATTTCGCCGTCGTTTTCAAACAGGCTCCTCTGGTGTTCGCGGCGGGCGGGACCTTGATTACCGCGGCGACGTTACTTCTATTTGTCGGAGCTACCGGTAAATCGGCCCAGATTCCGTTGTATGTGTGGTTACCCGATGCGATGGAAGGTCCGACGCCGGTGTCGGCTCTCATCCATGCCGCCACGATGGTTACGGCCGGGGTGTACATGATCGCGCGCTCCAATGTGCTCTACATGATGGCCCCGACGACCCTGGCGGTGGTGGCGATTGTGGGCTGTGCCACGGCCCTGATGGCGGCCACGATTGCCTTGACCCAGAATGATATCAAACGGGTGCTGGCGTACAGCACGGTCAGCCAACTCGGTTACATGTTCGTTGCCTGCGGGGTGGCGGCCTTCGCGGCCGGGATATTCCACCTCATGACTCACGCCTTTTTTAAAGCTTTGCTCTTTCTCGGTGCCGGGTCGGTAATTCACGCTCTGGCTGGTCAGCAGGACATGCGCTTCATGGGCGGGTTGAAGCGGCCGATGAAAACGACGTTTATCACTTTTCTTTTTGCGACGTTGGCAATTGCCGGGATTCCCGGGTTGTCGGGATTTTTCTCCAAGGATGAAATTTTATGGAAATCGTTTTCGTCCGATTACGGTTCGCCTGTTATCTGGGCGATTGCCCTGTTTACGGCCCTTCTGACCGCATTTTATATGTTTCGTCTGATATTTTTGACGTTTTACGGCGAGCCGAGGATGGATGAACATGCCAAACATCATCTGCATGAATCGCCCAAAATGATGACCGTGCCGCTGGTCATCCTGGCCGTTCTGTCCATAGTCGGCGGTTGGGTTGGAATACCGCACGTACTCGGCGGCGGCAATCATTTTGAAAAATTTCTGGAGCCGGTCATGGGCAAAATGACGACCGGCGCGACCGGCGGCCATGCCCTAACTTCGGCGGGACACGATACGGCTACGGAACTTGTCTTCATGATCGGCTCGGTGCTTCTGATACTGGCCGCTATTTATGCGGCGTATTATTTGTATCTGAAAAATATAACCGTGGTCGGCAGGATACGGCAGAGGTTGTCCGGCCTTTATAAAGTATTATACAATAAGTACTATATCGACGAGATATACGGTGCCATCATTGTCAGGCCGCTTATTAATGGCTCGCTGTTTTTGTGGAAGATAATCGATGTAATGTTAATCGATGGCATTGCCAATGGCGTGGCCGCGCTTATAGGCTATATATCCAGCGACGTGCGCGGTATGCAAACCGGAAATATGAGAACATATGTGACCGTTTTTCTGGGCGGCGCCATTATTCTCATGGGCTATTTTATATTGAGATAATATGGAACAGCAGATATTGACACTGGTGACGTTTTTCCCGCTTTTGGGCGTGGCTCTGCTCTTATTCGTCCCGCGCGACCGGACCGAAACGATCCGGGGGGTGGCGCTTATTATTGCCTTTATAACTCTTTTATGGTCAGTCTGGATGTATGTCATGTTCGAGCCGGTTGCCAGCGGCATGCAATTCGAAGTCAATATCCCCTGGATCAAGGCCTTCGGGATAAATTATCATCTGGGCATTGACGGCATATCTTTATTGCTTATCATGTTGACGACGATTCTCACGGTTATCGCCATGATTTCTTCGTGGACGTCCATCCAGAAAGCCGTAAAAGGGTACTATATATCGCTGCTGTTGCTCGAAACCGGGATGATCGGCGTCTTTGTCGCGCTCGACCTGTTTTTGTTTTATGTATTCTGGGAGGCGATGCTGGTGCCGATGTATTTTATCATCGGTGTCTGGGGCGGGCCGAGGAAATTGTACGCAGCCATAAAGTTTGTCCTTTTCACCATGTTCGGTTCGCTACTTATGCTGGTGGCATTGCTGTACCTGTTCTTCATGTATCACGGTTTTTCCGGAGAATACTCGTTCGATCTGATGAAGATATATGGAATGCCTATACCGCTGGGGGCGCAAACATATATGTTCCTGGCGTTCGCGCTGGCGTTTGCAATCAAGGTTCCGATCTGGCCGTTTCATACATGGCTCCCGGACGCCCACGTGGAAGCACCCACGGCCGGTTCCGTCATTCTGGCCGGCGTATTGCTGAAAATGGGCACGTATGGTTTTGTCCGGATATGTCTGCCGCTATTCCCGGAAGCGACGCTGCAATTTGTCCCGTTCATATCTATTTTGGCTTTAATCGGGATTGTTTATGGCGCGCTGGTGGCGATGGTGCAACGTGACGTCAAATCGTTGGTGGCGTTTTCCTCGGTGTCGCATCTTGGGTTCGTTATGCTGGGCATGATGGCTTTGAATGTGCAGGGATTGGAAGGGTCGGTCTTACAGATGATCAATCACGGTATATCGACCGGGGCGCTGTTCTTGATTGTCGGCATGATTTATGAACGAAGACATACGCGCCTGATTGCCGATTTCGGAGGATTATTAAAGAGCATGCCGGTTTTCTCCACCTTTTTCATGATCGTCACGCTGTCCTCGATCGGTCTGCCGTTGACTAACGGCTTTGTCGGAGAATTTCTGATACTTCTGGGGACATATAAAGCCAATCCGACCTACGCCATTATCGGCGCGAGCGGGGTAATTCTGGCGGCGTGTTATATGCTCTGGATGTTACAAAGGGTAATTTTTGGAAAAATTACTAACCCGGCCAATGAGAGTCTAAAAGATTTGAACCCGCGGGAAAAACTTGTACTGATACCGCTGGTAATATTAATATTTTGGATAGGGGTTTATCCCAAACCGTTTTTTGAGAGGATGGAACCGGCGGTCAAAAATATAGTGGCCATGGTTAATAAAGCCGGGCCTGTGAACCAGACGGATGCGGATAAGCCGACCGGCGCAGATTGCATGATTGGCGGCAACACGTGTGTTGTCAAAGCGGATGGTAATGAGTAATGCCTGCTGTAGTTATTTATACCAAAAGCGGCTGTCCCTACTGTGCGGCGGCGAAGGAACATTATAAAAGCAATGGGGTGGACTTCAAGGAAATCAATGTTTTCGAAGTCAAAGGCGCTCGGGACGAAGCGATAAGGTTGGCCGGGGGAAAGGCCATGGTGCCGGTCATTGTCGAAGACGGGAAAGTCCAAATCGGTTTCGGGGGCGGCTGACATATATAGGTTGACGGCGTCAGTTGATGCCGGTTAGACGGGAAATACTATGGATATAAGATCTGCGGCAATTGATTTCGGATTGTTGACACCGCATTTGGTGATCGCCGTTGCGGCGATGGCGATACTATTGCTTGGCAATATGGTTCGCAATAGAGGTCTGATGACGGTGTTGTCGGTCGGAGCCATGGCGGTCGGTATGATTTATGGCGTCATGCAATGGGCGGCGCCTCAATCAGGATTTTACGGAATGGTCGCGATCGATAATTTTTCCGTCTTTTTCAGTATTATTTTTATCTCGACCGGAATCATGGCCATTTTGATGTCCCGTGATTATCTTGTCGCCAAAAATATCGACAGCCATGAGTACAATGTTCTGATAATGTTTGCCACGGTGGGGATGATGCTGATGGCTTCGAGCACGGACCTGCTGGTGATATTTCTGGGTCTGGAAATAATGTCGGTTCCGCTGTACGTTATGGCCGGTATGGCGCGGCGCGATAATTTTTCCGGCGAATCGGGAATCAAGTATTTTATTATAGGGGCCTTTGCCAGCGGTTTTCTGGTTTATGGCATCGCCCTGATTTATGGCGCTACCGGGACGACCGATTTACGCCGCATTCTGGCAGATTTCACGTTTTTAAAGATGCAATCGGAAATGTTACTGTATTCCGGAGCCATCATGGTCCTGGCCGCGTTTTCTTTCAAAGTGGCGGTCGTGCCGTTTCATATGTGGGTTCCGGACGTATATGAGGGAGCGCCGACGCCGGTTACCGGGTACTTTTCGGTTGGACCCAAGGCGGCCGGGTTCGCAGCATTGTTCCGAATATTCGTTTTCGGATTCGGCCAATTTTCGGATTTGACCATGGTTTTTTGGATTCTGGCCGTCCTGACCATGACGGTAGGCAATATCCTGGCCATTTTTCAGAATAACATCAAAAGGATGCTGGCGTATTCCTCGATTGCCCATGCCGGGTATGTCATGGTGGCGCTGACGACCGGGGGACAGGGAGCGGTATCATCGGCAGTGTACTATCTGGCGGCGTACATGTTTTTCAACCTCGGCGCCTTTGCCATAATCACAATGATCGACTGCCGCACCGGTAGTAATAATCAAATCGACGGCATTAAAGGGTTGTCGGGGAGGCATCCCTATCTGGCTTCGGTTTTAACGCTGTTCATGTTCGCGCTGGCGGGTTTTCCGCCTACGGCCGGTTTCATGGGCAAGTTTTTCATATTTTCAGAAGCCATAAAAAACGGCTATGTCTGGCTGACCGTTATCGCCATACTAAACAGCCTTATTTCAGTTTACTATTATTTGCGCGTGGTCGTTGCCGCCTTTTTCATGAAATCGGACAAAGATTTCCTGCCTGTAACGTATCGACCGGCCATGTTTATTGTCTTACTGATAACCGTCGCGGGGACGCTGGTGCTCGGTGTAATTCCTCAAATATGGGTTGAATTGGCACGGTTGAGCATGTTCTCGATATTTTAGAATTATATTCAAAGCATAAAAAAACCGCCGAATCGACATGCGGCGGTTTTTATTTTTACGATTTTCATTTCAGGGAATGTAATAACAGGGATCATTGCCGTCAAAATAGATGGCTTCGATCAAGTACAATATATCCAGCAAATTGAGATTACCGTCACAATTGACATCGCCCGCGGCCGGGGGCAAAGGTTGAGGCCCCGTTCCGTAAATGGCGTCTATTAAAAACAGGATATCAATCAGGTTCAGGCTACCCGAATTGTCAACGTCGCCGGACATGACCGGGTTTATTTCGTTATTGCCGAATCTTACGGCGGCCCCATCGGTAACGACATGTTCCGAAGGCTCACCGTTTTGAAGATAACCTTCGTAATGACAAACACCGTTACTGACACCGATTAGCGCCGTTCCGGACAGGCCCGATGTGCCGACTGACAGGTACTGCATGTTTATATCGCCGTCGCGAGTCAGGATCACTTCGAACGTCGTCAGCGTGTCGAGAATATTGTTGAAGTTGCCGATTTGATACCAGAGTATGACGACCGAATCACCACCGGGGCTGTTGTACCGATAGATGTCCCCGTGCCCGCCAAATTCATCGGCGTCGAGGACCAGGTCATTCCAGAAAACCGGGATAAATGTTTCGAAGGGAGTTTTGTCGATGGCAAAGCCGGAGTAATACCCGTTGGAATTGACTTCGGAGTTGGTAAACGAGATGGCACCATTGATGCCTATATAAACCTGATTGTATGCTTCTCCGTAAAAAATGAAAGAAAACGGCAGGGGGTACGGCCCGGCGGTTCCGTCGTCGAGCCGAGCGTTGTAATTATAAGTGTTATGATAATGCGATCGCGGTATAACCGTTCCAATGGCGGTAATGTCGATCCAGTTGAACTGCGGGCCTTCGGGATCATGGTAGTCGCTTGCAGTGTAAGTTGTATCTTCGGTGCAGGGAATATTGAAAAATACGGGTAAAAACGACAGGGAATCGAGCGACCCTCCGGTCGGTCCCCAGGCGATTTCAAGAATGCCTTTATAGACGGTATTTCCTTCGGGTAACCCGGAGGCGTCAATGGTAATGCTGATGTCATTGTATCCCGCAGCCGGAATCTGACCGGATAATGGAGCGGCATTAAGCCAGGTTGATGATTTTGCCAGGCTGTCGGGGATATTGATCGAAAAATCCAGAGCATTCAGGGTCGAGCCGTTATGCAGTCGAGCCGTCAGGTAGTTAACGGATTCGGCGACAACGGCAGTATCGATATAAAGCGGTGTTACCGATAGCGAAGGGGGAGGCGACAGCACTGCGATGGCGGCGGCAAGGTCGGGGCGGGGTCCGATATGCTCGGCCGTATTGCCCTGTTGCGGCGAACCGGTCGCTACCAGAACATCGCGTATATAATCGGCTCCGGCCGGAACACCATACAGGTTTTTATAGTATCCTTGCAGACAGGCGGCGGCTCCGGTGACGATGGGAGAGGCGCTGGAAGTTCCGCCGAAAGTGGCCGTGTATTCCTGATTGAGATCCCCGTTGCCGTTGAAAAGATAGCCATAGCCGGTGGTGTAAACCTGACTGCCCTGACCCTGCAAGTTGACCCGCTGGCCATAATTAGACCAACTCATGCGGGACCGGTCAAGGCCCGATGATCCGGTGGGTGGTGCGCCGCCGCCGACCATAATGGCATGGGAATTACGGTACGTGGTGTCGAACAGCTGGCCATAGAGCGGTGAGTCATAATTTTCGGCACCGTTGCCGGCCGGTTCGATAACGATTATTCCGGCGGCCCAGACATATTGAATGGCATCGAAATTGGCCTGCCAGAATTCCATGCAAACATAACCCAGCTGGTCCTCTCGAACCTGATAATTATATCTGGGACCCGGGGCATGTAATTCTATTAGAATAAAATCACCGGGCTGAAGGTGTTCCATCGCCAGCAGGATAGCTCCGGCCACGCTCAAAGATGAAACCGAGACCATTCCGATTTCCGCCCCAGGGCAGATGCCTGTGACGCCGTAGCCGTTGTCGCCGGCGATCATCTCGCCGATAACAGCCGTGCCATGTTTGCCGTAGATACTGCCTTCCGCGGTTATCGTCCCCCCGACCGCCGATTCCAAATCTTCATGAGCTTCCGTCCAGTCGTATTCGATATCGATGATTTTAACCCCCGTGCCGTCACCGCCGGGAAGTGTATTGGCATAAACGGCATCAACACCATAAGGGGCTCCGACAAGATAATATTGAAACGGTTCATAATCGGGCGTGGGCGGGTCGATATCCTCGGCGACTTCCGGCACCGGCTCTGGATAGGCTATTTCAACCATGTCAAGGCGGTTTAAGTCGTTGACTAATCTTTCCGCCTCGGCCGGGGATGAAACCTCTATACTATAATATAAGTTAAAATCAGCCAGCGTAATACCTGAAGAATATTCAAGTGATGCTTTAAGATTTGTCAGGTTTTTTTCGGGTTTGTTGACGAGAGGCTCTTTGTGGTTATTGGCTGATTCTGCCAGAATGCTTTTAAGCTGCGACAAATCTGACTTGTTCGTTTTCGATACGAATTCATTGCCGTCGACGCGGATGTCAAGACCCTCATTAAACTTGACGATTATCCGTGAAATATTGGCCTGATCGGAGATTTTTATTTGTGTCTGTTTTTCGGGAACTTGGCGGGTCCTAAGATTATCTGAAACGAACGATGGGTTTTCAGCATTCACTGTCACGGCATGGGTGATCGACCCCATGATTAGTAAAGACAATATAATCGCGAAAATCGGCTGGGACGGTTTTACGACTGACAATGTCATTTCCTCCGGGTTTGTATATATTTACGGCAGGACGGCGGTAATCCTTAATAGCAATCGACGGTTAGTAAATACTCTGATTAAAAATACGCTTGATTTATAAAAAGTCAAGAAAGCAATATCGTTTGACTGTATGTTATTGATTTGCAGAAAGATACAGTGGTATTGTGATGCTATACTTTTTCGAGCCGATACTTATCGTTCACGGCCGCTGTTTTAAGTGGGTAACGGCCGGAAAAACAGCTGACACAGAAACTACCGTTTGGCAGCGAAGGCATCGACAACATGCCGTCGATGGATAAATACCCGAGCGAATCGACGCCTAGATATTCCTGAATCTTCTTAACCGATTTGGACGAGGCGATCAATTCTTCCCGTGTGGGCATATCGATTCCGAAGTAACACGGGGAAATTATCGGCGGTGCTGAAACCCGCATATGAATCTCTTTGGCCCCGGCGGAACGAATCAATTTTACCAACTTCTTGGAGGTCGTGCCGCGAACAATGGAATCGTCGACGACCACCACGCGTTTGCCGTTTAAGACCCCCTTGACCGGATTGAATTTTATTTTGACGTCGAGGTCGCGGATTTTCTGTTCCGGGTCGATGAAGGTTCGCCCGACGTAATGATTGCGGATAAGGCCAATTTCGAATTTAATGCCGGATTGTTCGGAAAAACCCAGGGCGGCGGTGTTGGCGGAGTCCGGGATACCGATGACTATATCGGCATCGGCGGGATGCTCGCGGGCCAGTTGGCGGCCCAGACGGCGGCGGATTTTATCGACATTTTCTCCGAAGACTTTCGAGTCCGGGCGCGAAAAATAGATATATTCAAATATACAAAAGGCATGGGGTTGCTTTTTGACCGGGAAGGCCGAGCGGATGCCTTTGCGGCTAATTTCGACCACTTCGCCCGGCTCGATTTCGCGGACATATTTGGCCCCGATAATATCGAAGGCGCAGGTTTCAGAGGCGACTACCCAGGCCTTGCCATTGTATTGGCCCAGGCATAAGGGTCGAAAGCCCATTGGATCGCGCATGGCATAGATTGATTCTTCGGTTATAAATACGATAGAATAGGCTCCTTCGACGTGACTCATAGTATCGCACAGGCGGCTGAACCATGTCCTTTTTTTTGATAAGGCCGCCAAATGCAAGAAAATCTCTGTATCGGATGTGGTCTGGAAGATTGAGCCGCTCCGCTCAAGTTTCTTGCGAAGCTGATATGAATTTGTCAAGTTGCCGTTATGGGCAATCGCCAGTTTCTGGCTTCTATTGGTAATCAAAAGCGGTTGGATATTTGTCAATGATGAGGCTCCGGTGGTGGAATAGCGGGTATGGCCGATGGCGATGGAGCCTTTCAAGCGGCCCAAAATCTGGCGGTCGGCGAATACTTCGTTGACTTCACCCATATTCTTATAGATATGAACCGAACCGTTCCCGGCGGTGACGATACCGGCCGATTCCTGCCCGCGATGTTGCAGGGAATATAAGGCGAAATATGTCAATTCGGCGGCCCGTGGGGAGCCATAAATGGCGAAGACGCCGCAATTGTCGTGCATTGAGAATCGGTCTATCATATCTCCACGTCGTCAGTAAAAACTATCATATTAATGCCGCAACATGCTCTTGTCAAGGGCACAAATGATATAAAGATGCCATATATGTGAAAATCCATGCAGTCTTTTTATGGCCTTCAAATCCTTATTACGCGATTGATGCCAAACTTAATTTCAAGCGCTTTTATAATCGGGACTTATGAATTAATGGCCATGTTTGTTGGTGGAGTATTACATTCTATTTGGGCCGCTTTTTAGGGCATACCATTTGCGTGAGACGGCTTTGAGCAGTTATATGTCTGAAAATGCCGCTTATAACAAAGCCATGGCTCAATTTCATATTTTACGTGAAATTGCCCAGTCATGGACTTCAGGAAATGAACCGGCGATAATCGCCGAAGCCGCCCTGCGAAACTCCGCACGCCTTCTGGGTATGTCGGCGGCACGACTGTTATTATGGGATGATGACGGTCGGGCAGTTTTGACATCGGGTTATTTCGAAACCGATGGAGATAAAAGACGGTTAGATGATCTGGAAAACGATCTGTTTTCCAGTTTACGAAAGAACAATAATCTGATTTCGGCCTATTTGTCTTTTGGCGGCGACAAGCCGGTGACCGGGTTCACGCTGCCGCTCAAATCAAAAAGAAAAATACTGGGGGCGGTTATCGGGATACAGCCCGGGACCGGGTCGCTGGTTCGTGAAGACGAGTTTCTGGAAGCGTTGGGGGCGGCGCTTTCGGTGTCACTGGTGGCGTCGGGTCTGGGCGAACCGATTGAGGATATGGATAAGAGAATCAGCAAAGAGCGTATCAAGGCGATTATTGAAACCTCGACCACGCTCAACCATGAGATCAACAATCCTTTGACAGCCGTGCTGGGCAATATCCAGCTTCTTTTAATGCGGCGGAGTGAACTCGACAAGGATTTGATCAAGAAACTGGAGACGGTCGAGGAGTCGGCCATGCGGATTCGCACGGTCATGCAGAAGCTGATGAATTTGACCCGGGATAGCGTCACGGACTATGCCGATGGTCTAAAAATGATCGACCTCTCGGATGAAGACAACAACTCCTCTTAGTTCCCTCTTATCCCTACCTCGCCCAATGGCCGGCAGAGTTATTCTGTCGGCCATTTTTTTGGATTTTATCCAATCATTTAAACCTTGACTTTTTCACACCATATTGATTGTATTATATAACCTGTTACAATATGACGCGTTAAGGATTTTTCATTGGGCAAGGATATTATTATGCATGAACTTGATTATATTTTCCGACCCGGCTCGGTAGCCGTCATCGGGGCCTCGACCCGCAAGGGCACCATCGGCCGGGAGATTTTGCATAACATCATTTCCAACGAATTCAACGGCAAGGTTTTTCCGGTTAATCCCAAGGCTTCGGTCATACATTCGATCAAGTGTTACTCGACAATACTTGACGTCCCTGATGCCGTCGACATGGCCATTATAGTCGTTCCCCGTGATTTTGTCCCGGAAGTTGCCGAGCAATGTGGCCAGAAGGGGGTGCGAGGGCTGGTAGTGATTTCCGCCGGGTTTCGAGAAGTGGGCGGCCGGGGTACGGAACTCGAAAACCGTCTGATCGATATTTGCGGTCAATACCGAATGCGCATGATTGGCCCCAATTGCTTTGGTGTGGTTAATGCCGATCCAAAGTACAATCTCAACTGCACCTTCGGCAAAACGCATCCGCGCCACGGCCGGGTCGGCTTTATTTCGCAGTCGGGTGCTTTAGGTGAGGCGATCATGAGTCATGCCACGGAAATCGGACTGGGATTTTCGATGGTGGCTTCGATTGGAAATAAGGCCGATATTTCGGCCAATGATATTCTCGAGTACTGGGAGAATGACCCCGATACGGATATAATTTTATTGTATCTGGAAAATTTTGGAAATCCCCGCCGGTTTACTAAAATTGCGCGGGCTATTTCCCGCACCAAACCCATCGTGGCGGTCAAATCGGGCCGCACCAAACAGGGGGCGCAGGCGGCCTCCTCGCATACCGGAGCAATGGCCGAGCTTGACGTGGGCGTAGACGCCTTATTTGACCAGTGCGGGGTTTTGCGGGTGTCTTCGATCGAAGAACTATTTGATGTCGCGGCGGCGCTGTCAAAGCAACCGATTCCCAAGGGCAACCGGGTGGCAATCGTTTCCAACGCCGGGGGGCCGGCGCTTCTGGCCACCGACGCCCTTGTCAGCCTGGGAATGAAAGTCGCGCCGTTTAAAACGACCACCAAAAATAAATTAAAAAAAGCGCTGTCTGGACAAGGTTCAATAAATAACCCGCTGGACCTGGTAGCCGGGGCCGGAGGGGAGCATTTTGAAACGGCCCTGAAGGTACTCGGGAGAGAACCGGATTTTGATAGTATTGTCAGTATTTTCGTCCCGCCTGTGACGGCCAATCAGATGAACGTGGCCGAATCGATTTTGAAAGGCATTCAGGGGACGGATAAATCGGTTCTGGCTTGTTTTATGGGCGCCGGCGAGGATACCCGTGGCGTGGAATATCTCAAAGAGAACGGCGTCCCGGTTTACCTGTTCCCGGAAGCGATCGCCAAAACACTGTCACAGATAGATTCATACCGTCAGTGGCGGAAGCGCCCGCCTTCATCCTATAAGAATTTCCGGGTCGATAAAAAAGCGGTGCAGGTAATTCTTGACGAAGCTATTGCGGCAAAACAGGATTCCATCATCGGCAGTAAGGCGTTGAGCATTTTGGGGGCCTATGGTATTCCCACGACGGAATGCCATATCGCATCGACGGAAAAAGAAGCGGTGGCCTTTGCCGAGGAAATGGGTTACCCGGTGGTTTTGAAGGTGAATACCCCGCAGATTCTTCATAAGACGGAATTGGGAGCGGTTGTAGTTGACCTGCGGACGGCCAAAGAGGTTCGCGAAACATTTGGAAAATTGAAAAAGAAAATATCAGCTGTGGCCAAAAAGGGCGATAAATTCACGGTTATGGTCCAGGAAATGGTGACCGGTGGCGTGGAAACGGTCATGGGCATGACGACCGATGAATCTTTCGGACCGCTGATCATGTTCGGGTTGGGCGGCATTTATGTGGAAATACTCAAGGACGTGGCTTTCCGTATCAATCCCCTCGATGAATATGACGTCGAAGAAATGGTGCGGTCACTGAAATCGTATCCGCTTTTGACCGGCTTTCGCGGGGCCGAGCCGGCCGATATTCCGACGCTTGAGGAGTCTCTCCTGCGTCTATCGCAACTGGTGGGCGATTTCGATCAGTTTTCCGAGATCGACATCAATCCGTTCATTTCGCAATCGGGAAAGGGCAAATCCAAAGCGGTTGATGCCCGCTTCATCATCAGGGTTGAATAGTTCGGACGATATTGCATATATTTATTGAATGACAGCAAATAGATAATTAAATAGGCGAAAGAAATGGGAGCAGAGGGTAACTTTTAAAATAAAATACGGCGGTGACCGCCGAAATATAAGAGGTGAGGCATGAAGCTGGAACTTAAATCGATCGGCTACTGGTCGATCATTAAGATCTCATTCGTGGTTAATCTGATTCTGGGGGCCATTATTGGATTTTTCATCGGCGTGTTCATGAGCTTTTTTATGGCTCTGGCGTCGGAGATGGGTGAGCTGGGCGGGACGCCGCTGCCATTTTTCGAAGACAGTGGGACCGGCGGCATCGTGATGATAATCATGATGGTATTTCTTTATGGCTTTTTGGGAGCCATATTTAATACTGTTTTATGTATCATCGGCACTTTCATATACAACATGGCCGCCAAATTACTGGGCGGAATAGAATTGGAGTTCGCCGAAGTTCCCGTCCCCATGCCGCCGTACGCCTATGGTACATATCAATCGGGTCAACCCCCGGCGCCGCCGCATCCGGCCCCGCCGCCCCCGCCCCCGCCGGTGCAACCGATGCCGCCCGACATAAAGCCGCCGGAAGAAAAGGGCTGACGCGGTGGCTGTCGGCACAATCGGCTAATTGGTTTTATTAATTGAAAGTGGTGAAATATGTCTGATAAACCCGTTATCGTTCGTATCGCACCCTCGCCTTCGGGTTATTTGCACGTTGGTACCGCACGAACGGCCATATTCAACTGGCTTTTCGCCCGCCAGAATGGCGGCAAATTCCTGGTTCGCATCGAGGACACCGACGCCGAACGCTCCGATGCCTCTTTAATAGACCCCATTCTGGAGGCCCTGAAGTGGCTGGGATTGGACTGGGACGAAGAGCCACTGTTTCAGTCGAAGCGGCTGGATAGGTATAACATCTATGTCGATAGGTTGCTGGCCAGTGGCCATGCATACAGGTGTTTTCGCACCACCGAGGAGATGGAACAAAAGCGGCAGGAACTGTCCGCGGAAACTAAAGACGTTCGGCTTGACCGCGTCTGGCTGAAAGGCACCAAAGAGGAAGAAAAACACCTTCTGAATAGCGGCACGCCTTATGCGGTTCGTCTCGAAGTCCCCGACGGCGAAACGACCTATCATGACCTGATTCTGGGAGACATAACTCGCCAGAACAGTGAAATTGAGGATTTTGTGATATGTCGATCCGATGGACGAGCGGTGTACAACATGGCCGTGGTCGTGGATGACCATGAAATGGGCATTACTCATGTCATCCGCGGTAATGATCATATTACCAATACGTTCAAACAGATATTGTTATACCGTGCCTTGGGGCTGGAGGCGCCTCGTTTCGGCCATGTGCCGCTGATTTTACGCCCCGACAAGAAAAAAGTATCGAAGAGGTTGGGGGATAAGGACGTCGCCGAGTACGGCAAGGAAGGCATTTTGCCGGAAGCACTCTTTAACTTCCTTTGTCTTTTAGGATGGTCGCCCAAGGATGATCGTGAGTACATGCCACGGGATGAACTCATTAAATCATTCGTACTGGAAAACGTCAACCCGGCCAATCCGATTTTCAATGAAGAAAAGCTTCTGGCCATAAATCAGCAGTACATCATGAATTATCCCGATCACAAACTGGCCGACATGGTTGCGCCGATGCTGGTCGCGGCCGGACTGACAACGAAGTACTGGCTGGAAACGCGCTGGCAGTATCTTCTGAAAATTATCGGCATGTTGAAAGAAAGGTGTAAACGGCTGACAGAGTTTGTCGAAAAAAGCGAGTACTTTTTTACCGATGAATATCGTTATGACCCCGATGCCGAGCAGAAGCAATTTAACGCCGAGGCAAAAATGCTTCTGGAAAAGCTCAAGGCGAGTTTTGAGAAGCTTTCCGGGTTCGCCCATGATGATATCGAAAGGGCGATTAGTTCACTGGCCGAAGAACTTGGTGTGAAAAAGGGCAAGTTGATTCACCCGACCCGGCTGGCGGTTTCGGGAACATCGGCAGGACCGGGGCTGTATGAAATGCTGGAGGCGCTCGGTCAGACCGTCGTCGTCAGGCGGCTGCAACGGGCGATTGACCATATTGATAAAAAAGGAGTTTGATATGGATGAAATAGAAAAACTAAAAAAGGAAATCGAGGAGTTGGAATTACAACTCGATAAAAATCGTTTCAGCGGAATATTTGAGCGGGAATTTCGCATGCGGCAGGAGAAAAAACTCGCGAAGCTTAGAAAAGCCCTTGAAAAACTGGAGAAGAAGTGATATTTTATGCGCCGATTTGCGGACGGATAAACGATTACGAGGTGAATACTAATGTTTGAAGAGCAGTTGAAAGACAAAGCGACGCTGTTGAGATACGCCATCAAAGGTGAAGTAAACGGACATACTTTTTATGGCCTTCTATCTGAAAAAGCGACCAACCCGGATGCCAAAAAGCGACTGGAGACTTTGCGTGACGACGAAATCCGACACGAAGCGATTTTGCGTAACCTGTTCAGGAAATTCATCAAAGAACCGGTCGGGGCTTTGCCGGAGCGCGGGCTCGATGCCTTGGCCACGGTTTTTGAGAAAGGAAAGCTGAAAAGGCTTCGGTCTGAAGTGGAATATATTAATCTCGCCATTGAAGCCGAGCGGGCCACCGTAAAATTCTATATAGCCGGGAAAGAGGCCGTTGACGACAAGGAATTCAAGAACATTCTTCAGGATCTGGCCGATGAAGAAAATGGGCATTTTGAACTTTTAATGGCCGAAAAGGAGGCTTTGGCCGGAAATTATTTTTGGTTTTCATCCGACGGCACCCGACCTATGGAGGATTAATACGTAATGACATGGGTTTGTACTGTTTGCGGTTATGTTCACAAGGGCGATAAACCACCGTCCTCCTGTCCGGTGTGCAATGCCATGACAGACAAATTTGAAAAGTCCGGATAGAAGGCTATTGGAGTGGTCATGTTCAGCAAGGTGAAAATCGGGAAGAAGGCCCCCGATTTCAGTCTCCCGACGCATCTCGGAGGGCGAATCCGTCTTTCGGATTTCCAGGGTCGAAAAAATGTCCTGATTGCATTTTATCCTCTCGATTATACCCCCGTGTGCAGTAATCAGATGCCCGCTTATGAAAGTCATTTGAAGGAATTTGAGGCCTTGAATACGGCGGTTCTCGGCATTTCGGCCGATTCCATCCCGGCCCATCAGTCATGGTCGAAATCCATCGGCGGCATTTCCTTCAACCTTTTATCCGATTTCTGGCCACACGGCGAAGTGGCGCGCAAGTACGGCGTCTTTCTCGATGACAAAGGTATCCCGGACAGGTATATTTTTATAGTGGATAAAATGGGTGTTATCCGCTATATCGAGCATGTCGGATTAAAAAATATCCCGGATAACGGCCGGGTGCTGGGATTCCTAAAGACGCTTGATAATGGGCAATAAAAGTCCATTATCGGGAACCAAGCCGTTGTCGTATCATATCCATAGGTAAAACCGCGAGAATATTGCAAAAGATATGTATTTTTCATTACCACAGGAATACCGGGCGGCGCCACTGGCAGAATTGAAGAAGCGCGTGGTGTCGGCCAAAGAAAAACTGGGCACCAGGGCAATCATACTGGCGCATCATTACCAGCGCATGGAAGTGGTCGAATTCGGCGATGCGGTCGGTGATTCTTATGGCCTGTCCCAAATTGCCGCCTCGCAGAAAGAGGCCGAATATATCTTTTTCTGCGGCGTCCACTTCATGGCCGAGTCGGCGGATATACTGACCGACGATAGCCGCACCGTTTTTCTGCCCAATCCTCTGGCCGGTTGTCCCATGGCCGACATGGCCGAGATGGCCGACGTCATGGAAGCCTGGAAAACGCTGGAAGAATTCGGCGGCGATAAGAAAATCATGCCGATTTCGTACATGAACAGTGCCGCGGGTCTGAAAGCATTCACAGGTGAGCACGGTGGCCTGATATGCACGTCATCCAACGCCGACGCTGCTTATAAATGGGGTTTTGCCCGCCGGGAGAAACTGTTTTTCTTCCCCGACCAGCATCTGGGGTACAATACCGGCCTTAAGTACGGCCTCAAGCCGGAGGAAATGGTTATCTGGGATTTTTCGCGCGAGGAAGGGGGGCTAACGCCCGAGCAGATAGAAAAGGCCCGGGTCATACTCTGGAAGGGTCATTGCCATGTCCATACCAATTTCAAAAAACATCATGTCGAGGAAACTCGTCGCAAATATCCCAGAGTGAAAATCGTCGTGCATCCGGAATGTCCGCCCGAAGTAACGCAGATAGCCGACGCCAGCGGCTCGACCAGCTTCATCGTGAAATATGTCAGAGAACAGCCGGCCGGTTCGGTTATCGCCATCGGGACTGAAATAAACCTCATTCACCGCCTGGCGAGTCAGTATCCCGATAAGACCATATTCGAACTATCCGGACAAACTTGCCCGGCCTGCGCCAATATGTACCGAACGACACTTAACGATCTGGCGTATTGTCTGGAAAATTTTAAAGATATTAAACCGATCCGGGTTCGGCCCGACATCAAAGCCAAAGCCCTGCTGGCCCTCGAAAGAATGCTGGAAGTGCATTAAGTCCATGACCCCATTGTCAAAAGGATACGTGCAGGTTTACACCGGTGACGGGAAAGGCAAGACGACTGCGGCGCTCGGCCTGGCGCTGCGCGCCGCCGGTGCAGGCTTGAAAGTATTTATCGCACAGTTCGTCAAGGGCATGGCCTATGCCGAACATGAATCATTGAAGAAGCTATCTGATAATATCACTATCAGGCAGTACGGCCGCGATTGCTTTATTGTCAAAAAACCGGAGCAGGAAGATATTGATATGGCCCGGGCGGGACTTCAAGAAGTCGAGAATAAAATTGAGTCCGGCGCATACGACCTGGTTATATTGGATGAGGCTAATATCGCCACGTATTTCAATTTGCTCAAGGTCGATGATTTACTGCGACTGATCGATAATAAACCGGAGCACGTTGAGCTGGTTATAACCGGGCGCAAGGCCGAGCCTCGCCTTTTGGAGCGGGCCGACCTGATTACCGAAATGCAGGAAATTAAACACTATTATAATAATGGCGTTGCCGCCCGCGGTGGTATTGAAATGTAACTAATAGGCCGGTCTTCTTTTAAAGCTCATTTTTTCGGTCAACATCACGATTAAGACACCCGCCACAATAAGAATACCGCCCAGCCATTCGACGGGGGTCGGAATGGAATGCAAAATTATCAGGGCGAACAGGGCTGTGAATAGAGGCGTGGCCTGGGTGAATATGGCGGCGCGGGAAATGTCGATTCTTTTTAAAGCTTCGATATATGTGACCCGGCCGAGAATGGGCAAAAGAAGCGCTCCCAGAAAGGCCCAAAGTAGAGTCGGGCCATCGGGGATCATCATGGGCTGGCCCGCAATTATCAATATCAGATAGAATATACCCACCGCGATTACGTTTCGGATAAAAACAAAGCGCATTGTCCCCATCATTCGAATGTATTTTTTGACGACAATCTCGCTTGCGGCAAAAAAGCAGGCCGAAAGTATCATGAGGGTGGCGGCATGGGAAATTTCAAGAGTCGTTCGGTATTTTAAAATGAAAACTCCGGCTACGGCCACCAGGGCGCCGAAAAGTTCATACCCGGTCAACCTCTCTTTCAGAAAGAAATAAGCAAAAACCAGCGTCAGGATTATTTCAAAGCGTGACAGAAACGACACGGTCGCGGGCTCGATTAGTTTAAGAGCTTGATATGATGTGTATATCCCCAATGAGAAAAATACGGTCAAAAGAGAAATCAATCCGGCAGTTTTCAAATCGGTCGACAGAACTTCGCGTCTTATTTTGCCATTTAGCATTGCTATGACGGAAATAACGAATGCCGCGGCAAACATCCAGAAAGTAAAAAGCTCGGTGGTGACTTCGGTCAGGCCGATTTTGACGACAATATTGCCCAGACCGCAGACGATGGCGCAGGCGATGGCGTTAAAATCCCCCAGACGTTCCGGTCTCACGCGCAATCTCCATGTTTTGATGATTTCAATCGTCTCCTCAAGTATAAAAAGACCCCGCCGGCCATCATGATCAGGGCCATGACCTGATTCCATGTCATATCAAAGCCGTGAATACGCACGAGCATGGCCGCTTCATAATAACGGACATATTCGACGGCGAAACGAAAGCAGGCTTCAAGCATTAACAGCCAGGCGATGATTTCACTATCGAATTGCTTATTTTTAAGTTTCCAGTGCAGAAATAAGAACAGAACCAAACCGGAAAGCGAGCTGTATAACTGCGCCGGGTGAATGGGCGTATCTCCGAATAGAAACCAGGGCGTTGAACCGGGCGGAAAAGTCATACCCAGAAAACAATCGGTCGGTATCCCGAAACAACACCCGTTTAAAAAACAGCCGATGCGGGTGAAAAACAGGCCCAGCCCGATAGTCGGGGCAAACAGGTCCAACGTCCAAAGGATTTTTTGACCGGTCAGTTTCAAATATATGAAGGCCATGGCCAGTCCGATAAATATCCCGCCGTACATATTCAGTCCGGCGAAACCCATGCGATCGCTTTGGAAGGGATTTATCGTGTCGAGCCATTGACCGGAAAATTCATTAATATGGAATAGAACATAGAACAGACGCGCCCCGATCACGCCACCTAAAATCATGATGTACGATAGTACCAGGATGCGTGAAAATGTCAATTCCGTTCCACGTGACATCCGGGATACATACCAGATGCCGAGAATAAACGACAGAGCCAGCATGACGCCGTAGCTTCGGATCGCCAACGCCCCCATATGAAATATTTCAGGATGCATCTTGTGATTTGCTTTTGGACGCGCCTTCGACAGCCAGCACCATTTCGCCTTTGAGAGTGCGGGATAGCGCTATTTCCAGCAACTGCTCCAGCGTTCCGCGGATGAATTCTTCATGAATTTTCGATATTTCACGGGCCAGACAGGCGCGGCGATTGCCGAGGATTTCCAGACAATCGGCCAGTGTCTTTTCGATGCGATGGGGCGATTCATAGAATATCAAAGTATGTTCGAAGTCGGCCAGTCTTTTCAGGCGGTTTTTTCTTGACCCCGATTTCGGCGGCAAAAATCCTTCAAAAAAGAAACGGTCCAGAGACAAACCGGAACCGGTCACAGCCGGAATCAGGGCATTGGCTCCGGGGAGAGCCGAAACGACGATATCATTCTCGATGGCGGCGCGAATTATACGAAAGGCGGGGTCCGAAAGGCCGGGCGAACCGGCGTCGGTTATAACCGAAATGTCTCCGCCGTTATTTAATATCTCCAGCAATTTGGGAAGGCGTCGTTGTTCATTAAAATCATGATAACTTATGGTGCGGGCATCAATGCCGAAATGCTTGAGCAAGCGGCCCGACAGGCGGGTATCTTCGCAGGCGATCAGGTTTGAATGTTTCAACGTTTCCACCGCGCGGGGTGTCATATCGCCCAGATTACCGATCGGGGTCGGGACAAGATAAAGAGTGCCTTTTTTATTCATAAAGTCTATAACCATCCTGTATTTCACAGCAAAATATCGACTTTAACTACACTTGCAAGCAAAATCAGGCAGGCTAAATAAGATGATTGACAGCAACAAGGTCGGCGTATATATTAGGTCATCGAAAATTAAGCCTAACATAAGGAAGATAATATGGCGGGCATCAATAAGGTTATTTTGATTGGCAATTTGGGCAAAGACCCGGAATTGCGCTATACTCCGAGTGGTACGGCGGTGGCGTCTTTTTCGCTGGCAACATCGGAAAAATGGAAGGATCGCGAAGGCAACATGCAGGACAAAACGGAATGGCATAATATCGTGGTCTGGGGCCGTCAAGCCGAAATAGCCAAGGAATATCTGGCCAAGGGGCGGCAGGTCTATATTGAGGGGCGTATTCAAACTCGTAGCTGGGACGATAAAGACGGCAATAAGCGTTACACGACCGAGATTATTGCCCAGAGGCTCAATTTCCTGGGAGCCCGGGATCAGGGTGGGGCCGCGGCTCCGGACATGCCCCCGGAAGCTCCGCCGCCGGGTGATTTGGGCGCCGAAGACGATGATCTTCCATTCTAAACTTATATGGAAAACAAAAGAGATATTTTGTGGAGGAGTTTAACGCTCCTCTATTTTTTTAACACGCTTGAATAATTCCGGCAGACGGCTCAAACAGGCTTCTATTTTCATAGCCATGACGCTTTCGCGCGCGGGCGAACCGAAATACGTTTTCCCGGCCGGAATGGACTTGACTACGCCCGATTGGGCGCCCACTTTGACGCCATCACCAACTTCAATATGTCCCACCAGTCCGACCTGCCCGGCCATTATGACGCCGTTACCTAGTTTGGTCGAGCCGGCTATACCGGCCTGTGCGGCAATTGCGCAATTATTACCGACTTCGACGTTATGGGCAATCTGCACCAGGTTGTCAATTTTGGTGCCATATCCGATTCGAGTG
Source organism: uncultured candidate division Zixibacteria bacterium (assembly GCA_937925655.1). Lineage (GTDB taxonomy): Bacteria > Zixibacteria > MSB-5A5 > GN15 > PGXB01 > CALAMC01. Next base: position 98,793 of record CALAMC010000048.1, on the reverse strand, counting down.
GGGCCAAGGGCGCCACGGTCAATAGTCGTATTGGCGCCGATTTCAACTTCGGACCCAATTTCCACCCATCCGATTTGTTTAACCTTCTTAAATCCCTTTTGGGCCGGTGCAAAACCGAAACCATCGGCACCGATCACCGCACCACTGTGAATAATAACGTTGTTGCCGATGCGGGTTCCATCGAGAATACTCACACGAGGGTAAATACGGCAATTAGTGCCAATCACTACACCGTTCCCGACGTAGCATAAGGCACCGATCGATGTTCCTTCCCCGATGGTGGCGGAATTTTCGATTACGGCCGATTTGTGTATTTTTTGATCGGGAAGACGGTCGGGATACAAACTATCCAATATAACGGCAAAGGCATAATACGGATTTTTGTGTCGAATCAAAGGAATCCGGGATGATTTGGTTTCTTCAGACACAACGACCGCCGAAGCGGCGGTCGTATCCAGAAATTTGGCGTATTTTACGTTGGCAATAAAAGTGATATCGCCTTTTCGGGCCGTTTCAATCGGCGCGGCGGATTCAATGACGGTTTCAGGATTGCCGTCAATTTTCCCGCCGACCAGCATCGCCAGCTCCCCAAGCGTCTTACCCAAGTGGCCCCCGGTTATTGTTCCAGCGCTTCCAGGATTTTATCGGTAACGTCATAGTCCTGCCGGGCATAGGCCAGACCGCTCGAATTGAATATGAAATCGTAATTATTTTCCATGGCTACGCGTTCAATGGCATTATTTATTTTTTCAAGCAATGGACGCACCAGTTCGGAATTACGTCGTTCGGCCTGCCCATTGGGTCCGAAAATGCGTTTGGTGAAAGCGTCAAGAGCCTGGCGTTTGGCATCGATGGCCGCTTCGCGTTCCTTTTTCTTTTCAGGGGACAGAATCAGTCTTTGCTTGTCATATTCGGTAATCAACTCTTCAAGATCGTTCTGCATTTTCTGGCCTTCTTCATCCCAGGCCTTATATTCGGCGTTATAGTCATCCTGGGCTTTTTGCCACTCCTTATAGTTGGTAAAAATTTTATCTGAATCGACATACCCGAATTTGCCCACTTGCGCCCCGGCCGATGCGGCCAGGGTTAGCGCCATGACAAGCGCTCCCAACAAGACCCAAAGATTATGTCTTCCTTTCATAATGTTGACTCCTTTTATTGATTTCATCTTATTGCCAATACAAAATTATCTGATTGTGGTTCCAATCTGGAAATGTGGTTTCCAGCCTTTATCCTGACCGACCCGATCGTCGAGAGGATAGCCAAAATCGAATCCAAGTGTTCCGATACCGGGCACGACCAGACGGAATCCGAAACCATAGCTACGGTACATCCGATTCGGTTTATAGTCGGACAACTCCAGAAAGGAATTCCCGGCGTCGGTAAATAGCAGACCATAAAGTTGGTTTTTTATAAGGGGAATCTGCAATTCCAGGTTACCTACCAGCATATAATTGCCGCGAACGCGGGTGCGCGAGGTGGATTGGTATAATCCGGTAGCAACCAGGTTGGAATCAATATCATAAAACTCTTCATAAACGTTAATGGTCTGCATAGTGTCCGGTGTCAACGAACCGCCGTCGTACCCACGGACAACGCCGTCATAATCGGTTCCTCCGGGGGAAAAGCGGCTGAAGGCCAGTATGCGATTGTCGCCGTCGGGCGCATGAATGGCCCCGATGGTTAATTTCCCGGCGAGGGCGATATCTTTGAAGACCGGTATAAATTTCGCCAGAGACAACATATGTTTTTGATATTTCCAGTAACCACCGAGAAATCCGCCCACATTTTCAAAGGAGTAGGTAATTTTTGATCCGGAGGTGGCGAATTCGGGCAAATTGCGGCTGTCACGGGTAATTGTAAACTGCAGGCTTGAGGAAGTTTTCCATTCTTCCCCGAATTCCAATAGCGATCCTGGAAGAGGATTACCGGCGACGAAAGTAGTGTCACCCTGTGCTATGATGTCGATGATATTGCCTTCGTTATCATAGACTGGTTCATCGTATATGTAGCGGCTTAATTCCGAATTGGCGTAGCGATAAGCAGTACTGAAATCGAAAAACCGGTCGTCCTCGATGCGGTAGCGCACGTAGGCGCGTGTATAGTTATCCGGCCAGCGCAAGCGCCTTCCGACTTGAATGGCCGCTCCTCGGCGTCCCTCGGTATAATCGTCATAATAGTCCTGATTGGAAATATAAAGGTCGGCCCCCAGTGAAGTCGGTCGTCCGAACAGCCACGGTTCGGTAAAGGATATAGAATAGGAATTGGTACTGCTTCCGGCGTCGACATTGAAATTCAGTGTTTGACCCATACCCCTGAAATTGGGGATTCCCATGCCGAAAGTCCCGACGAATTTATCCCGCCCGTTGTATCCGGCCCCGGCCGATATCGAACCCGTCTGTTTTTCTTTGACATTCATAATGATATTGACATCGCCGCTGGGCAGATCAACAAAATCCGGCATGACGGTTTCGAAATAGTTGAGGGCCATAACCTCGCGCACCGAACGGAGAAGATATGACCGATGGAAAGTCTGTCCGGGGCGGGTTACCATTTCGCGCCTTATGACGAAATCCTTGGTTTTAGTATTGCCGATAATGTTGACCAGGTTAATTTTCGAGGGAAGGCCTTCGACAATATCATAGTTGATATCGATGATGCTGTCGCGGGTTTTAAATTCATCGATAACCCTGGTATGCAAATGCCCCTTTTCCTGATAAGCGAAATAAACTTCCCATGTCGATTTGTCAAATTTGTTGCGATTGAAAATGTCGCCTTCTTTGTATTTCACAACCTTGTCCAGCAGGTCCGATGGCAAAACCTGGTTTCCGCTCCAGGTTGTTTTGCCGAAGTAATACCGCGGTCCTTCATAGACGTCGAGATATATCGTCATTCGGTTGCGCACCGAATCGATGGTTATGGAATCGGATTTCAGGTAAGCATCGACAAAACCACGGTCGTGAAGATAGGCGATAATTTTATCCAGATCCTCCGGGTATTTTTCCTTGTCGAAATTGGATGACTTCAAAAACCCTCGTTTGCGATTACGCATTTTTCCGATGATTTTATCGGGCGGGGTTTGAACGCTGCCGGTCAGATACACTTTTTCAACCTTGACCTTGGACCCCTCACGGATTTTGTAAATGAGGTCGGCAGAGGCGGAATCATTGCCGTAATCCAGTTCGTAGTCCACTTCCGCCAGGAAATATCCCTTCTCGCCGTAGAGGGCGAGGATTTTATTGCGTTTTTCGAAAATAAGATGAGGCGTCAAATAGCGGCCGATGGTCAATCCGAGTTTTTCTTCGAGGTCGTCGGATTTAATCTTATCGTTGCCTCTGAACTCAAGGCTTTTTAGGCGGGGTAACTCCTCCAGGCGGAAGATCAGCCTGACCCCGCCGGGCACCTCCTCGGCGTCAACCTTGATATCTTTGAAAAAACCCAGATTATAAAGTCTTCTCACGGCACCGGGGATGACATTGGGTTTGAGTTCGTCGCCGGGCTTAAGATTTATTACCGTTTGCAGCATGTCGGACGTCGCCGCGCGGTTACCCTCGATTATTATATCGATGATTTTAAAAGATTGAGCCGACGCGCCGGAAGATAAAAACACGGTTAAAAGCCCAATCAAGAGAAAAGACCGGAATAAGGATAATCCCGGTCTGGCTAATTTTATGCGCGAATCTGACTGGTTCAATTTTCCGGCGACACTATTTTCTTGATTTTGATTTCCGTGTATTTTTGGCGATGTCCCCGGGTGCGGCGGTACTTGGTCCGCCTTTTGAATTTATAAACGGTTACCTTCTCGGCCAGACCCTGAGCAACAACCTCGGCTTCGATTTTAGCGGCATCGAGGTAGGGGAACCCGGCCAGGGCATTTTCGCCGTCTTTGATCAGGAGAACCTTGTCGAGGGAGACGGTCGAACCGGGGTCGGCTGAAATAAACGGGACTTTAACAGTCGCGCCTTCTACGGCATTAAACTGCAATCCACCCGCTTCGAAAACTGCGTACATTCTATATCCTCCATATTTTGTTATCAAACCCTGACAATAAAACGATAATTATACCCATTTTATGCCATCAGTCAAGCTAAAATTATGCGGCTTTGGCGATTGTTTGCCGTCTCCAGTTCAATTATGCTTAAACGAATGCCTCTTTTCGTCGTTCCATTATTATATGATTGAACCCACAACCAGGTTCAATTGTTTTATAAAGTGATTGAAATGGACAATTTCTGATATATATTGGAAATCCATGTGAACAAACCTGAAACTATACAAAGGCGGGATAAGACGGCCGTGACCAGCCGGATGGATAGATCATTGTTTCAACTGGTGTCATCGTATCAGCCTCGCGGCGATCAACCGGCCGCCATTGAACAACTGGTGGCGGGTTTGATCCGAGGCGATAAATATCAGACGCTTTTGGGCGTAACCGGCTCCGGCAAGACTTTTGCCATTGCCAATGTCATTGCGCGTTATGGCCGACCGACACTGGTCATCTCCCATAATAAAACACTTGCGGCTCAACTTTATGGGGAGTTGAAAGCATTTTTCCCGCATAATGCCGTCGAGTTTTTTATCAGCTATTACGATTATTATCAGCCGGAGGCATATCTTCCGACCACAGATACATATATAGAAAAAGACACGTCCATGAACGAGGATATCGACCGGTTGCGCCTTCGGGCGACCGCTTCACTTCTGGAGCGGGAAGATGTGATTATCGTTTCCTCGGTTTCCTGCATTTACAGTTTGGGGTCACCCAAAGAATACGCCGAACAACTACTATTTATGGAATTGGGGCAGGAATACGAGCGGGATCGAATAATCCGCGCCCTGATAGATATCCATTATAACCGCAATGATATTGATTTTTCCCGTGGCAATTTTCGGGTGCGCGGGGACATTATCGAGCTGATCCCGGCCTATCAGGAGACGGCCATTCGGATTGAGTTATTCGGGGACGCAATCGAGCGCCTGACGGAATTCAACCCGGTGACCGGAGAAATAATCTCCGAGCGCAACAAGATCGCCGTCTATCCGGCCAAGCATTTTATCACCAGCCGGCCGCAAATGGAAAAAGCCGTTGTATCTATAAAGGCGGAACTGGCCGAAAGGCTGGAAAATCTTCGCGCCGTTGGGAAACTGCTGGAAGCGCAGCGACTTGAATCGCGGACCGGCTATGACCTTGAAATGATGCAGGAAATAGGCTATTGTAGCGGCATTGAAAATTACTCGAGGCATTTGACCGGTCGCCGACCGGGCGAAAGGCCTTATACGTTGATAGACTTTTTCCCCGATGATTTTGTGACTATCATCGATGAATCTCATCAAACGGTTCCGCAAATACGCGGTATGTTCGCCGGGGATAGATCGCGCAAGGAAGTACTGGTGGAGCATGGTTTCCGGTTGCCGTCGGCGCTGGATAACCGCCCGTTGTTTTTCGAGGAATTCGAAAATCTGACACATAAGACCATTTTTGTCTCGGCGACTCCGGCCGATTACGAACTGGAGAAATCCGGCGGGGTAGTGGTCGAACAAGTGATTCGTCCGACCGGGCTGTGTGACCCGTTGATAACCGTCCGGCCGCTGGCGACACAGGTCGATGATTTGATTGAGGAAATCCGGCGGCGGGTGGAACGCAAGGAAAGAATCCTGGTGACAACATTGACCAAGCGCATGGCTGAAGATTTGGCCAATTACCTGAGCAAAATCAATATTCGCGTGCGCTATCTTCATAGCGAAATCGATGCCATAGACAGAACCGAGATCATCCGCGATTTGCGTCTGGCCGAATTCGATGTGCTGGTCGGCATTAACCTCCTGCGGGAAGGATTGGATTTGCCCGAAGTGTCGCTGGTGGCTATATTGGATGCGGACAAAGAAGGCTTTCTGCGCTCGGAACGGTCATTGATACAGACAGCGGGCCGGGCGGCCCGTAATAAAAACGGCGAAGTTATTTTTTATGCCGACAAAATCACCGACTCGATGAAAAAGGCCATCGATGAAACCGAGCGTCGTCGGACCAAGCAGATGGCGTACAATAAAGAGCACAATATTGACCCGGAGACGATTTACAAAACGCGCGATGAGATTTTGCAGGCAACCAGTTTTGCCGATTCCCGCATCTCTGAAGTGGATGAATTCGAAAAGCCGGATCATTTTGTGCACATGACAGCCGAAGACCAGGTCGCCTTTTTAATGACGGCAATGAATAAGGCCGCCCGTAACCTCGAATTCGAGACGGCCGCCGCCATACGCGATGAAATAAAAAAGATCAAATCGGATTTAAAAAACAGGCGCAGAAGATGAAGATAAAAAGATCCCGAATGCAACATGTCGTATTTGCGCTGGCATTAGCGGCCATTCTGGGGGCAGTATTATCATGCTCGAACCCGGAGAGCTATAACACGTCTTATTATGAACAATTGAAGCTTTTTTTGAGTGATTCGGAAGACGGCCGAGAATTATTTACATCGGAGATATATACCAGCGCGGCTTTTGAACGAAACGGAACGTCAGAGCTATATTTTTATGTCATCGATTCCATAATTTCGGATACCATTATTCGCATCGATACCATCCCTAAAAATATTCCGCCCTATTCCGGGGTTCTTGACGCCACGGCTGAAATCAGGCATGCCTATTACGGAAAGATACGCCGCATCGAAGCTGCCGGTGATACGGTTCATGCCTATAACTACCGATCGATTATCAGCCGTACAGCCTATTTCGTTAAGGTTTATAACGACGGTTATCAATATCACGGTTGGCGATTCTGGGGGTATAACAGCCGCACTAACGATGCCTCCGCCGGAAGAACTATAAGCAACGGCAGTTTCATTACCTCGGTCAACGGACAGGGGACGGAGTATTTGCTTTATGATACCCTGGGCATTTATGGCAAAGGCGACAGCCTGACTTATACCAGTAACAGCGATGATGTAATTTTCGTGCGAATCGGTGGCGGTTCGATAAAGGGTCTGAAAACCCGGTTGGCATCGGGAAAGTACAAGACGGGGTGGAAAATAGGCAATACGACCGAGCCGTTCAATCGCCTGATATTCGTTGAGACGCCGGTGGATTATGTGGTCGATACCGTAAGCGAAAGCCCGTTGATCGTGGACACGTTGAGAGTGAACTCCTACGGTTACGTTGCCTTTTACAAGGCTCAATAGATTAGATAGAATTTTCTTCTTGTCTTCACGGTATTCGGAGTATAACATACATTTGTTAAACGGAATTTAAGTTAATTCTAACAAGGAGGAGTCATGTCAACAAATCACCGCAAATTCGTTTTTGCCTTTGTCCTGCTCACGGCCGCTTTCGGTTTGATCGGGTGCGGAACGCAAATCGATTCCGGCCATCGGGGAGTATTTTATTACAAATTCGGTGATGGTACCGAAATGGGCAAAATTTATCCCGAAGGTTTCAATTGGCATTTGCCCTGGAATGAAATGTTCGTGTATAAAATCCAGCTTGAGGAAAGCCGGGAGGAATTGCAGGTTTTATCGTCGGACGGCGCCACGATTGGATTGGAAGTGACAATTTGGTATCGTCCGGAACCGACCAAGCTTGATTCGTTACAGGTTACATTGGGTCGTAATTATTTCAATGTCGCCGTGGCGCCGGCGCTTCGCGGGGTGGCCCGCAGCGTGGTTGGAAAATTCAAGCCGGAGGAAATATATTCCTCCAAACGCGAGATAATAAACAGCGAGATATTGAACGAAATGCAGAAAATGCTGGAAAAGAAATTTATAATCTGCGAAAATGTAATTATCCGGAATGTCAATCTCCCCGCGAAGATTTCCGAAGCCATCAATTTCAAGTTGGCCGCCGATCAGGAGGCGCAGAAGATGGAATTCGTCCTGCTGAAAGAAAAGCAGGAAGCCGAAAGAAAACGAATCGAAGCGCAGGGTATCGCCGACTTCCAGAAAATTGTGGCATCCGGGGTAACCAATTCACTATTAACCTGGAAAGGTATCGAGGCGACCCAGAAACTGGCCGAATCTCCCAATACCAAAATTGTCATTGTCGGAAATCCCAAAGACGGCTTGCCGATTATACTCGGGGGCAGCCAACTATAGAAAGTCGCGCCTATGGCGGGTCGCCCGGATGGCAGGCGGCCCGCCGACCGGCAATAGATTACTTGATTAAAAGCATTTTGCGGGTTTGCGGCTTGTTATCCCAATTCAGCCTATAAAAATAGATCCCCGACGCCACTTCGTCGCCACGATCATCGCGGCCATGCCATTGGATAACATGGTTACCAACCGTTTTGAATTCGTCAACAAGGCGGCATACCCGCTGTCCAAGAATGTTGTAAATATCTAAGGTCACATCGCCTGAATGCGGTAAGGTAAGGGCGATGGTGGTCGAAAGATTAAAAGGATTCGGAAAATTCTGGTGCAGCACCATTCGCGTGGGAAGAGGGTCAATCGGGTCATCGACGTCGGTCGGTTGATTATTCAAGATGACGTCAAACAAGGCCGCACTCTGCACCTTCGGCAGATACCAGGGATGGAATCCGAAGGAATAGTGCCACTGACCATAGGCACTGAACCTGACGCCGCAGGGGAGACCGTCAAAAAGTGAAGTTTGCGGCGACAAAGCATCATACCAATATACTGTTTCCGCTCCGGCGCGGGGATACATTGTAGCCGTCTGCGGCGGGGTGGCGTACGGCCAGAAGGTCATATGTTGCGCCGCAAAGTTCCACCAGTCATAAGTCGTATCGACTGTCAGTTGTTCGAACGGCGTTATGGCCGCGGTTGCACCTATGAAGCCACCGATAGTATCGCGGCCGCCGCCGATAAGTCCGTTGAAATGCAGCCCCACGCCATTGAGCAGGACTGAATCCAGCCCAAAGAGCTCATATTCTTTCGAACCCGGTTGAAAATGCCGCGTCAACGTATCCAGACCATATGGCATGATGGCATCTGCAAAGTTGCCGAAATAAACGACAAATCCCCCCGATCGGATGTAGTCGGTGAGTATTTTATCGAACGGGACAATGAAGTCATAGCGGCTGATAATCGGCTTCAGCATGTTTTCGTCGATTATGACGCACTTGTACGGTGCAAATGACGCCCAGGAAAAGCATTCCTTGTTCAGACAAACGTTGCGACAGCCGCTGTCGTCGCAAACATAGCCTTGAGCGGAATCCGAAAGAATGAAATAGTTCACCATGTAATCAGAGAGAATATCATTGTAGTAATTAATGACCGTGTCGATTGATTCCAAATTATGGTCTTCGCCGTCATTGTCAATCAGGATTAGAAAATCGTAGGGCATGAAACTGGTGGCATAGATCGGAATGGTTCGCGACGTATCCGATTCTTGTCCGGCAGTGTCAATGGCCGTAACCAGATAGTACAGTTCGGCATCCGTGATCGGATCGATGAATGACGTTTCCGGTGCGATCACCTGCGCGTAGGGAATCACGTCATAAAAATAGAATTGGATAGTGTCGCTTCCGTCTACAATTATATGCAGGCTGTCGTGCTGACGGCCGCTGATTGGACGGGTGGTGATGCGGGGTTTGTAACGCAGGGAATAGTCATAGGCACCGACATAGCGATATATATTGTAATGGTCAATATCGCTTTCGGTAGGCGGTATCCACCGGATAGTAACCTGTTCCGTGTTGCTGACGTAAGTCGGATCGGGGCAGGTGACGGGAGGATCGGGAGTCCCGAGGGTAAAATAACGGGGAAACGATTTGGGCGATTCAGAGAAAAAATTCACGGCCGTCACAGATAAAAAATAGGTTTGCCCGTCAATCAATTCGCCAATATACAGGAATGTATCCGAAATCAGGCCGTTGTGATTTACAAGAGCCATCCCGATAGTGTCTGTAGTATAACGGCAAACAGTATCTTCAAAGATCAGCTGGCTGTCGGGAACGGGTTTGATATAAACGTTATATCCTTCAATGTCCGTATGCAATTTGGGAAGCCAGGACGCTTTAATTTCGGTATCGCCGGTCTCAAAAACTTTGACTCCCTGGATTTCTCCGGGCCGCAGGGCCAGGGCATAATCGGATTCGAACAATATCCTGGCCGAACGAACATTGTTAATCAGGTCGGAAAAATCCAGCCGGTTATAATAATCGGATGGGTTTTGGGCGTCGAAGTAGTTGAAATAGTCAGCAGGATTTTGGTGAATATTATCTCCGCCTGCGAAAGCCAGTACCAGGTGGACAGAATCGCCGGGGGGCAACTGATACGGCCCATAACCGAGGACATAGCGAGTATCAAAGCCGAAGGCGAGCCCAGTTCCAGCGGTAGTTCCGGCTGGAAGCCATCCCGAGTCGGCGTTCATGATGGCGGCATATATTTGATCGTAATCTATTTCACCATTCGATAACAAGTAATATCGATCGGAGGCATTGACCGGGTCACCCAGGCCACCGTCGGCCATATAGCGCGGACTTTGCGGGGGGGTGCCGAGATACTGCGGACCATATTCCGGTGTAAATCGGTTCCACCAGTTGAAACTGGTTTTAGCGGCAGGCGGATCAGAATAAACGAGTGCCACACCCATTGCTCCAAGCACACTTGTGTCGGTCCAGGTTTGATTGTTTCGCGGGTCTCCGTTATTGTCTATAATGTAGGCAATGCCTTCGGATTTTATGAAACCAGCGACATCATCGGCAAAGCCATTGCCGTTGGTCCGATCGGCGACATCACCATCCACATAATACCCGATATAGGCGTCCTGGATCGGTCTGTCGCCAATATTGGTAATCGCCAGTTCCATTAAGATAAAATAATCGTGGGGAGAATAAGTCCAGCTCCGGCTGATTTCTGTAATACGGATATTCCGCAGTTTTTTTAAATTGGGTTCATGCCAGGCCGGACCGGGGAAATTGTCATCGTATTGTACACGGAATTGCTTATCCCCCGGACCACCGATTAATGTCACAGAGCCTCCGCTGTCAACGGGCAAGAAATGCCCAATGCCCAAATAGGCATCCGATAACGCGAGAGAGACCAGTGTATCATCATCAATTATACCGCCGACCCATAACCCGGCGCCCCAGAGATATGAATGTCTGCTTCCGCGTGGAAAAGTGAATGACCGCAAGGGCAGGCCGGTTTCGGGGTCAGTGGAAGCATTTATACCGGAATTGCCAATAATGCCTGAACTGGTTATTGTCATTTCGATTTGTCCGACGCGATGAAAGCCTACCGGTTGGGGCCAATTAACATCCGCCTGATGGGCGGAATTGGCCAATTCGAGAAATTCGCGACTATTGTCGGTTTCCGAGTTTAGCGCGGTCCAGCCTTTGGCCTCAACCCGGTCATATCTTATCGGGATAAACAAGAAAATTATGAAAGAAACTGCTATCCAGTGTAACATTTTTTTCACGACCACACCTCAACATAAGCGGCCGGGCATTATTAACCCCGGATTTTTAGGGTCGGTTTTTACACCGATCTATAATAATCTGTTTTTATAACGAATTTGTAGACAGCTTTGCTCAATCTTGAAATAGGGTGAAAATCTTTGCATAAAAGCAGAATTGGCGCTTATAAAAATTCTCCTATGATAATTTTCGTTTCAAAATATATTGTTTTTAGCTGGCAGGCCAAATTAATATATATGATTTATATATCTTGTTGTATCACAATGAGAATGGGCGTTTATATAAAGTATTGAATTATTTGATTCCGATTTCCGTGAGGGTTAATAGTCTTTTCGAACGGGCTCATTTTTCGGGCTTATAACAGGGCAAGGAAATTGCAGCATAGTATCTCGAGCAACTTTGGAAAGCGAGTAGGGCATTTGATCGAAGATTTTACTTTTTATAATCAGGGCGCGCTCAAGGCTGCCTAATTGATTGAATGCTAACACATTGCTAATAATATAATGGGTAATTATAGCTTGACAATAGCGGTTTTAAGGATATATTAAAGTGGCTATCTTTAGGTTACTACATACTGTTACTTGTGAGCTAATTGCCTCATCGAGAATTAGGTTAGTGCGAATGAGTGAACATTTGCAGGAGGATAGTTGTGTCCCTAAAAGGCGAAAAATCGCCTGTCATAGATTCATACTCGATACCCATTACGGGTATCGTTCCACCAATATGTTTCTGGAGGAAAGATGCGTCTGAATAGACTTCTGAATTCAATCGCGTTCCTTATCGCCATTTCCATATTTGCTTTGCCCTCATCAATTTTAGCGGATTCACCACCCAACGGTCCTGTTTTTGACCCATTCGTATCGCCGGATACATTTTATATTTGTCCCGGCGAAACCATTCATGATACTATCCGCGTAACCGATGCTGACCCGGTCCAAACCATTACCATTACCAAAGAATCGGGGCCGGGGACCTTTATTTCGACCCCGTCAATTTCGCCTGCTTATGGTTATTTCGAATTCACTCCGGAAACAACCGGAAGTTTTGACGTTGTTTTCAAAGCCATTTCGACCGACGGCGATTTCGCCGAGATTACCAAGACTTATGTCGTTTTCGAAAATGTGGCGCCCCAGATTCTGTCCGGTGATGCCACCTTTTACAAATGCTGGACCGGTACAATCGTGCTGTTTCCTCTGGAAATTTACGATCCTGACAGCGATCAATTAACGATAAACGTGCTGCAGGGAAGTGCCTGGTATGATTACCAGCGCAAAGCTTTGGCTTTTTATGTTCAGAATCCGGGTACTTTTTGTTTCAAAATTGAGGTTGCAGATGAATGCAGTGCCGACACCGCCGATATATGCCTGACGGTGCAGGATAACGATCCGCCGCATATCAACGGCTATACCGAGAAATTTTATATTTGTGAAGGCGAGGAGATTTGTTTTACGGTGACGGCCCTTGACCCGGAAAACGACAGCCTGGTTATGAAGCAAATCCAGGGGCCGGGCGTATTTACCCGCATTGATAACTTCACCGGGCGGACCTGTTTCTATCCCGAACCGGTCGATTCGGCCGACTATATTTTTGTCTATGAAGTTGCCGACTCTTGTCGGGGGGCCTTTGTCGACGATAAAAACGCCTGGCCGCCGGGACCGCGGGATACGGTCATTATAACCGTCATTCAGGCCCAAGGGCTGTTTTTGTCCTGTCCCGGTGATACGGAACTATTTTTGTGCGAACCGCAGACAGTTTGTATCCCGATCGGCGATGTCCCCTCGAATGCGGCCATTACATTGACACCCGAAGGTGTTACATTCGATGATGTCAACGATGCCATCTGTTTTGATGCCGATAAAACCGAATCGATTTTAATAAAATTCATTGCTGAAAACAGCTGTGGTGTGGATACCTGCGAATTCACGGTAGATGTCACCATGAACACTGCACCTTACGTATCTTTTGAAGAAGACTTCAGCGTTTCGCAATGTTTTCCCGAGGAAATCTGTGTCCCGGTGGTTTTTGGCGATATAGACGGCAATTCCTCCATCGTGCAAATTTTGCCGCAAGGCGCCTATTACAACGAGCAGTCCGGAACGATCTGTTTCACGCCGACGGTTTCCGGGGACTATGCTGTATCACTCTCGGTCACTGATGAGTGTGAAGTCACGATCTCCGATGAAATTGTCGTTACGGTTGACCTCGGAAATGCTCCGACAGTCATTTCCACTGCCGATAGTTCCGTCTTCCTGTGTGACCCGGCCCAGATTTGTTTTCCCGTTTCAATTACCGATCTGGATAATGATATCGTCAATATCGAAGTCATCGGTCCGGGTTCATACAGCAACGGCTATTTATGCTTTATGGCCTCCGAAGCCGGCCAGTATCAGATTATAATCCGGGCGACCGATGCATGCGGTATGTCCGACGAAGATACAACTGTCATTACGGTTACACTCAATCGGCCGCCGACGGTAACGGTTCCTGATGATTACTCGGTATTTTTGTGTCAGTACGAGCAAATTTGTTTTGAAGTCGGTATTGATGACCCTGACCATAACATTAAAATTGCATCGGTTAGCGCCGGAATATACGATCCCATCGCAGGAACAGTCTGTTTCACTCCGACCCACGACGGCGCATATGTCTTTGATTTGGTTGTCACTGACTCATGCTATGAAACCGCTTCCGACCGCGTAGTCGTAACCGTGGCGACAGGAGAGACAGCTTGGATAGACTGTCCCGAAGGGAATATTTATCGCAATCTCTGCGGGGCCGGAACGATTTGTTATGATTTGACGATCTTTCCGTCCAACGCTGTGGTGACTGTGATGGGAGCCGAATACAGTAATGGCCAGATATGCTTTGATGTCGCCGAATCGGGCACGTATGTGATCGATGTGACGGCCGAGTCCGATTGTGGTACGGCCGAGTGTCGGCTGACATTTGTGGTAGACGTCGGCACGGCTCCGAGCGTCGTTTGCCCCGACAACCAGGCTGTTACTCTTTGTGAACCGGAACTGGTTTGTCTTCCATTAACGGTAGAGCCGGCCGGCGCGAATGTTGCGATAACCCCAATTGGATATTATGAAAACGGCCAAATCTGCTTTATGGCCGATAATGCCGGTGTCTATGAATTCAACGCTTTTGTCGCCACGGATTGCGGCGAAGCTTCCTGTTCATTCACGGTAACAGTTACTCTGAATACCCTCCCGGAAATTACTGCAAATAGCGAATCGTTTTTTGATTGTCTGCCCGGACTGGAGCACACGGTGGCGATTTCGGCCATAGACGCGGATGATGACGACATTTCTTATAATCTTTTGTCCGGTATCGGGACTTTGGACCCGGTTACCGGGCAGTTGACTTTCGCCGCTCTGGAAGCCGGTGAGTATTGTTTTGCGATCGAAGCCGCCGACTGGTGCGGATCCGATACCGCCGAAGTATGCTATAACATAAGTTTAAATTCCCCACCTTTGGTTAGTGCTCCCGCGGATACATCGATCATTGCCTGTACCGTTAGTGAGATATGTATTCCGGTGGAAATATCTGATGCAGATAATAATATAGTTTCCATTGAACCATCTGCCGGCATATACAATAATGACGAGATTTGCTTCTCGCCGCCGGCTTCCGGCATATACGAAATTTCTATCACTGTAACCGACGAATGCGGCCAACAGGCGACGGCTATGACCATCGTTTCAGTTGAAGTCAGCGAAATCATGAACCTGGAATGTCCCGCCAACGACTATGTTTTTACCTGCGTCCCGGATACTTTCTGCTATCCGATCGGGGGTATTCCGACCGGCGCCACAGTTACGGTGTGGCCGTCATCGGCCTGGTTCGATTATGAAACGGGTTCGGTTTGTTTTTATACGAATTGCACCGTGAAAAAGAATTTGAAGGTGGTGGTTCAGGGAGAATGCAGTACCGACAGCTGTGTGTTTTTCTCTTACGTATTCTTGAATCGCGCCCCGCTGGTTATAAGCGCGCCGGACACGACGGTCCGGCTCTGTCTGCCGCAAGAAATCTGCATTCCGGTGGGCGTAATTGATTTCGACAGCAACGGCGATACGGTTGTGGTTTCGGCCGGTGCCACCTATAATTCCATAACCGGACGCGTTTGTTTCACGCCGACCGAGTCGGGCGTTTACCCGATTATCACACGCGCCATCGATGAATGCGGGTTGTATGATGATGATACCACCGTCGTAACGGTATTCATGAACGAACCTCCCATGGTGAACGCTGGCGAGGATTTCAGTGTTTTCCTGTGTAACTTTGAGCCGGTTTGTTTCCCCATTTCTATAACCGACGATAATAATGCCATTACCAACGTAACGGTGTCATCGGGCGGAACCTACGATGCCCAGACGGGCAAGGTATGCTTTACGCCCAACCGCGAAGGATTGTTCAATATTACCGTGACGGTTTACGATAATTGCGGCGAGGTGGCCGGCGACGTGGTCGGAGTAACGGTTGTCAAAAATACGCCGCCGATTGTGGTATCGGCTCCAGACAGCACGGTCTTGATATGCGAGCCGCAGGAAATATGCCTTGCGGTAAATGTCTCCGATATCGATGGTAATATAGCCGATGTCACCGTTAACCATGGCGGGGTTTACAACGACGGATTTGTCTGCTTTACCCCTGCCACGGCCGGAACATATTTTATCGTCACGACGGTGACCGATATTTGCGGCGCAAGTGATAAAGACACGACTAAAATTACAGTGAAACAGAATTCGGCTCCGCAAATTCAATCGGTCGGGGATTTCACGGAATTCCAGTGCGATTTCGAGGAAATATGTTTTGCCGTATCGGCTTCGGATATCGACGGTAATCTGGTATCGATATCATCTAATTACGGTGCTTACAATCCGCAGACGGGACTGGTTTGTTTTACACCCGACAGTGCCGGCCGCTATATCATAACCGTGACGGCCGTTGATGCTTGCGGTTTGACCGCCACGGCGACGACAACCGTGACAGTTACGACTGGACCGGGCGCATCGATCGTCTGTCCGACTGAACCGATAGATTTCTTTATATGCGAACCGCAACAGGTCTGTGTCCCGCTCGAAATAACTCCGGCGGAAGCCACAGTTGCGGTTTCGCAGGGGACCTATGCCGACGGCCAGTTATGTCTGATTGTTTCGGAAGAAAGAATATACAGGGTGCGCGTTATCGCCAACGCCATCTGTGGTAGTGATACTTGCTTTATTGATATTAATGTCGATCTGGGCAACGCGGCCCAGTTGACCTGTCCGGCCGACACGGCCGTTTTCTTCTGCGAACCCTCCCAGGTGTGTCGCCCGATAGTTGTACTTCCTCCCGAAGCCATCGTGACCGTCGGGCCGATCGGTACCTATGCTGACGGCATGGTCTGCTTCAATGCCGATACGGCCGGTCATTATGAAATTACGGTCATTGCCGAGATGGAATGTGGAACCGATGAATGCACCTTCGCGGTGGACGTGGTTTTCAATTCGGCGCCTGTTGTGAACGCCGGGCAGGACGGTTCATACTTCCAGTGCGTTTTCGAAGAAATCTGTCAACCCGTGACTTTAACCGATATTGACAACAACATCACAAATGTCTTGGTCACTCCGACCGGATATTATAATTCGGAAAACGGAGAGATCTGTTTTACTCCATCTGCTGTTGGAAAGCATTGCCTTGAAATCAAAGCCATCGATGCCTGTGGCTTGAGCGCCGTCGATACAGTGTGCTTCACGATAACGACCGGCGATACCGCTCGCATTAATTGTCCGACGCAGCCCTATGTCGTGCATCTGTGTGAACCGGCGGACGTCTGCATTCCGTTTTCATTCAGTCCGGCCACGGCTGTTGTTTCGGTTTCAATGGGCACCTATTCCAACGGGCAAATCTGCTTTTCGGCAACCCAGGCGGGACAATACAATATCCGGGCCATCGCGGCCGGAACCTGCGCTTCGGATACCTGCGATATTGTGGTCAGCGTCATTTTTGACGATTATGCCGAAATTACCTGTCCATCATTGCCGATATCAGTGAATTTATGCGGCCCGGATTCGGTATACGTGCCTCTGGTTATAAATCCGACAACCGCGCAGGTGTCAATTACGCCCGTGGCGGTATACAACGCCACAAATCGGACGCTGGCCTTTAAAGCGACCACAAGCGGGACTTATAACTTCCGCGTCATCGCCACGGCTCCATGCGGCGCCGATACCTGTAATATTCAGGTGAATGTGCAGATTAATACGATTCCGGTGCTGACCTGTCCGGGCGATATTGATACCCTGCTCTGTCTTGAAGACGTACATGAAATATGCCTGCCGGTGAGCGCGACCGGTTCGGGAGTAACGTTTGCCGTTCTTCCGCAGGGAACATACAGCGGCGGTCAGGTGTGTATCCCCATTACACAGGAAGGCAGTTTTATTGTCAAAATCATTGCCACCAATACCTGCGGGGCGGATACCTGCCAGTTTGCTATCGATGTAACCGATAACCAGGCTCCGGAGTTGACGGTTCCGCAACAGGTACTGATTCCCTGGTGTGAAGACGATGAGGGAACGATTTGCGTCGATGGCATCTTTGCCACGGATTTCGAAGACGACGATATCACCATTACGCAAACCTGCGGCCTGGGGGCTTTGGAACTGATACGCCCCGACAGCGGTCGGATATGTTTTGAACCCATAACTTTCGATACAACCTATACATTCTGCTTCCGGGCCGATGACGGTTGCCGGGCAGTCGAAAAGATGTTCGACGTGGTTCTTTATCCCTCGGCGCAGTGTTCAATCTGTGTCGTGACATCGATTGAAACCGACTCCTGCTACGTGGTAGGTTCCCGAGTTCCGGTCCATATCAAGGCACAGACCAATGAGGAAATCGGCGGTTTTGATTTGCTGTTAAGCTATGACAATTCGGTTATGAGTTTCGCCGGAGCCTCGAAAGGCACGGGTATCTCCGGGTGGGAGTATTTTACCTACTCGGTCGGTGCCGGTGGTCCGTGCGTTGGATGTCCTGATGGCATGTTGCGACTGGTGGGTATTGCAGACGTCAACAACGGACCCTACCATCCCGGCGAAAATGATTTCATGGTCGACGGTATTCTGTCCACAATTATAATGCAAGTCACATCGGATCAAAACGTCGGTGGACAATTCCTGCCGATTTCGTTTTTCTGGTATGATTGCGGCGATAACGGATTTTCCGACCGCGACGGTAATGAATTCTTCATGGATTTACGGATTTACAATAGCTCGAATTACCTGAAATGGGATGAATATGATGAAATCCATTTTCCGGAAAGCGCTCGGATATTCGGTGTCGGGGCCCCCGATTCCTGTTTGAAGGGTGATAAAATCACGCCGATCCGATGCGTCGAATTCTACGACGGCGGCATATGCGTCAAGCATCCCGATGAGATCGATGCAAGGGGAGACCTCAACCTTAACGGGATACCGTATGAAATTGCGGATGCCGTGGTCTTTACGAACTACTTTATTTACGGTTTTGCCGCCTTCACGGTCAATGTGGACGGTCAAATCGCGGCTTCGGATGTCAACGCCGACGGTCGGGCTTTATCCGTGGCTGACCTCGTGTATCTGATTCGCGTCATCGTAGGCGACGCCCAGCCGTTTGCAAAACCAATAGTCGGTGAGAAGAATGTTGTCGTCACGACGGAAAGCGCCGACGGCTTCTTTGCGGTTAATCTTGATACCGAATATGACCTTGGCGCCGGGCTGTTTGTCTTCGGATATGACGACGTCAACCCCTTTATTCCCGAGCTGGTTGACGTTCCGGCCGGCATGGAAATGCGATATGATATAAAAGCATCCGAAATTCGCATATTGGTTTACAGCATGGAACGTAACGTCACGATTGCAACGGGCAAAAGCCGGGTTTTGCGCATACCTTATATGGGCAGCGGTTCGCTGAATCTCAAAGAAGTGGAATTGGCCACTTATGACGGTGCGACCATCGAAAGCAGTCTCGGCGGGCCCCTGGTTCCGCATGAATTCGAGGTATGCCAAAACTACCCGAATCCTTTCAACCCTGCAACCCGGATAGATCTCGGTTTGCCATCGCAAGGCTGCTGGAAACTGACGATAATAAATATCGCCGGACAGGTTGTACGATGTTTCACCGGGGAATCTCCCGCGGGAGTAGTATCAGTAGAATGGAACGGCGAAAACGACGCCGGCCAGGCTGTGGCTTCGGGAGTATACTTCTACCGGGCCGAATTCGGCGACCAGAATCAAACGAAGAAAATGATTATGCTGAAATAATTAGTGGTAGTCCTGCAGACTTACACTATCATCCTAAAACCGGCCGAATGAATCGGCCGGTTTTTTTATTTGTGATATTTCCCGCCCGATATTATTGAAAATGCCCGGTACAACTGCTCGAGTAAAACCGGGCGAACTAGCTGATGCGACATGGTCATTGGAGACAAAGAAAGACGGTCGTCACAGCGCTTTATCAGGCCCTCGTCCAGCCCGTACGCGCCACCGATAATAAAAGTACACTGGTCATGGCGCTGCATCAGTTTTCGCAGATAATCCGCGAAGGCTTCCGAATCGAATTTGCACCCGCGGTCGTGTAGAGCGACGGTGTATCCCGGATTGAGTTTGTCGGCGATGTATTCGGCTTCCTTCTTCATCACCTCAATTCCCGGAATGGCCTTGGATTTTTTACATTCGGCCGTATAAATCATTTCCGGTCGGGAATACTTCCTCAGGCAGGCAAGATAATGTTCGACTGATCGCTCGACCCAGTCTTCCTTATTCTTACCGACGGCTATGATGCGAATTTTCAACATTAACCTGACACGGCCTTCAAGATGACCTTGCGCTGGCGAGGACCGTCAAATTCACAAAAGTAAACCGCCTGCCAGGTGCCGAGCAGAGGCTTTCCGGCGCTGACTATTATCTGCACCGAAGAGCCCAGAAGCGAAGCCTTGATATGGGCATCCGAGTTGCCTTCGGCGTGAAGATAACCGTCACGCTGCGGAATTTCACGATGCAATTTATCGAGGATATCACGGGTTACGTCGGGGTCGGCGTTTTCATTGACGGTTACACCTGCCGTCGTATGGGGAACATACACTGTGATGAGACCGTCTTTGAGTGAATTATTATCGATGAAACTGCGCACCAGTGACGTTATATCGATAAATTCCTCCCGCGCCGACGTCCTGACGGCAACCGTTTCAAGCATTGAACAACGCCTCCGCATAGGCCGGGGCGTCGAATTTCTGTAAATCGTCGATGCCCTCGCCGATGCCCACGAATTCCACCGGGACGGCCAGTTCCTTGGCGATGGCCACTATGACGCCGCCCTTCGCAGTGCCATCGAGTTTGGATATTATCAATCCGTCGCATCCGACCGCTTCGCGAAATACTTTGACCTGCGATAAAGCATTTTGCCCCGTATTGCCGTCGATAACAAGTATCGATTTAATCTGTTCCGGTGCGACCACTTTTGCGGCGACCCGGCGGATTTTTTTCAACTCCTCCATAAGATTGGATTTGGTGTGCAGTCGCCCGGCGGTATCGACCAGCAGGATGTCCACATCTTTCGCTTTCGCCGAGGTGGCGGCATCAAAAGCGATGGACGCCGGGTCGGCCCCCGTATGAGCGCGAATCATATCGACCCCGGAACGTTGCGACCAGATTTCCAGCTGTTCGACGGCGGCGGCACGGAAAGTGTCGCAGGCCGCGATCATAACCTTTTTGCCTTCCTGACGGAAATAATTAGCTAACTTGCCGACGGTGGTGGTTTTACCGCTACCATTGACGCCGGTAATCAGCCAGACCATCGGGCGCGTGTTTCCGGAGGGCGTGATTTCCTGCCGGTTATGCGAAAGAATTTCGGCGATATCCGATTGTAACAGCGCAATGACTTCATGGCTTTCGGTAATCTTCTGCCGGGCGGCTGTTTTGCGAAGTTTATCGATGATGCTTTCGGCCGCGGGTAATCCGATGTCGGACTTCAGCAGAACTTCCTCCAATTCGTCGAGCAACTCTTCATCCAGTTTACGGCCGGCAACCACAGCCGCGATTTTCCCGAACAGGCTATCGCGGGTTTTAGTCAGCGAATCCTTCAGTTTCTTAAGTTTCGAAAGCATGGCCGCATTTATTCCGATTCCACTTTGCTGGCTTCATCAATATTGATCCGCGATTCCATCCGCCGACGGATCGGTTCCGGGATATCGATATCCTCCTGATATTCAGAATGGGCCATGGACGTATCGATCAAATCTCCGTTTTGCGACTCCTCCTGAAAACGTACCGAGACGACTTTAGATATGCCCGGCTGCTCCATAGTGATGCCGTACATGTTGTCCGAGGCTTCCATCGTAATCTTATTGTGCGTGATTATGATGAACTGCGTCTGGTCAGAAAATGTCTTGATCAATTTCAGGAATCGATGAATATTGGCATCATCAAGCGGGGCATCAATTTCATCGAGAATGCAAAACGGTGACGGTTTTACCAGGTAAATGGCAAACAACAGTGAGATGGCCGTCAGAGCCCGCTCGCCGCCGGACATTTGGGTTATGGACAAAAGTTTCTTGCCTCGGGGACGGGCGATAATCTCGATGGCCGATTCCAGCGGATCATCTTCATTCACCAGGCGTATATCGGATTGCCCGCCGGTGAACAGCTCCTCGAAGACCTTCTGGAAGTTTTCACGAACCTGCGCGAATGTTTCCAGGAAAAGTCGCTTGGCGGTCGTGTTGATTTTGGTTATAGTGGACTGCAGAGTGTTTTTGGCATTGAGCAAGTCGTCAATTTGCCCGCTCAAAAATTCCTGTCGTTCCCGGGCCGTTTTGAATTCATCGAGAGCCAGCAAATTGACGGCGCCCATGGCCTTCATTTTTTCCTTGAGGTCCAGCATATGAGAGCGTCGTTCTTCGGGCGGCACAGCATCATTGGGTAAAGTGATCTCGGCGCCGGTTATGTCCAGCTCATACTCTTCCGCGATTTTCTGTATGATACTGCGCATTTCCGAGTCGATTTCAGTCAGGCGCAATTCAAGGTCATGCAATTCTCGCAGGGATTCCTCGCGCTGGATCCGTCCGGCCTTGATTTCCTTTTCGCGGTCGGTTAAGACCTTCTGCAATTCTGCGTGGGTGCCGCGCAGTTGCATCTGGCTTTCGCTTAATCGGCTTCGCTCATCAAATATTTCCTTGAGCTGTTTTTCCAGAATGACCAGGTTTTCAGCGGAATGATTAATTTCGAAGTCGGCGGCGGTATTTTCATCTTTTTTGATCGTCGTATTGCGATCAATCTCATAAATCAACTCGCGGGTATGACGAATCTGACTTTCCAGCTGTTCCTTCTTGCTTCTCAATTCCACCTGGCCGATTTGTCGCCTTGATACTGCTTCGGCGGCCTTTTCGGACTGTTGTTCCAGGTCGGCAATAATCGCCTGTTGCTGCTCCAGCTTGGCTATGAGTTCCGTCTTTTCACGTGCCAGCTGGTCGTGGTTGAGATTAAGGGAGTATTGACGGGTTTTAAGAGCTTCCAGCTTTTCGGCCGCCAGTCGTCGTTCGCCTTCGATTCGCCCGATGTCGTTGACACATCCCTGGAACTCGAATTCGGTGGTGGCCTGCTGGCTGTTGGTGGCAGCTAATTCTTCGGTCAAAGATTCCAGTTGCTCGACTGTCTTAGACCGTTCCGACTGAAGCGAACCCAGCCGGGCGGTTAATTGGTTTTTCTCATTTTTAAGCTCCTCCAGCTCGGATTTAAGCCGGTCAATTTCGTGCCGCAGTTGTTCGATCTTTTCTTTACGACCGAACAACGAAATGCCTTCGGTGGAGCCCCCGGATACGACCGCCCGGCCACGGTACAGCCGCCCGTCGGTGCCAACTACCGCAAAATACGGGGGAAGCTGCTCGGCCAACAGTGCCGCATTTTCAGGTATGGCCACGGCCACGCGCGAAAGAAGCAAAGAGGTTAGAGACTGCAACCGGTTTTCGGTATCAACAAAATTATCCGCCCAGCCGAGAAAGCCGTCGGAAGTCAGTTCCGGTCGTGAAACCGCACCATCACCGGGAGTGGAGTCCAGAATAATAAATCCCGCTTTGCCCTTGTTGTCCCGGCGGAGGAACTCGATAGCTTCATGGGCCGTATTTCTATCATTGCAGATGATAAAACCGGCGATTTCACCAAGTGCCGCTTCGATAGCCTTATCGAATCCTTCCCTGGGTCGGAAATTGTCGGCGACGGTACCGATTATGCCCGGCCACCGGTCCGTATCTTCCAATACCGAAATTGCCCCGCCGCTATACCCCTCGTAATGTGTGATCATTTCGCTTAATAGCTGGTGGCGAGCCTCGGCGGCTTCCACCGATGCGGATATATTGTATGACCGGTCAGAAATGTCTTCAATGTGCGCGTTGCAGGCGGCGATTTGAGCGTCCAGCTCGGATTTTTTGCCGATGAAGGCATTATAACTTTCTTCGAGTCTTTTAACGTTACCTGCGAGAACCCTCTGCCTGTTCAGGATGTCGGCACGGCGGGAATTGAGGTTCTCGATTGCCGAGATATATTCCGACAACCGGGACGTCAATTCCGTATACTGGGCCTTCATATTGGTGTCATCGGATTTTCCCGCCGAGAGCAGGCCCTCAAGCTCCAGCAGGCGGCGGTTCAGTCTCTCGTGCTCTTTACGAGCGGCCAGGACTTTTTCATCGACATCGGCCAGGGATTTTGCGCTTTCTTCTATTTCGTTGCCGGAATTTTCCAGAAGCGCTTCGAGCTTACGAAGCTCCTCGTCCAGTTCTCCGATTTGTTCTTCGAGCAGGCCTTTACGTTTGGCGTAGGCTTCGAGGTCAAGACGGTTTTTTTCCAGAAGCCTTTTGGAATTTTCTTTTTTCTCCTGCATCAGTGATATCTCGGTTTCGATTCTGTGCCCCGCCTCACTTTTCTCATAGATACCGTTGTTGACCTCCGTCAGGCGGCGATCCAGTTCAATCAAACGACTGCGGTCTTCTTCCTGCACCGAAGACAGCTTATCGATTTCCGTATCGTATTTTGTCCTGGTGTCTAACAGGCGGTTTCGGCGCATCTGCAATCCAAGCTGTTCATTTTTAAGGTTGTCGATTGCCGCCCGGCTGATGTACAACTCCCACCCGCGCAATTCCGTCGATAATTCCTGGTAGCGCTCGGCTTTTTTCATCTGTCGCCGCAAAGAATTGACCTGCGTCGTCACTTCCGAAACGATGTCTTGCAGCCGCAAAAGGTCTTGCTCGGTCGATTCGAGTTTTCGCAAAGCGGCCTTTTTGCGACTCTTGTACTTCGATATTCCGGCCGCTTCCTCGAACAAAAAACGTCGGTCGTCGGTGCGGTCCGACAGGATAGCATCGATCATATCCATCTGGATCATCGAGTATATATGCGACCCGATGCCGGTATCCATGAGCAGTTCGGTGATATCCTTGAGGCGACAGGGTATCTTATTTAATAAATATTCCGATTCACCCGAACGGAACAGCCGTCGAGTGATTTGCACTTCACCATACTCGGTCGGAAGTATGCCCTTGTTGTTTTGTATGACCAATGTGATTTCGGCCATGCCCAGCGGTTTCAAATCGCGGGTTCCGTTGAAAATAATTTCTTCCATTTTGCTGCCGCGCAACAGCGATACCCGTTGCTCGCCCAGCACCCAGCGGATGGCATCGAGGATGTTGCTTTTGCCGCATCCATTTGGCCCGACCACCGCCGTGACCCCCGGGGTAAGTTTGACGACCGTCTTTTCGGGAAATGATTTAAAGCCGAGCAGTTCCAGTCTTTTTAAGTACACAATACCTCCGATGTATTCGTCTTATCCGGCCTCAATCGTCGCCGGATTTTTGATCCGATCAATAGTAGTAATAATCGATTTGTATATGTTTTTTTCATCCCGAATATATCGGGATTTAATTTCAAGGTTGTAATAGGGCGTTCCCAGATGATTGCCGCGCCCGATTTTAAGCGCCCGGGAAAACGACAGCAATATGGCCTGGGAAAAATAGTTTATCCCGAGGTTAAGATCGAGTAGCACATCGAATCCCGTTTCCTTGAGAGATTTGATGTAGTTGCCTCGGGGCAGGCCGGACCAGTCCAGATGTTGAGAGGTCGGTGTCATGATGCGATACCCCTTGCGCGGGAATATATTGTACACCGTCGACCCCGGAGACGCCAGGATATAAATCTCGCCGCCGGAGAAGACGCGGGTGATATCCGGCAATAGGTCTTTTATCATGGTTAACTCGCGTTGGCCGGGGGGAAGCAATATCAAAATGTGACGCGCAGCGATAATGTCATCGGGGATGGTAATCGGGGCAGATTCCTGTCTTTTGCGCAAAACCGATAGCTTAAACCGGGCTAATATTTTTTTAAGGCGATACAAGACCGCTATCCTCCGGTACGGCCAAATATTTCTTCTTGTTCAGTTGATTAATCTCTCTGTCACGATATGGCCTTCCACTCTCCGACAGTGGCTTCAATCGCTGACCGTCCAGACTGATATCCAAAACGCTTGGGTTCCCCGCCGAGATCAGAAACCGATAGGCGGCGCTCAATTCGCGAACAGTCCCGCCGGGCAGATTTCGGTTTAAGACTGTGTCGCCGTCGGCCAATACCATCACCCAGCATGAATCCCTGGTGGTCACCTGCAGTATCATTGGTTTGACGGGTTCATATTCAGGCAGGTCGAGATCGGACTCCGCCGACTGGCCTGTGGCGTTATCGACGATTGGTTCTCCGGGCAGGGGAGCCGGAGTTTCCGGCTCGGCCGCCGCGGTATTCAGGTCCGTGCGAACCGGGGATGACCCCGTGAATTTATTGCCCATGATAGACCAAACCACAACGGCGATGAAAATCAGGATAATAATGCCGCCCAGCCATGCCGCCAGTTTCACAAATGAAAAGCCGTTATTTTTTTTCTCGATGGCTGGGGGCGGCGCCGGCTGCGGGGCATCCTTTTCCATGTCAAGGTTTATGACCGATTCAGCCTTCGTTTTCAATTCCTCAAAAAGCTCGTCCGGGTTCATTTCCATTTCTTTGGCATACGACCGTGCGAACATGTCATAGTACACGGCGGATGGAAAAGAATCTATCTGGCCGCTTTCGATGGATTGTAGATATTCAACAGAAATTTTGGTTTCTTCAGAAACATCTTCCAGCGACAGATTTAGGCTTTCTCTTCGTATTTTTAATTTGTCGCCTATTGTTTTATGCAATTCGGACATATCAATTTTCCGCCAATAATTTGCCCGCCAAACTATTAACAAGTGTCATAGGCAGACCGATTACATTATCTAAATTGCCAATATACGTGTCAACTAAAAAAGCGCCGAAACCCTGTATTCCATATGCTCCCGCCTTGTCAAGCGGTTCACCGGTTTCAATGTAGGCGCGGATTTCATCCTCGCCTACCTTATTGAAAATAACCTCGGTCGGCTCGAACCCGGAAACCATCCGGCCTTCATATCTCAACAGGGCGACCGCCGAAAAGACGGTATGCCGGTGACCGGACAGCCGCGATAATATCTCGAACGCATGTTCTTTTGATTCCGGTTTTCCCAGAATCTCATCGTTTAACACGACTATCGTATCACACCCGAGGATAATGTCACGGATGGACGCTTGTCCGGCGATGGCTGTAGCCTTTTTCTCGGCCAGATGTATTGCCAGCCGTTCCGGGGGAAGATTCGGACCGCTGTTTTCATCTATATCCGGAACAATTTGACGAAAGGCAATACCGGCTTCCTTGAGTATTCTGACCCGCCGCGGAGACCCGGAAGCCAGAATTAGATCGTGATTCTCAAGCAGAGCGGCGAGGTTGCTGTAATTCTTTATCATCGAGCCAAATCGTTACCGGACCGTCGTTGATCAGCGAAACTTCCATCTTGGCCGCGAAAATTCCTCCCGCCACCTTCAATCCGGATTTTGCCAGTTCTGTTTTAAATAATTCATACATGCGTTTGGCCGCTTCCGGCGGCATACTGTCGTCAAATCCGGGGCGGCGTCCCCTCCGACAATTGGCATAAAGCGTAAATTGCGATACGACCAATAGTTCGCCGCCGATATCGGCAACCGACAGGTTCATTTTACCTTCGCCATCCTCAAATATTCTCAAACCCAGGCATTTTTCGGCCATTTTGGGTATAAATTCCCCGGCATCGCCTTTGCCGAAACCACAAAAGACCAGCAGTCCCCGACTTATTTGACCGACGGTGCGGTTATCAACCTTTACGGAGGCGCGGGACACTCTTTGCAATAATAATCTCATATTTTCCCGGCGGAATATAGTATCCTTAAGTATAATCTCAAACAATTATAATTGCGCGTCATACTCACAATTGTTATTTTCAGCAAAGGCAGCACAAGAGTGGGGTAGAAATGGATTTCAGCAAACTGACATTAGGGATTGATATCGGTTCGGTTTCAGTCAAGCTGGCCGCTGTCGGCCAATCTGGTGAGATTATAAAGACCTTGTACCGCCGTTATCATGGGCGTCCCTACCAGACCCTTAAGTCGTTATTGACCCTCGAATTTAAGGATTTTCTCCACTATCCTGTCAAGGTCGGTTTCACCGGGATCGGTGGCCGGACCGGGTGCAGCATTCTCGGCGGACGATTTTTCGGCGAAATTCCTTCTCTGGCGGCGGCCAATTATCTGGTCGCCCCAGAAGTCAGAACGGTCATTGAGATGGGCGGCGAGGATTCCAAATTTCTCCTTTTGGATCCCGAACAAAGGACGGTTGTCGATTTCGGGATGAATAATTTGTGTGCCGCCGGGACAGGTTCATTTCTTGACCAGCAGGCGGGACGGTTGAAAATATCCATTGACGATGAATTCGGCAAAATGGCGTTGAAATCATCCAACCCTCCCCGAATCGCCGGCCGGTGCTCGGTTTTTGCCAAATCCGATATGATTCATCTCCAACAGATTGCAACTCCGGATTTTGATATCGTGGCGGGACTGTGCTATGCCGTCGCACGTAATTTTAAAAGCGCCATCGCCAGGGGCAAAAAATTCGAGAAACCGATTGCCTT
This sequence comes from uncultured candidate division Zixibacteria bacterium, assembly GCA_937925655.1. GTDB lineage: Bacteria > Zixibacteria > MSB-5A5 > GN15 > PGXB01 > CALAMC01. The sequence goes on along the minus strand of CALAMC010000048.1, from coordinate 70,375 downwards.
TGAAGGTGGCGTTGCGGCCAATCCGGGAGTTATTCGCGCCTTCACCGATATTTTGGAATTAAATCCGGGCGAACTGGTTATACCGGAATATTTTAATGTAATGGGTGCGATTGGCGCGGCCCGGCTGGTTATGGCCGAACCCGATGAGGAGGGAATTAAAATTATGCCGGAGAAAATAGCCGGCTATTTGAAATACAGGGGTGTACCCAAAAGCTCTCGCGAGGCGCTGACTTTCGATTATCCAGATAACAAATATTATAATATTACCCGCCAGCGCTATCGGGAAAGCCTGGATAATCTCGAAGTTTATCTGGGCATAGATGTCGGGTCGCTTTCGACCAATGTCGTTTTAATTGATCGGAAAAAGAATGTCGTAGCCCGCCGTTATCTTATGACCGAGGGCCGACCCATCGAGGCTATTCGTCGCGGCCTATCCGAAATCGGCGCCGAAGTGGGCAACGGGGTCAAGGTTGTTGGGGTCGGAACCACTGGTTCCGGCCGCTATTTGACCGGTGATTTCGTGGGCGCTGATATAGTAAAAAATGAGATTACCGCCCAGGCAACAGCCGCCATCAATATAGACCCTGACGTTGACACCATCTTCGAAATTGGTGGACAAGACTCCAAGTATATATCGCTCAATAACAAAACGGTTATTGATTTTGAAATGAATAAAGCCTGCGCCGCCGGAACCGGATCATTCTTGCAGGAACAGGCAGAAAAATTGGAAATAAACATAGAACGGGAATTCGGCGATCGGGCTCTTTCCGCCAAATGTCCGGTCGGTTGCGGCGAACGATGCACCGTGTTCATGGAATCGGACCTGGTCGGTCATCAACGGGCCGGGGCGGCCACCGATGACTTGGTCGCGGGATTGGCTTATTCAATAGCATCCAATTATCTGACCCGCGTCGTGGGCGACCGCAGAATCGGGAATAATATCTTTTTCCAGGGCGGCGTCGCCTGGAACAAGGGGGTGGTCGCCGCCTTTGAAAAGCTTACCGGTAAAAAAATTACGGTGCCGCCACATCATGATATTACAGGGGCCATCGGGGCGGCCATTCTGGCTATGGAAACTGATTCCGGCGCGGGCAGCAAATTCAAGGGTTTCGACATTTCCAAACGAAAATACAGTATAACTACTTTCCCCTGCACTGATTGTTCCAACCTGTGCGATATTCGAAAGGTTGAGGTGGAGGGTGAAGAGCCTTTGTATTACGGCAGTCGCTGCGAAAAGTATGACGTAAGGCAGAATATAGCCAAAACCAAAATACCCGATCATTTTAATTTCCGCATGCGTCAGTTAATGCGACGATATATCGACGTGGACATAGATAACGGATCAAGGGGACGGGTTGGTATTCCCCGGGTTCTTCATTTTTTTGAATTTTTCCCCTACTGGAAGGCCTTTTTCGAGTCGCTCGGGTTTGAAGTGATTACCAGTGACTTGTCCAATCATGAAATTGTCGAGAGCTCGCTGGAGAAATTCGAGGCGGAAACCTGTTTTCCGATTAAAATCGCCTTTGGCCACGTGGACAATTTAATCAATAAAAGGGTGGATTATATCTTCCTGCCCGGAATCATAAAATATACGCAGAGTCGGCAGGATGAACAAGGCAGCTATATTTGCCCCTATGTGCAATCTATTTCGAACACGGTATCCGCCAAGTTTGATTTTGCGGCGGCGGGGATAAAATTCATCGGCAGGCCAATCCGAATCGACTCGGATAAGGCCATTATGATTAATCAGTTACGGGACGTCAGTAAAACTATGGGTTTAAGTGAGCGGGAGGTCGGGAAGGCCTTAACCCGGGCCAATCGGGCCTATCTTTTATTTCGCCAGAGCTTGCTTGAAGAGGGCAAAAGGGTCATCGGTGAGTTGAAAGCCGATGAAAAGTGCATGGTTATAATCAGCCGCCCCTACAATGGTTTTGACCGACGTTTGTCTCTGGAAATACCCGCCAAAATTCGTAATATGAACTGGCGTGTTATCCCGATGGATTTTTTACCGCTGGAATTACGCACCGAGGAACTTGATACGATGTACTGGCTTTATGGTCGCAAGATACTGGCGGCGGCCAAATACATTCGGGAACACCCCAACCTGTTTGCGGTTTATTTAACTTCGTTTGGCTGTGGGCCGGACTCATTTATCACTCATTTCTTCCGCCGGCAGATGAGCGGCAAACCCTATTTGCAGTTGGAACTTGATGAGCATTCGGCCGACGCCGGGATGATCACGCGGGTGGAGGCCTTTATCGATTCCTTGAGGTTTTATCGTTTCCAGGCGCCTGCGACCGATTATAAGCCCCGAATGAAGAAATTTTCACCGTCGGAAAAAATCATTTATATCCCCAATATGTGCGACCATGCTTATGCCGTCGCGGCCGCCTTTCGCAAATCCGGAGTAATGGCCGAGGTTATGGACGAGCCGGATGAAATGAGTCTGCATTATGGCAAAAAATTCACTTCGGGCAAGGAATGTTTCCCATGCGTCGTGACGACCGGCGACATGATAAAAAAACTTCACAGCGAGAATTTCGATCCCGGCAAAGCCGTTTTCTTTATGCCGGGGGCCAACGGACCGTGCCGTTTCGGGCAGTACAGCCAGTACCATCGCATTATCCTCGATGAATTGGGTTACCAGGAAATCCCGATTTACTCACCCAATTCCGAAACATCCTATTCCGATTTCGGGCTCAATAATTCGGATTTTCGCAAGACCGGGTGGATGGGGATAGTTTTCGTCGACGGCCTTCAGAAAATGTTGTACCGTTGTCGTCCGTATGAAATCAAAAAGGGACAAACCGAACGAACGTATTACAAGTACTTGAACCGGATGCAGGAATACATTATTAAGGGAAATGACCTGAATGCTCTGGCTCAAGAAGCCGCACTTGAATTTGCCCGTATTCCGCGCGACCCGGTCGGGCGGCCTATAATAGGTGTCGTCGGCGAGATTTACCTGCGCAATAACCGCTTTTCGAATAATCATTTGATTACGAAACTGGAGGCGCTCGGAGCCGAAGTGCGTCTGGCCTCATTTGCCGAATGGGTCAATTATACAACGTACACTTTCCGGCTGGACGCCCGATACAACCGTCGGTGGAAGGATTGGGTGGCAGGTTTTATGCAACAGATATATCAACATCGGACCGAGCACCGGTTGGAAAAACTGTTTTGCGAAGGATTTTCCATTCCGCATGAAACCGCGGTGGAAAAGGTCATAAAGCTGGCCGAGCCATATCTGCCGGTTTCGGTCCGCGGTGAGGCGGTGCTGTCGATCGGAAAAGCTATCGACCTCGTTCTTGAAGGTGCGGCCGGAATTGTCAACAGCATGCCTTTTAATTGCATGCCCGGGACAATTGTCTCGTCCCTGTCGCGAAAAGTCTCCGCCGATCTCGATAACCTGCCCTGGCTTAATATCAGCTACGAAGGCCTTCAGGATAGCGGCGAGGAAACGCGTATCGAGGCCTTTGTCGATCAGGTGCGGGGACGGCATCGGGGCGAAGTCCGAATGGGAACAAATAAAAACAGATGACGTTTATAATCTTCAATAAACATTAACTTGCAGGAGATGACTGATGAGTAAGCCTGTTGCCGTAACCGACGATACCTTCGACAGTGAAGTGGTCAAAGCCAATATCCCGGTGGTCGTGGATTTCTGGGCAACTTGGTGCGGGCCATGCAAAATGATCGCGCCGATACTGGAGGAAGTGGCCATTGAATATGATGGCAAGGTTAAAATTGCCAAAGTGGACGTTGATAATAACCAGAGAATGGCGGCGAAATTCGGCATCATGTCGATTCCGTCCCTGCTGTTTTTTAAACAAGGTAAAGTGGTCGATCAGGTAGTCGGAGCCATACCCAAGGCACAACTGATCGACCGGTTATCCCGGGTATTGAAATAATCATGCCGATTTACGATGGCGTCGGGGGAGGCTGGAAAAACCCGGATGATCATACTATAATAAATCTTTTGGGTGAATCCCGAACAATCGCGGTGGTTGGGATGTCACCTAATCCCGACCGGCCGTCGTACAGTGTTGCCAAGTACCTTGAGACATGGGGTTATAAAGTTATACCCGTCAACCCCAAGGAAAAAGAAATTATGGAACAAAAAGCCTATGCTGACCTTCAAACGATTCCGGACAGAATAGATATTGTCGATGTTTTTCGCAAACCGGAGGCCGCAATCGGCATCGTTAAAGAAGCCATCGCGATTGGCGCCAAGGCGGTTTGGTTGCAGGAAACGGTTATATCTTACGAGGCCTTTCGGGCGGGCGAAAAGGCTGGGTTAGTAATGGTTATGGATCGCTGCATGTTTAAAGAACACGGCCGATTAATGGGTCAGAAAAGGGGAGCCAAAGATGGATTTCTATGATATAATATTTCTATTGATTTTTATTATCGTTTGGTATGCTTTGCTCCGATTTATCTTGCCGAAATTGGGAATCAAGACATGAGTCAGCGAATCCTGTCGCATCCGGTCGGATGATAAAAACAAAAAAGATTCCGATGATATCACATAAGGCATATTTTTATGAAGTTCTTGCGGTTGACAGACGGTTCGAGTTGTATAAATTATGAACTATTAAGACGTATTGAAAATATGCCGATAGGTTGATAAATGAGGCTCGATAATGGATTTTCAGGCGGGATTGGTTCGATGCGAATCGGTCCTGGTTCTATAAGCCCGATCATCAAGTATTTGGTAATTATCAATACGGTGGTCTTTCTGGGTCAGATACTTGGCTCAAGAGCGATCACTGGTTTCTTTGGTTTAACCCCCCACCTGTTTTATAAAGACTTCCCCAACTACCTATTTCAACCACTGACCTATATGTTTCTTCATGGGGGGTTGTTTCACCTGTTTTTTAACATGTTCGCGCTGTGGATGTTTGGCACGGAAATCGAGTATCGCTGGGGTTCCAAAAATTTTCTGAAATATTACCTGCTGTGCGGATTAGGCGGGGCGTTGTTTTCGCTGATATTCAATTATAATTCGGTCAATACCATAGTCGGCGCGTCGGGCGCGATTTATGGTATCCTGGCGGCCTACTGGCTATTATTTCCCGACCGTTACCTGTTAATCTTCTTCATGTTCCCGATGCGAGTCCGTTATGCCATTCCCTTTTTTGCAATCCTGACATTCTTTTTTTCCGGAACCAATGTGGCTCACCTGGCGCATTTGGGCGGGGCGGTTGTGGGCCTGATTTATCTTAAGCTCGACTGGCGACTTACGGCCATAACCAGGTGGATTAAATCCTTGCGGTTCAGAAGAAAAACCGCTAAACTGGAGAAACGGCGTCAAAAAGCCGAAGATATAATGAAAAGAGTCGATGCTATCCTGGATAAAATAAACGAGGTTGGTATCGAAAATATTTCCAAAGACGATCGCAAGTTTTTGGAAAATGCCAGCCAAATTTTGTCCGGGGAAGATAAATAGGCGGAAGGCTTATTATGCGGAAAAAAGTCCTTGTCGCGGAAAAATCGGATGCCATTCGTAATATCGCCGAGTCTATATTGCATCAGAACGGCTTCGATGTCATCAGTTGTTCGGCCGGCAACAAGGCCAAGTCGCTGATTATTTCCGAACAACCGAATCTGGTTATTATTGGCGCCGATATTCGGGATGATGACGGCAGTTATCTCTACGATGCTCTAAGCGACAACAAGGCCACTTCCAGCATACCGCTTTTGTTAATCGAAGATCCCGGCGGCAATCCGGTTCCATATCCACCGGAAGTTATCCTGCCACGGCCGTTTGAGCCTTCAGATTTTTTAAGCAAAGTATCTACCTTTGTCGGTGTCGGCGATGCCCCGCTTCCGGAAAAAATAACCGAATCAAGCCCGTTCGGCGAAGGGGCGGTCAATGATGAACTTCTGGATGCCGCGCTGGGAATGGACGAAATCGAAGTCGAGGAATCAGAGGTCATGAATCAGACCTGGACCTCCCGGAATCTCACCAAAGCGGCCAAGGCCGCGGGGAAAGATGCCTTTGATATAGTCCAGCATGCCAATGGCGACAAAGAAGAATTAAACATTACCGGCAAGGTGGAGTCATTATTGATACGCGATGAGCAGCAGTCGCCTAAAAGGGCTGATTCCATGGGCGAATCGGCCAAGATTCAGATTGATAATGACCAGTATGGTATGACTGCCCCCAAAGAAAATTCCGAGCCGGTTCAGGCTGACCAGCCAAAAGACGACCATGATTATGACTGGTTTTTAAATGAAATGCAAAGCGATGGCTCCGGCGGCGAATCCGCAACCAGGGCCAAGCCCAATGATTCTGACTCCAGCCTCAAGATTACGCGTCCGGCCGATTCTCTGGAGCCGATCGGCTCGTCCCTGTCAAACGACAAATCGCCGAATGCCATATCCGGCGGCGTCGACCAATTCATTTCCGATTTCAAAAAGGAAATGCAGCAGATTTCATCCGAAAGTGAACGCCGGGGGACACGAGCCGCGGAGAACATGATACGCAGGAAATTCGAATCGGAGATAGGAAAAATCGAAACGGATGAGGTGAACACCAGCCCGCTTAAGGCTACGGCCGGGGTTCCGGCCCCCGTCATTGCGCCCGAAGAAATCCGGCGAATGTGTACTTACCTCGTGGAGCTTTTGGGCGAACGCCTGGCCAAAAATATTGTCGATAAAATCGACCGCGAAGAAATATACGAAATACTTAAAGAAGAACTTCCCCGTATCGTTGCCGCAAAAAAATAAAGCTTGCCTTTGGAACCAATCCTGATTTATTCCGGTTTAAACAAAATATTTATCGAGGACTGCCATGTTTGAGGAAAGCGTCGGATATTTCAGCGCCTTTTTGGCCGGAGGGTTATCGTTCGTTTCACCGTGCGTTCTCCCGCTCATACCCGGATATATATCCTTTATCTCCGGCGTCTCGCTGGACGATCTGACCAATCGTGAAAAGGCCTCCTCGCATCTGGGGCGGGTCGCCACAAATACAATTTTCTTTGTCATCGGGTTTTCCCTGATATTTATCGCCCTGGGCGCGTCGGCTTCCTTTGTAGGCGGCTGGTTGCGCGATAATATCGCCATTTTCAATAAAGTCGGCGGGGTGCTGATTTTCCTGTTCGGTTTGCACGTGGCGGGCGTTTTCAGAATTCGCGCGCTCAATTATGAAAAACGCTTCCACACCGGGCAGAAGAAATTCGGCGTCATTGGATCAATATTGATAGGCATGGCCTTCGCCTTTGGCTGGACGCCCTGTATCGGTCCTATTCTCGGATCCATCCTGACCGTTGCGGCCAGCCAGGGGACGGTCGGAAAAGGCATTATTCTTCTGGCATTTTATTCGGCCGGACTGGGTATACCATTCATTCTCACCGCCCTGCTGTTCAATTACCTGATTGGCTTTTTCGGATTTATCAAACGTCACTTCCGCGCGGTAGAAATCATTTCCGGAGTATTGTTGATGGTTATAGGGATCCTGATATTTTTCAACCTCCTTAATATAATCGCCAACAAACTCCTGGAATTTTTCCCGGCCCTTGAATCGATCGGCTAAATTAATTTTCATAAAAATTCTTGCGCACGGTTGACGGCTGTAAATGCCCGTTTTATATTGGGGCAGATTAACAGCCATACTATATGGAAAAGGTAAATGCCGACTAAAAAGAAGAATGATACGGCGCTGGCGGTTTGCATTCAGGAGATTACTGAAGACGGTTCCGAATTGAATTTGGGCGACGAATTTTCATTGGAAGCTCTGTCGTATCTGCATCAGGCCTTCATCGCGGACACGATCAATAATATTCTCGATATCACCGGCCCGGATTTCTATATGTACTATGCCGATTACCCGCATACCCGCAAATCGGTCGAGACGATCATGCATTACCTGGCCGGACGACTAAACGGCAAAAAGGTCAAGGCGCTGGAAGAAAAGTTCAAGGTTCAGAAACTGGAGCCGGAACGATGGGGCCTGAAAATGGATGCCGTTTTCCGCCAGTGCTTCGAATGGGGTTATAAGCACGTCATTTTCATCGGGTCGCGGACGCCGACGCTGAACGACAAAATGCTCAAGATGGCCATCAAACTTTTGAAAAACTCCGACGCCGTGTTCGGCCCGACGGTCGAAGGGCGCTACTACCTGATCGGCATGTCCGGGCAGTACCATGTCAACCTCGCCGACTTCGACTGGCGTTCCCCGCGGATTTATTCCGAGGTGGCCGACAAGTTTAACGAAAAGGGTCTGTCCTGGGCGGAGATGGAAATGTGGTACGCCGTCGAGCATCCCGAAGACCTCGAATTTCTGGTGCGGGATATAAACCAGTACCGTCTGGAGGGTGACGAGGACAAGGCCCGCGAAACCGAAAAAGTGCTGGAACGAATACTTAACAGGCATATATAGTCATGAATAAAGAAATACAGAAATTGACCTGGATGCAGTTCCGCGCCGCTCTGGACGGCGGGATACGGACCGTCATCCTGCCGATCGGCACGGTCGAGGCGCACGGCGCGACCGTCCTCGGTACCGATAATCTTATTCCGGAATCGATTGCGTCTTATCTGGCCGAACAGATCGATGCTTTAATCGCGCCGACCATCAATTATGGCATCACCAAGTCTCTTTACGGTTATCCCGGATCGTTGACCGTCACTCCGGAAACATTCGGGCAATATGTCCGCGACGTTCTCGATAGCCTGGCCGATGCCGGATTCGAGCGTGTTATTGTGCTCAATGGCCACGGCGGCAATGACTCGGTCTTGAAAGATGTCGCCTATAATTATTTCTATGACAGTGGGGTTAAGATAGCCGTCATTCAGTGGTGGGAACTATGCGAAGATGTCACCAACGAAGTTTTCGGTGAAACCGGCGGGCATGCCGGAATCGATGAGACGGCTATGATGCAGGCAATAGACAATAGTTTGGCTGATAAATCGCAATTTAACAAAGACCTGGTATATACGTTTAATCCGGCGGCCTACGTTTATCCCATACCGGGAAGCATTCTGCTTTATAAGGATGGTGAAGGTATTCCCGATTTCGATTCGTCGCGGGCCAAAGATTTTCAGAAAAAAGTATTTGAAAAGGTATCGGAATTCGTGAAGTTCGTTTTGGATCGCTGGGATTTGATATAGCTCTTTTAAAATTAACAGGGGATCGACTATATGTAAAGCGTCATTTCTCGCTTTATTGGTTTTATCTATTGCCGCGCCTTGTTTCGGTCAGAGCGCTTTTCTTGAAAAAAATAAAAATGCCATGGGTGTTATCCTTTCAGGCAACTATAATGACTATTCCTCGCGTTATATGAAGAATTACGGTGCTCTAATAATGGGCATATCCATATCGATTAATGGCCGCGCGGATATATGTTTCGGCCCGTGTTTGACATTCGGCGATGAAGGCGAGATGTCCGGCGGGTGCAAAATCGGACGGAAATATTCCTTATAAAACAATCTGTTAAGTATAATCTTATGGTATCTGTCGGTATAGACGGAATCTTGTCCGAACAAAGCGGGGGAAACGTCTGGCCGATAATATTGACTTCAAAACCATTTAAAAATAAAAATGTTTATCCGATGGTTTCATTGGCGTACGGATTTTATGATACTGATTTTAGTTCGCAGAATAGTCATAATCATGGTTCGATCGTCAGATGCCAGGTTTTATTATTCGCACGAACATCAGATAAATTCGCATTGACTTTTGGACCGACGTATATGGAAGCCAAGAATTTGTACTCAATACTGGCGTCGCTGGGTTTTCTGTTTTTATAGGATTGGGTACTCGGCCGAAACTGAAGCCCATCGGGTCTGCGTATCAAAACCGGCTGGCGATGGTCAGATATATCCTGTCGTATGATATATCTTCACCCATGATCATATAGTGATCATAGCCGCGACCCTCAAGCGAGGCCGTTCCGTACCAGAAATTGGAATTGCGTCCATAGGATCCGTGCACATAGGCAACATCAACGGTCAGAACCTGGTCGATCAGAACCCCGAACCCAAGGCTGTAACCATTGCGGTTGTCGTTGACAAATTGGTCGCGGAAGGGAAGAGGGTCGCGAAAAAGCCCGCCCCGAAGCGACAGGCTCCATGACGGGATAACGTATTCGACGCCGAGGTTATATCGAAGGACGTCGCGATAAAAATCCTTGATATTTTTATTTTCCTGCTCCATGTCCGGATTGTCGCTGTATGACATCTGCGCCCAATCGGTATAGCCTATATCGGCTTCGAGCACGGCGTTGTTTCTCTCGAGTTGCATGCCCATCGCAAAAGTAAAGGGTTTTTTGAGGTTGTAATTTATCGAACCGTTATAACCGTCTTCGGGTAGATAAAAGCCGTCAATAACCGTGGTCGAGCGCAATGTGTAATCTTCATCGATGTCGATAACGGTCGGCGATTCAATGGTCACCCCAAAGGCCAGATAATGATTGACCTGCATGGCCATGCCGACTTTGCCTCCGATGCCGAGATATTTGTCCGTTATGAATTGTTCGCTTTTAAAATAGAGATAATCGACCGAGTCGAGCTGATAAGTGAAATCATAATCGTTGGTCCCCGTATAAAGCGATATCGAGGCTCCCACCGAGATCCGCGGGGACAGGTCCACTCCAAAACCGCCCGACCATTGCATCAGGGACCCGGACTGGAATTCGCGCCCGGATGAATATATGTCACCGTCGAGCGACCGATCCCGATGCGCGAAATTGAAAACGCGGTCGAAGTCGGCCAGGCGGGCCACCCCCAGCCCGATGACCAGCGAGCCGCGATAAGTCGGATAGGGTATGGTAAGAATGAGGTTGTTTACACGGGTATTGGATTTATCATCCTCGGCAACGCCGGAGAGGGGAGTGAAACCTTCAAAACGATAGCCGTTATTTACTTCCGCTAAGCCGGTCAGAGTATCAACCAGAAGCTGATTTGTAAGCACCGATGATTTGCTTTTGTATTTTTGATTAGATAGGCCGAACATGAATTCTATGCGGGGAATACGGGCAAGGTTGGCCGGGTTATAAAAAAGGGATGTGCCATCAATGGCCATTATACCTGTTCCGCCCATAGCCATCTGCCGGGCGCCGATGCCGGCGACATTTCCGGCCGTGATTTCTTCAACGCTTTCAATGTAGGATGACTGCGCCAAAACGCCGCCGGGATTAAGCACGATGATGAACAACAGGCAAAGACAAAATCGGCGCGTCATCTTTTTCTCCCGGTGTCCCGTCGCGGCGTCTTCTTTTCTTCTTCTTTTTCCTTGCTCGGTTGGGAACTGGCCGGCCCGGTGGTGGAGCCGGTATTGCCTCCGGCGCTTCCCGATGATCCGGTCGATCCCGATGAGCCGCCTGAATTATAATCGTCCCGGCTGATAGTGGGAATGCCGTCGGAGTATGGCGGGCGAAGGCTCTGGCGACGCTCAATTTTTTTGCCGTCCGAGCGTACCTCGGCCGCATCTTCGCCGCCGTCGGTAATGCTCTGGCGCCGCGGCTTTTCAGTATACCAGTAGTAATCCCACCACCACGGGTAGGCGTAATAGCGTCCGTAGCGCGGGCTGTCCCACCAGTAATCGGGATAGTTGCCATAGAAATATCCGTAGGGATACTCATGGTACGTGGAGTGGCAATCGGTGCATCCTTGCTGATAATCATGGCTGGAATAATTTTCTTCCGTTCGGGGGTGGACCAGGACTGTATAGCAACCCATGCATATTATCGCGGCCGTCCCCAGCGGCATAAACCATATCATAAAGCGTCTCATAATCGCGGCCTTCCGGCGTGTAGTTTAGAAGTATTCAATATAAGTTAAACGCAGCCCGCGTCCAAATGAATTGACATCGTGACGGTTATTCAGCAGGTTATTTAATATCACCTCAATTTCAAGATTTTCGGAATAAAGCCACCGTAAACCGGCGTTGAGATAGCCCCGGCCCTTGCCATACCGCTGTGATGATTTGTTATCATTCAAGGCGAAGTCATATTCCATTACCAGCCCGATATTATACTTGAAGCGGGTATCGAATCCCAGATAGACCGAAGGGTCGTCATCCTTGTCGATATCGTTTTCCAGGGAATAATTGACACCGGCGTGACCGCTGAATATCCCATTCATGAAATAAAACGACCGCGATAATACGCCATAAAAGCCTTTGGACTTATAGGTGTATCTTTTCTTTTCGGAATCATAGGAGCCCTGACCCTGCGAATTGAAACCGACCGCAAAGCCCGGGAAATAGACTGATTCTTCAATAAGACTAAGTTTGACATTAAACTCGACCCGCGGATTCCAATTTGGTTCGGCATCGGCGATGACTCCTTCGGCGCCATAGGAAATGCCTACCATAAAATGATTGGTCAGGCCGATGGAGGTGCTGCCCAGAATCCCACCGTTGGGGTACACGCGCATGATAACATCGAAACACCCGCGGGGCAGAGTCATCGACGTGGGACAATCAACCAGCCAGCGGGGCGGAAGATCGTAAAGAGATTGAGTCTCGCCACGCTGGGCCTGGACCGGTCCGATTAATATTATTGGTGTAAAAGTCATTAAAAAAAGGGCTTTCAAAAGCTTATTCATTATCCCCTCCAATGGATATTGTCATCAGTCTTCCTTGACAAGGATAATAGGTTTCACCTTTAAAAGGGTCAATATAAAACTAATCCCATGCCATTCTTGGAAGCAAAAGACATTCCGAAATTTATCCTGACAAATTCGCTTGTTATTCAATAACTTAGACTCCCATGCAGAAGAAGAGCGCACAATTAATGTTCGGCGCCGGTCATTATTGCACTTGAATTATTCACGAGTCGTTATCGCCACAACCGGCGAATTGAAAAAAATTGAATTTTAAATTGATGTGCTGCAATCAGGAAAGAAGTATCCGAACAGGTCGGGCTTTAATTAGTATGGATTTTGCATATAAACCATAAAAACGCAACTGGGAATCGATATAAAATATATTATTATGTGGCACAATAAGATAGGATAACGCATTTTTATATAAATAGTGGAACCAATAAAATGGTCAGGTGTAATACTTATAACTGCCAACGAAAGGTTTGGACGTGGCTGAAGGAACCGAAAAGAATATAGATTATGACCTTTTCAAGAGGGTTCAAAATGGCGACATGGTGGCTTTTGGCAGGATTGTTGACCGTTACAAAAACCGCTTGATGAATGTCATAATGAGGATGATTCAAAGTCAGGAAGAAGCCGAGGATATTGTGCAGGAAACATTTGTCCGAGTTTATCAGCACCGAGAGTCATTTGATTTCCGTCATTGTTTCTCGACCTGGCTTTATACGATTGCTTTAAATTTAGCCCGAAATGAATTGAGAAAGCGGAAACGTTTTAAATTTTTCGATATCAACGATATGCAGGGCAAGGAAAACGAAATCGCTGTCGAAATGAAGATCCCATCAAATTTGCCACAAGCCCTTAAAAAGGCTGTGGAGGATCTCCCGGAAAAATATCGCACCGCGTTCATTTTGCGCGATATCGAAGAACAGCCCTACGAGGAAGTCGCTAAAATCATGCATATCCCGCTTGGCACGGTCAAATCGCGCGTCAACCGTGCTCGGGCTTTACTTAGAGAGAAATTGCAGCCGAGAATGGAGGAATATAATGCGTTGTCGAAGGGTACGCTCCTTCCTGTCAGCTTATTGTAACGGCGAGCTTTCGGGAACGCGTCAGAGAGCGGTGGTTCATCATCTTGACAGCTGTCCTGAATGTCGTCGGGAGGAGCAGATATACCGGGAACTGGCTCTGGCCAAAGACAAGCTGGAGCGTCCAACGGTATCCAGTGATTTCAATACCCGTCTGCTGAATCGCATAGCCGAAGAAAGATATCAGGAAACCCGCAAGAAGGCCTATATGCCGAAGGAGGCGCCGGCTTTCGGAATGCGGACAACTGTTTCGGTATCGGCCATGGCCTGTTTGGTATTGGCTTTCATTTTTGCCGGAGGTTTGTCGCCTTTCATGACACCCGATAAGGCGCCGGTTTTAGCCGGGGCGGAAACGGCGTCGGACGCCGGTATGGACGATCGTTACCTGACCGTTCAGCCGAGCCCCGATCATGTTTTGGCGCAACATGTCGATCAGCAATGGGAATTCAACCGCCAAATGGGGCGGGCGACTCGGATACGAAACTATATGAATCAACTGGCCGGGAGCAACAACGATTTCGGGAATATCGGACGCCTGCCATTTCAGGGCGGTTTCATACTCATCCAGCAGAACGGGCAGACTTTTATCGCCCCTCTGGGGCAGCCGGTGATTCGCAATTACATCACGCCGCAAACTGATGCTGTCAGGGAGGTGCAGGAAACGTTTTAAAATGCTAAAGCCTGACTCCATTTGTGCCGCTCGAAATATACTGATAATCATGATTTCGGCGGCATTTTTATCGGCCTCCGCCACAACCCGGGCCATGACCCTGGACAGCCTTGATTTGCATCTGGAACGGCTGGTCAATATGTCATCGCAATTTGTCGTGACGGTCGAAGCGGTTGCCTCTCGAAGCGATACACAGGGGGCTTTATCCGCTTCTACCTCTTTAAATCTTATCTCCAGCGGTATTATTGTTGACACCGGATTGATCCTGACCGCGGCGGCATCGGTTTATGGTTTCCCGGTACATTATGTCTGGTACGACCATAAACCATACAAGGCAGAACTCGTCGGCATCGACTATCGCACCGGCGTGGCCCTGTTGAAGACCGGTTTGCAGGCCAAACCGGCGGTTACCCTCTTGGACGAAGAGCCGCGGCTGGGACAAATGGTTCTGGCGCTTGGAAATGCCTATGGCATGTCGGTCGCACCGAGTCTGGGTTTTTGTGTCGGCGTTCGCGAAGATGGAAATCTTCAGTTTACGGCGCCGATTTCTTCGGGATCCATCGGTGGCGGCTTGTTCACCATGACCGGTAAACTTGCCGGGCTTATTGTCTCCGGATTCGGCAGCGGGGTTGAATCGCAAACGGGTATTGCCGTCCCGGCTTATCAGCTCGGTAGTGTTGTTGCACACATGAAATGTTTCGGTTCGAGAAAGGCCGGATACCTTGGCATTAGTTCGGCCGATATCGAATATTATGAAAGTCATAACATCCCCGCCAAAGGAATCGAAAACGAAAAATCGATCAATGGCGCTTTTGTAACCGACGTCGTACGGGACTCACCCGCTGGGAAGGCCGGCATTCGCCCCGGCGACATTATCACCGCCATAAACACCCTGCCCGTGTTTTCGGCCGGTGAACTGATGCATTATATCATGCAGTCATTACCGGGTTCAGAAGTGAATCTCCGGATAATTCGCAACGCCCGTCCCATTTCCATTCAGGCCACTCTGGGAGCTGCCTCGATAAATGCCTATGCCACGGGTCGATCCGGCGTTACCGGGGTTATAAGTCAGTCGCAACATATGCGCGTTGACTCCCTGCAGAATCTTATTTATGGTCTTGAAAAAGAATTGGAATCGCTCCAGAAACAAGTCCGTCAGATTCGTTAACTGCCAAAAACGCAGTTGCCATTGCCGTCAATAAACATATATAATAAAAACCATGTTGACAAACTCACAGATGATGGAACATCTGGAATCGATCTTAAGCGGCTGCGGCGAAACCTTGTTTCGCCCGATCGCGGTGCTGTCGGCCATAATCGCCGGGGGCGACGTGAAACGTACACGGCTTGCCCTGCAATGTCTAAAATCAAGACATATCGACGCCACCGCCTTGTATGAAACCATACTCCAGAGTTACCTTTTTCTGGGATTTCCTCGCATGATTGAAGCCGCCCTGGCATATAATGACGTGTATGGAGATAAGCAGGGAAGTGGTGTGTTGGGTCCGGTTACAACCGATGAAGCTCATATGTGGTACAATGACGGTCTTAATCTGTGTCGCCGGGTTTATGGAAAAAACTATGAACGGTTGGAGGAAAAATTCCTGAAATTGTCGCCGGAATTGTTTCGCTGGATGGTTATCGAGGGCTATGGCAAGGTATTAAGCCGGTCCGGACTTGGGAACATTGAACGTGAGCTGGCCGAAGTGGCAGCTTTGATTGTCGACGGCCGTCGCCGGCAGTTGGTATCTCACCTGCGGGGCAGCTTGAATATGGGAGCCGACCTAACCATGATCAAGACGGTATTGAATGATATCAGACCGCTGGTATCTTCGGACAATGCGGCCATGGCCGAGGAACTGATAAGCGATTTGGAAGATAGGGATGCGCCTGTTTTATAGAATATTACTGGCGACAGGAATTTCGATTGCCGTCTTTTTAATAACGGCCTATCTGGCCCTGTTTCATTTCGGCCTGATCGAAAGGCTTTCCAATAAGGCTCTGGAGGATATCATCGGTGAGCAGCTGCCGGTTAAAGTGCATATCCAGGAAATTAGCGGCAACATGTTTTCGGAGCTGACCGTCAATCATCTGGACATTCTCTATAAAGACAGCACCACCCAATACATCATGGCATCCATACCGGATTTCACTTTTGAGTATTCCCTGGAAGATTTCTGGAAAAACCAGATTAAATTCAAAAAGGTTTTTATCGATTCGGCGGAAATCACGCTAATGCAATCCACCGATGGCCGATGGTTGTTGCCCAAACCGGCTCCTCGCGAGGGAAGCGGCCAGACCGTGTTCGATTTCGAAATTTTAGAATTGGGTTTGAATAAACTTAAACTAACCCTCATTCGTCCGAATGACACGCTTGTTTTCGACGAAATCATCTTCAAAGCCCGTCTGGCCGGTCAGGGTGGAACCTATTCAATGGATATTGACGGGCTTAGTTATGAATCTTCGGATGATCGCTTGAGCGTGAAAGCGGCCGGGGGAAAGATTACTCTCAATAAAAGCGATTTACTTTTTCAAAGCCTGTTTCTTATCACTGATTCATCCGATCTGATCATGGACGGCCATATCGTTTTCGGTGACAGTATCAGCATGCAGATAATGTTGGCGGCGCAAAATCTAAACGTGGCCGAATTGGCCAGCCTTTTGGGACCCAACCTCGTCGGTAACGTGTCTGTGCAGGGGAATCTTGATTACGATCACGGGGTGTTAAAGGGCGACGTTCAAATCGGCGGGGATTTTATGAATCGTTCCTTTGATTCTCTTTCGGCCCGCTTCACGATGAAGGATAATTATCTTGCCTTTGATACATTGAGCGGGATTATCCTTGGTGGCTGCGACGTCAATGCCGCCGGCTACATGAACCTCGGAGTTAAGCCGGAAACCTTTGGAATGCGCGGGAAAATAGACGGCTTCAATCTGGAACACCTGGTCTCCGGATCATTTATATCCGATTTGTCGGGATCACTTGATTTAAACGGACAGGGTCTGAAAAGCAGGGACATGATTATCGACGTTGATATCGATTTGGGCCCGTCGGAATTCGATATAATAGCTCCCCACGCGGCAAATGGCCATATAGTTATTACGACCGATAGTTTGGTTTTCGGCGATAATTTCATACTTACCTATTATGACAATGCCTTTGTTTTTTCCGGGAAAATTGATTACGACGAAAATTTATACTTTCGGGGCAAAGCCGATTTCAATGATTTGGCGCGATTTAATGGTCTAACCTTTATCGAAACTCTGGGCGGAAGGGGAGAGGCCGATTATGTGGTTACCGGGCGAACGACCGACCCCGATTTAACAGCATACTTTGTTTCCGATTCGTTGTGGTTGTATGATGTCTTCTCGGATTCGGCCCGGCTTGAATGCAGTGTTGAAAGGTTTATGGGCCAGAGAACAGGACGGGCCTACGTCCGTTTGTATGAAGGCCGAGCTTATCAATTGCCCTTCAATAGCGCGGAACTCGATATGGACATCGACTCGCAATTTGTGAATATCTATCGCTTTTACATGGATAACTCTTTTGGAAATGCCGTCGCAACCGCCAATCTCGAGTACATGACAGAACCGATGCATTTGAACATCGACACGATTATCGTAACCCTTTTCGATCAACCGATAGTAAGTGTCGAACCGGTTTTAATCGATATTGATTCATCGGGGTATGACATCATGCGATGTGTTTTGAATCCGTCGGGCGGCCTTTTGGATGCTACGGGTAGATACAACTACGACGAAACTTTGGATTTCGATATTGACGTCCATACGGCCGAAATCGCCACTTGGGTGAAGCTTTTGACCGAGGAATTGGATATATCCGGAATCATGTCGGGCAAAATTGCCGTGCATGGCAATCTGGATTCGCCTATAATCGCTTGCGACGCTTTTATCGATTCGCTGGCTTATAAACATCCGGTCAGCGGCAAAAAACTTAATCTCGACCTTTATACGGCGTTCAATTATGCCGACCGACAAGTCGCCATGGATTCGTTGTATCTGAAAACCCGCGGCGGTTATTTTCGGGCCGGTGGATATTTCCCCATCAATCTGGCGCTGGCATCGGTAGAAAACCGCTTTCCAGACGCAGAGCAATCGATTGACATTATCGGCCGGGATTCGACCTTCGATTTGATTTTAATGTATATGCCGGAAATTGAGAGTATGGACGGACAGCTGGACGTTTCTTTCCGACTCACCGGCAATCCCCTGACGCCCAATATCGATGGCCGGGCAGCGATAAAAAACGGCCGCATAAAACCTTATGATTTGATACTGCCGCTCGAAGACTTCAATCTTAACTTGGAGATGGAAAATAAAGCGATTAATATAAATTCGGCTTCGGCCACCTGCCGTGATGGCAACCGCGCGCTTGGCCGAACCCGAGCCGAGGGTAAGGTCATCATCGAATCGCTCGAGAAGCTGGATTATGATGTTCAAGTAATTCTTGAACAATTTCCCGCAAGATATGAATTGGGAGATATATCGGCGGTGGCCAATGCCACCCTGTCGATTCGCGGGGAAACGCCTCCAACAGTTTATGGTGACGTCGAAATACTAAGCGCCCATTACCTCGAAAACTTTGCCGAAGAAGATGAAGGCTGGCTTCTTTTAACCACTCTCGGCGAGGAAAACAACTGGAATTTGAACCTGAATGTGGATTTTCCGTCCAATGCCTGGGTTAAAAATGATGAAATCGATGCTGAACTTGCCGGAACATTGAATTTCCTTCGAACCAATAATAACTATCGCTATATCGGACAGCTCGAAATACTTAGAGGCAAGGGATATCTTGCCGACCGCACATTCCGTATCGAACCCGGCGGAACTATTACTTATGATGATATCGAATATCCCAATCCGAAACTGGATATATACGCCACGACCAAAGTCCGGGGGATTTCCGAAGAGACCGATCAATTCGGCCAGCCTCGGACGCGCTCTTATGATTTATGTATTCATATCACCGAGACTATGGATAATCCGGAAATCAACCCCTGCGATGAGTCTCAATTCACTCGGGAAGAAATCCTTGCGTTGATATTCACCAATTATTATGCAGGAGCCAATGGCTATGGCTCCAGCGAAAGCGTTATCGGTGACCGACTGGGGACATTTGCCTCCGGATTTCTGGGTTTGCAGGCTTCACAAATAGGTACCAGAACATTAAGCAATATCGGGGTTGAAACATTTGAAATCGACCCGGTTTATGGCGATAAATTCGAACCCTTGGGCACAAAAGTGGGCCTGGGATTTTCGGTGCATCCCAATCTATACGTATACGGCAGGTCAACCATATCCAGCACCGAGGGTCAGGAAATAGGGTTTGAATATCGGCTCAAGCGTTTTCTTCTGGTCGAAGGCCGCAAGGATGACAAAGAGCTTTATCATCTGCTTTTGAATTTTTATTGGGATTATTGATTTGACCCGAATTATTAAAATTATTGCTTTAACTTTACTCGTCATTCTATTGGGGGGCAAAGGAATGGCGCAAGTTGTGTTAAATCCTGATTATCAAAGGTGGCTCTCCAAAAAGCCCACAATAAAAAAAATCCAAATTGAAGTATATCCTGCCGATGATTCGCAAAAAGACAGCCATTTTTCGCAATCACAAATCAAATCCTTTTTATACTCAAAAACCCCCAGCGGCTTTTTTGCCAGGCTAAATAAACTTAAGTCAGACCGGCGATTCCGAATTCAGCGCGAAACCCCGCTTAAAGATACGGCAGAAGTCAAATATAGATATTTATCATCAGGCTTTCTCGCTGTGCGCGTGGTGGAGACTTTTGAACCCATCCTGCCCGATTCCAGTGCTTTGGTCAGCATTTTTATATATGAAGGGCGGCGGTTTGTCTATGATTCCATAATTATAAGCGGTCGATTTAACCCGCAATTCGAGAGCATGCTGGCGTATACCGCAGGCAAATTCAAGTGGGGAGACCCAGTCGATCCATTTGCCTTGAAGCAGGCCGTATATGACATTAAAACCGAACTGGCCAACAATGGGTATCCTTATGCCACGGCTGAATATTCTATCGATACCAGCTCCGAACATAACAAGGCGCGGGTACAATTTCGTATTGATTCCGATTCACTGGTTCATTTTGGCCAGGTTCATGTCGCCGGCGCTAATAAATACCCGGAAGGGGTGGCCGCCAGGGAGTTAACTTTTAGTCCCGGTGATGTTTATCGCCGCAAAGACATCATGGAGTCGCAACGGCGACTTTACCGAACCGGCAATTATACGACCCTGCAACTGCACAGTACCGTCAGCGATACGATCCGGGGATTAAACCGCCTTAACCCCGATTTTATTTTATCGTTGAGGGAAAAGAACCCTCAATATGTATCCGTTAAAACCGGTGCTTCGCAGGATTCGATTAAAGACCTTACTTGGACATTCTCGATTGCATGGGGTAAACGGAATGTCTTTAATTCTCGCCAGCTGGAATTATCTGCCCAGACTTCATCGGTCATATTCACCGAATGGCGCTTTCTCGAACACAGTTATCGGTTGCGTTTCAAGGAACCCTGGTTTCTGGGCATCCGGATGCCTCTAACGTTTACCGGCCAGATTTCACCTCCGGTCAGAGACAGGGTCCAGAATTACAAAATTCGCACTTGGTCGGTTTCCCTGACCACCAATCGCGAATTCGGGCATTCCGTTAACAGTTTGGCGGGGCTCGAATATGAATCGGTCAGAATTTCCGGACTTACGGAGGAAGAGCAGGTTAACCTTAAACAGGAAAAAAATCTGTCCAATCGACGGCGACTGTATTTACTGGTCAATCGCGACAGCCGCGATAATCTTTATATCCCGACCCGGGGCTCAATGACCAATTTCAGTATCGAATGCGCCGGGGGATTTCTGGGCGGGGATGATTCCTATTGGAAAACTGACGCCACCTGGTCACGTTATCAGCGATTTTGGCCGGGTTGGATTTCGGCCACCCGACTGAAGTTGGGAAATGCCCGGCAATTCGGAGATTCCCGCGAGGTGCCGGTCGATGTCCGTTATTATCTGGGCGGTGCCAATTCCATCCGCGGCTTTAAAGAAAGTAGTCTCGGTCCACAAACCGCGGAGACAAATCCTGCACCCGAAGGCGCCCGAACCGTCATAATCATCAATCAGGAATTCCGGTTCCAGCTTATTGGCAAGCTCTGGGGCTCTCTGTTCGGCGACGCCGGTAACGGCTTCAGGGATTTCGATGAAATTAAATTCGAAGCCCTGGCCTTTGCCTATGGCACCGGAATTCAGTTCATTTCTCCGGCCGGACCTATCCGTCTTGATTACGCCCGACGGATCCCCACCGATTTATATGAGGCCGGCTATCGATTCCATTTCACCATCCTGTATGCTTTTTAATCTCATCCGGGGAACATCACCGGTCGTTTATGGGTATTGACAAAATAGAATAATTGACTAATTTGGGACACATTATGTCGTAAAATGTTTAAAAGGATTGACCGACGTGAAACAGATATATCTTGATTACAACGCTACGACTCCTCTTGATGGCCGAGTTTTGGAGGCGATGCTTCCCTTTTTAAAAGACAAATACGGTAATGCCAGTTCGGTGCATCACTTCGGGCGGGAGGCCAAAACGGCGCTGGAGCAATCTCGGGAAAAAGTGGCCGCCATACTGGGCGCCGAACCGTCAGAGATTTATTTTACATCCGGAGGAACCGAATCGGACAATATCGCTGTCAAGGGCGCCGCTCATTATTTGCGCAAAAAGCGCGATCATATCATTACCTCGGCTATCGAACATCATGCCGTTCTGGAAACGGTGAAATTTCTGGTTAAGGAGGGGTACCGGGCCGATTTTCTGGGAACCGACCGAGAGGGTTTCGTCTCGCCCGAAGAGCTTCGCAACAGGGTTACGGACAAAACCTCTATCGTATCAATCATGATGGCCAATAACGAAGTTGGCACGATTCAGGATATAAAAGCATTATCGGCCATTGCCCATGAAAAAGGGGCTCTCTTTCACACCGATGCCGTCCAGGCGGTGGGCAAAATCAAGGTTAATGTCGTCGATCTGGATGTCGATTTGCTGGCGCTTTCGGCCCACAAGTTTTATGGCCCCAAAGGGATCGGCGTCATTTATATCCGCAAAGGAGTCAAGGTAACACCGTTGGCCCACGGCGGCCATCATGAGAAGGGGCGGCGTCCCGGCACCGAAAATATCCCTGGAATTGTCGGCTTGGCCGCCGCTCTGGAACTGGCCGAGAGCCTGCGGCAAAGCGAGCATGATCGTCTGACCGCACTGGCCGATTTCTTCATCGACGGTGTTCGGGCCCGTGTCCCCAATGTCTATCTCAATGGTCCGCGCGGTGAAAGACGGGTTCCCTCAACGGTGAATCTGTCGTTCGAATATATCGAGGGCGAATCGATCATACTTTCACTTGACATGAAAGGTATCGGGGTGGCATCGGGGTCGGCTTGTACATCGGGATCTCTTGAAGCCTCGCACGTTTTGACGGCTATGGCGGTGCCGGTGGAACTGGCGCAGGGTTCGATTCGGTTTTCATTGGGACGATTCACGACGAGGGAAGATTTGGAATATACAATTGACGTCCTTCCGGAAATAGTCGAACGTCTGCGGGCTATGTCGCCGCTGTATGAAAAATCCAGAAAGTAAACTTTTTTCGGAAAGATCGCGGGGTCGGTTTTTCCGACCCTTTTTTTATGATGATCGCTAAAAAGAAAATACTGGTGGCGGTTTCCGGCGGGATTGATTCCACTATGGCCATGAAGCTTCTGCTCGACACTGGCTATGACGTCGCCGCGGCCCATATGAAACTGTGGAGTTATTCCGAAGTCGGGGCCGACCGGCATCGAGACGGTCGTTGCTGTTCGCTGGAGGATATCAACGATCTGCATCAGGTGTGCAATTCGCTGGGGGTGCCGTTTTATGTTTTGAATTTCGCGGAGCAATTTAAAACAACGGTAATAGAAAATTTCGTTTCCGAATACAAAAAGGGTCGTACCCCCAATCCGTGCGTGCTGTGTAATACGCATTTGAAATGGTCTAATTTTCTCAAGAAGGCCCGCGAAATAGGATGTGATTATATCGCCACCGGCCATTATGCCCGGGTGGAATATGATAGTAGCATAAAAAGGTTTTTGATTAAAAAGGGCGTGGATGATACCCGTGACCAGTCATACGCCCTGTGGGGTCTGTCCCAGGATGCGCTGGCTCACACTCTTTTCCCCCTCGGTGAATATACCAAGACTGAAATCAGGGAATTGGCCGTCAGGCATGATCTAAAAAATGCCCGTAAGGCCGAATCGCGCGAAATTTGTTTTGTCGCCGACGACGACTATCACCGCTTTTTGAAAGAATGGGAAGCCGCAAGGGGGCGGTCTTTTGCAAAAGGCAATATAATCGACTCCAATGGTAATA
Source organism: uncultured candidate division Zixibacteria bacterium (assembly GCA_937925655.1). Classification (GTDB taxonomy): domain Bacteria; phylum Zixibacteria; class MSB-5A5; order GN15; family PGXB01; genus CALAMC01. The sequence goes on along the minus strand of CALAMC010000048.1, from coordinate 46,634 downwards.
TTCTTAATACGCATGATGGCATCGTGTTCTATACTATCGGTCAAAGGAAAGGGCTGGGGATATCCAACCCGGGGCCGCTATATGTCACGCATCTTGATCCGCAAACCAATGACGTTATTGTCGGCGACGGAGAAGACCTGTTACGCAGGGAATTCTTTGTGACCGATATCAACTGGATAGCCCGCGAAAATCAGACCATCCCATTTGAAGCCGATATAAAGATTCGCTATCTTCATACACCAGCCCCCGCCCGGGTCGAACCGCTTGACGGTGCCGCCGCCAGAATTATTTTCCACTACCCGGCACGGGCCATTACACCGGGACAGTCGGCCGTGTTTTATGACGGCGATATCGTCATCGGCGGCGGTTTCATTTCGCTCGAAAAAAATTAGTTGATTACGGCCCCATTGATTGTATAATCGGTACCATGACTATCGGGAGAATTTTCAATGCTTAAAGCCACGTTTTTGGGTCATAGCTGTATCATGGCCACCGACGGCAAATATAATATTATCATTGATCCGTTCATTACCGGCAATCCGCAGGCGACGATCCGGGTCGATGATATAAAAGCAGATTTTATTCTGGTGACCCACGGTCACAGCGACCATCTCGGCGACGCCGTGCCCATTGCAAAAAAGAATAAAGCCATGATAATCGCGCCCAACGAACTGGCCGTGTATGTTTCCCAACAGGGGGCCAAAACGCATAATATGCATATCGGGGGAGCCCATGAGTTCCCGTTCGGTCGTGTCAAGTTAACCATCGCTCATCACGGTTCCGCGGCCGGCGACGGTCTGCAGTACACCGGAAATCCCTGCGGATTTCTGGTGACTATGGGCGGCAAGACCATGTATCATTCTGGAGATACCGGGTTGTTTTATGATATGAAACTGATCGGCGAGATGAATCATATTGACCTGGCCTTTTTGCCGGTCGGCGATAATTTTACTATGGGTATCGATGACGCCGTGAAAGCCGTGGAATTTTTAAAACCGAAAAAAGTCGTCCCGTTTCATTATAAAACATGGCCGGTGATCGACGTTGAACCGGGGGAATTTTCCGAAAAACTCAAGGGCTCGCCGACGGAAGTCATAATTATCAGTCCCGGGCAATCGGTCGTGGCCTGATAAAACAGGGAATAATAAAAAATGAAAAAATTCATTAAATACCTGACCTGGCTGGCCGGAATTATTCTGGTTGCGGTCATCCTGGTCGGCCTTGGGCTGTATTTTTTCTTTCCGAAAGAAAAAGTTAAAGCCCTGGCACTGGATAAACTATCCGCGAGCCTTAACCGGGAAATAACTATCGACGGCGTCGCCGTTTCGTTTTCGGGCGGCATCGGCCTGAAACTGGAAAATCTGAAGATCGCCAACGCCCCCGGCTTTAAAGAAAAGCATATGCTGACGGCGGATAACCTCGACGTTAAGGTTCGCCTCTGGCCGCTTTTAAAAAAGCAGATTATGATTGATCGGCTCGTTTTGAATCGTCCCGTGATAATCGCCGTCAAACTTAAAGACGGCCGCGTCAATTACGATTTCGCGGGCGCCGAAGAGCAGGTTCCGCCGGAAATTAAAGAAAAACTGCCGGAGGATACCCGCGCCGCCGGGGCAATGATAACCTTTGATAATTTAACCATCAATGACGGGCATATTATTTACAGAGATGATTCTTCGAGCGTTGTATTAAACCTCGAAGGCCTGGATTTATCATCCAGCCTGACATCATCAAAAAGCCTGATTTATAAATCCGCCGGTGACCTGAAAATTAAAAATTGCACCGTTCGTTTTGTAGATATGGCCCTGCCGGTTTTTGCGCTGGCCCTCGATTATGAGGCTACGGCCGACCTCAACAACAGCCAAGCCGTAATCAAGATGCCCGAAGTCCTGATAAACAAGATTAAACTGAATGTCAATCTCGGCATCCCCAATCTTAAGACCATGTCTTTTATAAACGCCCAGATAAAAACCGCGATGGTTTCGTTTACCGATCTTTTGGCCTTTGTTCCCGAAAACAAAAAGACCAGGTTTTCCGGATTCGACTTCGGTGGTTTCGTATCAATTGACGCCGCCCTCAAGTACAACGGCAATGCCGAAAAATCGTTCGACTATGAAGGCACGGCAACGATTAAAGACCTGACACTGGCCCGCAAGACTGAACCCGGGTTGTTGAGCATCGCCGAAGGTGCGGCCGCATTTGAAACCGATAAAATAGGCCTGGAAATCAAAAAGGGGAGTTTTGAGAATAATCCCATTACCGGTTTGATTACGGTTGAAAACCTTGATAACCCTTCGATTAAGGCCAACCTCAAGGGAACGGTTGACCTGTCCAGCTTGATGAAATTCATTTCCACCGAACCGAAGCCGAAGCTTTCCGGCAACGTCACATTTGAATTGAACATTGTCGGTCCGATTGAGCGTAAGGACCAGCTGGCCATATCGGGATCGATTAAAGTTGATGGGGCCAGTTATGCCGCAGAGGCCTTGCCCGAACCGATCGAAAATTTCAGTGCCGACTTGGTCATAACACCGCGAAAAATCGATATCAAGGCTTTGCGAGCCCAGTTCCCGTCGTCGGACATTTCTCTAACCGGGACCTTGGCCGATCCATTTCCTTATCTGATTCCCGGGTTTGAAGGTACGGCCAATAAACCGTACCTGATATTTACGGCCAAGTCAAACCGTTTTGACGTTGACAAACTTTTCCCGGAAGCGGCACCGGGGGTCGGGGCCGGTTTATCCCAAGTGCCTATCGATTCATTACCGCCTTTGCCTATCCCGGATATTGATGGCAAAGGAATCGGGCAAATCGATACTCTGATTTATACCAAAGTCGAGTTTACTGCGATTACCTCGGATATGTCCATAAAGGAACGGATCCTTTATGCTGACAATGTCAAGGGTAATGTTTACACCGGCAAGGTAACCGGACAAGCCGCGGTGGATTTGTCAAATTTGAACAACCCTGTTTATACGGGACAATTCGACGCCCGACAGATCGAAGCCAATGATTTCTTGTCCCGCTTTACCGGTTTCGGCGGTCATCTCTTTGGAAAACTGGATATGAAAGGTGATTTCACGGCGTCCGGTCTGGAACCGATGCAGTTTCTTAATTCACTGACCATGAAAGGTGACGCCTTTTTTAAAGAAGCCCGGCTGGTCGGGTTCGATTTATTCGATAAACTGGCCGACCAAGTCAAACTAAAAAAATTGGGGGAAGAGAAGCTTCGGGATTTCGCTTCGGCATTCCATGTGGTCGATGGCCGGGTTCATTTTGATGCCACCAAGTTTATCTCCAATTTCGGGGATTGGGATATCGCCGGATCGGTTGGATTCGACGGCAGCCTTGATTATAAGGGAACATTGCTGCTTTCGAATGACATGACAGCCCAGGCAACAACGCAATTCGGCGCCGTAGCGGGTCTATTGAAAGACCGTCAGACTGGCCGTATCAAGTTACCCCTGACTCTGGGTGGAACCTATTCCAGCCCACGAGTGGGCTTGAATTTGTCCGGGACGGATAGCGTCAAAGGCAATTTGCAGGAATCAGTCTCCGACGCCCTTAAAAATCTTTTGGGAAAGTGATATAAATACTTAAGATTTTTTGGCCGATACGTATCTATATAAACATGATACTTGACACCATCATAGCAGACATCAGGGCGATTTATCGCAACGATCCGGCGGCCAAAAATATCGAATTTTTGCTGTATCCGGGTTTCCATGCCACTTTGATACACCGCTTTGTGCACCCCCTGTATAAAATCGGTCTTCCATTTTTTCCCCGATTGATTTCTCAAATCTCCCGTTTTCTAACCGGGGTGGAGATTCATCCGGGAGCCCAGATCGGACGCGGCTTTTTTATCGACCACGGAGCCGGGATTGTCATCGGTGAAACCGCCCAAATCGGTGATAACTGCACAATTTTCCACAATGTCACCCTCGGCGGCACCGGGCATCATAAGGGAAAACGTCATCCGACTGTGGGCAACAACGTTATAATAGGCACCGGCGCCATTATTCTGGGTCCCTTGACTATCGGCAACAATGTCAGAATCGGAGCCAATACCTTTTTGTATATGGTCGATATTCCCGATAACTGCACCGTGGTCGGGACGCCGGGCTATATTACGCGTAAAGACGGTATGGCGGTTCACATGAAGCCGGAAACAACCAAGGTGACCCGCGAGCAGATCTATTAATCCCTTGCAGTTTTTCCATCCTTTTTGATTGACATTTTCATAACTCCATATAATTTTAACAATTTACCGCAAGTTTGAAGGGCTAACATTGACGGACCGCGGTGAATTATGCACAATTTTTGGCCAGGTCGCAAATTCTTGGTTAAAATGCGCTCGATAGGCTAAACTAAATGGGGAAGACAAGACCGGATTGAGATGTTGAAAACTTCGAAGCACGTCAAAATATTGGTGTGGAAGTTCACAAAAAAGTTGCTAAAAGATTGAGAATTGTTATCTTATCAGGTTACCCCGAAGGGGTGTTTATTATTTTGGGTAAAAAACGTGTTGGATAAGAAGGCCATCGAAAAATTGATTGAACCGATAGTTGGTCGCGAGGGTTTCGAACTGGTGGAGGTGAAACTGGGACGTTTCAAGCAGACCAGCCGGTTGCAGCTATTTGCCTATTCGTCGGATGGTATTACGATCGATGATTGCGCCCGGTTGTCGCGGCTGATAGAACCGGTGCTTGAAAATGAGAATGTTTTCGATGGCCCGTATGTTGTTGAGATTTCGTCGCCGGGATTGGACCGCCCGCTGGTAAACGCCCGTGATTTCGCGCGCCGCATCGGGGACCGGATAATTGTCCAATTCAAGGATGCCAGCCCGGAAATAACTGGAATACTGGCAGCGGCAGGCGAAGAAAACATTGAAGTGAACGTGGATGAGGAAATCATCACTCTGCCGCTGGCGGCGATAAAACAGGGAAAAATTGTCATTTAACGGAGAATAGATTAAATGGCCTATGATATAATAGAAGCGCTGGCTCTGATTGCCCGTGAGAAAAATATTGATCTGGATACGGTCATCTCCAAGGTCGAGGAAAGCCTGTTGGCGGCCGCCCAAAAGCGTTACCCTGAAGCCACCAATTTAAGTTTCAAGGTCATTCGCAAAACGGGTGAAATCGTTATGATCGCGCTCAAGAAGGTGGTTGAGGAAGTCAAGGATGGGCTGACCGAAATCAAACTTGAGGACGCCCGCGAATTCGATGAAACTGCGGAACTGGGCGACGAAATGGAAATATTCCTTGAAGTCGATGAGGAGTTTGGACGCAATGCCATTTTAACGGCCAAACAGGTTCTTATCCAAAAAGTCCGTGAAGCCGAACGCGAAAAGGTTTATGATGAGTATATTTCCCGGGTCGGGCAACTGGTATCCGGGACCGTTCAGCAGGTGGATAAGGGCAACGTGATCGTGAATCTGGGCAAAGCCGAGGCCTTTATGCCGAGCAAAGAGCAGATTCCCCGCGAGAAATACCGTCAGGGTGACCGCATTCGGGCTCTCATTCTTGACGTCCAAAAATCATTCAGCGGGCCGCAGATTATTTTATCGCGGGTCAGCGAAAATTTTGTGCGTTGCCTGTTTGAACTGGAAGTCCCGGAAATATTCGAAAAAGTGATTGAAATTAAGGCCATCGCCCGCGAACCCGGAGAAAGAGCCAAAGTGGCCGTATATTCGGCCGACGAACGAATCGATCCGGTCGGAGCTTGTGTCGGCATCAAGGGTGTCCGGGTGCAAACGATTGTCAGGGAACTCAACAACGAACGTATCGATATTATTCCCTACAGCTCCAATCCGGAAGTTTTCGTAACCCGCAGTCTGGCCCCGGCCAAGGTGGTTGAAATCGAAGTCAGTGACGACGAGCAGGCAATGACAGTAGCGGTCGAGGATGATAAGCTCTCGCTGGCGATAGGCAAGGCCGGACAAAACGCCCGATTGGCTTCGAAGCTGACCGGATGGAAAATAAACATTATGAGCGAAACCGAATACAACGAGATGAAGCATCGCGAGGCCGAGGAGATGGTTCCGGTCGGTCATCTCGAGGGTATCGGCGCCAAGACCGAAGAACGGCTGGTAGAAGCCGGCATTAATACCCTGCAAAAGCTGGCCAAAAGCTCGCTTGAGCAACTGGTTAAGATAGACGGTATCGGGCAGAAAACGGCCGAGACGCTACTGGAAAAAGCCGCCGTTTTCCTCGAAGAATTGACTGCCAAAAGGGAAGAGGATAGGGCTCGCAAGGAAGCTGAAGAGAAGGAAACCCCGAAGGACGTGACCTCCGCTACCGGTGATCATCTTTTTGAACCGGATGATGGCGACGATGGTCATCCCGAGGATTCCGAAGCGGTCAATAAAGACGAGAAGATTTCTTAATATGTCCAGAGGGCATGGAGGTAAGTTGAGTGGCGAATAATAAACGCATATATGAACTGGCAAAGGAATATAATTTATCATCGAATGCCCTTCTGACGACTCTTCGCGATTTAAAATTCGAGCTCAAATCGCACATGTCGGTGGCGACTCCGGAGATGGAGGCGGCGCTTGCGAAAAAATTCGAGGATGAAAAAGAAGCGGTTAAAAAGGACATTATACAAAAGCAGAAAGCCAAACTACGGCCCAAACCGAAGCCCCGGCCCGATGGAGAAATGACAGCGCAAACTTCAACCGCGACAACGGCAACCAAAGGTGAACCGGAAGTACAGAAGCTACCGGCCATAGAAGTTCCGATTGAGCCAAAACTGGTACCGATCAAAAAATCGGACCGGGCCAGACGGAGACAGGACCGACGGAAAAAAGGCCGAGAGGCTCGAAAAGTTGACCAGAAAGCGGTTGTTAAAAGTTTTAGGGCTACGATGGCAACTATGGGCGGCGGCAAGAAAGTCCGTAAATTTAAAAGGCGGCCCGGTGTGGATGGTATGGAAGTCGAGGTTGATGAGCATGCCATTGAGGTTAATGAATTTATGACGGTAGCGGAACTGGCCCGGGCCATGGATATGAAACCGGCCGAACTGATTGCCGCCTGCTTTAAGCTGGGAATGATGGCCTCAATTAACCAGCGCCTTGACATGGACACGATTGAAACACTCGCTCTGGAGTGCGGTTTTAGTGTTACCGTCAAAGAAGAAGTCGGCGAAGAGGCTCTGGAAGATGAGATCGAGGAAAATCTCGAGCATCGTGCGCCGGTCGTGACGGTCATGGGACACGTTGACCATGGCAAGACATCGTTACTCGATTATATCCGAAAAACCAACGTCGTGGCCCATGAGGCCGGTGCGATTACCCAGCATATCGGCGCCTATCAGGTACGGTCTTCGAGTGGCAATATAACGTTCATCGATACGCCGGGCCATGAGGCATTTACCGCCATGCGGGCGCGCGGCGCCCAGATTACCGACTTAGTCGTGCTCGTTGTGGCCGCCGATGACGGCGTGATGCCGCAGACGATTGAAGCCATTGACCACGCGCGTGCCGCCAACGTACCGATTATTGTGGCCATTAATAAAATTGATAAGCCGACGGCCAATCCCGACCGGATAAAACAGCAGCTTGCCGATCATAAGCTTCTGGCCGAAGATTGGGGTGGCAAAGTTGTTATGGTGCCGGTGTCCGCCAAATCAGGGGAAGGCATGGATACCTTGCTGGAAATGATTTTGCTTCAGTCGGAGATTCTAAATCTTCGGGCCGACCCTTCAATTCGCGGTCAGGGGACGGTTATCGAGGCCAAACTGGAGAAAGGTCGCGGCCCGGTAAGTACCGTTATTATACAGCGCGGGACAGTGAGTATTGGCGATCCCATCGTTGCCGGGAATTGTTATGGCCGTGTCAGAAATATGATATCCAGCGGCGAGGCTCAATTAACCGAAGCCGGACCGTCAGTGCCCGTCAGGATTACCGGTCTCAACGGGGTTCCCCAGGCCGGAGACAGTTTCATGGTCGTCAGCGATGACCAGGAAGCCCGCGAAATTGCCAACAAGAGGACCCAGTTGAAAAGGGAGCATGAGATCCGCCGGGGTTTTGGCCGGGCCACGCTTGAAAAAATATATGAACAAATCAAGGATGGTCAGGTCCGTGAATTACGACTGGTGATTAAGGCCGATGTGGACGGTTCGGCGGAGGTACTGTCTGATACGTTGAGCAAAATCGCCACCGATGAAGTCCGGACTCTGGTGATACGCAAAGGCGTTGGGGCGGTCAGCGAATCCGATGTGCTGCTGGCGGCGGCCTCCGATGCCATCATCATCGGATTCAATACGTCGGTGGAGTCGCGGGCGCGTGAAACCGCGGCGCGCGAGAAGGTCGATATCCGGCAGTACAACATCATCTATGAAGTGGAGAGCGACGTTCGTAAGGCGCTGGAGGGAATGCTGGCGCCCGAGGTCAAGGAAGAGTACGCCGGTGTCGCAGAAGTACGGCAGCTTTTCCGGGTTCCTAAGGTGGGCGTCATCGCCGGGTGTTTTGTCAAGGAAGGGACGATACACCGCACCGACAGCGTCCATATCGTTCGAGATGGGCGAATCATTTATACCGGAAAACTTAATTCCCTGAAACGATTCAAGGATGACGCCAGGGAAGTAGCCAGCGGTTTTGAATGCGGAATCGGCATCGAGAATTTTAATGATATTAAGGTCGGCGATAAAATAGAAGTCTTCCGGCTTATAGAAACGGCTCGCAAATTAAGTTAGTGACGAAAGAAGTGGTTATTGCGACGGTAGAAGTGGATTTGAAGCTCCCGGGTATCCTTTCCTTAAAGGAAAAGCGGCATATTATCAAACCCCTGATAGCGCGACTGCAAAGTAAATTTAACGCATCCGTGGCCGAGGTTGATTACAATGACAATTCGAGAATGGCACGCATCGGGGCGGCGGTTGTAAGTAATGAGAAAAAATTCTGCGAACAGGTTATCGCCAAACTGGTGGCGGCCATCGAACAGCATTCCGAGGTTGTCCTGATTGATTATCGGGTCGAGGTACTGTAATCATGCGTAGTTATAAAAGGTCGGATCGGGTCCGTTCCCAGATGCTGCGCGACATACGCGAACTATTGGCCGAGGAATGCCTGTTGAATTTGCACGGAATGGTCACTTTCACCGAGGTCGAAATAACCGAGGATTTGAAGTTTGCCAGAGTATTGTACTCGGTGCTCGGTTCGGATAAAGACAAGAGCGAAGCGGCCGGGTATTTGGACCGGAACAGGAAGAGAATCCAGGCACAACTGGGGCGGCTGCTTAAAATCAAATTCATTCCCGAGATCACCTTTGAATTCGATCCGTCCATTGAGCGGGGGGATCGCATCACTCGAATTCTGAGCGATCTGACCGGCGGAACAAACGATGAGCCCAAACGTGATTCATAGCGATATCATCCGCTTGGTTTCGGGCTCGCAACGAGTACTCGTCTGTGGCCACAACGATCCCGACGGGGATTCGCTGGGGACAATGCTGGCCGTCCGCCGCTGGCTTCTGTCTCTGGGCAAAACCGTTACGGTAATCCGCAGCGGGGCGATACCATACAAATACATGTTTTTGCCCGATATCGAACATATCATTGAACCCGAAAACGTCACTGACGTGCACGACTTGGTCATTTATCTGGAATGCTCGAAACCGTCCCGGGCCGGGAGCTTGTCCCGCCTTTATGCTTCTGATACGAAGGTTGTAAATATTGACCACCATCCCGATAACACCGGCTATGGCGACGTCGCCTGGAAAAATACCGCCGCCTCTTCAGTCGGGGAGATGATTTATGAATTCTTTGAGAATATCGGCTATCGACTGGACGCTGCCTCGGCGACACAGCTATACACGGCCATTCTGACCGATACCGGGCGCTTTCGTTTTAATTCGACCACGCGCCGCACGATGGAAACGGCCGGGCGACTGATCGAATTGGGGGCCGATCCGCGGATGATTTGCGACCGAATTTATTATACCCTTAAGCCGTCGACGTTGCGATTGACCGGTTTGCTGTTGAGTGATATGGAGTATCATGCCGACGACCGCGTCTGCCTGATGTTTTTGACCGAATCCAAGATCAATGACAGCGGGGCGGGCTGGGATGAGATAGAAGGACTGGTCGATTACACCTTGTACGGTGAAAATACATTGATAGGGGGATTATTGAAGGAGAAAAGCCCCGAGTTGACGAAAGTATCGCTTCGCTCGCGGGTTGGCTATGACGTATCCGTCCTGGCCCATAAGTACAATGGAGGGGGACATGCCAATGCCTCCGGGTGCGAAATCCATCTTCCCCTGAAGGATGCGGCATTGCAGTTGCTGGGTGATATTACGGAGATGCTGCGATGAGTTACGACGGAATCCTTTTGTGCGATAAGCCTTACGGTGTGAGCAGCCACGACGTCATCGGCCAGCTGCGCCGGTCCATCGGGCAAAAAAGAATCGGTCATACCGGAACGCTCGACCCCAGGGCGACCGGCCTGCTGTTAATTTGCCTTGGCCGTGCCACCAAAATCGCGCAGTTCATGGATGACCATACCAAAGTATATCGAGCCGAGATTACACTGGGGCGGTCTTCCCGGACGATGGACGCCGAGGGCATCGATGACTTAATGGCGCCGCAACCGGTTCCGGACTTGTCCGATCGGCAGATTCTGCAAATTCTGGTCGGTTTTAAAGGTATCATTCGGCAGAAAGTGCCGGCTTATTCGGCCGTCAAAGTCGGTGGGCGCCGATTGTACAAAATGGCCCGCAAAAATGAAATATTCGATACACCGGAAAAGCAGGTGGAAATAACGGACATTAAATTGTTGGAAGTGACGCTTCCAGTCCTGACGATCGAGGTTACCTGTTCCCGGGGAACCTATATCAGGTCCTTGGCCAATGATATCGGTGAAAAGATCGGCTGCGGGGCATACCTGTCCAATCTCTGCCGCCTGAAATCGGGTCGCTTCAGTCTTGATGACGCCCTGACACTCAAGCAGATTGAATTGCTTCGTGCGGCGGGGACACTCAAACGGTACATCGTCCCGATCGAAAAGGCCCTGGGTGTCCCGGGCATTAAAGTCGATGAGAAATTTGCGCCGTCGGTAATTTCGGGACGTTCGCCGAGATTGCACGATATACGTGAAGTAATAGGTGTTTTCGACCGCGAAGATATGATAGCACTACTTGATCCGGCGGGACGAATTATGGCGGTTGGACGGGCCATGGCCGCTTCGATAGAACTGAATGATAGTTTTCAGGGCGATCAATTTTTTAAATATGTAAGGGTTTTGAATTGAGTCTGGAAATAATATACGGACTGGAAAAGTTTGACACTATTTCCGAAAACCTGGTCGTATCACTGGGAACGTTCGACGGCCTTCATGTCGGTCATCAGGCGATTTTGAAAAGTCTCATGATTAGCGCCGAGAAAGCCGGCTTGAACCCGGTGGCCGTCACATTTGAACCGCATCCGAGAGTCCTGGTGACGCCGGATAACCCGCCGCCCCTTTTGACGGTTTGGGAAGAAAAGGCGCGGTTGTTCGCGGATTATATGAACGGCCGTCTGCTGGTCTTGAAGTTCAATAAGGAATTGATGAGCCAGTCGGCCGAGCAGTTTGCCCGTGAAATCCTCGTGAAAAAATTACATCTGAAAAAACTGATCGTCGGATATGACCACGCCTTCGGCAAGAATCGTTCCGGGACCATCAACGACCTGATGGAATTAAGCCGAAAATATGCGTTCGAGCTGGAAGTTGTCAATCCCGTCATAATCGAGGGACGACCGGTTTCTTCGACTCGCATCAGGCATCTTATTACGGAACGCAAATTTTCCCAGGCTCTCGATATGCTGGGGCACCCCTATCCCATTTATGGCGTCGTGGAAAAAGGTATTGCTCTGGGAAAGGAACTGGGGTATCCGACTGCCAACGTCCGTTACGACGAACGCAAACTCCTTCCGGTTGACGGGGTTTATTCCTGCCGCGTGGAGTACAAGGGGCAAATGTACAACGGAATGATGTTTATCGGCACCAACTATTTCAATCCCGAGAACAAGCGGTCGGTGGAAGTCAACATTTTTGATTTTAACCGCGATATATATGGCCACGAAATTATATGCTACCCCAGGATTTTCGTTCGGGAAAATATCAAATTCGTTGACCGCGAAGAACTGGTCAGGCAAATCGCCAAAGACAAAGAAAATATTTTGAAATTAATTAATAAAGGAGATCACCGCTAATGGCTATTAGCAATGAACGCAAAGCAGACATTATTTCCGAAAATCGTCTGCACGCAACCGACACGGGTTCACCCGAAGTTCAGATCGCGATTCTGACGGAGGATATCAATGCCCTCACACAGCACCTTAAAGAGCATTCCAAGGATTTTCACAGCCGTCGCGGTCTGTTGAAAAAAGTTGGCAAACGTCGTCGCCTGCTTAATTATTTGATGGATCGCGACATTGAAAGCTATCGTCAGTTGATAGCCAAGCTTGATATCAGACGATAGGGCGGGGGAAAAATGATAAATAGTGTAGAACTGGAAATTGGTGGTAAACTGCTCACGATCGAAACCGGAAAGGTAGCCAAACAGGCCAACGGTTCGGTGACGGTCAGATTGGGCGATACGGTCATTCTTTCGGCCGTGGTCGCCACGGAAAAACCGGTCGAGGGTCAGGACTTTTTTCCATTGACAGTCGATTATCGCGAAAAAACCTACGCCGCGGGCAAAATCCCCGGCGGGTTTTTCAAGCGCGAAGGCCGACCTTCCGAAAAAGAAATTCTGTCCTGCCGCATCATCGACCGGCCGATACGTCCACTTTTCCCTGAAGGATATCTTAACGAAGTCCAATGCCACAATATCGTCCTGTCGGCCGATCTGGTCAACGATGCCGATATTCTCGGCCTGATCGGGACATCGGCCTCGCTGGTGTTGTCCGACATCCCTTTCACTAAAACGGTGGCCGGGGTACGCGTTGGCCGGGTGGATGGCCAGCTGATAGTTTTTCCGTCGTTTCAGGATCTGGAGAACTCGGATATAAATATCATTGTAGCCGGAGGCATGGATTCGATTACCATGGTTGAGGGTGGCGGCCGGGAAGTATCCGAAGCAGATATGGTGGAAGCACTGGCTTTTGGGCACGAGCATATCAAACTAATCTGTGAAAAGATTGACGAACTGCGCGGCCTATGCGGCAAGCCCAAAGCGACTTTCGTGCCATATGAAATCGATGCCGCTCTTAAGGCCAGAGTAACCGAGATGTCGGAAGCCCGTTTCGCCGAATATAATCGTATTGGCGACAAGGATGAACGCCGGTCGAAAAAGCGTCAGCTCGAAGAAGAGGTTCAGACGGCTCTGGCCGATGATTTTCCTGAAATGGACAGGCAGATTGGCAGCATTATGCACGACGTCGATGCTGCCACCATGCGGCGTATGATTATTGAAGAACAGAAACGCATCGACGGCCGCGGACTCGATGACATCCGCGATATTACCTGCGAGGTCGGTGTCCTGCCCCGCACCCACGGCTCGGCTCTGTTTACCCGGGGACAGACGCAGGCGCTGGTGACCCTAACCCTCGGCACCAAAATTGACGAGCAGCGCATTGATGACCTGGAAGGCGAATCCACCAAGAGCTACATGCTCCATTATAATTTCCCTTCGTTTTCAGTAGGCGAGGTCCGTCCCATCCGCGGCGTTGGACGCCGTGAAGTCGGGCATGGAGCGCTGGCTGAACGGGCATTGCAGCCGATTATTCCGGTTGAAGGCCATTTCCCGTATACCATCAGGCTGGTTTCTGAAATTCTGGAATCGAATGGTTCTTCGTCTATGGCTTCCGTTTGCGGTGGTTCGCTGGCCCTGATGGACGGCGGCGTGCCGATCAAGGAGGCCGTGGCCGGGGTGGCTATGGGGCTGATTCTGGAAAAAGACAAAGTTTTTATCCTGACCGATATTCTCGGCGATGAAGACCATTCGGGAGATATGGATTTTAAAGTTGCCGGTACGGCCAAAGGTATTACCGCTTTTCAGCTCGATATCAAAATACCCGGACTGACTCTTGAAATCATGAGCAAGGCGCTGGAGAAAGCTCGTAAGGCCCGCCTATATATTCTCGGCAAAATGAATGCTACCATCAATACGAGCCGCGCCGACCTGTCGGCCTATGCTCCTCGGATCATCACGATCAAAATCAAGGTTGATAAGATCGGTGAAGTGATCGGACCCGGTGGCAAGATGATTCGCAGTATCATCGAGGCTACCGGCGCTAAAATTGATATCAGCGATGACGGTACGGTCCTTATCGCCAGTGTTGACGGCGAAGCTGGGGCCAAAGCCAAAGAAATGATTGAGAAACTCACGGAAGAGGCCGAAATCGACAAGGAATACGACGGCATCGTCCGGCGCATTACCAATTTCGGTGCCTTTGTCGAGATTCTGCCCAATGTGGACGGACTCATACATATCTCCGAGATCGACCACTCCCGGGTTAACCGGGTCGAGGATTTTCTCAATCTCGGTGATAAGGTTCGTGTCAAGGTAATCAGCATTGACCCGGAAGGAAAAATCCGATTATCACGACGCGCCCTGTTGCCAAGGCCGGAACATCGGCATCATTAGGAAGTTTATATTCTTATGGCCACATTGCCGGGGGTAAATTATGACAAGACGGTTTTGCCCAATGGGCTCCGTCTTGTCACTGAACAGGTCCCGGCCGTAAAATCGGTCGCGGTCGGGGTCTGGGTTAATGTCGGTTCCCGGGACGAAAATGACCGGGAACGCGGCTTGACCCACTTTATCGAGCACATGCTGTTCAAAGGAACACGCCGGCGCAGTGCCAAAGCCATTGCCGCGTCGATTGAGTCGCTGGGCGGGTCGATCAATGCTTTCACGTCACGGGAACAAACCTGTTTTCATGTCCTGGTCCTCGAAAAACACCTCAACGCGGCCGTCGATGTATTATCCGATATTTTACTTAACTCTACCTTTACGAAAATCAATATCGAGCGGGAAAAGCAGGTCGTATATGAGGAAATTGCGGAGATAGAAGAAACCCCGTCGGATCATATCCATGACCTGTTTTCCCAGGTTTTCTGGCGTAACCAGGCTCTCGGCCAGCCGATTCTGGGTTCGTACAAGAGTCTTGCCGCCATCGACCGCAGGCTTATCAAGGCTTATCTCAAAGAGCATTACACCGGGAAAAATATTGTCATATCGGCGGCAGGCAACGTCTCACACCGCAAAATGCTGGATATTGTTAAAGATAAATTCCGGCTGGAAAGCGGACGGCCTGTCGCCACGAACGGAAGCATCCCTCCCCGTGACTTCGCCCTTAAATGCTTTCGCAACGGCTCCAATCAGGCACACCTCTGTCTCGGATTCCCGGGTTTGAATTTCGGACATGTGGACCGTTTCGCCTTGCTCTGCCTTAATACATATCTGGGGGGCGGGATGTCGTCGGTACTGTTTCAAAAAATCCGCGAAGATAAAGGTTTGGCCTATACTGTCTATTCTTTTGCCGATTTTTATCGTGACAGCGGTGTCTTCGGCATCTACCTTGCAACCGAGAAGAGCCGGGCACGGCAAGCGATGGATATAGTCGTGGATGAGTTGAAAAAAGTCAAAAGGCGCAAACTGACCACTGCCCAGCTTGACACTATCAAAACCCAGATAAAAGGCAATCTTCTCCTGGGCCTGGAATCGACAACCGGACGCATGAACCGGCTTGGCCGCTTCGAATCCTTGACAGGTAAATATTTGTCAGTGGAAGATACAATCAGGGCTATTGATAAAACCAGCGCCTCGGATATTATCGCTATGGCCAATAATATCATCGATGCGAATAAAATGACGATTACATCTCTGGGGCCAATTAAAAATTCGGACCTGTCCGGAATAAAATGGGCCTGACCACGGTGGCGGCTAATGCCAATCCTTGCCTTTCATAACATTGAAAATCGTTTATCATTCGGTATCAATAATATTAAGCCACTACATTTCAAGACGTTATGTGAATTTATTAAGGCAACGGATTATGATATATGTGCTATCGGTAAATATTTGAATGCAGATAATGTCTCGCGCAAATTATGTTTCACTTTCGACGACGGCTATAAATCGTTTATCGAAGCAGTTTTTCCCATTTTAAATGAGTTTTCGATTCCGGCTTCTGTTTTTATTCCCACCGGCATGATTGGACGGAAAAATGACTGGGAGTATTCCTCATTTTTGTCCCCCCGGGAGCATTTATCGGAACGTGACATTCGCTCTCTGGCCGATTTGGGTGTCGAAATTGGCTCGCATGGACACTCCCATATTGCTCTGACGACATTATCCGATCGCTTCCTCCGCATGGAACTGGAGAAATCCAAAAAGATTCTGGAAGACATCGCCGGACGATCCGTTGATTATATCAGTTATCCATTTGGCCGGGTTAATATCCGGGTCGAGGCGATGGCAATGCAGGCAGGCTATAATCGGGGCTTTTCACTGGCCCGTATGCCCGACGGCCAAAGTCGTTTTACTTTGCGACGTTCGGCTATTTACACCTGGGATACGCCCTATTCGGTGTCAATCAAAGCCGGTGGAGGAGCGTTGAGGGCGGTGGAGCAGTTCAAGGAATGGGTCATAAATTTTTATTCGGGCGGGACGATTCTGTTTAACCGCCTGCGTGGGAAAAATCTGCCGGCCGGGAATTAATCCGTCTGCGGGATTTTCCGAAAACTCTTGATATATGGGTTGAATACTCATAAATTCTGTCTTTTTAAAATTGTAGAATGGATGGAAATAGCCATGGCGGAAAATACCACCAAAGAGAAAATATACGATTTCAAAAGAATCGAGCAGAAATGGCAGGAAACCTGGGACAAGCAACAGCTTTATAAAGCTCCCGACATACCCGGCGCCAAAAAATTCTACATGCTGGTCATGTTTGCTTACCCGTCGGGTGATATTCACATGGGGCATTTCCGCAATTATATCGTGGGTGACGCCGTCGCCCGCTATAAAATGCTTCAGGGCTATGACGTCCTGCATCCCTTTGGCTGGGATGCCTTCGGGCTTCCGGCCGAAAGAGCCGCAATCCAGAGACAGTTACACCCGGCCCACTGGACGCAAAAAAATATCGAAGTTTCCCGACGGACGCTTAAAAAAGTCGGGATATCATTTGACTGGTCGCGCGAAGTGATCTCATGCAATCCTGACTACTATAAATGGACGCAGTGGATTTTTATCCAATTGTTTAAAAGGGGATTGGCTTATCAGAAATCGGGATTAATAAACTGGTGTCCCGAAGATAAAACTGTTCTGGCCAATGAGCAGGTTGTCGACGGTAAATGCGAACGTTGCGGAACGGCGGTCGAGAAAAAAGAACTGGTCGGATGGTATTTCAAAATCACCGATTATGCCGACCGCCTTATTGATGATCTGGATAACCTGCCCGACTGGCCCGAAAATGTCAAGACCATGCAGCGGGAATGGATCGGCCGTTCCCACGGTGCCGAAATCGATTTTATCATTAAAGAAACGGGGGAGAAGCTCCCGATTTTCACAACCCGACCGGATACCATTTATGGCGTTACGTTTATGGCTATTGCTCCGGAGTCGCCTTTGGTCGACCGCCTGAATCTTGAAGGCGAATACTTGAAAAAAATCGAGGAATACCGGCGCATGGCGCAGATGCGCTCGGAGATCGACCGGGCGGCATTGGGGGAAAAAGACGGTGTCTTCACCGGCAAGTACGCTATCAACCCCTACAATGGCGAAGAGGTTCAGTTATGGGTGGCCGATTATGTTTTGGCCGGTTATGGTACCGGAGCCGTCATGGCTGTTCCGGCCCATGACAGTCGTGACTTCCTGTTCGCCAAAAAATACGGCATCCCAATTAAAGTGGTAATTCATCCGGATAAAGATACTAAGCTGGATACCAACAACATGACCGACGCCTTCACCGATTTTGGGGTCATGGTCAATTCGGGACAATTTAATGGCTTGGTTGGCAAAGAGGCGATACTTAAGGTGACCGAATACGCCGAGAAAAAGGGTTTTGGGCGCGGCAAGATAAATTATAAACTGCGGGATTGGTCAATATCCCGCCAACGTTATTGGGGCTGTCCGATTCCCATTATTCATTGCAAAAAATGCGGGCCGCAAGCGGTTCCGGATGACGACCTGCCGGTTCTTTTACCCGATACGAATAATTTTATGCCTAAAGGGCGCTCGCCTTTGGCCGATGTGCCTGAATTTATGCAAACCAAATGCCCCAAATGCGGAGGAGAGGCCCAGCGCGACCCGGATACCATGGATACTTTTGTCTGTTCTTCATGGTATTACCTGCGCTATATCGACGCGAAAAATGATTCCATGATTTTTGATGGAGACAAGGCTGCGGCCTGGATGCCTATTGACTTGTATATTGGCGGAATTACCCACGCCACCGGTCATTTGATATATTTCCGGTTTTTTCAGAAATTCCTTAAAGATATCGGCCTGGTAAAAGACGTTGAGCCTGCCCGATCTCTGTTTAATCACGGCATGGTCCTTGATGGCAAAGGTGAGGTGATGTCCAAGTCGAAGGGCAATGTCGTTTCCCCGATAGAATTAATGGAACAGCGAGGCGTCGATGTCTCACGGCTGGGCATGTTTTTTACCGCCCCGACAGAAAAAGAAGTCCTTTGGACCAATGAGGTTCTTATCGGGCCGGAGAAATTCCTATATAATAAATTCTATCCAATGGTGAACCATTTTCGGGCCGGCATCGGCTGCGACTTAAAGTATCACTTTAACATCGGTAATCTCGGTGATTATGACCGAAAGTTGTATATCCGGCTTAATCAAACCATTAAAAGGATTGGCGAGGATTATGACCGGCTGCAGTTCAACACCGCTCTTTCGGCGCTAATGGAACTGGTACGGGATTTTGATCCGGATAGGGTTGCCGAGGATCAGTTAAACAATAATGTTATTCTCAAAGCGATTATAATGATCGCCCCGATGGCGCCGCATATTGCCGAAGAAATGTGGCAACGTTGCGGTCAAATCGGCTCCGTATTCAAGACGACCTGGCCCGATTATAATCCGGCTGCGATTGAATTTGACTTAATTAAAATTGCAATCCAGATTAACGGCAAACTGCGCGGCGAAATCGAAATTGCAAAAGACGCGACACAGGACCAGGTTTTTGATAAGGCGATAAAAGCGGATCGTATTTTGCAGTATGTGAACGGAAGGCAAATAATCAAAAAAATATATATACCGGGCCGGTTAGTAAATCTGGTAATTAAATAAAAGGTAATTTTATAAGCGTAGATGCATGATTGTAATTAATGGTTAACATAATATATCTTTAGCGACGCATTCCTTCTTTGTAACCCCGTCCAATACCCAGTATATTTGATCTTTTGATTTATTAGGCTATCCTTGAGACGCCCGGCCTTTTCGGCCATGACAAATCATATCACAATCCCGGTGATATGACCAAAACGATCAACATTAAAAAACTTATATATTTTCGGAGATGGGTCAGATTCTCTCGAAGGCATAGCTTGCCAACCGGCGGGCTTCGCGAAAGCGGGTATTTGAACCCGGTGCGCCCAGAACCACCACCGTCACCTCATTCCCCTCGGCGTCTTCAAGAATCGTGGCGAGACAATAATCTGATTCGATGATATAGCCGGTCTTGCCTGCTTTGACCTTATATTTTGAAAAAACCATACGGTTGGTATTAACCAGATGAATCTGCTTTTTTCGATTTACCAAACTGAATGTATATTCTTTAAGGCTGGTTATGCGGGCAAATTCGGGATATCGGGTATAGGCGAGCAACATCAGCCGGGCAATATCCGCGGCAGTCGAACAATTGTGCTCATTGAGGCCGGTCGGTTCATACATAACGGTGTTTTTCAGGCCGCAGGTCAATGCCATATTATTCATGTTGCGGGCAAAGTCCTCATAGCTGCCCGCCACAAGGCGGGCCAGGGCGCGGGCGGCGCGATTATCCGATTGAAGCATTGAGGCATGGAGCAAATCTTTGGCTCTGACCATATCTCCCGGCTGAAAGAGCGAACGGGATGAATTTCGAGCGTCCTGTTTGGTGATGGTCAAGACGGTATCGGGATTATAATTATCAAGGACAATCATGGCCGTAAGGATTTTCGATATCGACGCTACCGGGCGAATCTGGTCGGCATTATAAGAATAGATAACCTGATGTTTCTTATTATCGACGGCGATGGCCGCCTTGAGATTCAGACGAAGGTCGCGACCGATATTGGTATCGGGCAGGTCGAAGGCAAATTCCCGCGAATTACTTTCAAGGCCTTTAAGCGTCCCGGATTGCGATTCCGTAAGTCCCAAAAAATAGGCCATGACAAACAGGACAATTATGCCCATTATTGACAATGTTATGGCCCCGCTTTTATCGATTCTGCGATATGGTTCTAATGCTTTACCCATTTTATAATTTCTGGCAAAGTCGGCCGTTTACCATACATTAATATGCCTACCCTAAATATTTTCCCGGTTACCCAAATTACGCCAACGGTGGCAAGAAATGTCAGTATCACACCGATTATGGCTTGGACCACCATGGGGTTGGCCAGATTGAAGCTTTCGACGCCCGTAAAATTTAACCTTAAAACCATCATCGTCGGCGTGAACAATGGAATTAAAGAAAGTACCACGGCCAAGGTTGCATCCGGCTCCTGCACGATGTACATGGCAATCATGACTGGCAGGAGCATGGACATGGTTATCGGGAAAATGAAATTCTGCGCCTCTTTGTCCGAATTTACAATCGATCCGATCAGAGCGAATAACGTGGAATACAACAAATAACCCAGAATCAAATAAAAAATAAAAAACACCAGAAATACGGGGTTAAATATCACGCCGGCGACATCGGAGCTTATGGCAAGGCTGCTCCGGAAAGACCATAATCCCAATCCCATAACAAACCATATCGCCACTTGCGTGAGTGAGGCCAGACCCAGCCCGATAACCTTGCCGGCCATTAACTGAAACGGAGATATCGAGGATACGAGGACTTCTATTATTCGCGAATTCTTTTCCTCGATTACCGAGCGCATAAGAGTTTGACCGTAACCCAGTGCGGTCATAAAAATAATCATGATGAAAATTATACTGCTTAAATACATCGTTAAAAAGTCCCGCTCTTTTCCTCCCGGGGCCTGTTGTTTGAATTCGATCCCGCGCGTGGCGTTTAAAATTGAATCGATTCCGACACTGATCGCCATTTTTTCCAGTCTTTTTTCGGCCAGGATATTGCGCATGCAGTATTCAAAGCGGTTTATGGTTCTGAATGCGAATGATTTGGCAACCAGAATGGCGGAATCACTTTCAACGATATTGTCTTTCACGATTATATAGCTCTTGAGGTCGCCGCTGTTTATCAGAGAATCGAGATATTTCCTTCGACCCGCAAATTCCGTCGAATCGGCCGGGTCAATATTAAAAACATCGGTCACATTATAAGCCGGACGTTCGTCTTTTAGCTTATATTCCGCCAGCTCCTGTTTGAACCGCTCCCCTATCCCCTGCCGGTTGAGGTCGATAATGGCTATATTTTCGGTCGTGTCCGATTTCTTAGTGGCCAGAAGCATGGGCACAATAGTGATAAGCGCCATGAAAAGAGGCGTTAAAATTATCCCGATCAGAAAGGATTTTTTCTTTACGACCTGTGCATATTCGCGCTTGATGACAATCCACATTTTATTCATGGGGCACCTCCGTCGTCATCTGACGGGGATCGGCTTTGGCCACTTCGATAAATATGTCATACAGCGACGGTTCAATGAGTTCAAAACGCCGCACCTTGACCCGGTCTGAAAGGGCTTTCAAAATAATTTGGCTGTCGGCGTTGTCGGCCAGTTTTAACTCTATATAATTATTAAAATCGATCAGCTTAATCACTCCAGGTATTTCTTTGACAAAGGCCCCGTCGCCTTCGATTTCGACCTGAATGGAGTTGGATCCGAATTTGGATTTTATTTCGGCCATACGGCCGTCGAGAACCTTGATGCCGTTGTTTATCAGGCAGATGTAGTCGCACAATTTTTCGGCCTGTTCCATAACATGGGTCGAAAACAGGATAGTCGTTCCGCGGCGCTTTTCATCGAGAAGGATGCCTTTGATAAGCTCGATATTGATCGGGTCGAGTCCCGAAAAAAGTTCATCAAGAATTATCATTTCCGGCTCGTGAATTAAAGTCGTGATAAACTGGAGTTTCTGTTGCATACCCTTGGAGAGTTCTTCGACTTTTTTGAATTTGTACGACGAAAGCGACATTTTTTCCAGCCAGCCGTCGATTTGTGCCCCAATTTGCTTTTTACTGCGACCCTTGATTTCAGCCAGATACGTGATCACCTCGTCCAGCGACATTTTTTTATAAAGACCGCGTTCTTCAGGAAGGTACCCGACCCGGTTTTTGAATTCCGGGGCCACCGGCTGCCCCTTGACCTGAATCATCCCGCTGTCGGGGGCGATGATATCCATGATCATGCGTATCGTGGTCGTCTTTCCGGCCCCGTTCGGCCCGATAATGCCGTAAATCGAGCCCTTAGGAATCGACAATGATAATTTATCGACGGCCACTTTGCCGTCGTAATGCTTGCTGATATCGACCAGTCTTAAATATTCTTCCATCATTATCCCCAAAGCCTCCAATTAAAAAAAATACAGGTTCAGGTCAATAAAAAAATCTATACCATGAGCAATTGTTTCATTTCCCGGGCGTTTTTTATGGCTTGTCCGGCATGACAATTATTGAAAAAGATGTAAACCTTTTTAGCCTTACCTTCAAGCTTCTCTATTTTTTCTTTCCATTCCTGCAATTGCTCCGGGCTGTAGTCGTAGTCGTAGCGCAGGGCGCCTCCTTCCCACCACTTTTCGGCATTACGTCCGTGAAGGCGGATATAACCCGTCCCGGTTGTGTTGAAACAATCCGGCTTCAGAAGTCCCGGCAACTGCGGCTCGTCGACCGCGACATAACCGATATCATTGTTTTTAAAAGTATCATACATAGTCCGGTTGACCCAGCCATCGTGGCGAAATTCGGCGAAAAAAGCATGCGGCGCAAGACGCTCCCGGCAGGATTTTATATAATCCAGGTTCTTTTGATTGAATTTAAACGAATACGGAAATTGTGCCAGCAAACCCTTAAGTTTGCCGCTTTCCTCCAAAGGCCTAAGGCAATCTGTGAATTCGTTGACCGTTGCTGAAATATCCTTTCTGTCATGAGTCAGGGCCTGCGGGACTTTAACCATGAATTCGAATTGTGGCGGTGTCTTTTGCTCAATTTTGGCCATAACGGCCGGATGCGGGATACGGTAATACGTGGAATTTATTTCAACCGTGTCAAAATACTTTGCATAATAGTCGAGCATCTTGCCTTTTTCTATTTTTTCCGGATAAAACGGTCCGACCCAGTCGACAAAACTATACCCCGATGTGCCTATTTTTATTTCCATCTTCCTTTAGCCGTTTACCGGCATTTTACGAAACTGCTCGCCATTTGTTTAGGACGGGTTATCCAATCAGGCGGAGAAAATCGGTCAGGAGAAAATCAATGCGACCTATAAATGTTGACATGCGCGACATGACCGTATAGGCGAACGTCGCGCCGAAAAACACCATCAAAAAATAAGTTCCCAGACGAGCCGCTTTGCCCATCAGTCCCTCATGCTCGCGGCTAAAATAAAAATAGGCCAGAGTGGATAATAACCCCAGCGCTACTACCAGTGCCTCGATATGAAATCCGCCATCGTCGATCAGAGGCATGACCGAGGCCGAAACCTGTTTTAAGGTGCGGGCATACAGCATGGCCGGTATGGCCACGCCCGCCCCGGCTCCGATCATGAAGGCAATCGGGATGCGCGACAACCATGACAGACGGGAATTGAAACGACTGAACATCAATAGCCCCAGCACCAGGGGTATCAGCAAAACCGGTTTTCCGCCCGTAAACAGGGGCCGAAATAATATGTCCACCAATGTCGTCTGCCAGTAAATCACCAGGGCATACCCGATCGACAGACCAATCAGCAAATGCTCCACCAGCCGATAGATTGGATTATCCCTATATAAAAATGTAAAAATGGCCAATGTCAGGATGCCCGCAATGATTATGCCGATATCCATTACTGCTTTGCTCCGCTTTTTGTCTTACTGCGAAAATAAAATATATTCCCGATTATGATCAGGACAATCACATACAAATGAGTCGTAGTCTGCGCCATCATTCCCCGCGTGCCTCCCCCCTTGCGGCCAATAAGGGATTCGTATTCGGCCGCCCCCTTGAGCCCGCCGACCACCGAAAAAAGCTGCCCGGAGGATAGATATGGGTCATACGATGTAATCATGGCGGCGGTAAGCCCGGCCATGACCGGCTGGCCATATTTGGCCCCGGCGTACTCGATCCAGTGCACCGTCAAAGAACCGTCGGCGATGGAAATCACCATCTCGATATCATCGTAGTTTTCGATATCGGCCATCAGCGGGAGTTTTTCGACCGGCGTGCCCAGATAGTCTTCCGGAAATATATTTTTAATGGATTCTCCCATGCCCAGTATGGCGGCGATCTGCTGGGGCTTGAAGCCCATGAAAACATAATCGGTTCCGTATTTCTTGCCGAATTCACCGGCAGTTTTATTCATGAGGCGATACCCGATAGCGGTCCCTTCGGCGAACAGCGACACTCCCACCGGTTTCAAATTGCTTCGAAAGATATGTCTTAAAATTGCCAGCGCGATCGGTTGAATTTCGGGAAGCGAGGACGCTTCATGATCGAAAGAAACCATAACAACTGCGCCTTCGGGAAGATTCTCCAGATAATCATAGCTTTTTTGCACTTCCGGTGACGACAGAGAACCAAAATCAACCACGACCAGGTAGGACAGCGTGACCACCGCGAACAACCCGGCGAATATTATCCATCTTATACCGGCTGGCGTCATCATTCACCCTTTAAATAAGTTCTCTCTATACCCAGGATAACCCGGAAGGCGGTCGTCATTGAACCCAGACCGATACCGATCAAAATCGCCCGCCGCGCCGACATCGAGGGATAGTTCTGTATCCAGAAAGTCAGTTTCGGAAAATACTCGGAAATCATATCCGCAATGGGAACGCGACCCACCAGAACAATCAAGGCGGTGCCCAATAGTATCGAAGCCTGGAGGTTGCGGGCGCGAAATCCGCGAAATGAGGCCGATGCCACGAAAAACGCCAGCAGTGAAAAAACCGTGGCCTGCATAGGAGCGATAACATTTTCAAAAACCCACAAAAACGGTGAATCAATTTTAATTCCACCGATTATGGCCAAGATCGGCATGAGTATTATACCAGCAATGGCGACCAGTCGATATGGAATATCTTGTCCGCGAGATATCTGCTTTAAATTCGATTTTACATAGGCGGCCACACCGACCAGCAAAGTGAAAGCGAAGATTATCTGCCAATAATCGAGTATGGCCGAATAAACGCTGCGCGCCACGGGGTGAGGAGAAAAATACTGCAGAAACATGATAGCCCCGGCCAAAAAGCAAATAATGACGGGCAGGCGTTGCTTCATCAGAATTTCCACCACGTTGATAACGGGTCAATTGTCGCCCAGGCCATGGCGATTATGACGAACAGGACAATCAGTATTTTTATTATGTCCTGTGCCCTGACCGACGACAGTATCGCCGGGTTTCTCGACAGATATCCCGACGCCGCGAATAACTCCTCTCCGATAAGGGTGTAATCGCAGGCGACGATAAAAAAGGCCAGCTGAATGGTTGAATCGGTTCCCGCGATTTGCATGGCCCCGATGGAATTGGCGGTTTCGGCCAGAATGAGCGATTCTGCCTCAAATGTCCCAAGCAAAAATACCGAGGCTGGTTTGGTCCGACTGATATACCCGTCAACTGCCGCGGCGTAACCGAACTGCGACGATGAAATATAAAAAATATCGTCCGGACGATATCGGTCGGGATAACCGGCTTTGTAGCAACTTTCCTTCACGACTTCTTGCGCGACGGCCATGATGACCGGGTCGTGGGTCGGGTATATTAGACGACAATCGTACTCGGCGGCCTTTTCCGCCACCGTGGACAGAATATTCATCGAGGCGATCGTGGTCGGGCGCTGGATATCACCTCCCCAACCGGGCGTAAAAAGCATGGGCGAGCCCATTTCGGTGGCGCGCCCGACAGCTTCCTCAACCGCGGCCAGCCCTGGAATTTCCCTGATAGTTATGCCCCGGCCGGATTTTGATGCCCGAATGGCATAGACGACAATGGCAATGCAAATCACGGATAGTATCAATGTCGGCAAAGTGGCCCGGTCAAACCAGATTGATGCCTGACCGGCAATATCGTCGGCAAAAGCATCACGGGCATTCGTCAATATTAGCGCAAAAATGATGAATCTCGATCCGACGTTTTTCATAAAATGATGAAATAGTGAATCCGATGCGAAATCAACAAAAAGTTTACTTGACAACCGTTTAGGACTTTTCTTATTCTCGGGCTATGAAAAAAATAATATTACACATGATGGTTATTGCAGCCCTCTGCCTGATATCATGCGACAACAACCAAACCGGGCCGGTCACTCTGGAATGGTGGCAGTTTTCCACCGACCGGGCCATCAAACCGACCATCGAGAAAATGGTGGCGGATTTTGAGACACAAAACCCCGGCATCAAAATTAAAATTACCGATCTGACCTGGGCCAACGGCCACGATAAAATCGTGCTGGCTTTTTCCTCGGGCACGGCACCCGACATTATCGAACTGGGTTCGGACTGGATTGCGGAATTCGCCCTGTCGGGGCAGTTGGCCGATATCACGATGGATGTGCAAAACGATACGGCCGCTTTTTTCGGTTGGCAACCAACCGTATATAATGATCGCATTTATGCTTTTCCCTGGATTTTGGGAACGCGGGTATTGTATGTCAACAATGCATTAAGCAGAAAAGCCGGGCTGGCCGACGACTTCATCCCATTTAACTGGGACCTTCTAAAAGAGATGTGCTACAAAATTGATTCGCTCGGCAAGGATATTTATGGTTTCGGGGCCAACGCCGCCGAAAAGCACACATTATATAAGAAATTTCTACCTTTTTTATGGTCCAACGGCGGCTATTTAATCAGCACGACCGGAAAATTCAGCACCTTTGCCACCGACCGGGCTTATGACGCTCTTAAATTTTATAAGGAGTTGTGCGATAGTACCGGGCTGGTCGATACCCAGCGAAGGCTTGAGGATGCTTTTCTTGAAGGCAAGGTCGGGGTGATTATTTCAGGCGACTGGCTATTGAAACGTATCCGAAATGAAAATCATAAAATTGACTTTTCGACTTATGTTTTCCCAGGACCAAAATATCCGGGTATTTCATTTTTGGGAGGGGAATACCTGGCCATAAGCGAATCCTGCCCGCATCAAGAGGCGGCAGTGAAATTCATTCGCCATGTTGTCAGCAAAGAAAGTCAATTGGAATTTTGCCGGGCCAATATGTCGGCCAATCCGTCGAACAAGGCCGCCGCCGATGATCCGTTTTTTACCGAAGACCCGCCTCTGGCCACATTTGTGCGGCAGTTACGGCGGTCCCGGATGCCTGAAATCGATAAAAACTGGGTGTATATAGAAGACATCGTCGAAAGAACGCTGGAAAATATTCTCTTTAATGGCGTCCCAATGGCCGAGGGCTTATACGGCGGTAAGAAAGAAATCGAGAAAATTATTCAAAAGCCCGAATGATCCGAAATAAATCCATAGGCGCGTTGTTTGCCTCACCCTGGATTGTGTCTTTCGCCGTTTTCTGGTTTTTCCCTTTGGTTTATTCGCTGGTGCTGGGCTTTTCCGATTACCGCCTGCTACGGCCGTCGTACGCCTGGGTCGGGCTGGAAAATTACTTCACTCTGTTTTCCGACCAATCATTTCTGGTTTCATTAAAGAACACTTTCATTTTCGTAATCGGAACAATTCCGGTCACAACCGCTATTGCATTGGGACTCGCCCTTCTGGTAAATCGGAATTTTGTCGGGCGCACCATATTCCGATCGGCCTATTTTATGCCTTCGGTAACATCGATGATTGTCGTCGCCCTGGTTTTCACCAATCTGTATTCACGGGGTGGGTATATTTATCTTCTGGCCGAAATGCTCGGATTTTCGCCGCCCCCGAACGGCTTTTTGCTGTCCAGCTCTACGGCTCTTTATGCGATTATGGCAATGGATGTCTGGATGTCGGTTGGGTACTATATGCTGTTGTTTTTGGCCGGGCTGAAATCAATCCCGGTAGAGTTGTATGAAGCCGCCGAGGTTAACGGGGCCGGCGCCTGGCAGAAATTCCGATATATCACCTTGCCTCTTTTAAAACCAGTGGCGCTGTTCATAATCATCATAAATACTATTAAATCTTTTCAAGTGTTTGTGGAGATCTTTGTCATGACCCGAGGCCGTTATGGGACTTCGACCGCCGTATATTTTATATATGAAGCGGGCTTAAGCCATTTCGAGTTCGGCTATGCCTCCGCCGCGGCATATGTATTATTCATCATCATTGCTGTCTTTTCACTGATACAATTTCGGTTGTTTCGACAAAGGCCGATATGGTGAAATTCTTTAAATATACAATCCTGATTTTGATTCTTCTGGTCATGGTCTTTCCACTTCTATGGATGTTTCGCATTTCATTCATGCCCGCCGACCAGGGGCTCTCCCTTTCGGATTTCATGTCGATGGCCTTCACATTTGATATATATCGGGATATATTCCGGGGCGGTGGGATGGTTCGCTATTTTCTGAATTCCGCGCTGGTGGGATTGGCTGTTACCGCCGGGAACATATTGTTTTGCTTCATGACCGGCTACGGCCTTTCCCGGTATAAAATCATCGGCCAACGCTTCTGGTTTTATTCCATAATTTTCGTGCTGATGATTCCCGTCCATATCATAATTATTCCCCTCTACCTTTTGGTTTTCAAATTGGGGTTATACGATACCTATGCCGCACTGATTCTGCCATTCCTGGTCAGTCCGATCGGGGTCTTTATGGTAAAGCAATATATAGATTCACTGCCGCCGTCGGTGGAGGAGGCCGCCCGGATGGATGGTGCCGGCGAATTTCGTATACTGTTCAAAATCGTCATGCCTCTGTGCAAACCGGTCCTGGCCGTCCTGGCCATTCAGGTATTTCTGGTGAACTGGAATTCGTTTTTGTATCCATTCATTCTTACCAGTTCCGATTCATTACGGACACTTCCGGTTGGATTGGCCTTATATCAGGGACATCAGGCCATCGACTGGCCGCATCTGATGGCCGGTTCATCGCTGGCCGTGGTTCCGGTTCTGGTAATCTTCTGGCTCTTTCAAAAACAGATCGTCTCCGGCATAACTGCCGGAGCCATAAAGCAATAGACGAAATTAAGCAAATTTAGCCTTGACAGTTTCGCATAAAGCCATATATCATAGCCCAAAAGAAGTCAATTAACCGTTTATTCATGGAGGACAAATGCGTTTTAAAATTCTTATGGTCTTTGCCCTGATTGGCGGCCTGCTGGTGGCGGGTTGTGCCAGCAAAGGGTATGTTGACCAGCGCATTGCCGAAGTGCAGGCCGAAATGCAGGCCGAAGTAAATACCGTGAAGGCCCAAACGGCACTCAATGCCGATGAAATCAAAAGAATGCAGGCACTGACCGCCGAGCTTGCCGACAAGGCCGACATGGCTCTGAATGAAGCCAAAGGTTTTGAAAATTATCAGGTTATTTGGGAGGGCGTCGTCAATTTCAATTTCGACAGCCATGAGTTAACGCAGATTTCCCGAGATTATTTGGAGGAACTCGGCCAGAAGATGATCGATTATCCGCGCTCTCTTCTGGAAATGACCGGCCACACCGATAAAACCGGCCCGGCCGACTATAATTTAATGCTGGGCAAAGCCCGCGCTGAAGCCGTTCAGAGATATCTGGTTGACCAGTATGGTATCGCCCTTTATCGGATGTTCATCGTCAGCCAGGGCGAAAATCGTCCGGTGGCCATGGGCGACGAAAGGGATGCCAATGCAAAAAACCGCCGGGTTGTCCTTAAATTATGGGGCCGGCTGTAAGTCCCCCGGAAATTTGCCGCGGGGCTGGAATGCCCCGCTTTTTTTAACCGATTGAATGTATATGAAAGATATCTATTTGTTGACCCCGATTCAGACAATGCTTAATATACAGGGCGATGTGAATTGAAGACAGAGGTGAGAATATGAAAAAAATAGGCGTTGTCTTATCGGGGTGTGGAGTATTCGACGGTTCTGAAATACATGAGGCCGTTTTAACCCTTTTACATTTCGACGAGGCCGGGGCCGAAGTGCAATGCTTTGCTCCTGATAAAGAACAGATGCACGTTGTTAATCATCTGACCGGGCAACCCGCCGCCGGAGAATCCCGCAACGTCCTGGCCGAGTCGGCCAGAATCGCTCGCGGCAGGATCAAGCCTCTGAATGAACTGAAAGTCGGTGATTTTGACGCGGTCGTGTTTCCGGGAGGATTCGGCGCGGCCAAAAATCTATGCACGTTCGCCGTGGATGGAACCGGCTGTAAAATCGATTCGCAAGTGGCGGCAGTTATTAAGGCCGCCCACGCCGCGGGAAAAGTCATCGGGGCGCTGTGTATTTCACCCGTCGTTATCGCCGGGGCGCTTAAGGACGCGAAAATCGTCCCGGAATTGACCATTGGTACTGACCCGGGGACGAGTAAAGCCCTCATGGAACTGGGCGCAACACCGATAAAAGCTCAAACCACTGATGTGGTTGTGGATAGAAAAAATAAAATAGTAACGACCCCCTGCTATATGCTTGCGACCAAGATTTCGCAGGTGTCGCGGGGAATAGAAAACTTCGTGAAAGAAGTCATGAAGCTGGCATAAACCGCTTGGCGGCAAATGCAGAATAATTTACAGGAAAGGCGAACAAATGAAATCAAAACTGGCTATGGCATTGGCTTTGTTGACCGCATTTGCCGTCATCGTGGCCTGCTCATCGAAACCTGTGGCAGAAACCGGCGACACCGTCAAAGTTCACTATACCGGCAAACTCGATGACGGAACGATTTTCGATTCATCGGAAGGCCAGGAACCGCTTGAATTCAAACTGGGTGACGCCATGGTTATCCCCGGGTTTGAGAAAGCCCTGATCGGGATGTCCGTGGGTGACAGCGCCACTGTCACCATCCCACCCGATAGCGCCTATGGTCCATACCGGGATGAAATGATTGGCGTTGTGCCCAAAGCCCAAATTCAGGGCGCCGAAAATCTTATGGTCGGTCAGGAACTGCAATTGCCGGCCGGTCCCAATGGGGAAGTCTTTTATGCCCGTGTTCTGGAAGTTATGCAGGATTCGGTCAAATTGGACGCCAATCATCCTTTGGCCGGGCAGACCCTTAATTTCGCCATCCGGTTGGTGGACGTACAAAAATCTAAATAGTAAATATGAAAATTCGCCGGGCCTTTCGGTCACGGTGTATTATATAATCAATAATTCGATTCCGGCCGTTTCGAAACGCGGCCGGATTCTTATTGTATCCGGATAAATCACCCATGTTTCGGGAAGTTCCGGCGGGTACAATTGGCCCGGGTCATATTCCCCATTCTGATTACGATCGACATATGCCCGAAGTTGATATTTGCCTGGCGGCAGTGAATATTGGAAAATATCATCTGTCGGATGAAATGTGAATGTCTTCATGGAAGGATAAATGTCGAATTGAAGATGAACCGGGCCCTTCGACACCGATACCGTGTCAATGGTTATTCTGCCCGAAGCTGTTCCCATAGAATCGGCATCATACGTGGTAAAACGATAGTCGATAATCGATTGCCCCAGGGCATTTCCGGATCGGTCGGCAATGGCGGAGGCATTTACGCTTAACATGTAGTTCTGCCCTTCGACTAAATCCGGGACGTGCAATTGACAGTGCAGCGGCGTTAAAAAATGAGTCTCAACGGCATATCCGACCGTATCGCGGTCGACAACTATAAACGGCAATTGGATTGAATCCAAAAATTGAATCGGTTCGGAAAACTTTAAATCAATACGATTGTTATCGGCGTACACGGTTTGGCCTTCATGCGAACAAAAAACAATCTTC
Organism: uncultured candidate division Zixibacteria bacterium; assembly: GCA_937925655.1. Classification (GTDB taxonomy): domain Bacteria; phylum Zixibacteria; class MSB-5A5; order GN15; family PGXB01; genus CALAMC01. The sequence goes on along the minus strand of CALAMC010000048.1, from coordinate 14,548 downwards.
GGAGGCGTATTGTCGGTCGCGTCCGCTTTTTCAAACTCCGGACTTTCCATGAATGCCGATGATTCGCTGATATTGTCGAATGCCGATTTGTTGATGCGAAGGCGGTATTTACCCGGCGCTATATCTCCGAAATAGACGGTAAAATTCTGTAACGCCTTATCCCCGCCTTCAACAATCGCCTGCGGCGTATAAGCCGGTCGCCCCGAATCATCGACGGCAGTCAATTCCACAGATTCAAACATGCCTTCAAACCGGGCCGGGGCCAGGCCATTGGTGAATTTGACCCGGATCAGCCCGTCACCGTTTGGCGTTATCGATAGTATATGATATGACGCCGTGTCTTTTTTAATCATGGAAATATTCAAGGTCACCGGACCTTGACCATCGGTGATATGCACCGGCCGGTCAGACAGACCGTATGATTCCTGGCCGAAATCGAAGGTCTGGTTCTTGTTGCCGTCACCATAGGCTAAAAGGAAATATTCCCCGTCGGGAAGGTAATCCAGTTGAAATCGCCCGTCCTTGCCGGTTTGTGTCATATAGGCCGGATAAAGCGAATCGAAAGACGGCAAATCAGCGAACGTGATACCATCGAACAAGCCGACCGTGACCCCGATCGCCGCTTTTTCCTGGTCAGCAATAAATCCGTCGACCCTTCCCGTGCTGATCCGTGGCCCCGTGGAGAAAGCCAGCTGCCGCGATTTTTCCATTTTGTTTTTGCGCAGGTCGGTGACATTGGCGCCGATATTGACGACATAGGTCGTGGCGTCTTTGAAGGTGTCGGGAAGAATTATGTTCAGGGTTTTCCCTTTCCATTTGAATGCCAGATCACGGTCCGGTAGCGGCGATATGAATATCGCCGACTGGGCGGAGTTTTTATCGACCGTTTCCGAAAAGGTTATTTGCACGACATTGCTTTTGGCCACATTGACCGCCCCGTTTTCAGGTACGGAAGCGATAACTTCGGCTCCCGTCTGGTCAACCGGGCCGCCGGGAGGCGAGGACACTTTGGCGCACATCGTTAGAAACGCCACGAATAAAAATATGACCGGGATGAATGACGGTTTGATACTACCGGTCGAGTTTTTCTTTGAGGGCTTCATTGTCCGGGTCGAGCTCCAATGCTTTTCGCCAATATATTCGGGCCTGATCCGGTTCGTCAAGAGCTTCATATATGTCGCCAAGATGATGCAAGACGACCGGATCGTCGTTGATATATTTATAAGCCAGCGTCAACTGCTCCAGGGCCCTGTTATACTGCCCCAACCGAAACATCAACCAGCCATAACTGTCGATGTAGGCCCCGTTGTCGGGAGAAATCTGAAGCGCCTTTTCGATCAATTCCCGAGCGTATTCCAGCCTGATTCCTTTGTCAACCAGCATGTACCCCAGGTAATTCAATGATGGGGCATGATCGGGCCGGTGCTTCAAGATGAATTCGAATAGCTCGACGGCCCTGTCAAATTGGCCACTTCGTTCCAAAGCGGCGGCCAGTGAAAATGAAACCACCAGCGAATCGTCGAGTGTTTTCAAATAAGTCAGGGCCTTTTCATAATTGGCGATTTCAGCCGGAAGAGAATCCATTTCATGATACACCATACCGAGGTTCATCCAGCCGTCGATGATGGAATCGGCCGCCAGGGTGATGCTTTTGAAGTAATCCCCGGCGCGCGACAGATCGCCTCTCAAAAAGGCTACGCGTCCTATGTAATATTGAAGCGATAGGTCATTGATGCCGCTGTTTTGCAGATACGTGAAAACCGAATCGGCCTGCTGTAAACTGTCCTGAAGATAGTACATCACGCCCAGCCTCTGTATCAGCGGGCGGTCAAACGGAGATCGTGCAATTATTGCTCTGGCCAGAGCAATCCCTTTATCATAGTCGCCGTCGTCTTCATAGATGCCCAGAAGACGGGTCGCAATCAGGTTATCGTCGGGAGCGCGTTCATGAGCCTGTTCCAGATAATATCGGGCCTTCGCGTGGTCCCCCGTTTCTTCGTAAATGATCGATAATCCCAGGTAGGCCCGGATATTTTCCGCCGATGAATCCAGTTCAATCGATTGCCGGTAGCTTTGCAGGGCCTCCGGTATAAGACCGGCTCTGATTTGAAGATTACCCAATCTTTGAAAATTTCCGCCGTTGGGATTCAAATCTGTCACCCGGGAAAAAGCGTAAGCGGCGCTGTCAAAATGCTGAAGCTGTTCATGATACCGGGCAATATGAAACCAGATCTGAATGTTCAATGAATCCTCGACCACGGCTTCCTCGTAGGCGGCCAAAGCCTCGGGTGCTTTGCCCATGACCCGGTAACAATCCGCGATAAGAATTTTCGATTTCAAATCACGGGGATTGACCTTTTGCGCCTCGACCAAAGCCTTTTCGAATTCACGCAAATAAAATAGCGATAAAGCGTAACTGGAACGAATCTCGGCCGATTCCGGCATGTATTTCAATGCTTCACGGTACTGCTGGCTGGCAAGGTAATATTCACCCATGGATTCCAGTATGGTTCCGTTGGAAAAATGGTTGAAGGCGAAGCGGTTGATGGTGTTATCGATAATTTCACTATCGGCTTCAATGAACAACATTTCGGAAGCACCAATTTTCTGACCGATACTGTCGGATGGTTGTTCCTCACCCGGATATTTTATCGCCACCGGCTTGCCACAGCCCATAAATATGACGAAAATAAATGGTACTAAACTAATTGATAAAAGCCGTCTCATATAATTTATAATTGTCGCCACCGATTATGGTTCCGAGGACCGTTATATTTTGATTTTTAAATGCCGTCTTTTGCCGGCTTTTATCATCTGTCCATTTTTTAAAGCCAATTCCAGGTCTTCATCGGTAACCTTGACACCATCGATACTCACCCCACCGCCTCGAATCAGCCGACGAGCTTCGCCGCGTGAATTCACTATATGACTGTCTTCCAGTAGTTGCACGATCCAGATCCGGCCGCCATATCCGGAAGCATCGAATTCGGGGACGTCTTCGGGAATCTCCTTGCGCGAAAAGACCCGCTCGAATTCTTCGCGAGCAGTTCGTGCGGCTTCGGCGTCATGGTACTGGGCAACCAGAGTTTGTCCTAGTTCCTTCTTGATATTCATAGGATTAGTCATGCCCGATTCAAGTGCCGCTTTAATTTCTTTAAGGTGCGTTTCGGGGATGTCCGTGGCCAGCTCGAAATATGAGTATATCAGGCTGTCCGGGATGGACATAACCTTGCCGAATATTTCCCCCGGAGGTTCATCGATGCCGATATAATTGCCGATGGACTTGGACATACGCTGATGCCCGTCGAGACCGACCAGGACCGGCAGAGTTAATATTACCTGCGGTTCGACTCCGTAATCTTGCTGAATTTCACGCCCGGTCAAAAGATTGAATTTCTGTTCGGTGGCTCCGATTTCCACGTCGGCCTTGATTGCCACCGAATCATAAGCCTGCATCAGCGGATATAAAAATTCATGAATTGAAATGGGTGTCCCCGACTTAAATCTTTTTTCGAAATCGTCCCGTTCCAAAATCCGCGCCACGGTGAATTTGGCGGCCAACTCAAGGATGCTTTTAAAATCCATTTTGGCGAACCACTCGCCATTGTAATGAATTTCGGTAACCGATTTATCGAGTATCTTAAAAAACTGTTTTTGATAGGTTTCGCTATTGGCCATTATCTGGTCATATGACAACTGCGGACGGGTGGCGGAGCGCCCCGATGGGTCGCCGACCATGGCGGTGTAATCGCCGATGATCAGGACTATTTTATGGCCAAGTTGCTGAAACTGCCGCAGTTTTCGAATCCCGACGGTGTGGCCCAGATGTATATCCGGGGCGGTCGGGTCAAAACCCTGTTTGACCCGAAGCGGTTTATTTTTTTCAATGGATTGTTTAAGGCGGCTTTTGAATTCCTCAAGCGGCAGCAGGTCCACTGCTCCCCGAGATATGGCCGCCCATTGTTTTTCAAATTCACTGTTCATCTGTTATTTCGCTTTAATTTATTATCGGCCAAATGCTTAATCTCTTTGGTTCGGAGTTACATTTATAGAGCGAGAATAAAATATGTCACGTCAAAAGGCAAGTTATATATTTTAAACCCTATTTCCCGAAAAATGTATAACATTTCAAAAGCCCGCCTGTAGTCTTTTTGGTTGACTTGAACCTTTTATTAACGACATTATAAAGTTTATGGATAAAACAACGGAAAAAAATAATAAGAAAATAAGCCCGACCGTGCGCAACCTGGTGATCCTGGCCATGCTAATCGTAATTTTCTTCTCGATCGTCACTTATCGCACCTATGTCGTCTATAAGGAAGATTTGCCATCGTTCGAAGAGCTTCATAACATTGAGCCGTCTCTTAAGACCAAAATTTATTCTGCCGATGGTGCGCTGTTACAGAGCTATTTCAATGAAAACCGCGTCCTGACGCCATACAGCCAAATGCCCAAGCATCTCATTAATATGCTCCTGGCCGTGGAAGACCAGCAATTCTGGGATCACTGGGGTATAAATGTGGTGCGAGTTGCCAAGGCGGCATTTGTTGACCTGGTCGAAGGGAGAATTGCCCAGGGGGCGTCCACCATTACCCAGCAGCTGTCCCGCATGTTGTTTCTTGACCGGGAGAAAACGTTCGCCCGCAAAATAAAGGAAGCGCTGACCGCGATTAAACTGGAGCGCACCTATTCCAAAGAAGAAATCATCCAGATGTATTTGAACCAGTACTATTTCGGTCGCGGGGCCCATGGTATCGCCGCCGCCGCCCGCGCATACTTCGACAAAAGGGTGGATGAATTGTCCATTAACGACTGCGCCCTGCTGGTGGCTCTGCTGAAAGGTCCCAGCCGCTTTAAAGTTTTCGATTCCACCGACCTGGCCATTCGCATCCGCAACCGTTCCCTCTATTCATATTACGGCTGGGGCAAAATCAGCCGCGCGGAATATGATTCTCTTAGAAGCCTGCCGCTGGAATTAAAGGAACCGGTTCAGGAATCGGGCCGGGCGCCATACTTTACCGAAATGGTCCGGCAATATATCCTGGATAAATATGGAGAGAAAGTTCTTTATTCCGGCGGCTTGACGGTGATGACTACCCTGGACTGGAGGCTCCAGCAGGCGACTGAATTTCAGGTCAAGTCCAAATTGGATTCGCTCCAGGCTCGTATCGAAAGGTCTTATCCTATAACCAGTTCCGCCTATGCATATGCTTTGCCCGATACTGTCGATATTTATGGCGATTCTATCCGCGTCTATAAACAGATTCAAGGGGCGGCTATAGCCATAAATAATGAAAATGGCAACATTCTCTCCCTCGTTGGTGGGCGGTCCTTTGCGGAAACCAAATTCAACCGGGCCGTTCAGGCGCGATTGCAGCCCGGTTCGGCTTTTAAACCGTTTATATATACTGCCGCCATCGACAATGGCTATCATCCATCTGATATATTTTATGATAATTCCATCAAACTGCAAATCCCCGGAACTAAGGATTGGCGACCGCATAATTTTGACAACGAATTTCTAGGGCGGATGACTCTGCGCAAGGGCCTGGAAATGTCCCGCAATCTTATCGCCATAAAATTGCTGCTGAAGATTACCCCGGAGCAGGCCATATTCTATGCCCATAAAATGGGTATTTCCGACCCGCTGGAACCGGTGGCATCCCTTGCTATCGGGACCGGTGTGGTTAAGCCCCTCGAAATTGTATCGGCCTATACTGTTTTTCCCAACGGCGGTATTCATGTCCCGCCGCGTTACATCCTTCGTATTGTCGACCGCTACGGCAACGTCCTCGAGGACAATTCCAATATTCAAAAGGAAGAAGTACTGTCGGCGCAAACCGCCTATATTATGGTTTCCATGATGAGATCCGTCTTGGATGGCGAAAAGGGCACCGGTCGCGGGGCACGCTGGCGCGGTTTCACCCGACCGGCCGGGGGCAAGACGGGAACGTCGGATAACTTCTGCGATAACTGGTTTATTGGCTATACACCCCAGATTACCGCCGGGGTATGGGTCGGCTTTGACGATAAAACCTCCATCGGCAAAAACCAGACCGGTGCCGTCAACGCCCTGCCTATCTGGGTTGAAATTATGAAATCCGCTCATGAAAACCTGCCGGTCCTCGATTTCGAGCGCCCCGACGGCATTGAAGAAGCGATCGTATGCCTGGAATCGGGCAAATTGGCCACCGACCGGTGTTTTGAAGTCGTGAAAGAAATCTTCCGTACGGAAGACGTTCCCGTCGTTACATGCCCGATTCACCCCTCGAAGGGGCTTTATGTCGGCCCGGGCTCCAATCCCGATAAGTACATTTTTCCGGAAGATTCCACCGATTTACAGCGTTTTTAAAATCGTAAATTTAGCCGAAGATTGGACTTGACTAAAAAAGCCGACAGTTCTATTATTATAAACCCGCCGGAGTGGTGAAATTGGTAGACGCAGAGGACTCAAAATCCTCCGATGGCGACATCATGCCGGTTCGATTCCGGCCTCCGGCATTTTTTGGGCGGTTAATACCCCAGCATAACCACTACTGATCTCGGCCTGACAATGTATGCCGACTGCTGTGATAAAAGAAATCCGCGGTCATTGTCACAAATATCGTCGGGAGAATCTGCCGATGTGTCAATTATCCGGTGCCAGGTTCGACCGGGAATCGGAGGTAATTCAAAGGTCAGGTTTGCCCAGTATGAACTGGCTATTATATAAATGTCCACGTGCTCATGTGGGTTTTCGACCATCGGCTCGGTAATCTGGACAGCCAGCGAACGAGACGGACCTGACCAGTCCGGGCAATGAGGCTTGACCCCGTGCCAGTTAACCGGGAATTCGATCATTATATCGTCGTATTCGGCGCAATGATTTCGCAACGACGGGTGTCTTTTTCGAAAGGCAATCAAGTGTTTGAAAAACCTTAACAAGTCGGCGTGGTTTTCTGCAAGGCGCCAATTCAGCCAGCTTATCTCATTGTCCTGACAATAAGCGTTGTTGTTTCCCTTTTGTGTCCGACCGAATTCATCCCCGGCCAGGATCATCGGGACTCCCCGTGAAAGCATCAATAGCGACGCGAAATTTTTCATCTGCCGCATGCGCAACATTTCGACCTTTTCAAAAGTGCATTCAAAACCGTAGTCTGCAGAGCGCAACCGGGCGGGTCCTTCCCAGCCGCAATTCCAGCTCAAATTTACCGGCGCGCCGTCGCGATTGTCTTCGCCGTTGACCCAATTGTGCTTGTCATTGTATGACACGAGATCCATAAGGGTAAAGCCATCGTGGCAGGTCACGAAATTAATGCTGTGTTCCAGCGTCCGATCACCGCGCATATACAGGTCCGGGCTGCCCATCAGGCGCGACGCCAGATTGGAAACCATGCCCGCATCGGAGCGGACAAAGCGTCTTATGTCATCGCGGAATGAGGCATTCCATTCCGCCCAGCGGCCATACGCCGGAAAAGACCCGACCTGGTAAAGCCCGGCCGCGTCCCAGGCCTCGGCGATAAGCTTGGTTTTGCCCAATATCGGGTCGGCAGAAATACGCTCCAATAGAGGCGGATTGGTCAAAACCGAACCATCCTGCCCGCGGCCCAGGACCGAGGCAAGGTCAAACCGGAAACCATCGACGTGCATCTCGATCACCCAGTATCGCAAACAGGCCAGAATCATATCCCGGACGATGGGATGATTGCAATTCAGGGTATTGCCGCATCCGGTAAAATTGAGGTACTCCCCCGTTTTTTTATCTATGATATAATATATACTGTTATCAAAACCCTTGAACGATATGGTCGGGCCATATTGATTTCCTTCGGCAGTATGATTGAAAACAACGTCCAGAATGACTTCAATTCCCGCCTTGTGAAACTCCCTGACCATGTTTTTGAACTCAATTACCTGTCCCCCGCTTCCGGAGTCATGGGCATATCCCGCTTTGGGCGCAAAAAAACTTACCGGATTATAACCCCAGAAGTTGAGCAACTTCTCACCCGTTTCGGGATTGGCCAGATATGAATCGGTTTCGGAAAATTCATTAATCGGCAATAACTCGACCGCCGTTATCCCCAGGGATTTCAGATAAGGGATTTTCTCGATCAATCCCAGATAGGTGCCTTTGTGCCTGATGCCCGAAGAGTCATGTTTGGTAAATCCCCGGAGATGCAACTCATAAATAATGCTGTCGGTCATGGGTATTTCAAGCTGACGGTCGTCTTCCCAGTTAAAACGATTTTCCGGAATGTATGACCTCCTGAATCGGGGAACCTTGCCCCATGTTTCTCCTCCCGTCACGGCGTGGGCATACGGATCAATTAGTAAATGGGTCGGATCAAAGCGATGAATGTGCGGTTTGTCATTGGGTATGCGGTCAACCTGAAATCCGTATTCAATCTCGGATTCGAGACCGTAAACAAAAATATGCCAGATATCTCCGGTCTTGTTGTATTTGGGATCAAGAGGAAAAACAGCGATCGGATCCTCATCGCCGGGCACAAATAAAACCAGCGAAGCATGAGTGGCGTGCCGGGAAAACATCGAGAAGTTTATGCCCCGTCTCTTAAGGCTGGCCCCAAGAGGCAACGGCGTTCCACGAGAGATTTCAAAATCCCGACCAACCACGTCGAGCAGGTCTTTTGCCATTTTTTTTTCTGGTTCCGACATACTTGTTTATATCATCGACAAATTATGGCGAATCCCGCCTTTAATCAAATATAAAGAGATTCGATTTGGGACAAAATGAAAGGCCCCCGGCAGACCTGGGGGCCTCTGCTTCCTGTTCTTTGTGCTGGCCTATTTAAAAGTAACAGGATTTGATTTTTGAAGACTTATTTGACCTTGGGACGTGGCCGCCTCAATTGTGGCTTCTCCGCCTCCGGCCGGGCGGCTGCCCTCGTTGGCCTGAATTCTATAACGAACATTAATCATCCGTCCCGGTTCGATGTTTCCAATCTGAAACAACAGGCCGTGTTCGTGCCTTTCGGCGAAGAATTTCTTGCCGTCAACCGTGGCGCTTCCCTCGATATAATGAGCACCATAGGGTATAAAATCAATCAAATCGGCGTTTTTGGCCGGGATTTTCCCGTCATTGGTAACCGTCACCCATACTTCCCAAGTGTCGTCAAGGCCGGTTTCAAGAGGCGTTTCGGCCAGCGTGAAAGTAGTGTCATAGCGGGCCGGTTCCAGTTCGATGGCGGTCCATGATGACCAGCGCTGGTCAACAAGTTCGGCCAATTCCACATTGCCGCCGATTCTACCCTTGAGGAAAACCTCCACCCGCCGATTCTTGCGCCAGGCGTCTTCGGTATGGCCGGTGTCCACCGGACGAGTCGCGGCGAAGCCCTCATAGGTCAGTCTAAGACTGTCAACGCCGCCTTCGCGGGCCAGCCAGTCGGCCACGGCCTTAGCGCGAGCCGTGGACAACTCCCAGTTCGATGGAAACTCTTTCGTGTGGATGCGGCGATAATCGGCATGTCCCTCCACTTTAACCGGGGCGTCGATATATTTCTGAATCGAATCCGCCAGCTGCGTGAGAACCGGAATCGCTTCGGGTTGAAGGTCCGCCTTGGAGGTTTTGAAATACGCACCGGTGACGTTGATTCGAATGTCCTGCACCGGTATCCGCTGGAATGGTCCCACCGAAACCTCGGCCTCTTGCGAAACCATGTGTATGTCCGTTTCCGATGCCATTCCCCGGGACCCTTCCAGATGAATGCGGTTGGTCAAAAATTTCCGCACACCGGGGGCGAGGTCTTCGAGCGAATAGAAGACGCTCTGCTGAAGTCGTTCCTGCCCGGCCATTATATCATAGGTCAGGACATTATTATTCTGAACCGGCGTTAAAGCCTGTTCCTCATGAATAACCAGGCGAGTCTCATCCGGGAAGGAATCAACCACCCGGACGCTGGTCGGGATTGCCCCGCCATTGGTTTGAATCTGAATTTCATAATCGATTTTGACACCCGATGTGTCGCTCATATCGGCTTTATTGAGCGTGGCGTTTTTGGTCACCTTGACCTTGGGCAACAACGAGGCTTTCTTGTCGATCAAAAGTCTGGGAGCTTCCGGACAAACCCGGAAGATGATATAGGACTCCCCGGCTTCATGCACGTGCACGAAAACCGAAGCCGGTTGACCCTCGGCCAGACGATACCCCTTGAAATCGCGAACATCGATAGTGACAACATGCTCGCCCGCCCTGACGGTACTGAAGTAGAAAACGCCGCTGGAATTGGCCCTCGACTGCGCTCCGTCATCGAGGAACAAGTCAATACCGCTCGGAACGGCATCGGTATCGGCCAGGCCGTCATTATCGCAATCGACAATGATTCTGCCGCGAATTGCTCCGGGAAGGCGAGTCGTGCGAATATTGATTCGGGCCCGGGTTTCCGGCGATGATATCCGGCCGTAAAGTTCCGTATCACTGACCGCCCAGGCTACGTTTTCATTATGGCCGGGCGGAACCGAAACCCCGATAATAACTTTGTATGTGAGCCGAACCGTTGCGCCCGGTTCCACCAAGCCGATATTCCAGGTGTACGGATCATTCGAATTTGGATTACCGAATGGCTTTCCATTCAATCGGCTGGAATTTTCGACATAGTAGAATCCGAACGGCATCCGGTCATAAACGACAACATTGTCGGCGGTGACGGCCGATGTATTTTCAATCTCAATAGTATAATTAACAATTTCACCCGTCATGGCGCTGGCCCGATCCACGCTCTTCGTGGCCGTCAACACCGGTGTCTGGTTTATGGTTATATCGACAATGGTCTGCACCGCATTGCCGATTACCACGTCGGGTGACAGAATATTGGCTTGATTCAAAATGACGGTGCCGTCGGCGACGTCTGTCTTGATTATCGCCCGGAACTGATATTCAACCGAGGCGTAACCTGCCAGCGTTCCGACATTCCAGGTTAAATAGCCGTTGGCCAATGTCAGGCTTCCGCCACCCGTGAAATAACCGCCGCCCGAGGCAGAACCCGGAACATAATTAACTTCATTGGGGATGCTGTCGACTACGATAATATTTTCGACATCTTCAGCTTCCGTGTTTGTCAGGGTTATCGTATATAGCAGAGTATCTTGCGGAGCCGCCCGGTTTTTGTCGACCTGGTTGACGATGGTAATGTCATCGATTCCGGTCGGGAAATCGACAATGGTGATTGCCTTATTACTCTGAATATTTATCGGGCGCGTCATAACCGCCATGTTTTCAATAATGGCGCCGCGCGCGGCAGATTGGTCAATCCGGGCCCGATATGACAGTTCAATTGTCGATTTGGGTTCAATCGTTCCGAATACCCAGGTGAGTATGTCTCCGAGCGGGTCATAGTAACCGCCATGAGAAGCACTGCCGGATACGTAAGCCGTATGGTCCGGAATTACGTCTTTAACAACCACATTTCGGGCCAGAGCTTCGCCGCGGTTGGAGACAAATATGGTATAGGTCAAAATACTCCCCGGAGCCGCCTTGGCCGAATCGACGGCTTTGGTGATATTCAAATCGGTTTCCGATGGGGGGGTAATCAAAGTCCTGGCCGAGTCTTTGACAGTACTATCCGGGAAAATTATCTCGCCATAATTGACTATATACTGCCCGATCGGAGCCCCTTCGTTGACAGAAATCTTAAAAGTCATGTCGTATTGAACACCCGGCATAATAAGCGGTATCGTCCAATTGACACTCCTGCCGGAAGCATCGTAAGTTCCCCCGTGCGAGGCGCTGTTTTCAACATATGTCCCGTAACTTGGAATCATGTCACGGACGAAAACGTCGTGGGCGATGGCTTCGCCGGAATTGGTGATCGCAAGAGTGTATGTCAATATATCACCGGATGCGGCCGTTGGCCAATCCACGGATTTGTCTATGCCCAATTCCGGCCAGACCAGCGGCGTGATATGAGTCATTACCGTATCCGCAACGGTGGTATCCCTGTATGATGCGTATGCCGCATTGATAACATCCGTTTCGCCATATATATCGCTGTTGACTTCTGTTTCAAACAAGAATACGGCGGAGGCATCGATGGCCAGTTCATTGATCGTCCACTTGAGAGTGTTCTGGTATTCGTCGTATTCCGCGATAGGATTAGCGCTGCCCGTGACGTAAACTGCATTGAAAGGCAGACTATCGACCAGAACGATATTATTGGCCGGCGCTGTTCCGTAATTGCGAAGAGAGATATTATAATGCAGGACATCTCCGGGGTGCGCCTGCGCCGGATCGACTTTCTTGATAATTTCCAATCGAGGTGCTGGCGGCGGAATGATTTCGGTCCGCGTCGTATCGCTTATCAGCGTATCCGGTCTGAAGACGTGAGCCACGTTGCGGACAATGGCCCCGATGGCAATATCCTTATCTATGGTCACGCGGAAATTGAGGTTGATTTCCTGTCCGACCGCAACCGTCGGCAAATTCCAGGCTATTGTCCGATGGCTATTGTCATAAATGCCGCCGTGGGAGGCGGAACCGTCAATGTACGTAGTATGGGCCGGGATGGTGTCGGTAATAAAAACGTCTGCAGCATCAGCCGTCCCATCGTTTTTGACACTCACGGTGTAAAGCAGGGTATCCCCCGCCGATGCATAATCAACATCGACTTCTTTGGATATTAAAAGATGCGGTTTGGGCGGAAGCACAATTTCGGTCGTGACCGTGTCGGCTACGGATGAGTCGCCGAGTATAATCGAACCGATATTGGTGATAATCTCACCGGCAGTTAAATCGCCACCTAAGACTACCTTGAAATACAGGTCGATATCTTCACCCGCCTCAAGGTCACCAATATTCCACTCCACCCGGTTTTGGGCATTATTATAGATGCCTATGGGCCCAACACTGCCCGGAACATAAGCCGCATGTTCTGGAATCGGGTCGAATATAATCACGTCCGGGGCTGTAACTGAACCGTTGTTTCTAACATTAATATTATAGGTTACAGTATCTCCGGGGTAGGCCACAAGCGAGTCGGCCGTTTTGTCTATTTCAAGTATGGAAGTTGGCGGCGGCACGATTTCGGTCGTGACGGTATCGGCCATGACGGATTCTTCAAAATACAGCATACCGATGTTGGTGACAATATCACCGGGCATCAGGCTGTTATACAGAACTACTTTAAACTCTAATATTTCAGGAAAACCCGGAACGAGTTCATCAATATACCATTCCACCCGTTTTTCGGCGACGTTGTAGTCTCCCGGCGGGTTAATACTTTCTATTATACAAGTGGCACTGTAAGGGATTGGGTCATAAATTAAAATGCCGGAAGCGCTGGCAGTCCCGTCGTTGCCTATATTTAAAGTATAAGTGAGCGTGTCGCCAGCATAAGCAAATGCTGAATCTACAGACTTGTAAATATAAAGGTCCGGTACCGGAGGCGGCAAAATTTCCGTATAAGCTGTATCACTTTCGGTTACGTCCGGTATTAAAACATAACCGATATTGGCAATTATGGTCGGAGGTATTGTTCCGGCATTAATATAGGCCTTGAACCGCAATGTCGCGAACTCGCCGGGAGCCAATGCGTTTATCGCCCAATCGATGGCTCGACTGGCCTCATTATATACGCCGCCACCCGTGATACTCCCTGCGACATAATTGGTGTTTTGCGGTATCGTATCGGAAACGCCCACATTGTAAGCCGTAACTGCCCCTGTGTTGGATATCGCAATCGTATATGTTACGGTATCCGTGGCGTATGCTTCCGCCAAATCAACCGTCTTGGCAATTTCAAGATTCGGTCTTGGACGAGGCACAATATCGGTGTAAACCGTATCGCTGACCGACGAATCCGGGAGCATTATCGTAGCTATGTTGCGAATGTAGTCGTTTTCGGGAGCAAAATCATTGACCGCAACTTTAAAGTAAACCATTATCGACCCTCTCGGCCACAATTCGTCAATCGTCCAGACGATTGCCCCGGAAATTCCATAATATATGCCACCGCCCGTAATACTGCCGTCGATTAAAGTGGTGAATGGCGGAATTTCATCGGTGACATTTATATCATGGGCGATATCATCGCCGGTATTTTCAACATGTATGGAATAAGTCAAAGTGTCGGAAGAATAGGTCGCGCTTTTATCGACCTGCTTGGTTATTTCGAGCACGGCCAAGGCGCCGGAATCGGGCAGTATGATCGTCTCAACAATATTGCTTTGCAAAGAATCGGGCGATACCACCAGTCCATAATTGTATAGTCGACCATAGTTGGGCGCATCAATATCGACCTGCACTCTGAATCCGACCATAATGGTTTCATAAGCCGCCATCGCGGGGATCGTCCACGTCACGCGATTATTAATTGCATCATATGCTCCGCCCAACGTGGCGCTGGCAGGAATATAAGATGTGTTTTGCGGGACATTATCTTCAACTACCACATTCGAAACGGTAAAATTGCGACTATTGCGAATGCGCAGGTAATAATTCAAAATGCCGCCCTTATCTATACGGTCCTGATCCACGTATTTGGTCAGTTGAATTCGCGGCGACGGGTCGGGCATTTCAACCAGCGTTATAGCCGGGTTGGAGCGATAGACGATGGGC
>CALAMC010000047.1 GCA_937925655.1 uncultured candidate division Zixibacteria bacterium | reverse complement strand
AGCGGGGCGGCCATGACGATATATCTTCCCAGCCCCGACGGTGCTTCCACCAAGGCCGCTTTCCCGTTCGAAAACCGGGCCAGAGTGCGGTTGTTATCACCGGAGGTGATGTCCGGCAAGGCATAGTATTTCAGGGTCGGCCCGGAATCAGCGCCGTCCCTTCCGAACGGTTGAAATATCGGGTGTGTGAAATCGAATCGTTCCAGAGTAAAATATCCCGCCCGGTTGAATGAACGCGGGATGGGCGACGCGAATTTCAGGTCGACTTTCAGGCCGATCGACCGGTTGAATGAGGCGACATCGGTTTGTGCCCCCGGAACGAAGAAGACTCCGCCTCCGGCATCGACGAAACGGCTTATCTGCTGAAACATGGCGGCATCGAGGGTATCAACTCCGGCCAGAACCACGGCATCATAGTCCGACCACCTGACCGTAGTGGCCATATCGACTCCCATCGATTTGACCATCCAGTATCGGGCCAATGCATCCTCGGGTACCAGCGCCATGCGGATCAGTTCGCCGGAACCATCACCGTCGATAATCAAAACATTAAACATAGCCGGGATATAGAAGCTGAAAAAGAATTTGTTGTCGGGAGAGTAGCCGTCGTCGGACAGCTCAATTCGACCCGTGTGATGACCGGGGCCGGGCACCGTATAAGTGAACAATAACGTCGCGTTAGCCCCGGAGTTTATTCTGTATTCTGATTGGCTGACGCGGACGCCGTCCACGAACAGGGACGCCAGGAGTTCGGATTTGTCGAAATTATCATAATTTTTTATTTCGGCGCGGATATTGAATGGTGAGCCAACCTCGATCAACTGACCACCCATATCGATTCCAACCAATCCGCAATTGCCGTCGGTTTCGACCGGCAACTCCGCGAGGTACATGGAGAAATTGTTGGGGACGGAATCGACCGGCCGGTCCAGGTTTATTTTCTGACGGTCGGTGACCAGATAAATCTCTTTGTTGAGGCTTTTGGCATGATGCAGGAAATTCACGGCGTCGTTTATGGCCTCGGCCAGGTTTTCCCGGTCATACCCGACCGAAGTTTTTTTCAGGATTTCTTCGGCGACGTCGCGGCTGAACAACCGCTGTCCGGCCGGATAATCCGGAGTCCGCCCGAAGGGGATTAAAATTACGTTATCGGCCTCGCCGAAGCTTTGAAGGATGTCTTCTGATTTTTTGATTGCCAGGTCAAAAAGCTGTCCGTCTTTGACCTGCCGGTTCATCGAGGCCGATTTGTCCAGCAGGATGGCCGCCGAAACCCCGGCGTGGGAGCCGATGTATCCGCCCTTTGTGGCGGGACGGGCAAAAGCCAGCACGGCCGTTAAGATTATCAGCATGCGCAACAGCAGCAGGAGCAATTGCCGGATTTTCAGCCGCCGGACCTGGCGCTTCTGCATCTGTTTGAGATGGCGCAGTGAAGAGAACTCGATGATTTTTACCCGTCTTTTGGAAAACAGGTGAATCAGAAGGGGGATTATGGCCGCCACCGCGGCGAGTAATACAGCCGAGTTCAAAAAATTAAACATGATCGATGCCAGACGTTGCTATTCGGTATATGGTTGTTTTGTGTATCTGGTGCAGAGTTCATGGTTATGAACGGAAATAGGCGCGTTCAAAGCTTCCCGGTAATATGACAGCGCCCGCTCCCGGTTGCCCCGGAGGTCGTAAATTTTGCCGAGAGTTATCAAAATATCGCCCAGATAAAACGACCGCGTTTCCAAAAATAAAGCCGTTTCCAAAAAGTTGATGGCCTCGTCCAAATCGCCCATGCCGAAAAGGGCCATTCCGGTCCAGTATCGCGGGGTCGGGTCGTCTTGGCTCCGGGAGATTAACTCTTCCGCCCAGTAATGGGCATCGCCGAAATAAGCGTCGGCGGCCGATGAATCATGCCACGGTCCGGGCGATTTTTTCATCCTGCCCAGAAACAGCAGAAAGCTGATTTTCCCGGGGATTGATTTTTCCAGGCTGTAATAGTTTTCGGCCAGTTCAATGGCCGCGGCAGTATCGCCTTTTATGGCCATGATTTCGGCCTTTTGAAGTTGACTGGTGACGTAGGTCGTGTCGATATCGATGACCCGGTCAAAGTATTCCAGGGCGGTTCCATAGTCACCGTTGATCAGGTCGATATTGCCGAGTACCTGAAAGTAGATGGCCCGGGCCGAATCCAGATTAATCAGTTTTTCATAGGCCTCTTTGGCCCGATAGTACTGACCGGTCTGGAAACATAGTCCGGCCAGTTTCCGCCAGGTGTCCAGCGAGTCGGTTCGGTATTGATCGTATCGGGCCATTTGATCCAGATACTCGAACTGCCGATCGACCTGCATCAGGACCCCGGCACGTCCGGCATAAAAATCGAACAAGCCGCGGTGGAATTCGATAGTGTCGATGTAATTGACCCAGTCCTGCTGGAGGGAGTCCATCGGCCGGCCGAAAATCTCCTGCAGGTTTTTCAGCACGGTCAAATCATCGGACTGTATGTACCACTGTTTGACTTTGGTCGGGCCGTATTGGTCGGCCAGATACTTGACAAAAGACCCGGCCGCGACTTCGGCGGTATGAGGGTCGGCGGCATAATACCCCGACGACGTCAATAGGTCCCGAATGACCGGGATAGTTCCATCGGCCATTATTTTTTTCATTTCGTACGTATTGAATTCGAAATACGCGGCCAGTCCCTCCAGTATGAACGGCGCCGTGTATCCCCACAACCGCAGCAGGCTGAACATATTCGGCAGAACCGATTCGCTCGAAATAAAGGAATGGCTATAGATAGTATATATGCTGTTTCGCGATGGGTCCATCATGTAGCCGAAACGGCTGTCCCAGTTTATATTTTTCATGGGGCAGGGGCAGAGAAATATGTTGATGCGGCTGGACAGGGACAGCCCGAACAGGTCGTGGAATCGATTCAGTTCTGCCTCCAAATACGTTTTCAGTGAATTCCAATGAAAATCGGCCAATGAATTGGGGACGAAATAGAAATTGAAATTGGCGCTGGGATTGGATTTAAAAGGGAAATCGCCCGCCAGGCCATAGGAACAGCCGGAAGTGTCGATTTTTATTATTTGCCGCGGGCTGACCAGTAGTTGATATAGGGCGCCCTGCTTGCCGGGAATGTTTTCGAAGCGGGCCGGGAGATTAAACTCGATGCGGAACCGTTCGGCGGTGCTGTACGGCTTTTCCCCGACAGTGGTCAAATGGACGTCGAAAGCGGCGGACATGGAGTCGACCGACATGACATTTATGTTCAGACACATATTCGCGATAAAAATGTTCTGTGATGTCCCGGCGGCGATTTCGGCGGTGTCGCGGATGATCTCGAAGTATTTGTCGATATGGGCCGGTTTTTGACGCACGATGAACTCCAGCTCGAGGCCGTCAACCGTCTGTGCCGTCAGAGGCCAGAAGCCCGGGAATACGGTGCAAAGAGTAATAATCGTGTACAATATCAGTTTGGTCATGGTCACGTCATTTCTTATACGTCTCAATCGCCGTCAGCGACGATAAGATTGTTTTTATAAAACGGCAGTATAGGCAAAGAATCCGGCTGTGAAGAAAGACAGACGTCGTCGACAAATCCGAGTTCTGCCAGCAAACGGCCATGCTCCCCGCCGGCAATGACGCGCGCCAGGTCGGTCCGGCTATTTTCGAATAAAATCAACGCCAGAGATGCCGCGTCGTTGAGTTCCACTTTCATTCCTTTTTCGTGTATCAATTTGTGAATCAGCATCCCTCCGCATAAGGTGTCTTCGAGGGAGAAATCGCCGTCATTTCCGGCACAGAGGATAGCTACATCCAGTCCGACCCGTGAAATGAAATCGGTTACCATGGAGATATTAACAAAGGCACCGGTAAGGCTGAATGAGGATGATATGGAGGCACGGTAGCTTCTGGTTCCATTGGTGGTAGTCATAATAATAGTTTTGCCTTTGACGCCTTTTTCCACGAATTCCATCGGCGAGTTACCGAGGTCGAAATTGTCGATTTTAAGTCCCCCGCGCTCACCTGCCAGAAGGGTCGTGTCGGAGCCGATATTACTGCGCATTTCGGCCGCCTCATGGGGCTCTTCCACCGGTATGACGGCGCGGGCGCCCTCCTTGAGCGCCTTGCAGATGGTGGTCGAAGCCCGCAGTATATCGATGTTAACTACGACGCGGTTTTCGAAGCGCCGCTCTTTGGCCCGGCCCGGAATTAAATACAGCTCTATACGCATTACCGGTGTGATCCCTCTTTGTAAAACGGCGGTTTAACCACGACGGCTTCGAACAGCTTGTCGCGGATTTTCACGTCAACCCGATTGCCGAGATTGGTCAATTCCCGTTTCAGATAGCCCATAGCGATCGGTTTGCCCAGCGACGGCGACACGGTGCCCGACGTCACCTGCCCGACAACTTTGCCCGCGTGCAATAATTCATAACCGTGGCGCGGGAAAGCACGCCCTTCGATTTCAAGACAGATCAGCCGCCGCGACGGTTTATCTTCTTTTTGTCTGACAAGGACATCCCGGGCGATGAAATCACCCTTTTCGGGTTTTACGATCCAGGCCAACCCCGCCTCAATGGGGGTTGTGGTCTGGTCGATGTCGTTGCCATAGAGCGTCATTTTCATTTCCAGCCGAAGCGAATCGCGGGCGCCCAGCCCGATCAGTTTCATGCCGTGTTTTTTGCCGGCGTCCGTAGTCATTTTCCATAAATCGTCGCATTGTTCATTGGGAATGTACATTTCGAAACCGTCTTCGCCGGTATAGCCGGTGCGCGAAAGGAGTACATTGTATTTACCGATTTTAACAGTCGTAGCATTATAGTACGGCAACGATTCGAAATCATAATCGGACATTTCGCTGATGACCGCCTGTGCATTGGGCCCCTGTATGGCCAGCAAGCCGTAGTCATCCGACTTATTGACCAGATTGACGTTACCGGGTTTATGGGAATGCAACCAATCGAAGTCTTTTTGCAGATTGGCGGCGTTGACCACCAGCATGTATTGATCCGGCAGGCGATAAACCAGAAGGTCATCGACAATTCCGCCGTTTTCATAACACATGCAGGAGTACTGAATCTGTCCGGGTTCAAGGGTTGAGACGTCGTTAGTCGTCATTTTCTGGAGGAATTCCAATGCTCCGGGGCCGGAGACGAAAAACTCGCCCATGTGTGACAGGTCGAAGAGGCCGACATTTTTGCGCACGGCCAGATGTTCTTCGGTGATGCCGCTGTACTGGATGGGCATCATGTATCCGGCAAAAGGAACCATTTTAGCACCCAAAGCCAGATGATATTCATTAAACGGGGTAAGTTTTACCTCGGATGCGGTTTCCGACATTTATTTGCCTCCGGAGCGCGTATAGTTTAGCAGGCCGCCGGCCAGAATTATGTCGCGATGCCGCCGGGCCAGATGATCGATTTTCATGGTATAAGTCTGACCTTTGGTCTTATTGACCAGCGTCAGGGTCGGGCTATCGGCCAGTTCCATTTTGGCATTGGGCATTTCAAGAAGGTCAGTCTGGTCGATTTTATCATAGTCGGACGGATCGGCAAAGACGGCTGGGATGATTCCGAAATTAATCAGGTTGGCCAGGTGAATACGCGCAAAGCCCTTAACCGCGACCATTTTAATACCGAGATACATCGGCGCCAGCGCGGCGTGTTCGCGCGAAGAACCCTGGCCATAGTTGTCGCCGCCGACAATAAAGCCGCCGCCCTTTTCTTTGGCCCGTTTGGAGAAATTCGGGTCAACCTGATAATACACGTACTCGGCTATTTTGGGAATATTGGAGCGCAAAGGCAAAACCTTGGCTCCGGCGGGCATGATATGGTCGGTGGTGATATTGTCGCCGACTTTAAGCAGAACTTCGCCCTCGATTTTTTCGGCCAGTGGCTGATTTATCGGAAGCGGGGCGATGTTTGGGCCGCGCTTGATTTCCACTTTGGCCGGAGTTTTCGACGGCGGGATTATGCCAGAGTCATCTATTTTTAACGTTTTCGGCATCGTTATTTTGGGGTACTTGCCCAATTTGCGCGGGTCGGTTATGGTTCCGAACAAGGCGGCGGCGACACAGGTTTCGACGCTGGCCAGATAGACATTGGCATCCTTGGTGCCGGACCGTCCGGGGAAATTACGGTTGAACGAGCGCACGGAAACGCCGCCGGAGTTGGGCGCCTGACCCATGCCAATGCACGGCCCGCAGGCGCTTTCGATGACGCGGGCGCCGGAGGCGATGATATCGGTTAAAGCTCCATTGGCCGCGATGGCTTCAAAGACCTGCTTGGAGCCGGGTGTCACCGTCATGGAGACGCTGGGGAAGACTTTTTTGCCTTTCATGAGCCGGGCGGTGGCCATCAAGTCATTGTATGACGAATTGGTGCAACTGCCGACGCAAACCTGATCCACTGCCAGCTTTTTAAGTTTGCGGACTTCGATGACATTATCCGGGGAATGAGGCTGGGCGATAAGCGGCTCAAGTTTGTCGAGATTGATTTTCACGACACGGGCGTATGAGGCATCGGGGTCGGCTTCCATTTTCCGCCAGACTTTGGGGCGCTTTTGTAATTTCAGGAAATCTTTGGTTTTTTCATCGGAGGGGAAAAGCGACGTGGTTGCTCCCAGTTCGGCGCCCATGTTGGTGATGGTGGCTCTTTGCGGGACGGTCAGCGAGGCCACTCCGGGGCCGCCGTACTCGATGATATTGCCAACGCCGCCTTTGACGGTTAAAATTCGCAATACTTCGAGAATGATATCTTTGGCGGTAACAAAAGGCTTAAGGGAACCGGTCAAGTGGACGTTTATAATGTTGGGCATTTTCATATAGAACGGGCCGCCACCCATAGCACAGGCGACATCCAGTCCGCCCGCACCAATAGCCAGCATACCCAGGCCGCCGCCGGTCGGAGTATGCGAATCGGAACCCAGGAGGGTTTTGCCGGGAGCGCCGAAACGTTCCAGATGGACCTGATGACAGATGCCGTTGCCCGGCCGGGAGAAATAGATGCCGTATTTGGCCGCCACCGTCTGCAAATACTGGTGGTCATCGGCGTTTTCAAACGACGCCTGAAGCATGTTGTGGTCAACGTAGGAAACCGAAATCTCGGTTTTGACTTTTTTAAGACCGAGCGCCTCGAATTGCAGATAAGCCATAGTTCCGGTGGCGTCCTGCGTCAGGGTCTGGTCGATTTTGATGGCGATATCTTCGCCGGGTTTCATATTCCCGGTGACAAGATGCTCGGCGATGATTTTTTCGGCTAAATTCTTTCCCATAATATACTCCTATTTCAAAATTTCCACGTCCAGCAGAATCTATCAAAAAACCCCAAAAGTCTCCGGTTGTCAATGGATTATTTTTACGTGCGGGTACCCGTTTTAGGAACAATAATATTACGTAATCGGTCAGCCCGGATTAAAAAAATAAACATTTTGAAATATAATGCAGTCTGGTACCTTAGATTTAAAAGATTTAAAAAAGGAGATTTTAATTATGGGATTTGTTGAACTCGAAAAATTGCCGGAGTTGACCATCGCCGAGGGCATTACCGGGCGGGCGGTGACGGCCGACACGGTTACGGTTATGCACGTGGTCTTGAAGGCCGGGGCGATTATCCCCGAACATGCCCATTACCACGAACAGGTGGTTAATGTCATCGAGGGCGAAATGGAAATGATTGTCGAGGGACAACCGTACCGTCTTGTTCCCGGTAAGGTTATGGTCTTGCCGCCCAACGTCGTCCATTCGGGCAGAGTCATTTCGGAATGCAAGGTGGTTGACGTGTTTCATCCCGTGCGCAAGGATTTCGCAGGGTCAAGCTTCGGGGGTTATCCGGGGAAGAAGTAGTATGCGCCGGCCGATACTATAGTAAATTTAAAAACAGCCGTTAATTTCTATTGAATTTATCCGATATTTTTGAAGAAATTAACCTGCTGATTTCTTGGTTTATCTTGGGGCTAACGATAAGAAAATTGATTGAAGAAACAACACAGACTGACCGCCGGACAATCACACTCTGGGAGGCCAACATGAAAGTCCTCGCCATCTTCGACAACGAAACCAAAGACAACGAAATATCAAAAATACTAAATGGCCAGAACCTTGAAGTAATTTCTGCCGGATCCCTATCGGAAGCCTATGGCATCATCGCCAATGATTCCTCCTTTGCCCTGATAGTCGCTTGTGCAAAAATACTTAAGAATCATGGCACGGAACTATTGGGATATTTGAGAAGTGACCGAAAGCTTCGCTGGATTCCGATTATCGCCACCTGTATGGATTGTGAACTGAATCTGCTCATGAAGTTACTTCGTGAGGGAGTCAGCGACATAATTGTATATCCTTTCATTAAAGAAGTCGTGAGTGCGAAAGTGGCAAGAGCTATTTTGAACGGCAAGCGCCGGATTATGATTATCGATGATGAACCATGCATTCTGGATATCCTCCAGACGGTTTTTGAATTAGAAGGGTATAACGTTCTGCAATTCTCGACAGCCGACGAGGCCGCAAAATATCTTGAGACCAACGACGTTCATGCGATAATTTCCGATATTATGCTTCCGGGAATGAATGGTGTCGACTTATTGCAACTAGTAAAATCCAAGTACCCGCACATTCCCATAATTCTAATAACGGGACACAGCGGGAAATATACTCCCGATATGGTAATTTCAATGGGAGCCGACGGGTATTTCAAAAAGCCCTTTCATAATATGGAATTGGCGGCGACTCTGGAAGCCGTCATTATGAGATATAAGGGGGTAAACAAAGAAGTCCCGGTGGAAGCGGGATAGATATCGGTATATTATTGACATCGCAGGGTCAACACTCCTCCTCCAGAACCGACATAACGTGCAGGGAGAAATATTTGTCGCCGACTTTCATCGATTTGCGGTGGGTGCCCTCAAATACAAACCCCTCGGATTCATAGAGCTGGCGCGCCCGATCGTTGTACTCGATAACTTCCAGCCACAGCCGGTGCACTCCGGCTTTCTCGAAGGCGAATTTCTTGATGAGTTGCACGGCGACGCGGCCGTAACCCCGGCCCTTGTCTTTAATGGCGATCCTTTTGAATTCGAGGTTGCGGTCGGCGTCTTTGAGGCCGATGAGTATCACGAAACCGACGATAGTATGTGTATCGACCGTCTCCACCATGACCTGCGCGATGTTAGTGTCCTCAATGGCGGCCAGGTGTTTTTCCCGTGTCCAGCAACGGATATACGGCGAATTGGCATCGTCTTTTTCCATCTCGATGATGTGCGGGATGTCATCCTCGGTGGCGGGCCGAAAGCCGATTCTTTCGTTGCGGACAATGTATTTTCCCGTCATTTAAAAATTCCCCCGGATACCGGTAGCAAGACCATAGCGGGCAAGGTCCCCTTTCCATTCGATGTTATCATTACCCGTTCCATACCACAGCGATAGTGAAAACGTGATTCTTCTATTGATTGTTATATCGCCGCCGGCCGATAATGTAACCATCGATTCCGATCCCTCATAATCTTTTATCCGGAAGTTTTCATAGGTAAAACCGCCTATAATGGATATATCGTTAAGAAATTTTCGCGCACTTCCTTTGATTATCAGATTGTACGTTTTGCTAATTGAGAAAATGTAATCGTCGCCGTAATCTCTGGTTATATATTCGCCGCTGACATTAAATTCACACATTACGTCGTAGTTTAAATAGCTGCAGAGTAGTGGAATACGGTAGTATTTATATTCACCGGCGTCGGAGCGCCACCCATAGTCAAAAGCGCCGGCTACCATCAGGTACGGCGAAAATGTTTCTTCCAGGTAAGGCATGATTCGAATAAATGTACCGTTTATCTCCTGATGGAACGATGCCCCAACCTTTCGAAAACCCGAAACATCCTGCCACTGGCCGAGCACGCCATATTTAAATTTAATGGTGTAAAGGCCCAGATTAGCCCCGATTAGTTTTCGTTCGATTTGGTAATCCTCGTCAAATGATTCATCGTCGGTTTCGCGATAGAAGGCGCCGGACAGTCCGTGAAAAACCTTTTTATGATGATATATATATGTTGTTGAAAGGCTTTTTGTACCGCTGCCGTATTTGTTTTCTTGGGAATCTCCGTCGATATCAAAGTTGATTTCACTATTAAAATCACCGATATTCCCGGATACTTCGAAGTAATTGCTTCGATAATTATATGGCACAAAGGCATAAGGAAGTCCGGGATGATTGAAACGTGAGTTAAAGTAATAGCGGTATCCAAGCCCAATATTAAGAGTATCCAAATCGGCTTTTTCGGATCCGATAACCTGGCCCCAATAGCCATAAAGATCGTATTCGGTTGTGGCCCGTCCCCAGGACATATATTGACTTAATTCATGTTTGATAATTGTGTGTTTGGATGTCGGCCAGTAGTCCAGATCGAAATCGAAGGCGCCGGCTGAACCACCCGGAATGACGCATGCAAGGCCCAGCACCATTGCGGTCGTGCCAAAAAACCATGTGATTGATTTCATATTCCCTCCCTCTGAAGATACCATTCTATATGGATTTTATGGAATTTCTGATGAAAAATAGCAATAATAACCGCCGAAGTCAACCGGCAATAATTTCCCTTGATTTCCGGTGGAAATTGCTATATTGCCGGTCTGAATTTTGTGATGGAGACGATTAAAGTAAAAGCGCCGGCCAAGATTAACCTTTTTTTGAAGGTTATTGGCAAGCGGCCCGATGGTTACCACGATATCTGGTCATGGTTTCAGGCGATTGACCTGTTTGACTATTTGACTCTGACCAAAAGGCCAGAAAGCGGATTAAAGATTGAAGTTTCGGGTGAATTTACGGCTCCGGCAGACGAAAGTAACACAGTTTGGAAGGCCTGCAACCTGTTTTTCAAGAGATTCAATCTTCCGGGCGGGCTGGAAATTTCGCTGGAGAAGCATATTCCGATCGAGGCCGGATTGGGGGGCGGGTCAGCCGATGCGGCGGCCGCGATTTATGCCGTGAACCGTCTGTATGGCTTGGACTTGTCTACCGGGGCCATGGCCGAAACGGGTTTAGAGATAGGTTCTGACATGCCGTTCTTTTTTTCTTCGGGTCAGGCCGAAATTACCGGTCGGGGGGAGAAGATCCGTGATATCGAATTGCCGACCGATTATCATGTGGTCTTGATAAAGCCGGGTTTTGGGTTATCGACGGCGGAGGGTTACCGGCTTTTGAAAATGGACTTGACAAGGCCGATGGGGGGTATTAAGTTATTACGTTGTAAAAATTTCAAGGCCATGATTGATGCCATTTCCGAGCATGAAAATGATTTTGAAAGGGTGCAATTTGAACGTTTTCCGGAACTGGCGCAAATCAAGAGGGAACTGGCGTCGGCTGGCGCGCAAGTAACGCGAATGAGCGGCTCGGGTCCTACAATTTTTGGCTTGTTCGATAGATTGCCTGAGAGGGGCATTATGCAGCGAATTGCCGGGGGAAGTTGGCTGGCCCGTGGTTTAAGGCCGATCTCCCTGCCCGCTTGGGAGTGAGGGTTCGCTAA
Organism: uncultured candidate division Zixibacteria bacterium; assembly: GCA_937925655.1. Classification (GTDB taxonomy): domain Bacteria; phylum Zixibacteria; class MSB-5A5; order GN15; family PGXB01; genus CALAMC01. The sequence goes on along the minus strand of CALAMC010000047.1, from coordinate 160,174 downwards.
TTTTAGCGTTAGGAGAAATCGTGGAGATCACAGAAATCAGAATCATCCTGCGTGATGAGGAAAGGTTGAAAGGTTTCGCCAATGTGACCTTCAACAATGCCTTTGTCATACGGGGCATGAAAATAATATCCGGCAACAAGGGATATTTCGTTTCCATGCCGAGCAGGAAAAGGCCGGACGGGACACATCAGGATGTGGCTCATCCGATCAACAACGAGACACGTCGGCTGATCGAGGAGAAAGTCCTGGAAGCGTACGAAGCGGAACTTAAAACCAAGACGGCCGAAGCCAGCTAAAAGAAGCCACTGGGGTGTCGTCAAGTGGTAAGACACAAGCCTTTGGAGCTTGCATTCGGAGGTTCGAATCCTCCCACCCCAGCCATTTAAAAGACCGGCAACTGGTATTCGGGACGATGGAGACAAATTTTACCACCATTTAGATAATAATCATGTCAGAATTAAAACTTATTACCGGCCGATCCAATCGCCCGCTGGCGGAGCAAATCGCGCGATATATCGGCGTTGAATTAACCGCCTGCGAGTTGCGGAATTTTTCCGACAGCGAGTTGTTCATTCAGATCAACGAAAATATCCGGGGGGCCGACGTCTTTATCATTCAGTCGACCAATCCCCCGGCGGAAAATATTCTCGAGCTTTTAATATTGATCGAGGCCGCCCGCCGGGCGTCGGCGTCGCGCATCACCGCCGTGATACCGTACTATGGTTATGCCCGGCAGGATCGCAAGGACAAGCCGCGGGTGGCGATCACGGCCAAGCTCATCGCCAATTTGATTACGACGGCCGGGGCCGACCGGATTATCACGATGGATTTGCACGCTTCGCAGATTCAGGGTTTTTTCGATATTCCTCATGACCATCTTTATTCCACGCGGGTATTCAAGGATTATCTGGAAAACATGAACATGGAAAACACGGTGGTGGTGTCGCCCGACGTGGGGTCGATCAAAATGGCGCGGGCTTTCGCGAAAGCCTTCCGTTGCAGCCTGGCCATCATCGACAAACGTCGCCCCGAGCCGAACAAATCGGAAGTAGTCAACGTTATCGGCGATGTGAAGGGGAAAAACATTATAATCCGCGATGACATGGTTGACACCGCCGGGACGTTGTGTCAGGCGGCCGAGGCGGTTTCGGAGCTGGGAGCGCTGGACATTCATGCCATTTGCACTCATGCCGTTTTGTCCGGGAGCGCGGTCGAACGGATATCGAAGTCGCCTATCAAGAAAATAATAATATCGGATTCGATAAACGGGAATAAAAAGAATCTGCCGGAGAAATTCCATGTGCTGACCTGTGCCAAGTTGTTCGGCGAGGCCATTATGAGGATTTCCGGTGAAAAATCGGTGTCGTCGCTGTTCGATGATTTGCCGGTGTAAAATGCAATTTTGTTAAGGAGGTTTATAGATCACGATGGAAGACATCAGACTCACTGCCGAAAAGCGCCATACCACCGGCAAAGGCCAGGCCCGCAAGACCCGTGTCGAGGGGTTCTTGCCGGGCATCCTGTACGGACCGGAGACGGAAGCGGTTGCGATTTTGCTCAAGACTCGCGAACTGGAGGCTCTGCTCCGCAAGCACGGTAATATGAACATGCTCATCAACCTCGACCTGGCCGACGACAAGAACGGCGAACGTAAAGTGCTCATCCGCGAACTGCAGCGCGACCCGGTTGCCGGTTCGCTCAAGCACGTGGATTTGTACCAGGTGTCGATGAGCAAGAAGATCACCATGTCGATAAAGATTCATCTTAAAGGGACACCGGAAGGGGTCAAACTGGGCGGCATTATCCAGCATGTTATTCGTGACCTGGAAATCAGTTGTCTGCCCGGTGACATTCCCTCCGGCGTGGAGATAGACGTATCGGCCATGAATATCGGCGATGCCATCCATGTCGGCAACCTGGCGCTCGATAAAGTGGAGATTCTCACCAGCCCCAACCGGACGATAGTGACGGTTGTTCCGCCAACGATTATCAAGGAAGCGGTGCCGACCGCCGCCGTAGCCGAAGGTGAAGCCGCCGCCGGTGAAGCCGCCGCAGGCGAGGGCGAAGCCGCCAGGAAAGAGGGCGAAGAAGCCAAAGAAGAAAAAGAGGAAAAGAAGGAAAAAAAGGAAAAGAAATAGTTCCTTTTGGGATATTTTGACGGACAAGTCCCGACCGAGTTCGGGACTTTTTATTTTAACCATTATTTGACTTTTGGAACCGGTAATTATATAAATATGGTTATAAGAGAATAAAGGGAACAGCCTATGGCCCCAAAACCTAAAATGCTTCAAATCGACGCGCGCACCTACAGCCGCTATTTCAAGGCCTTCGGGGAACCGACGCGGCTCAAAATTCTGGCTTTGTTGTCCGACAAGGAAATGACGGTCAACGAGTTGACCGAGGCGGTCGGGCTGTCGCAACCGACGGTCAGTCGCCATCTGGCCCAGTTGCGCGACGCCGAAATAGTGTTGGACCGCCGCGACGGGCAGAAAGTGTATTATAGCCTCAATCGTGACGTTATCTCCGAGTGCTGCAGCGGTTTCTGTGACTGCCTGCGGGTTGTTCAAATCGCTCCCCAAAAGAAAAACAGGAAATAATAAATTTTTTTGAACCATCATATTGATATATGCGTATATGTCTATATGATGACCTAAAGGAGGTGAACACATGGAAAAAGAAATCGGGTCGATCAAATTCACGGAAACCGACACGGGATATCGCATCGATATCACCGGCAAGGATCTTAAAGCTCTGATGCCGTGCTGCATGCCGCTGGCGTGTTGCGGCGACGAAAAAGACGCGACCTGCTGTGTAAAAGTGGTCAAGGGTTAAAAGGGGTCGGGGTGCTGTTGATGATGCAGATCGTCCCTGTTCCCGTTGACATGGCAACCCATAACAAGGAGGAAATCATGAAACGGTATATGATTCGTCCGATTGCTCATTGCAGTGAGGGGTGTAGTAGATGGTCCCGGGCATGACCTTAAACTGCCCGTTTGGTTTTTCATAAATACGGCGTCATAGTGTATCATATTAGTCCATAAATGCAAGCAAGTCCATAAATTCGATTCGGTTACGGCCAAACGGGTTTGAATTTGGGAATTATTAATTTTGCATTCTCTATCCCCATAGTTAGCAAGACAATGACAAAAGCTCGCTCGTTTTGCTCGCGACTTCGCAGGATTTCAGACTTGCGAAGTCCCATGTCACTGTGTCGGTTACGGCAGAATGGGTTCGTCTTTGAAAATTTTTTAATTTTTTGCTCCTCTTTTTGCATAAATTAATTTTTAATGTGATTTCAGGTCTCATAATAATGGTGACAGATGAAATTACCATCGCCTTGGTGGTGAAAGATAAGGAGCAAACGCGGAAAGTAATGAAAATTAAAGTTTTAATTAACGGTATTCAATAAGCCCGACATAGATCCGCATAAGAATTCGAGACCTTCGGATGTCAGGCCACCCCGGTCTCCGGGGTGAGCGTAATTTATCATATAAGGATATGTGCATGAGTGAACTTACGAATGAAAGCGGTATTGTCTGCGTTAAAATCGACATCATTCCGGAGGACGGCAAAGCGTGGGCTCTTCTCGTATCATGGAAAAAAGGCGTGGACGGCCTCCCGGAGGCGCAGGCCTGGAATGATGCGATCGAGTCCAATATTGCAAAGTGTGTGGAAAATGGTGCCGCCATCATCGACAGTCGTGTGACCACGGCAATTGAAGGGGTCGACGAAGTCATGATTGCCGCCCGCGCCGCGATGCACCGCGAGGCCCTTGTTGAGCGCGGCTTCAAGCGGGGCGAAGACCGTGTCGAATACCACGTACCTATTGAAGAGGCGCTTTTGGCACTCGACGCGAGGAAAACATCGTCCCGACTGGTTTGGAGCTGCATCAACACGGATGATGAAACGGAGCTTGGTCGCGCGGCCGTGTTGTTTGGTCGGGCCGCCGAAGGCGATCCGGCCACCCAGCCCGACGCCGATACGCTCGGTTTCCTGAAAACCCTGCTCGAGGACAAGGAAACGGTTATGGCCCCCGAGCGCATTCAGATCGGGGCCTTCGAGGGTGTTCCCGCCGCCGTCCTGGCGCTTATGGTGTACCCCAGCGACGGATGGTCGACCATCTATTATCTGGGAGTGTTACCCGACTTCCGCGGACATGGATTGGGCGCCGAAGCCATGTTTCAGGGGCTTCGCTGCCTGAAAGCAATGGGCGGAAAGATTTACCATGACGGGACGGGATCGCGCAACGCGGCCGCCCGAGCGCTCTTCTCGCGTCTCGGCCGACCACCCTTCCGCATCATGGAAGAATGGAGGCTCAAGAGATAGGCGGTCGCTTTCCCGATGATGTATGATATTAGTCCATAAATGTAATTATGGCCGGCATAATAAAGGGATGGCCAGAATTAACACCGGGTTGGTGGGGGGGGAAGCGGGATGGTTGAATGGGCGTGATAGGTGATGGAATTTATTGCCTGGACAAACGGTGTTTAATAAACCCGACATAGTTCCGCATAAGAATTCGAGGCCTTCGGATGTCGGGCCACCCCGGCCACCCCGGCCAAAAGCAGAAGCCGGCGGTGCGTATTAAAAGTGACAAATCTAGCCCGCCCGTCAAAATCATAATGGAAGAGCCGGGGCATGGATGATTCCAATCATTATCGCCTTCGACATATATCGCATTGCCTTAGTCTATCTCTCACACCCTGAAAGGGTGTGTTACCGGGTTGGTCATAATACCGCGAACCGAAATAATAATAATCGAAACTGGAGTTCTGATCCCTTTCTTTGGATGGGGTCGCCCACAGCTCTGCTGTGAGTTTCCCCGATACAAATACTACGGTCATATCTCATGTCGAGCCAGGAGTTCTTTGGCTACCACATTTGACAGAGCGGGTTCATCACGATAACAATTAAACGTGATGAATCTAACTATTCCCGTATTATCATAATGTTTCAAGCGCGGCATGATTTAATATAACAAACAATCATTCCCACGGCAAGCCGTGGGCGACCCGGCTATGATAAAAAAGGCACTAAATGCTGGAATGTCAAATGGAAAGAGGCTACCTTTTTCAATAACCTGTGGTCGCATAAAGCGCCACAATTGAATAGGAGGCAGCCTCATGAAAAAGATGCAAAGAACAATTGTCGAGGGCAAGAGTATTTTTATCGGTTTGGAGGATTCCAAGCGGACGTGGAAATTGTGTGTTCGATGTGAAGGCATGATTGTGCACGAGACAAGTCTTCCGACAGATTATTTTAATCTGCAGAGGCCGGGGTGGCCCGACATTCTATGTCGGGGTTTTATGACCCTATTTCATCCATAATCAACGGCACGTCACTAGCGCCCATATACCAATTGTAACTCGACCACCGCCAGTCCCCCGGGCTTTGTACTAATCCTTTTCTGACCGGATTATTGTGACAATATTCAATCTTCTCCAGCGTTGTCCGCGAAGTTCGGCAATTATGGTCATAACACCGCCCCTGCCAAAATACCGTTATCGGTCGTGATCTCCGATCAATCCGCAAACCGGTAACCGACCCAACGGGTGGAAAGTTTGTTGATCGCACCGTTATATTATTAACAACCACCATTTTATTCTTCCGCCAAAGCGTCCCCACGAACCTCCGATCCTGTCGATTTTGACATTGAAATATATATCAATTTCCCATTGAAATGCAATGACAAAATCCCATGCAAATCAGTGTTGATTTCTGGCGGTGGCTTATGTATGAGGTCTATGATTATTTTTACGATTATGGATATTCACTAACCAAGTCAACCCGGCCAAATAAATTTGAAGGGGCCACACATAAGGAAAACATTACTAAAAATGACAAAACGGACCCAACCTCCGGCAACCATATCTATAACAATAAAATAGCTGTGCCAAAACCCTTCAAAAACGGGGCTAAAACACGGGTATGCACTACAAAGTTGATAGCGAAATTGTAGTCTGTTTTAGCGGCGTCAGGAACCCCTTCCTGACGCTCCCGGATTGATTATATGGAAACTGTCAGGAAAGGGTTCCTGACAGCGCGGCAGAAGTCCGGAACTGGATCCCGGGTCAAGCCCGAGATGACAATTAAAGAGGCGGGGATGACAAGAGAAGATTTATCCCGGTCGATCTGAGGATCGACCCTTCAAAGTTCAGGATCTACGACCGGGCACAACGTACTGGGGTGAATCTGCCCTTCAGAGTTCATGGTGTACGACCGGGCACAAGGAAAAGATGTCGGGTTTCACGAAGACTCGGAACACCGACTGAAATCACATCATATCGTAGGGGTCGATGTCGATGGTGACGCGGACGGTTGAAGGCAGGCCAAAGTTGCGGGCAGTGCCCTCCCATTCGGACAGGATACGGATAAGCGAATTGATTTGGCCGGTTTTTAATATTATGTGTCGGCGATACAGGGCGCGTAAACGATAAAAGTGACACATGGCCGGGCCGAGTACAATCGCTTTATGATTTGATTTATTCAGGCGTTTTTCCAGTTCGGATTTAAACTGCAGGGATTGGGTTTTGACGGTGGCTTCGGTTTTGCCAGAGAAGCGCACATTGACCAGATGGCTGAACGGGGGATAGTGCAGTGACCGACGGGCTATAATTTCGCGTTCATAGAAAGAATCATAATCCTGCCGGGCGGCATCATCGATCAAGTCCAGTTCGGGCTGGAAGGTTTGTATGATGACTTCGCCGGGGATAGTCCCGCGCCCGGAGCGGCCCGACACCTGAATCAGTTTGGCGAACAGCTTTTCCGGGGCGCGAAAGTCGGGCATATCCATGCCGAGATCGGCCATAAGAACGCCGACGAGAGTGACATCGGGGAAGTCGATGCCCTTGGTGACCATCTGGGTGCCGAGCAGGATGTCGTATTTTTTCTGCGCAAATTCATTGAGGGCGATATGGGCCTGTTCGCGTTTGCGGGCGTTGTCGCTGTCGAGCCGTACGGCGCGCGGCGAATCGAAGACGGTGGCGAGCGCGTCCTCTATTTTCTGCGTGCCGGAGCCAATGTACAAAAAATCGGTGCCGCCGCAATTTTGGCAGACGTCGTAATGTGCGAGCGAATAATCACACAAATGGCAGACCAGTTTTTGGCCCTGTTTATGATAGGCCAATGGTACCATACAATGGGGACATTCCGGGGTCTGGCCGCAGCCGATGCATTTAATCCGTGGTGAGAAACCGCGACGGTTGAGGTACAATATGACCTGTTGTTTATTCGACAAGGCCTCTTTAACCCGACTTTTAAGAATCGGGGAGAAGTAGGGCTGGTCGATATTGAACGGTTCGTTTTTCAAATCGACCAGACGCACCATCGGGGTCGAGGTCTTCTCCGGCCGCTGTGTCAGGCAGATAAGATTGTAGCGGCCTTTCTGGGCGTTATGAAATGATTCAAAGGAAGGCGTCGCCGAGCCGAGGATGACGGGGATATCGAGCAGTTTGGCGCGCATGACGGCGGCGTCACGGGCGTGGAAGCGCGGGGCGGGGTCATCCTGTTTGTAGGATTCATCGTGTTCCTCGTCGACGATAATCAATCCGGGTTTTTCCAGCGGGGCGAAGATGGCGGAGCGGGCGCCGACGACAATGTCAAAGTGTCCTTCGCGAACTTTCTGCCAGATGCCGAGTCGTTCCCCGGGGTTGACGGCCGAGTGCATGATGGCGACGCGGTCGGAGAAGTAGGCGCGAAGCGATGCGAGGACGGTCCCGGCGAGGGCGATTTCGGGGACCAGAAACAGGACCGACTGGCCGCGGGCAATAATCTCACGGGCGACGTGGCAGTACACCAGCGTTTTACCCGACCCGGTGATGCCATAGAGCAGTGTGGGATGAAAGCCGCGGGAGTGGTCGAGCAGTATTTTTATGGCCGATGCCTGTTCGTCGGTCGGGACGAGTTGTTCGATTCCGGGCCGGGGTTTGATGTAGGGCAGTATGTCGGGCAGGCCGAAAACGGGCCGGATAACATTTTTATCTTTGAGTTTTTTAAAAGTGTATTCGCTAAGGCCGCAAGCCATAATTTCTTTTTTGGAATAATGTCGGTCGAATTCGGCCAAAGGCAGGAGGATATCGGGGATATGGCCACCGTCATGCCCGCCGGCATTAATGATGTACCCCAGGAGAGTGCCATTGTCATCGTCCCGCGATTTTGCCCATGATTCAATCAGTATGCCGGATTCGATAAGGCGGTCGATGGACCGGCCGTATTTATTTTTCAGGCCGGACAGGAGGCGGCCATCGACGGTATCGAAGTTTTCAAGTTTTTTCAGCAGGTCGGTTTCGATGTCCGCGTGAATTGTATCGTGCAAGAGTGCTTTGTTTACGATAAGCCCCGGTTTTTTGATTTTGCGCAGTTCGGGGGGTAAAGCGGCGGCGAGGACATCGGCGATATTGGCATAATAGTACGACCCGACCCATTGCAGGAAGGTGAACATGCCGTGAGAAAAGGGCGAGCGGTAGTCGATGACGGATAGAATGGATTTAATGGCGGCGTCCGGTTTTTGGCGGGTCTTTTCGATGAAAAAGCCGAGGGATTTTCGTCGGCCGAACGGCACAACGATTCTCTGACCGGGTTCGAGGGAGGCGGCGTTGTCGGCCGAACAGGAATAGGTGAACAGGCGGCCGGGAGTTCCGGGGATGGCGATATTTATAAGTGTTTCGGGCATCGATAAAAAAAGGCAGGCCCGAGCCGGACCTGCCTTTTGAATTTAATAGTTCATGCTAAGACTTTAAGGCGTTGACCTTTTTCTGGGCTTCGTTGGCCTTGCCGGTCTGCCCGTTGGTCGAGTAGAGTTCAACCAGCAGTTCCCAGATGGTTAAATCGCTGGGGTCGAGTTCCACCGCTTTTTCATAGGGGCTTATGGCCTCGGCAAATTTTTCCTGTCGAATCAGGCAATCGCCCAGTCCGATCCAGTGATTTTTGTCGTCCGGTTCCAGTTCGGTCAGAGCCGCGTAAGCTTTCTGGGCATTGTCATTGTGTCCGCGGATAACGCTGACGACGGCGTATTGTTCCACGGCGCGGGCGTTGTCGGGTTCCTTTTCAAAGACAGCTTTGAGATAGACGGCCGATGAATCCAGCGCGGCATCACGGCTGGCCATTAATTTTTTAGCGGCGGCTTCGTTACCGTTTTGCTGGGCAATTTTAATGGAATCGGAGTACTCCGAGGATAGCTGAAGGAAATAACGGCCGTTGTCAAGGTAAGAGCTGATGTGGTCAGGATCAAGGGAGATTACTTTGGTATTGTACAAATAGGCCGAATCGGGATGACCGGAATTGGTGAAGCAGATGGCGATATTCGACAATATACCTACCCGGGCATCGACGGCATCCTCGGGGATTTTTGACAGGTATTTCTGGAACCAGGTGATACTGTTGGTCCAGTCGTCTTTCTGAATGTAGGCATAAGCCACGTTCTGGATCAGGCTGATCGAATCCGGGGCAATTTCGGAGGCTTTGGTATAGTAGGTCAGGGAAGAATCATAGTTGCCTTCACGATCATAAACAAGGCCCAGGCCTTCATAGGAGCGGTAATTATCCGGATGCACGAGGGTGGCGATGGTGAAGAAGGTGCGGGCGCTGTCGGCGATGCTCTGGAGCCGGGTTTCATATCCCGGCCGTTCATTGTCGGAGGCGTTCATCATCTCTTTTCTGGTTTCATCATAGCGTTGCACGGTGACCACGCCCTGATTGAAATTTTCGCGCCAGTAGAATTCGCCGATTGAATCGACAATTCCGGAATAATCTTTGCAGTTCTTTTTGAGCTTGCTTTTTACTTCGGGGTCGGCGCAACTGATTTTCATGGAATCATAGCTGGCCGACATTTTGGCGATGTAATCCAGCCTTTGAACCGGGTCATAGGTGTTATTGGCGTATTCGGCGAAAATGTTGCCTTTGTAAAAGTAAGCTTCCGGGTAGGATCCGTGAAAGGTCAGGACCGTATCCAGAAAGCCGAGGGCTTCTTCCAGCCGGGGCGGTGATGCCAGCATGGCGATTTTCACGGCCTTGATGTAGGCGTCGGCCGGCTTGAGTCCTTTGGGCGCTTTATCCGCCATAGTCGGAATCGCCAGCGCCAGCAAAATCATCGAAATACACAGGGTTTTCATTATTTTCATTTTATCCTCCCGATCGTGTTTTTTGTTCTCCTCGGTCATAACAGGCCTCGAATCTAATATCTTTTCGCCGGGGTGTCAAGCCGCAATCGTCATCTTAGCGAGTCGTACGAACTCTGACAGTGACCACGGCGGTTCCATCGGCCGCCACCGGTACGGCGAACTTGACTGTGCTGGCGTCGGTTTTTTCGTATTTGTGGGACGATTCCAGAATCGTCCAATCGCCGTAAAGTTTTTTCTCCACATTTATAGAAACGTCCTGCTTTTTGTGATTGCGCAATTTAATCTCGAAGGTTTGTTCATCGATCCGGTTCGAAATCTGATTGTAATCGATGACCTTGAATTCGGCTTTTATATCAAAAGCATTGCCGATGGTCAATTTGACTTCTTCGTCTTTGGGGGTATGGCTGATGCGGTCTTCGCCCAGAAGAATCATGCCCTTGTCGGTATCGGCCTTGAAAATGCGGACGCGCCCGGCGGGCAGGGGCATGCCGAGGCCGGCTTCGCGGCTGTTTTTGAATTTCAGCATGACGCGGATGTCTTTATCATTCTGGTCGGGGTAATAGTTATATTCTTTATCCACAAGGCCGGAGGACGGGTCAAAAAGCGAGATTTGTTTGATTTCGTTATTGGCGAGGGTAGCCGGTCGTGGCAGGGTATAGAGGTGGTATTCGAAGAAGGCTTTTTCTTCAAAGCCGGGCGCCTCGGCGACCATCATGGCTTTATCGAAGGTTTCGGGTCGGGCCATTCCCCGGGCGTAACCGGCGCGGTTGATATCTCCGGCCACGAGTTTCAGAACGGCATCTTTATAGGTTGCCCCGCTACTGTTGGTAATGGAGGCCCAGCCGTTGAGGCCGAGTGTTTTTTCATCTTCGGATAATATGCCCACGTACTCGGCTGTCCAGCCCATACCGCGGGTTTGATAGCTGACATTGGCGTCGGTTTTACCGCTGAAGTTGGAATTATAACGCCAGAACAGGGTGGGACGGGTGATCAGTCCTTCGGGAAGCTCCGGGAAGTTGACGTTGACAATTTGTTCCAGCCGGATGATCTGGATTTTGCCGGATTTGTCCTTTAAAACCAGGGAACCTCCCGAAAACGACAATAATGTCCCGCTGAATAGTTGACCTTCCTTGTTGAACAGGTCAATGTCTTTATCAATATATTTGGAATAGATTTTCTCCGGTGAGACGAGGTCATAGGCATAGTTTTGCTCGAGAATGGCGACCGATTTGGATTTATCGACCAGTTCGAAACCGACCGAGGTGGCATCGATGGCGGTGGGGACATCGACAAAGGAAACAATTCCGGAACCTTTCTGGAATTCCAGCGGGCGGGTTTCACGAATCACGCCCAGGTCGCTGTTATACACGGTAACGTGGATGTCGGCATAGGCGGCGGTTGTTATAAGCGCGAGGGCGGCAAGGGGCAGCCAGAGGTTTTTGGGGGAGGACATAGTCATCTCCTTATTATTTGCATTTTTATAATTCATTCTGTTGTTTATACAAAGACGATTGCGAAATCTTCCGATTGAGGCAACAAAAAAATTGGCAGATATTATCGAAGCTGTTATCTTAGGCCGAGTTATATGCCTGTCGCAGTGCAAGATATATCGGGAACGGGAAAGCGTGACGGGAAGAATGCGAATTACATTGAATGGATGGGGAATATCGGATAGCGGTGGAGAATCAATATAAATTCGAACCGCGGCAATTGTTATGGTTGCCCAATCTTCTGTCTTTGTCGCGGCTGTTAATAGCGCCGGTTATCGGCTATTTGCTATGGCGGGGCGATGATACGGCCACCATAATATGCCTGGCGCTTCTGGTTTTGGCGGGCATTACCGATTTTTTGGACGGCTGGTTAGCCCGCAAATTGAATAAAATCAGCCCGCTGGGGATAATGCTTGATCCTCTGGCGGATAAATTTCTGGCCGTCATTTTAATTGTGGAGTTAGTCTTTTTCCGCGATTTCCCGTTATGGCTGGCGATTTTGATTATCGGTCGCGATCTGCTTATCGTAATTCTGGGACTGATAATTATGCGGGACAGAAAAATAACGCTACCGTCGAATACCACCGGTAAGTATTATTTTGCGGCGACAGTGGTCTTGATAGGGTCATACATAATAGACTTCAATTTTGGCCAGGTTTTTATGACCGTGATTGTCCTAGCCCTGTTTTTGTTGTCGGGGGTCTTTTATGCGGGTCGTTTTATCGCCTTACGGAAACGTCGCCAGCTGATGGATTTCCATGACCGAGCAACATTCAAAGCAATCAGAATCGGTTTGACGGTGGCTGTCAGTATGATATACCTGATAAAATTATATGTCGATATCGTCCGGTCGGGGTTACATTAGCTATATGTATCAACTGGAAGTCGCCGATTTGAGCAAATCATTCGGGCCGCGCCGAATTTTCGAAAAGGTGTCGTTTTCGCTGAATACCGGTCAAGGCCTGGCGATAACCGGTCCCAACGGTTCCGGCAAGAGCACGATGATTCACATCCTGACCGGACTGGGACGGGCATCATCGGGGGTGGTGCGATATACGCATGATTCGAACATGTTGTCCTTCGAGGAGTATCGGAACCGTATGAGCGTGGTGACTCCGTATCATGAATTTTATGATGCCATGACGGCGCTGGAGAATCTTGATTTTTATACCCGCCTGGCCGGATTGGAAGTTACGGGGCAGGAGATGATGGAGTCGCTACGGACTTTCGGATTGGGAGAACGCGGCCGCGACCGGGTGGCGGCGTATTCATCGGGGATGAAACAGCGCCTCAAATATGCCCTGGCGCTGTTGCGCCGGCCGGAGATTCTGCTTCTGGACGAACCGACCGCGTACCTGGATCAATCCGGCAAAAAAGGAATTTTCGACTTTCTTGACTCGGTGAAAAGCAGAGCTTTAATAATAATTGCCACCAATGAAAAAGAGGAGGCCGGTTTTGCCGACCATGTCTGTCAATTGGGCGGGTAGGATTTTAACCGTTTTTAAAAAGGAAATGCTGTCCGAGTTTCGAACCCGGTATGCTTTCAATGCCGTCATCATGTTTTCGCTGGTGACTTTGACGGTGGTTTCGTTTTCACTGGGAATGAACCGACCCGGTCCGGAAGTCATGGCGGCGCTGTTCTGGGTGGTGTTATTTTTCGCGGCGGCGTCGGGTCTGGCGCAGGTGTTTGTCAAGGAAGAGGAGGCGCGCACGGCCGGGTATTTGCGGTTATATGCCCCGGCGACGGCGGTGCTGGTCGGCAAAATTATTTTCAATCTGTTTTTACTGGTGTGCATGGCGGTCCTGCTGGTGCCGCTTTTTGTGATTTTGCTGGATACGGTGCCGCAGAATTTCATTCTGTTTCTATCCGGGCTGTTTTTAGGCCTGATTGGATTGTCCGGTTCCACCACGATTATAGCCGCCATTGTTTCGCGGGCGTCGGTAAAAGGGGCGCTATTTGCAGTGTTATCGTTTCCGGTGCTGTTGCCGTTGTTGGTGGCGGCGATCGAGATAACGCTGGTATCGCTGGTGGGCGGGAATTTCGCGGCGGCCTGGCCGCCATTGCAACTTTTACTGGCTTATGATGTTGTAATGATAACGCTGTCGATAATGTTGTTTGATTTTATCTGGCACATGTGATATATTGACAACGTAATAATAGAGAAATATTGTCTATGATTTGGAAGTGGTTCATATTTGCGGCCATGGCGGCGGTAATTATTCTGGCTTTCGTGTTACCGTCCCCGATGGACCCGCGTTTATCGCTGGGGCCGGTGGATGCCTACCGGATTTTTTATTTCCATGTCCCGGCGGCCTGGGTGGCGGCGCTGTCATTTATGGTCGGGATGGTGCAATCGGCCCGGTATTTGAAAACGAAAGATATGGATTTCGACCGCCGGGCGGTCGCGGCCAACCGGCTGGGCATGGCCTTTTCCGCCATGGCGCTGGTAACCGGCTCGATATTCGCGAAAATGACGTGGGGGGAATTCTGGAACTGGTCGGAAATCCGGGAAGTGTCGATATTTATTCTTCTACTTATATATGGCGGTTATTTCGCTTTGCGGTCGGCGTTGAGCGACGATGAGGTGCGCGCCACGTTTTCGGCGGTAATGACGATCATATTCACGGTGGCGGCCCTGTTTCTGATATTCGTGTTACCGCGCATTTATCCGGCTTTTTCCCAGCACCCGAGCGACACGATAGTCGATAACGAGGGGAAAATGTCTCTGTCGCCGATGGTGGCGCTGGTTTTCGGGCTGTCGATGGCGGCGTTCACGGCTCTTTATTACTGGCTGTATGAAATTACGGTCAGGGGAAGCCGTTATTTCGATAAAAACAGACTGGAGTCATAGTATGGATGCCAACTATATAGTCATGGTAGTCGTATTAATTATCTGGGCCGGCGTCTTTTTTTATGTTTGGTCGGTGGACAGAAAACTGAAAGTACTGGAAAAGCGGGATGAAAGCTAAATATATCATCGGAAGCGTTATTATCGTCTTATTCGGGGTCTGGGGGGCGTCGGCCTTTCTGAAGACGACGGTCAAGTACGTCACTTTTGCCGAGGCGAAGGCGACCGGCAATATCGTTCAGGTCAGCGGCCGGGTCGATTTCAGCCAGGTGCGCTATGACGCCGAAGGCAAACGTTTGGAGTTCGTCATGATCGAGCCGGACAGTCTGCACACCGGCGTGGAAAACCGGATGAAAGTAATATATCAGGGAATCATCCCGGGCAATTTCGAGCAGGCGACGTCGGTGATGGTACGGGGGAGAGTGCACGGCGGCGAATTCGTGGCCGAAAAGCTGTATGTCAAGTGCCCCTCGAAATATCAGGCCCAGATGGATCAATCGGGATAAAGGATCGGCATGAATATCAGCAGTATCGGCGACCTGGCGTTGTTTTTGACAATGATTATGGGGTTGCTGGCGGGGGTTTCGTTTTTCATTACGGCTTCGGGGAAAAGAAATCTGGCCGGGCTCGGGCGCCGGGCTTATGAGTTGCAGTTTGTTTTCGCCCTGGCCGCGGCGGTCTATCTGTATTATTTGATATTCTCGCGGAATTTCTCGGTTGCCTATGTCTATCAGTACACCTCGAGCGAGCAGTCTTTTTTCTATACGCTGGCGGCGTTCTGGGCCGGGCAGGAGGGAACCTATCTGCTCTGGCTATTGCTGACCGGGCTGTTTGGATTTATGATATTGAAATGGGGCCGTCAGTACACCATGGCGGCGATGGGTTTTTATTCGATCATCATTTTCTTTTTCTCCATTGTATTACTCAATCTGTCACCGTTTGCGCTTAGACCGATGCCTGCCACGGAGGGAGCCGGGCTCAATCCCCTTTTGATGGACCCCTGGATGGTGATACATCCCCCGGTCATGTTTACGGGTTTTGCTTTGGCGGGAGTGCCGTTTGCCCTGGCGCTGGCGGCCATGCTAAGGCGCGATTTCGCGAACTGGACAAGAGTGGCGCTGCCGTATGTGCTGGGGACGTCGTTGTTTTTGCTGGCCGGGAACGCCATGGGCGGCTACTGGGCGTACAAGACTCTCGGCTGGGGCGGGTACTGGGCCTGGGACCCGGTGGAAAACACGTCGTTTGTTCCATGGGTAATATCGCTGGCGCTCATTCATGGATTTCTGGTGGAGAGGCGCTCGGGAGCATTGCGTCGCTCCAATTTGCTCATGGCCTGTTTTGTCTTCCTGCTGACGATATACGGAACTTTTTTAACCCGTTCGGGAGTGCTGGCCGATTTTTCGGTGCATTCGTTTGTCGACATGGGTATTAATGCCTTTCTGGTTTTTTTCCTGCTGTTGTTTACCGCGTTGATTCTGGCTGTTTTCTTCAGTTCCCGGTCGAAGGAAATAGTCGGCAAGCCGCTCAATTACAATATCATGTCGCGCGAGTTCATTTTGTTTGTGGGGATGATGCTGTTGTTCGTGGTCGGCATTATTGTCGAGTTCTGGGCGTCGCTGCCGCTGGTGACGAGGTATTTGACCGAGAATCCCTCGGCGGCCGAGGTGGCGACTTATAATGCTTTTGCTTTTCCACTGGCGATACTCATAGCTCTCTTTTTGACTCTTACCCCGCTGGTCACCGGCGTGGACGGCCATCTAAAAGTATCGATTAAAAAAGCGGTGATATCGATTATGGCGGGCCTGGTGTTGGCCGCGGCGGCGATTATAATAGCATCGGTCAACGCCGCCCTGGCAGTGACGGTCTTGATATACTTCGGAACTTATTTTACCTACATGCAATTTGGCACCATTCGTCGACGTCTGATAGTGTCATTGGCGGTGGGATGCGGGGCGGTTATAGTCGCTTTGGTATTGGGGGCGCGCGACGCGGCTAACCTGTTCTTTATCGGAGCGGCGGCGGCGGCCGTTTTTGCCCAGATTGACACTATCCTGCGGTTATTGAAGGCGCGACCGCTGGCGGCGGGCGGATATATATGCCATTTCGGTTTCGGGCTGATGTTGCTTGGCATTATATCTTCATCGGCTTATTCACAAAGCGAGCAGGTCAGTCTGCCGCGGGGGGAAGTCAGGCAGGTTTTTGGCTATGATGTCATTTATAGGGGCATGGATGGGTCCATCATGAACACCAACAATGAATTATTTATATCGCTGGAGAAATCCCGGGAATCTTTCGAGGTCCGGCCCCATTATTTCTTCGTGTCGCGCATGAATGCTTTCATGAAGCGTCCCCATATCGAGAAAAGCCTGTTGCTCGACTTGTATATTTCGCCCATCGAGTTGATCGATCATGGGCAAACGGGGGGGCTGAAGCTGATCAAGGGAGAGGCCAGGACGGTCGGAGATTATCAAATTAAATTTATCGGTTTCGATATGGGCGAGCATGGTGAGCCGGGTGAAGTATCGGTTGGCGCGATTCTCGAAGTGACCCATGGGGGCCACAGCGAAACGATAACGCCGCGGTTGACCATGGGTGAGGCAACCGGGGGACGGCTGGAATCGACGCCGATCAGCCTTTTTTCTGTAAGTGATTTGCGGGTTAGAATCGATCAGGTTTCTCCGATGGAGCGTTCGGTGGTGCTGGATATTCCCGGTTTGGCGGAGGTGGCGGCACCCGATGAATTAATTCTGGATATTTCCAAAAAGCCGGGGATTAGCTTGTTGTGGATCGGGACGATTTTAGCGTTAGGCGGAGTGGCGATGATAGCGGTTTATCGGGGGAAGCAGTAATTCGTTTCGAGAACTTTCAAAGTATTTTATTATACAACCTGAAAAAATATAGCGGCACATAAAGTAAGCGATTGTTCGGCAATGAGATAAATTCCAGGCGAGTGGCCCGGATACAAAAATGGCATATTTTTTTGAAAAAAAGTCTTGTTTTTTTTAAAAAAGTTGATATTGTATGCAACGAAGCCAATTCTATTGGCGTATAACATATGCCTTACACATAGTCCCTCCCAGAAGGATGTCGCCTTAACAGGCGGCATCTTTTATTTTTGGGGTAAGGCTTTTTTGTATTGACTTAAGTTCAGGCATTCGCGATATTGTATTGTCACGAAAGAGTACCAGCTAAACATTAAATTGCCTTTCGTAATAACTTAATAGAGGTTGAAAATGCCTTTTAATATGAATTTCACAATTGATATTGACCCGAAGCGTCGGTTAGTCGTTGAAAAAATCTATGGCATTTGGAAGCAGGATACCGCCTTGAAATATCGCGACGAGTTTGCCGAGACGGCGGCCCCGTTGACCAAAGGCAACTGGGCCAAGCTTATCAATTTATGCAACTGGAAGTCATCTTATCCTGAAATACTCGAAATTGTCGGTGAACATTTGAAATGGTGTCGCGAGAACGGGATGGTCTGGTCGGTCAATATTATCGATGACCCGACGACAATAAAGCAGCTTAAGAAGATGTTTGTCATTGGGGGCACGGAAGAAATCAGTAGGATTTTTAAGACCCAGGAAGAGGGTGAAAAGTTCCTTAAGAGCCAGGGTTTTTAGTTTTTCTTCCATCTGCATTCATTTTCAGTTTCCATGACGATATTTTCAGGCCGAACCGGCCCGACGATTATCTGTTGCTTCAAAAGCTCTTATATACCAAGAGCTTGCGGGCTCGTTTATTCATTTCGACCGACGGCACGCCATTTACAGTATATACTAACTATTTAATATGGATGCCTCGATTAGAGACATATTAGGTTTGGGAAGTTCCCTGTTTTTATCCGGGCTGGTAGCGGCAGGGCTGTTTTTTATTATGGCGGCTTTGCGGGAGCGGCAATCCGGAACGGTTGAGGCCCTTTTGTTTATGACTTTGGCGGCGTTTTTTGCCTTTGTTCATACCATTATTATATTGGCCAATTATGATTTACCGGCGCTGGGCGTGTTTCGGACAAATTATACGGTCGAGGGATGGTTTATAGAGATACTCGGCCCGGCGGTAGCATTGCTTCTTTTATTAATCGGGGCCTTTAATATTTTGCAGCAGCGGTTCAGCGAAGCGGTTATAAAGCTGGTGATCGGTTTGGGAGTGTGGGCCCTATTAAAAGATACGGGGCAAGTTTGTCCAGAACCGGCCCGGATGGCTCTATTTGTTCTGGCCGCCATGACCTGGATTGGACTGGAGCTTCGCGCCACGCCGGAGTTATAGCGCGGTTCGATTTGCACAATATTACATAAAAAGTTATATATTTATCCCCATGCCGGGGATGATACAGCAGTTTTCCAAAAATGTCTTTTCCAGCTGGGCGGCGCTGGGGGTGCGGCTGGCCATCGCGTTTCTTGTCAATCCTTTTGTTATTCATTCGCTCGGGGACGGCCGCTACGGTGCCTGGGCACTGGTTTTTTCGGTAATAAACTACCTGACCATATTCGATCTGGGCATGCGGCAGGCGGTTATACGCTTTGTCTCAAAATATCTTGGATTAAAAGATTTCGACAATATCAATGCCGTCATAAATACATCATTTGTACTATACTCAATGGTTGCGGCCATAACGGTTGTTTTGTCGCTGGTGCTGGCCTATTTAATCCTGGGTCGGTTTTCGATACCGCCCGAATTTCTGGACGAGACAAGGCAGGCGCTTATAATAATCGGTCTGAATGTGGCCGTCAATTTTTTCATGATGAGCTGGACTGAATCGCTCAATGCCGTGCACCGTTATGATATCGCCAACGCCCTGGCCATGGCCGAAGACATATTAAGAACCATTACCGTTGTGGCTTTGCTGTCGGCGGGTTATGGTATGGTCGAGATGGCCGGGGCGTTTCTGGGTTACAGCGCCGTGCGGCAGGTAATCGCGGCGGTGTGGCTCATGAGGCTGCATCCGCAAATCAGGTTCGGGCCGGGCTTTTTTAACCGGGCCACTTTGCACGAAATATACAGTTATGGATATATCGGATTTTTGATTTCGATTGCGTGGTTGTTTATTGCCAATACGGATAATGTTATTGTCGGCTATTTTTTCGATGTGGAGTCGGTCACCAAATATGCCATAGCCGGGTCGATAGTGGTCTATATGCGCAATATCGTTCTGGCGGTGTCGTTTCCGTTGCGACCGCTGATCAGTCATTATGAGGTTCTGGGACGAAAGGATAATATCACGCTGATTTACACCCGTGGCACCAAATATCTGACCTATTTTACTTTTGTGATGTCGGGTATGATTTTGGTTTTTGCCGATTCATTTATGACTTTGTGGCTGGGCCCGGGTTATGAGCATACGGCCCGAATCTTAAGGATTCTGGTTATCCCGGCCGCGATATATTTGCCCCAGACCGTTGCTAACTCGGTCCTTTATGGCTTGAGCGCGCATAAGCATATACTATATGCCATAACCGCCGAGGGTTTGGCCAACCTGGTTTTAAGCCTTTGGCTTTTAAAAAGGTTCGGATTGGACGGGGTTGCCTATGGCACGATTATCCCGCAATTTTTTATTTATTTGATTGTTATGCCGATGATTATCCGTTCGGTTCTGGGGATTGGGCTGGGGTCGTTTTATGGGTCTTTTTTTTCGGTCGCGGTTTTGGGCGGTGTCTTTTCGATCGTCGTCTCGCTGGGGATGAAGGCCCTTATCGATCCTGCGGGTTGGCTGTTATTTGCAGTCGATGTTTCGGTTGTGCTTCTGGTCTGCCTGATGGGCCTGAAAATCATTGTCCCGTCTGAAGACCGGGCGTTGATAAAAAGAGGATTCAAACGGACCTGAACAATGATTAAAGCATATAATATGGAGATGATATATCCGGAAACAATGTTTGACAGGGGCATTACAGGTCGCTATAATCGATTATGCGGACGATGCTTTTAGTTTTCATTGTCTTGTTTTGGTCCATTCCGGCTCCGGCAATGGAATCATCGGAAGAGTTACTCGGATTGAAATTCCCCATTTTGTTGACTGACCCGGCCGCCTGGGTGTTGCCATCGGATACCGTTTTTAGAACCACCTATTCCGTTGAGGTCATGGTCCGGCTTTTTCTTGGCGCCGATGGCCGAATCGATTCTATCGATTACGATACGAACGTAAGACCCGATTTTGTACGAGGCGTAAAAAATTCGCTGAAATCGCTTCAATTCGAACCGGCGAAAATTATGGGGCGGGCTGTGCCGGTGGTGTTGCCGGTGTTTGTCACCTTCAATTCTTCCGGATATTTTCGACGGGTCGGATTAACATTGCCTTATGATGCCATATCCGGCAGTCGGGATAGGAAGCTTATTGACCGGATGTTGACCGACAACGGCTTTACTCTTCCGGGTCTGGAATATTTTCCGTCATATTATTTGAATATTCCGCGCGACTCGGGGCGAGCCGGTTATGATTATGCAATTTTTCGGGTCAGGATGGACGGGGATGGGCGGGATGCCGATATGGAAATTCATTCGACCAGCAATGAAAAGCTTGCGGATTTATTTTCCATCACGGCCCGTTATGCCCGGTTCCGCGGTGGCGGATATGGAGAAGAGGAATTTCCGGCGGAGTTTTATCTTATTGCACGCTTTTTTGATAAAGTTAATTATCCCACGACGGCCTGGCCCTACGACAGCCTATCGGCCAAGAATATATATCTTGATCGCTTCCGCTTAGAGACAGTCCTGTATCTTGATTCACTGGTCGGTCCGGCTTATCCGGAAAATATATCCGGGACGTTTGGCTTTCCGGGAATGGCGGTGGAAAAGGATTCTATCCCGGTTTCGGTCAATATTACAGCCGACGGAAGGATTGAATGGGCCTTATATGAAAAACAGCTTTCGGCCAAGTCAAAGGAAGACCTCAACCGAGTTTTGAAGCTAATTAAATTCATCCCCGCCATTGATACCAGCGGCCACGCGGTGCCGTATGTGGGAAGACTGATGATTACGCGTGCCGGAAGTAGTAATAAACTACGAATAATCGCCAATTGGCTGGATTAGCCGGGAAATGTGTTTTGCGATGTAATGCTTTATTATCCAGCCGCTTATGAGTGTTATCCCCCAAACTTGTGAATTTTATGGCGCAGAATCTGCGAATACTGGACGGGCGCCGTTTCGGACGCTTGCAGGGAATCATTAAGTTATGCCTTGGCAACAACTAACAGGCATGTCAATGGTGAAATTTGCGGCATGAAAGTTGATTTAAATAAAACCAAGGACCCCGACTTATGGGAAGTTACGCCGGATTGGGTTGTATAATAAGCAAAAGGAAGGTAACAATGCCCGAATTACGACCATCGAGAATAGTTAACCTGGCTTCAGCCGTTATTGTCCTGATCGGGGGCATGTACATCCTCTTTTTCATGCCCATAACGCTATCGTTGACGGCCAGGCTGATGATCGCAGTTCTTTTGTTGATATATTTTTTATGGCGTATCAGGTATTACCATAAGCGTTATTACGGGAAACCGGAGGGGTTAAGCCATGAAACAGAAGAGAAAACAAAATAGCTTGACAATTCGGGCAATTAAACTATTTTTCGAGATTAATTTTTTGGAGAAGCGAGGTACCAAGTTGAGTATTCCGTATCAAAAGGCGTATCTTAAAACAGCTTTATTGTCATGTGTAATGGTCATGGTGCTGGCTCCGGTGATCGGGGCGGCCGATGTCAAGCAGGAAATCACAAACGTCCTGAACGCCGGGGATACGACAGCCGCGATCGATATGCTCAACCGGGAAATCGGTATCGACCCGAGTTTTGAAGCCAACTATTATTTGCTGGGACAGATTTACTTGGAGCAAAACAGGTATGCCAAGGCCGAAGAGATACTTCAGGTGGCGCTGGATAAGAACAAGAAATACTATGAAGGCATGTATCTATTAGGCAAGGTGAAATTAAGACTCAACAAGGTCGATGAAGCGGAGAAGCTTTTCCAGGAAGGTCTCAAGAAGGACCGCAAGATGCAGGCGCAGTTTCGCAACGGGCTCGGTCTGGTGTACATGGCGCAGGGCAAGTACAACGAGGCCGACACGGAATTTCGCAAGGCGATCAGCGTCGACGGCAAAAACGCCGAGTATTATCTGAATCTTGGTGACGCCAATTTTCGGAACAAGATATATCCTCTGGCCATCACTTCATATGAAGAGGCACTGGAGATTGATACGGCTTCGCTGGAGGTGTATTTTCGCTGGGCCGAAGCCTGTCTGGAGTTGAAAGATTATTCATGCGCGCTCGAGAAGCTTCAGATCGTTTTGCAGAAGGATTCGACCCATGCCGACGCCTGGATGCGGGCCGGCGGGATATATTACAAGGCGGCCCGGTCGAG
Source organism: uncultured candidate division Zixibacteria bacterium (assembly GCA_937925655.1). Lineage (GTDB taxonomy): Bacteria > Zixibacteria > MSB-5A5 > GN15 > PGXB01 > CALAMC01. The sequence goes on along the minus strand of CALAMC010000047.1, from coordinate 137,366 downwards.
CCGTTCCACCGAAGAGGCCAAGCAGCGTTATCTGGAAACAATCGGTTCATATAAAAAGTATTTCGAACTTTCCGGGGCGGCCCCGGACAGTACGACCGGGCGGGCGTATTATGAAGCCGGCATGTCATACCTGATTCTGGGCGGATACGAAGAAGCCCTCCAGAATTTCCGCACCGTGCTGGCGATTCCGGTCGAACCGCGCGATATATATTTCTATTACGGGCGGATTTTCCAGGGTCTTGAAATGTATGATTCGGCGCTGGTGTATTTCACCAAGCACAATGATCTCGTCCGGGAGCAGGGTGCAGATTATAATTCTTCCATCGATAATTCGGAAATATACCGTCGGATGGGCGAATGTTACGAAAATCTCAAGGATAATTACAATACCATTGTTTATTACAAGAAATCTCTCGAATACGATTCGACTCAAGTTCGTTTGTTGTATGGTGTAGCCGTTTCCTATACGCTGGTCGGTGATTATCGCAACGCCCTGATATACTATATGAAGCGGATCGCTCTGGGAGTGGATGATCGTCAGTGGTTCATTTACTACAACGCGGCGACATCGGCGCTGTATCTTCTGGAACGAGGCGGTCTGGCCGTGGACGAGGATGAAGATCTGGGTATTGAGAGTGATCGCCGTAAGGCCGATCCGCTGGAAGGTGTCGATCTGGCCCGGCTGGCGGTGGAATATCTGGAGAAGATTAACGTTGAGTACTGGGCTTCGATCTGGGCCAATGAGAAGAATCAGGCGACGGCGATAAGGGCGCGCGGCATGCTGGCCTCGGTTTACCTTTACCAGTTGAATGATTGTGCCAACGGCGTCAGCTGGTATCAAAAGGTTCTGGAAATAGACCCGGAAAACTGCGATGCGCACAAGGCGCTCGGCTACGCCTATTTTGGCGGGATTTGCCCGACCAATAATACGAGGGCTCTCAATTCGCTTTTAAAGGCGCTGGAATGTTTCAAAAAGGCCGGCAAGGGGGAAGCAGAAAATACCGATCTGATTTTGTGGATAGCGCAGACTTATCATTTCCGCGCCATCGAGAGGCGCCAGGGGGGAGACAAGTCGGGAGCCACCGCCGACTTTGCCGCGGCCGACGAATGGTATCAGAAAACGTTAAAGTACCAGCCGGGCAACCAGGCGGCCAAAGAGGGTTACCAGCAGGTCAAATTCGAACATTAGTTTACTTTAATATATATTAGGAGAGTACATGGCCGGTAAGGAAGATAAAGACAAAGAGGTTCAAAAGACCTTTAATCCCGACGAGAGGTTCAAATACCTTGGATTCGAGATTCATCCCGGCAAAATCGGTAATATCTTCAAATCGGATTCCGAACGTGAAAGTTGGGTGGAAAAAGTGCGGCAGAAGCGCCAGACGGGCGTGCGGGTTCGTGAGCACAACACTCTGGAAGAAGCCCGTGTTACGTCGTTCGAGCGAGTTATCCTGACGATCACTTCGGTTCTTCTGATTGTCTCGCTGTTTTTCCCGTGGTTTTCGGGGTTCCGCGAGTTTGAAGTGGAGACCGTTGCCCCGGCGGCGGCTCAACCGGTGACGGGTATGGCCGATTCGCTGATAGCCGAAGGGATGAGTGAATCGACGCCGGCGGCGTCAGGCGTGGCCGAGGAAACGGCTCAAGCGGCTCCCAAGAAGGACGAAGCGGGGTTTACCTCTGTCATGGCAACGGCGAAGCGCAAGGAAATCAGAAAAGAACATGAATCGATTTCGGCGCTGGGTGCGTTGGGGGTGCTGGGAAGTCATGGCGGTGATATATTTTCATCGGGGTTCGTCCTGATATTAACCGCCATATTGATGCTTTTGTATATTTTGTTTTGTGTCGGTTATGCCGGGTACGCCCTTTATACCCTGTATGCCGTCAAGGGAAACGAAGATGTCCGGGCCCTGCAATTGAAAAAGACGCTTCGTCTGGCCTGGATCCCGATTCTGATTTATGTCGTTTGTATAATTCTATCGATTATCGGGGCGGAATATTCTTTTGACACTTCGACCGCCGCGGTCAAGCAAATCGGGACAAGCTATGGGACGGGTGTCTATCTGGGGTTGCTGTCTTATGGCTTTTACACTACCCTGGCCTGTTTTGCCCTGAACGGTGCCAAGGGAGTGGAAATTTAGGTTGGGAATAAACATAATTTAATAATTCGGAGGTTACTTAAAAGTGAAACAGTCATTATTCGTAACGGTCATCACCATACTCGCCTTCACGATTGGCTACATTGTTTGGGGCGTGATATTGAAGGCCCAGCCGGCCGGGACCATCGCCCACAGTGTTCATCAGGGCGGACCCCTGGTTGTGGTTCTTTTCGCCGTTTTGCTTATGCTTCTGGCTTTCGTTGCCGAAAGGTTTATTTCGCTGTACAAAGTGGCCAAGGGCAAAAGTTCGGTGCAGGTTTTTTTCAAGAACGTCATCCAGCTTTTGAATGCCGGTGATTTCGACGGTGCTTTGGCGGCCTGTGACAAGCAGCGCGGGACCACCGCCAACGTTCTTCGGGCCGGAATCGAGCGTTACCGTCAGATAAAAGACGACAAATCGATCGACACTGAAAAGAGAATGGCCATGACGCAGGCGGCCATTGACGAGGCCAATGCTCTGGAAGGACCGCTTCTGGAACGTAACCTGATTGCCATGTCAACAATCGCGTCGATTGCCACCATGATCGGTCTTCTGGGAACGACGATCGGTATGATCCGTGCTTTTGCCGCTACCGGCAATGTTGAAGGTGGCGTTATCGATGCGCAACAGCTGGCGGTCGGTATTTCCGAAGCGCTGGTCAATACCGCGGGCGGTTTGACGTCCGGTATTCTCGGAATCTTTTTCTATAACTTTTTTGTTAATAAGGTAGATGCTTTTAACTATACGACGGATGAGGCGACTTTCGAAGTTATCCAGCTTCTGAAAGAAAAAGAAGGCAAGTAAGTTATGTCAATCAAGAAAAAACGGCGTGTCGGGATCGTCATCGATATGACGCCGATGGTGGATATCGTTATCCTCCTGCTGATTTTCTATATGACGACGACCAGCTTCAAGCCCCCGGAGGCCAAGTCGGTTACTCTGCCGCAGTCTCATTCCATGATCAAACTGCCTGATAAGGATATTATCAATGTCACGGTGACCAAGAATGATTCCATTTTTGTGGATTTCCTGCAGAAGGAAGACGTCGTTATCGATGGCCAGGAGGTCAGAACGACCGTCCGTAAGTACGCCGAATGTGATACATATAATGTCGGGTCGGTAATTAACCGGGCCAGGGCGGTCAATTTCCGGGCCTTGATTGTGATCAAGGCCGACCGCTATGCCAGTTACGGTGTTATGGCCGACGTCATGGAAACCATGAGCAATGAAGAGATTACGAGGTTTCTGATTATTACCGAAAACGAAGCCGAAATCAAGGCTCGTGAAGAAGCCCGTGGGGCATAAGATATGACCTTGAAAGGAGTGAAATAGATGGCCGGTGCAGTAGTAGGCCCATCAGAAAAACCCGGTAAGGGCAAAGGCGGTCGGAGAAAGAAGAGGAGGATTCATATCCGCATCGATATGACGCCGATGGTCGATATCGTGATGCTTCTTCTCATATTCTATATGGTGACGACGGTTTTCTCCATGCCCCAGGCCATGGAAATCAACCTGCCTCCGAAAGATCAGACGGAACAGGTGGAAGTGAAAGAATCCAACTTGCTGACGATACGAATCGACGAAGGAAACCGGTTTTTCTGGAATGTCGGTAATCCGGCGGAGAATCTGCCTGAAATGATACCCAATCTAAATCCGCCATCGGACACCGTCTACCGAGTGGATTCGGATTCGCTTCGGATGGTATTGAAAAACCTCAACTTCGAAAATTCCAAGCTGAATACTTTGATTTTGATCAATCGCAAAGCACACTATGAGTCAATGGTGGACATTCTTGATGAAATCGATATTCTGGAGCGGTCCTGGAATGATGCCAAGGCCCAGCAGTTGGGGAAGAAAGTCGAGGATTTGACGAAAGAAGAGAAGTTCTCCTATCGGTATGCCATGGGTGAGTGGGAAGATAAAGATGATCGCATAGTTGCCGCCGCCCTGGGAGCCGCGTCAGGAGGTGGAGAATAATGGCAACTTCAGCCGGAATGCCCAATTCGCTCTATGGCGGATACGGCGCTTATGAACTCAAGGCCAAATATCAGCGCAATATGCTGATTGCGGTGGGTGCCATAATCGCATTAGTCGCCGCGATAATACTGGGCATATTCGTGTACAAGCAATTGACGAAGGTTGAAACGATATACGTTCAACCGACCGTCATCAAAACGATTGCGGATCTCGGCCCGCCGCCGACGGTAGCCAAAAAGCCGCCGCGGATGGATATAGCCGCTCCGCAACAGGCGCGACCCAAAGTCGGTATTCCCAAACCGGTGGCTGACGATGAGGTTCTTGACGACGAGGACGTTATGATCGCCAGCCGCGAAGAACTGGCAGATATTGTGACTCCGGATATGTCGATGGTTGCCGGCGGAGGCGACGATATTGTCATTGATATTCCCGACGAGGAATATATGCCGGCTCCCGGCGAATTTGTCCCGGTCGAAATTCAGGCCGAGATGATTGAAGAAGCGGTTCCGGAGTATCCCCGGCAGGCCAAATTGGCCGGGATGGAAGCAGTCGTATGGGTTCAGGCGTTGGTTGACAAAAACGGCAACGTGCGTGAAGCCCGCGTCCTGAAATCCTCCGGATCAAAAGCCGGTTTTGATGAAGCGGCGATTGCCGCGGCCAAGAAATGCAAATTCAAACCGGCCATTCAGAATGGTCGCCCGGTGCCGGTTTGGGTTTCGTTCTCGATTGAATTCGAGCTGACCGACACGAATTAGGTTTTGTAGTATCTGTTATGACGCAGGCATCCCGACCCTCACACGGATCGGGATGCCCAGGTCAGGTGACTTAAGGTCCCTCACGTTTTTATCGCCGTATCTGTTTATCGCCTCACGCATTTTAATGACGCTCCGTTTTTTCGCGCTACCATCGCAAAAGCGTTGTCGGTTCTCCTCATTGCCGCCCGCGGATATTCCGACGGTGAAGTCGGGATAGAATGCGATAAAAAATAGAGCTATAACCGGCGGATTTGATGAAAGGAGATATTTATGTCGGGCCGAGTTGAAAAACAATTACCCGGCACCGCCTCATTCGGCAGGGGATGCCCCCACCGGATTTATCCTCTGCTGATTTCATTGATTTTCTTTATGGGAACCTCAAATGTCGTTAATGCCCTGGTCCCTTCGGGGTTTTATCTCGCAGACGAACCGGTTTTATCGACTTGCAGGAAAATGAGTGTCTCGTCGGATGCCAATTTTGCGGAGTCGGTATTCACGGTCGAAAGTGAACTGGATATCCGGCCCGGGCTGGTCTGGATGAGACAGCCGAGTTATCCGGAAAAAGCCATGAGTATGGCGATTGAGGGTCGGGTTCTGCTTCATGTCCTGGTCGGGGAAACGGGGCGTGCAAAGGAGGTAAAAATAATCGAAGAATTTCCGGATGGCGCCGGTTTCGGCCAGTGCTGTCTGGCCGTAGCCCAAAAGGCGGTTTATTTTCCCGGTATCAAGGATAATAAACCGGTTAAAGGCTGGGTGGAAATTCCGATTGAATTTAAATTGCCATGATCGATAATTAGAATACCTGCCACATAAAGTCTGAATAAAAGGCCCCTCATTTTGCCCGCCTATGGCGGCTATAACGGTGATTCCGAGCGGACGGCTCATGACTTTGGATTTGTCACGGCGACAGAACGCAAAAGGAGGTGGCTTTCCTGATGCAATCGTTATACGGGCGCGACAGCGCTATCGAACTCAAAATGACCTGTCGGTGCCATATGGCGCCGGTTATGATTATTCCCGTCGTAATAGTTACGGCCTTATTGATGAATAATTCCTGGGCGTGACCGGGTTCTCTTAATCCTTTGCCGCACTGGCCCGGCGTCTCACTGCGCCGGGCTTTTTAATTTCAATATATTGTATGGCCTGTTGCGGTTACTTACGACATCTTGTAAGTGTCTAAAAATTATAGGCTTAATAAAAAAATCGCTTGACAACTGCACAGATGTGCAGTATTTTGTATTTGAGTCGATAATGAATCATAAGAAAGGAGAGCCAATATGGAACCCATAAAGAATCTGACGATTTTTTCTGAAACGCCGGTAGCGGTGTGTCTGTCCCGTGATAATCAAGTGTATTATCCCGAGCAATCTTCGCCGGAATGTTGTCCGGATTGCGGGGCGAATATGGTTCGTCTCGGCTATTGCATGTCCTGTCCGTTATGCGGTTTTGGCAGTTGCGGGTGAATGGGTGCGCAGGTTGGTATAGTAAACGGGAGGCTATATGAAGCTTGATGATTTACGAAAATATGGTATTCCGGACCTGATAATCGACGCCTGGCGAAATCGTCAGGGAGAGCGGCTTCTGCCGCTTCAGGAACAGGCTATAAAGGGTGGTTTGCTGGGTGGCGACACCGGAATGAAAAACAACCTGCTTATTTCGGCGCCGACGTCATCGGGCAAGTCATTCTGCGGGGAAATGGCGGCGATTGATACGCTTTTGCATCGGCGCAAGACGATCATGCTGTTTCCGTTGAAGTCGATTATCGAGGAGAAGTATGCTTATTTCTGCGGGTGTTATCGCGATCTTGGAATCAAGACGATAATCGTTACCGGTGACCATCCCGAAAATGACCGGGCTTTTCGATGCGGTGATTTTGATCTGGCGCTGGCGGTGTATGAAAAATTCAATCGTCTGTTGACCGGTAATCCCGATATTCTGTGCCGGATCGGGTTGATTGTGGTTGATGAATTGCAGATGATCGGCGACGGTGAACGGGGGGTTGACCTGGAGCTGGCTTTGACCAAAATAATCGGTTCGGGTTACCGTCCGCGTCTGATCGCTCTGTCGGCGGTGCTTCAGAATGAAACGGACCTGGCTCGCTGGCTTAATTGCGCTTTAATTCGGGGGACGGTACGCCCGGTCGATTTGTATGTTGGGGTCGCCTGCAAAGGTCAATTCCGTTATCGCAGTTTCAACACCGCCCGGGAGGACAGCGAGCCGGTCGCTATACCGTCGAATATCGCCGGTGAAGACGGCCCGATCGAATTTCTCAAATCCGATGACAGCCGCCATCTGGTTTTTTTGCAGACGCGTAAGGATACTATTCGGGCCGCGTTTCGTCTGGCTTCGGCGGTAAAATGGCCGGCCGCGAAGGAGACGCTCAAGTGCCTGCGGGGCGAGGAAAAAAGTTATCTGATACGGTCGCTTCGGCAGGTGCTTTCGCGGGGCGTGGCTTTTCATAACGCCGATTTGACTATCGGTCAGCGCCGTCTTATTGAAGAGGGGTATCGGCGCGGTGAGATTAAAATCATCTTTTCCACCACCACTCTGGCGATGGGGGTCAATTTGCCGGCGGAGACGGTTCTTCTCGAGACCATGAAGTATTCATCGGGGACATTCGGCGATGAGCCGCAATTAATGCCGATCGCGGTGTCGGAATTTTTAAATATAACCGGTCGGGCGGGGCGGTTCGGACAGGGGCCGCAGGATCGTCCGGGGCGGGCCATTGTCATGGCTTCATCGGACTTTGAGCGGGAGGTTCTCTGGTCGACCTATATCGATACCGAGTATCGCGAGAATATTTCATCGAGTCTGCGCGGGCGGCATCTCAAGACGGTGTTGCTTGATTTTCTGACCGCCTTCCGCCTGACCGGATTGCCGGATCTTGGAAAAATGCTGGGTTGCACTTTTCACGCCGCGATGGGCAATACGGTGGACGATGACCGCTTGCGTTTCGTGCTCGACGAATTAATCTCGGCCGGTCTTATCAAACCGTCACTCGAACCGACGCCGTTGGGGCGGGCCGCCGCCGAATGCGGTCTTTCGGCGGAGAGTGTCGGGCATTATCGGGAAATGTTATCGCGGCGGATCCCCGATACTCTGACCGGCTGGTTATCGCTGGTGGTGTCGGGACCGCAATTTGATTTCGGGCGGGTCGAACTGAAACGGGAGGATTATCGTCAACGTCTGTATGAACGGGCCGTTTTCGAAAAATTCAGCGATTACCTGTCGGAATTGAATGCCTATATCGATCTTGAGATAGGGCGGCAACCGCTCGATTTCGCCACGGTCGCGCGGCTCAAGGCGACTTTTGTTTTAAGCGATTGGGCCGACGGCGAACCGGTGGAGAAACTGGAGCAGCGTTATGGTTTACATCACGGGCAAATTGTAACGCTGGCCGAAAGCGTCGCCTGGCTTTTGCGATCGGTGGGCGGTTTGATGGCGGCCCTCGACAACACCAGCCATCACCCGGAGCAATTGGAGCAACATGCCTTCCGCGTTCAGCATGGCATTGCTCCGAGGTTACGCCCGATTTTTGAAATGGCCCGTGGGATTTTAAGTCGCGACGATTATTCCCGGCTGGAATGCCATGGTTTTCTCACTTTGGCCGATCTGGAACGATGCCCGGCGGCCGATCTTAAAGGAATTATCATACCCGAAGATAATATTACGAAATTACTCGACCTGGTTAAATCCAAGCAAAAGGAGGATATTATGTCCACTCGATTAAATTTGGCTTCGTCGCTTTCCCGGAGTTTAGATTCCGCCATGATACCGGGCGGTTCCGGGCTGCGGCCGTCGCTGGTAGAATTAGACGGTTCTTATGAGCGTGAGCGGTATCTGGTAAAAATCGACGGATTCCCGGTTCGATTGACGGGAAAATCATTCAAGTATCTGGCGAAGCTGGCCGGATCGCGTCTGATGGATGGCGACGGCTGGATTTACAAGGATGATATTGAATTCGGTTTTAACCAGGCGCGTTACCTGTATCGTTTGAAGCAGGAGATCAATAAGGAAGGCGGTTTTCCATGGCCGATTTTTGAAAACAATCGGCTGGGGTATTACCGTCTGGACCTGGAGCCATCACGGATAAAGCTCAACACGGACAATCTTAAATCGCATCCGGATTATGAGTTACGGGCCATAGCCGAGCGCCTGACGATGCGCCGGGCCTGTTGACGGCGACGGAACGGCAGGGCTGGAAGCGGGTTTTATATTATAGAATTGTTTTTGTCGGCGGACTTATGTAACTTTGGGCTATTCCGCCGATAGGATATAAGTAGGTTGCCATGATTAAGAAATTATCCGCACGAATCCCGCTTCTGGCCACCGACAAGGAGCCGGTCTGGGCCATTCTTCCGACCAAAACGCTGATATTGTTTCCGGGTGAAACAGTTTCCTTGCAGGTCGGACGGCCGTCGAATATACGATTAATTGAAGACTATTTTCGGCGGGGTGATCTTATCGGGATTACTTTTGCGCCGGGCGGGTATATGGGTGACAAGAATTTCACTCTCTGCCAGGTGGGGACGGCGGCGAAAATATTGTCGGTCAAACCGGGTCCGGGTAACTCCCAAATGATTTCATTAGAAGGGACGGAACGAATCTCGCTGCAGTATCTGGAGCAGACGGAACCTTATGTCAAGGCCGGCATTGCTTTCATCCAGGAATCGGTCACCCGCACGGCCCGCACGGATCAACTTTGCAAGGAAATTATTGCCATCATTGAGAGGATCACGGCCCTCGACCCGCTTTATTCGACCGAACTTTCCTATATAATGAAATTTAATCTCGACAACCCCGGAAGCTTTGCCGACAGGGTGACGGCGGCGTTTCATTTTCCGATACATTCCAAACAGCAGATATTGGAGGCGTATCGCGCCGTTGACCGTCTGCGCAAGGTTCTGAAATTCCTTAAAGAAGAACTGGACAGGATTACCATTTCCACGGAAATCAAGCAGAACGTCGAAGAACGGAGTCTTGAACAGCAGCGCCGTTTTTATCTTCAACAGCAGTTGTATGAAATCAAACGTCAATTAGGCGATGAATTCGTCGAAGACAAGGTTTCACAACAGTTAAAAAAAGATATAAAAAGGAATACCACGCTGCCTTCGGAGGTGCGCGATAAAGCATACGCCGAGGCCGAACGTCTGGGGCAGTTATCCAGTGCTTCGGCCGAATTCGCGGCCACCAAAATGTATATCGACTGGCTACTGGGTGTGCCCTGGAATATATATCAGCCGGACACATACGATTTGATTCAGGTCGAGAAAAGCATCGATAAAATGTATTTCGGTTCGGCCCAGACCAAGCGAAGGATACTGGAACGTCTGGCGGTGCGGCTGTTGTCGGGCGGAAAGAACCAGGGGCCGGTATTGTGTCTGGCGGGGGCGCCGGGGACGGGCAAGGCATCGCTGGCCCGGGCGATTGCGACGGCTCTGGGCAAGAAATTCGCGCGCATATCGGTCGGCGGCCTGGTTGACCTGGCCGATATTAAAGGTCAGCCGCGGACCTATTTCGGGGCGAATCCCGGCATAATTGTCAGAACCCTCAAGGAATTGGGGGTGAGCGATCCGGTTATTCTGGTGGAGGATATCGAGTATTTTGCCGGAGATGCCAATACCGCTTTGCCATTGGCTCTGCTGGAGGCGATAGACCCGAGGTACAATTCCAATTTTCTGGATTATTATATCGGTTTGCCCATTGATTTGAGCAAAGCTATTTTCATTTGTTCGATAAAATCCCCCGACGATATGCCGGAGACTTTTGCGCATCGTTTCGAAATAGTCGAACTGCCGGGGTATATAGAGCGGGAGAAGATATTTATCGCGCGCAAGTATATTATTCCACAACTGCAAAAGAAGCACGGTTTCAAGAAGAATGAGGTGACCTTTACACAAAAGGGTCTGGAGACGATTATCCGATTCTATACTCTGGAAGCCGGGTTGCTCAATCTGACCCGCCAGATAGAAAGAGTGTTCCGTTATCTGGCGCGGGAGAAGGCTTCAAAGGTTCGCAAAGTCTGGAATATTACGGAGCGGACGGTCGAGGATTTTCTCGGGACGCCCATTTATATACCGGAAAAGCCGGACAAGCAATCCGAGATTGGTGTGGCGGTCGGCCTGGCTTGGACCGGGGTTGGCGGCGATTTGATGATTATCGAGGGTTTACGCATGCCGGGCAACGGCGAAGTTATTTCCACCGGTTCGCTGGGCGATGTCATGCGCGAGTCGATTCAGGCGGCTCATAGTTACGTTCGATCCAAGGCGGATATTCTCGGAATCGATCCCGGAGATTTCAGCAATTTCGACATGCACATACATTTCCCGTCGGGAGCCATTCCCAAGGACGGGCCGTCGGCGGGGGTGACGGTATCGCTGGTAATGGCCTCACTGATGGCGGAGCGGCCGATTCGTAATGACGTCGCCATGACGGGGGAAGTCACTTTGCGCGGCAAGGTGTTGCCGGTCGGGGGTGTTAAGGAGAAGGTCAGCGCGGCGTATCGGGCCGGTATCAGGACGGTTTTATTGCCCACTGAAAATGCCAAGGATTTGAAAGACCTTCCGCCGGACGTATTAAAGAAGACGAGGTTTATTTTTATAGATAAAGTGGATCAGTTATTCGAACAGGCTTTGCTCGATTTTGTCCCGTCAAGCTATACTCTGGAAAAGATGTTTGCGGCAGAAATCGAAAAGGTCAAGAATCGCAAGAAAAATCCCCCGGCTCGCAAAATCGCGGCAAAGGGTCGCAAGAAGCATAAGTAGGGCATATGGTTGTGGGATTTTTCGCCGATTATTAAAAGCGGCAGAACGAATTATCCGGATAGTATTTCAGCAATTATACTAATGCATCATTCTATCATCACAATTATGAGTGATATCATCGATTAGTCTATCTCAAATTTAGCTTGACAGTTTTTCGCCGGCAGGCTTATATTGAAGGAGTGAGGAATTACGGGAAGTCCTTGATGTTCTTTCATGTTTCATTTACTGACCCGTATTTTGCAGGGTGAGTCATGTGTTCGAAGGGTAAGACTTTAATACAAAGCCCTGCTTTACATTTCATGGGTGACCGAAGCGGCACCGGTCGCCAATAATACCTGCCTGCCGTCCGAGGGGGGTTATTGCAGGCGAAGCGATAATTTGGGATTCACGCCGTTAAATGACATATAATCGACAAATAAATACTTTCATAACAGGATAGGGGTATTACATGGGACGTAGACTTATTCTGATCATCGCGGCCATGCTGGCACTGCCGACTGTCGGTTTGGCCCAGGCGGCGAATATTTTTATACACGCCGAAGCCGAGCCGGAGATCGCGCCCGGGTTTATACAGGTCGGTGAAGACTTCACGATTGATATTTATATGCAGAATTCGAGTGGCACTAATAATCTCGGTTACAGCGCTACCTGGAGGCTGTACAGCCCGGATGGACTGACCAATATTACCTATCGTGATATTGGCGGGCAGACGGCTCTGGGGAGCGACGGCAGCGTTCTATTATTAAACGGCTTTGGCCTGTATCAGTACTGGACGGTTCTGAACCAGGTGCTATTAAACAGCTGGGACGGCAATTTGCCGGATACGGTCAATCATACGTGTGCCGGCATGCCCCCGGCGTCATGGCCGGTGACGGACAACCAGGATCTTATAAGGATTCAAATCGGAGCTATTTCTTCGCAGACGGGGACTTTATGTATCGATTCCATCAAGCACTCCAATCCCACTTATGACTGGCTCTGGCTCCCTCCTTCGTATCCGGAATTCAACGGGCCGTATTGCTGGATGATATCGGACGGTGTTCCTCCGGTAATCGGTCTGAATGTTGATTCCCTGTCGTTTTCGGGAGTTGTCGGCGGCGCGATGCCTTCGCCCAAATTCATGGTGGTGAGCAATGTCGGTGCCGGGACGCTTAACTGGACGGCTTCCTGGACATCATCGTGGCTGAATCTTAGCCCTTCATTCGGTTCAGCAACGGGCATTCCGAGTAATGTTCAGGTATCGGTTAACACGCTTGGCTTGACGGCCGGGGTATATCTTGATACAATTGTGATATCGGCTCCGGCGGCGACCAACAGCCCGCAGCGGGTACCGGTAAAACTCGTACTGGTCGATCCACCGCCGACCATAGGTTTGTCGCCGACACAATTTTATTTCAGCGCCATTGCCGACTCCTCCAACCCGGACGATCAAATTCTGCATGTGGCCAACACCGGTTCGGGGACGCTGAATTGGACAGCCACCAATTCGTCAAGCTGGCTTGACATTTATCCGACTTCGGGAGTGAACAGCGGTGACATTACTTTATCGGTGGATATTACGGGGTTGCCGTACGGCATGTATTATGATACGATAGTCGTCTCCGATCCGGCGGCGACCAATAATCCGCGCCATGCGGTGGTGCGGCTTGAAATCGCTTCGGATTTGCCCGTTTTGGCAGTTGACTTGCCTTTCATATTTGTAATTGTCGAAGTCCCACCGGCTTTTCCGCCCAATCGGCAGTTCACGATATTAAATGCCGGGGCGGGGAGCATGAATTACACGTTGACGGAAAACTCGCCCAGAATTTTATCGATGACGCCCATGTCGGGTTCGGTGCCGCAGACAATTGACGTCGAGTTTAAAATACTCAACGGTGATCCGCCTGAAGACTTTTTTGATACGGTCTGGGTTTATTCGGATGAAGCCGTCAACTCACCGATCCCGGTCGTATTTCAATTTCATATAGTTTCAAACGCGGCGGAGATATTTGTAAGCGTTGATTCTCTTTACCGAGCCTATTATGAATGTTCACAAGGGATGGGCATATTGAATGCTCCCTTGTTCTTCTCGGTCTATAACGCCGGGGGTGATTACTTTAATTGGGAAATCATTCATAAGCCGGAGTGGTTGAATCTAAGCCCCATGACCGGCGGGCACGGAACGCAAGTCACCTATTCATATTCATACAATGGGTATGACGCCGGGCTGTATGAAGACAGTGTCGAGATTTACTGCCAGAATGCATTGAACAGCGTTTATAAACTTCCGGCTAAAATGAATATTATGCCCACGGATACGATTCCATCGGTTTATGTGTCGGGTACCAATTTCGTAATGGCGGTTCAGGAGAACAATGTGGCGCGTCCGAGGTATATGAATGTTAATAACTACAATCCGGGTTGCCTGACATGGGAGTTCGTTGAAAACCTGTCCTGGATCACCTATAATATCGATTCATCCAACAACCAAAGGTATCCCTGGATTGTGGAAATGGAGCCTAACGGGTACGGAATGGTTTTGGGAACCTATTACGGAACCGGGCAGATCAATTCGCCATATGCCGATAACGTTCCCATCGACATCAATTTTACGTTAAACGTCTGGAAATTGCATGGGGATTGCAATTGGGACGGGGTATTGAATCTGATCGATTTATTGTGGATGATAAACTGGATATACTTCACCTGGGATCAACCCATGCCGGAGAAAATTGTCGCCGACTGCAATTGCGATTTTCGTTTCAATTTGCTGGACATTCAGGAGCTTATCAACTACCTGTATTTCGGGGGAAGCCCCCTGTGCGGTAATCCTTATTAAGCCTGACAGATTTTTGGCAAAGCCGTCCTTCGGGGCGGCTTTTTTATTGGGGAAATCGGCCAAAATGGCCGAAATAAACATTAAACAAACAAATTTCGCCAGTCGTATGACTTAAAGATAAAACCGGTGCGGTTGCCATAAGCTCTTGACCCATGAGAAATCTGGGTTATATTGAAATAGTACCGACCGGCCGTTTACCTGCGTTTACCGCCATAAACAAAGAAGGAAAGGCAGCCATGCGTTTCAAAATCACCGGCTTAACCGCCTTGATACTTTTTTTGTCGCTTGTCGTGACTTCCGCGGCATCAAACCGGGATATTATGGAAATTATTGGCCCGGAACGGGATCTTAGCCCTACGGAGTTTCATACCATACTCGGTCAGCTTAAGTCGTATCAGCTCGACCGGAGCCGGGCGGCGCGGCAGGTCGCCGCATCATCGGGTCAGTCCGATTTCGACCCGTATTCGATCGACGCCATTTTTTATGACGTTTCCATCCGGGTCGATATTCCTTCGGAACTGATTTACGGCGACGTCAAAAATGTTTACAGGTCCACGGTCGATGGTCTTGATGTGGTGGAAATTGACCTCGATCACGTGCTTACGGTCGATTCCGTGTATAATGCCTCGGGGACATTGAATTTCAGCCATGCCGATATGCGTCTTGCCGTCGAACTCGATCGTGCTTATGACAACGGGGAAGAAATCTCTTTTAATGTTGTCTATCACGGCCATCCGGTTGAAGGCGGTTTTCAGGCATTCGCGTTTTCGTATCGCAATGACGGGACAGGAACGGTGCCGGTGGTATCATCGCTTTCGGAGCCGTATTTTGCCCGAACCTGGTGGCCCTGCAAGGACCGTCCCGATGACAAAGCCGATTCCATGGATATTCATATTACCAATGATATTTCGTACTACTGTTCGTCGAATGGAACGCTTATCGGAATAATTAATAACGGCAACGGCACGGCGACTTATAATTACCGCGTTCGCTATCCGATTGCGACCTATCTGTTTTCGATCGGTGTCAGCAATTATTCCGTGTGGAAGAATTATTATAAATATACGCCGACCGATTCGATGGAGATTGTACATCACGTATATCAAGATAAACTGGCGCAATCGCTGGTGAGCTATGATGTCACGCCGAATGCCATCGCCATATTTTCCAATCTGTTCGGTCAGTATCCGTTCCTTAATGAAAAATACGGCCATACCAATTTTGAGTGGGGCGGCGGGATGGAACACCAAACCAACACGTCCATGACCGGGACTTGGTTCGGCTTTTATGTGCCGACGATTGTGCATGAGCTGGGGCATCAGTGGTGGGGAGACATGATAACCTGCGAGTCATGGCACGACATCTGGCTTAATGAGGGTTTCGCGTCATACTGTGAGGCTCTGTATTATGAGGTCATCAATGGTACGGCCGCCTATCACGATTATATGGCCGGCATGAATTACACCGGACCGCGGACGATATACGTCTATGACACGACCAGCACGGGTGAAATATTCAATGTTGTCGTGTACGATAAAGGTGCCTGGCTGTTGCATATGCTGCGGCATGTCGTCGGGGACGACACCTTTTTCGATATTTTGCAGACGTATTACGGCAGTTCGGCGCAGTATGGTTCGGCCAACAGCGAGTATTTTATCGACCTGTGCGAAAGTGTTTCGGGCAAGGAGTTGACTCCGTTTTTCGAGGACTGGCTGTATGGTCGCTATCGCCCCAATTACGTGTATGAAAAATTCATCGAGTACGACCCGGGGGCCGCGAAGTGGGTGACGTATTTGAGATTGCGCCAGGCCCAGTCGAGCCTGCCTCTGGTATTCGATATGCCGATCGATTTTGTCGTTTCGTACGCCTCGGCCGAAATAGATACGTTCGTCATTTATAACGACACGCGCGATACCATATATACGATTGAGACATTTGAACAACCGGTGTCCATTGCTCTTGATCCGGACAACTGGATTTTGAAGAACGCGGCGGAAAACACATGGAAGGTACATTTTATACCGACGCTGATTGATACCGGACAGGCCTACGAGTCGTATAGCCATGCATTTATCGCCAAAGGCGGCAGCGGGCAGTTTAAGTTTACGATAGTAACCGGCAGTCTTCCGATCGGCCTGACGCTGGATTCGCTGACGGGCGTCATTTCCGGTTACCCCGAGCAAAGCGGCGACTTTGGCTTTGACGTCAAGGTTCAAGATTATAATAACGCCGCATCAAATGAGACGAAGCCGTTTGCAATGACCATTAATCCGCCGCCGTTCATGCCGGGGGATTTCAATCGGGACGGCAGTGTCAACCTGCTGGATATTCTGGGTTTGATATCGTTGATATATGAAAGCGGCCCGGAACCCGTTGACCCTAATCTCGGAGATGTCGATCAATCCTGCGGACTCAATTTGATCGATATTTTATACCTGATCGATTTTCTATATGGTGAGGGGCCGGAACCGCTGATGGGCTGTGTTATACCGTGGTGATGGGAAATGCCATAACTCCTTTAAACCCCGACCTTTCGGTCGGGGTTTTTTTATAGATGGTTCAAGAATAGATGGTCGTATAAACTATTTGACCGAGACTGTAATTTGCGTGATATTGTGAAGGAAAAAAGAGCAGGGGTGGTCAAATTACCCGCCGGGCGAACTGGAAAGTATTAGAAGAATATGGAATCGGGCACATACAAAATAATCACCTTCGGGTGTCAGATGAATCTGGCCGATTCGGGGGTTCTGGCGGCCCTTCTTGACGCACGGGGTTATCGGCCGGTCGAGTCGGAGGCGGAGGCCGACTTATTAATACTGAATACCTGTTCGGTGCGGGAGCGGGCGGAGGAAAGGGTATTCGGGCGGCTGTCCGAATTGAGCGCTTTCAAGCGTCAAAATGGGGTGAAGCTGGCGGTGGTCGGATGCATGGCCCAGCGATTGGGGCAGCGGATACTCGAACGGGCGCCCTATGTCGATTTTGTGCTGGGCACGGATCGGCTGTATGATTTGCCCGATTATCTGGTGAAACTGGACGATCGGCCTCGAATCGAAGTCGATTTCGGCTATGATGATGTGGGCGAAATTCTGCCCCGCCGCGATACGCCATACAGTGCCTTCGTAACCATATCACGCGGGTGCGATAATTTCTGCACCTATTGTATCGTTCCCTATGTGCGGGGGCGGGAACGCTCGAATCCGTTACCGCAGATAGCGGGTCAAATCCGGCGGCTGGTTGACGACGGTGTCATGGAAGTAACGTTGCTGGGTCAGAATGTCAATTCGTATAATGACAACGGCCACGATTTTTCCGACCTGCTTAGTTATGTAGCCAGAGAAACCGAAATTCAGCGGCTGCGCTTTATGACTTCGCACCCCAAGGATTTATCGGATAAGCTTATCGAGACCATGGCGACCGAACCCAAGGTTATGGGTCATTTGCATCTGCCGCTTCAATCCGGTTCGAGTCGGATTCTCGAAAAGATGGGTCGCGTTTATTCGTTCGAGCAATATTACCGATTGGTGGAAAGGCTGCGGCAGGTTGTCCCGGATATATCACTTACGACGGATCTGATTGTCGGTTTTCCCGGCGAGAAAGCGGCCGACTATGAAATGACGCTGGATGCCGTCCGGTCGATAAAATTCGATTCGGCCTTCATGTTTCGATACTCGGTTCGAGATGGAACGGCCGCCGCCGGGCTCGATGATGATGTCCCCGAGGCGGAGAAAATTTGTCGCCTGACGGAATTGATAAAGCTTCAGAAAGCGGTCTCACTGGAAAAGAATCAGGCCGAAATCGGGCGGGTCCGGTCGGTGCTCGTGGACGGTTTTTCTCGGCGCAGTCGGGACTGTTTAAAAGGCAAGACCGAAGGAAATAAAACGTTGCTTTTTAAGGCCGGGTCGGAGTACATTGGTCGTATTGAAAAAGTCAGGATTACTGCCGCCGATAGCTGGACTCTTCACGGAGAGCTGGTTAGGTAACATATGCTGAATCAAACGCTGGCCATCATATATCTGTTGTGTGCCGTCGGGCTGTCGGTTTTTCTGCTGTACCGTTTGAATGTCGCCGGGGCGCGGGAAGCCGGGGGCCGTGGCCTGCTTTACTCCGGGTTGATTCTTATTGTCGTTTCGGCGGTGATTCATCTGGTGCAGACGATGCCGGGTTACCCGACATGGTTTGTTGAAGGGGCTTATTCGGGTATACAGGCCGCGCAAGCGATAATATTCATCGCCGGGCTTATTCTGGCCGTCATCGGGCTGGTTTTCTATTACAATTATTGGAGTGAGCGGGATGTCGAGGTTGCCAATCATCTCGAAAAATTGAAACTTTTGGATACCCTCCAGCAGGAGAGCCATTACCCATACCCCATGATGGAACTGCTCGATCGAATTTTAAAGGGGCTTTTAAACGGCCTTGGAGAGCAGGCCGGGGCGATATTTTTGTACAATCAGAAGAAGCGGACGTTTATTCTGGCCACATCGGCGGGGCTAAAAAAGGAAGAGATCGCGCTTCTGGAGTATTATCCGTACGGTCATAACATAGTCAGTCAAGCCATAGAGGACGAAAAGCCGATGATCACGTCGGATTTTCGTTCGCTGGGGGGTAAAGCCCAGCTGGCGGCGTCGAGTTTTCGCTCGATACTGGTAGTGCCGCTCAAGTCGGGCCGGTCGGTGCAAGGCGCGATGCTGTTTTTTTCTACGGAAGAGAAGCGTTATGGTCGCGAGTATATTGCGACGATTTTGCCCATAGCCGAGTGGCTGGTGGAAAAAATTGAAGTGTCGCGGCTATCCCAGGAGCTTAAAAAAACACAAAATGAGATCGAAGCCAAGGGCCGTATCTGGGAAGAGACCAGCCGCCGCCTGAATTCGCTTTTGGCTACTCATGAGGAAAAGCTGACGGTGGATACGTTTGCGCGTCGTTGTCTGGGGATGGCCGGGGCCGATGAGGTCTGGTTATTGGGCATGGCCGACGGCAAACTCGCCATATACGGTGGAACCGGCAACAAGCCGGATTTTTCGGAAAATTTCAAGACAGCCCTTATCAACGCCATCGGTAACGGCAAAGCTGTGATATTAAATCAGGAAGGAACCGACGAGAGCGGGCAGAATTTCATAGCGCGGGCCTCGATATTCATGCCCATCAATAAATCCCGTAATGCCATTTTGCTGCGCAACAACAGCGGGCCGATCCGCCTGACCGAAGAGGAATTGCACGTTCTGGAAACGGTGGCGGCGGTGGCCGGTATCGTATTGGGGCGGGAGACGGCTCTCGGTCTTGGGGATTCGCGCAGCCGCGGGTTTGAGATTATATCGCGGGTTCTGCGCATGACCTTTTCCGTAACGACCCCGGAAAAATCGATTATCGAACTGGCGCGGCTTATTGAAAGTCTATTGCCCGATGAAAGTCTCCAGCTCTTATTCGAACGACGGGCCGACCGACTGGGGGTAGCCCGGGCCAATGTTGAAAGCGAGGCGGTCGGCGAAATATCGTTGGCGCTGGGCGAGGGGTCAACCGGCCGGGCGGCGGTATTAAGACGTATCGAAACGGCCTTCGGCGCCGAGAAAGCCGGAAGGGAGCTATTGGAATTCGATGACGAAAGCCGGGGTTTGTTAAAGCTTCTTATCGGTGATCGTGGCGCCCCCGTATTCATGGCCGATTACCCCGTCATAATAGGTGATATCGCGGCGTATGTGCTTTCGGTCTATGTTTTCGGAGGGTCATCGGCATCCCACGCCGAGTTGCACCGGCTGATATCGGTCATTATCGGTCTGGCCAATCTGAAGCTGGACATTTCGTCGGCGGGTCGCGTTCTTCAGAAGACTCTGCCGGAGATGGCCGTCGGGACTTTGAGCGCGGGTGTCATCAACGAATTGAATAATGATCTGCTGGCCATATCGGGTCATTGTCAGTTGGCCCTGCGGGAGCCGAATCTTGACGGTGCCCTGGGGCAGGCGCTGTCGAAGATTGAACGGACTTCACAGGATATGGCCGAACGGCTAAAAAACTTGTCCCAGCATACGAACCTCGATCGGGCGGTCACGCTTAAGGCTCTGGACATCAACGCCGAAATCAGGCGGCTGCTGGATAAAACGATTATTTCCGGCGACCTCTATATGATTGACAGTCGTCCGTACGAAGTGAGTTTTCTGCCCGGTGATATTCCCGGTCTGGCGGCGGACGTCGACGTTTTCGACGAGTTTATCCGCGGCGGGCTCAAAGCCTTTGCGCACGGGGTGGGCGGCGATGAAGTCATCACCATAAGCACATATAAAAGTATCGGGCATATCTATATCGATATATCCAAGCACCGCAAGAATTTTCCGCCGGTGGAGGCGGTATCCGGATTCGGGCGCTATAAATCATGGGAGGCGGCGGGGGAATCGCTTCCGGACCCAAGTCTGAAAAAGTTCCTGTCATTGCAAAACGGGGCCTTCGCCTTTGACCGGTTTTCCGAAACGCCCTCGTATTTTTCGTTTCGTTTTCCGTCCGCACCGGGTGCAGAGGTTTCGGCCGCGAGAAGAAGGGGGCGGGCGGGATTGACCATACTGGCCATCGATGATCAGGCCATAATTCTTGACCTTTTGGCGGCAATGTGTCAATCGCTGGGTCATGAAATCGTGGTTTCCCGTGACAGCGAGGACGGCCTGCATTTGCTCAAGAAACACCATCCGGATGTAGTTATAATCGAAATGGCCATGCCCGGAATGTCGGGTCTGGAACTGGCCGCCCGGCTGAAAGCGGTTTCGGGGGATACCCCGATCATAATGATCACCGGCTGGGGGGTTCAAATCGAATCGGAACGCCTGGCTCGCGCCGGGGTGGACCATATATTGCACAAGCCGTTCCGCCTGGAACAATTATCAGAAATTATCAATAATCTGTCAATCTCGCGTTTATAAGTTATTTTTCATTCAGTTAGGGGCATTTTCGGTCGATAATTCTATTGATATGATTAGTACGCTGCCTAAATCCGCTCCGGACGTGCGTTCCGAGATCGCCGATAACAGTGATTTGCTGGCGCTTCCCGAATCAGTCATTCAGGTCCTGGAATCGGTCGGCAAAGACGATATCAGTTTTGTGCGTCTGGCGGATATAATCAGCCGTGACCCGGCCTTGACCGGTCGTCTGCTAAAAATAGCCAATTCGCCTTTTTACGGTCTTAGTCACCGGGTTAATTCCATCAATCAGGCGGTGATGATTCTGGGGATAACTACGGTTAAATGCCTGACGCTTTCGGCGGCCATATTCAGTAGCCGGGGATTTCCCAACAAGTGCAATCTGGATATAAATTCTTTATATGGCAGTTTTATTTCGGTGGCCATGACCTGCCGGAAAGTGGCCGTGGCCTGCCGGATCGATGCCACAGATGACGCTTTTGCCGCCGGCCTTTTACTCGATATCGGCCTGCTATATTTTATCAATCAATATCCGGAAAAATATAACCGGGTATTGCAGGATGCTCGGCTGACCGGACATTTGATTGAACAGGAAATAAAGCATTTCGGGATTTCTCACCCGGAAGCGGGCGGGTTGATTGCCTCCAAATGGGGCCTGCCGAGTCGTATAGTCGAGGCTATTTCGCATCATCATGAGGATAGTCGGCATGATAACAATAAACTGGGGGATATTGTTCGGCTGGCGGTGGTTCTGAACCGGGATGTCCTCCTTGAAGACGACGTCGCCATGGAAGAGAAGATCAATCTTTTGACGTCAATTGCAAAGCGGCTGGGCCTGACGACGGAGCAATTGACGGAAATTGCGGCGGCGACGATAAGAGATGCAATGGCATTTGCCCGTTCCATTGACGTTGAAGTTGAAGATTATGAAACCATTCTGACGCGGGCCAATAAAGAGATATTCAATACCTATCTGTCTCTTCAGACATTATTCCAGGAGCGGCAGGAGCTAAACGACCGTATTTTGAAGGAAGAGCGGGCCAAGGGGATTCTGGAAGCCAAGCGCATCGCGACATCGACTTTGTCTCATTACATCAACAACGCGGCCATGGAGATTTCCGGCCATTCGCAGTTAATTCGCATGGCGACCGGCAAAAAAAGCGGGGAAGAGCTTAAAGGTCTGCTCCCGCGCGAACTGGATATCATCGACCAGGCAGTCAAGAAAGTCGTGGCCGTTCTTCAAGAAATCACCGAGCTGAATATGCTCGACGAGATGGAATTTTTCGAAAAGTCTAAAATTTTGAATATTGACAAAAAAATCAAAGAACGAATCGCCGCCTTAAACCGTTCCTGACGGCGGTCTCGATTTACTTATCTTCTTACAGCTTTTCCGAATTGACTTGTCTTGAAACATCGGCATACCTATTATTATAAGTCAATTTAGTTAGAAATGATTTATATGTCGGGAGCGAATATGCGCTGTACAACCATAATTGGAGCGATCGATGACTGCCGGGCGGACAGCCTGGTTCTTTTTTGTACTCAAGGTAATTATAACCACAATGCCACCGTCAAACGCTGGGACAAAAAGCTCGGAGGGTGTATAAAAGGTTTGTATGACTCGGGCGAGTTCGGGGGGAAACTAAATGAAACAGCGGTGATTTACGGACCGGCAGGCGGGATTGTCAGGAGATTAATTCTGGCCGGACTGGGGGAGACGAAAAGTGTTTTCCACGACAGCTATCGCCAGGCGGCCGGATCGGTCGCTAAACTTACGGGGGCCAGGAAATCCAAAAATCTGGCCATCTGTCTGGAAAATTCCAAGCAGGCAGATTTCGCAGGAGCCATTGTCGAAGGCATCATGCTGGGCGGATTTGTCATCAACGACTATAAGACCGGCGACATTGATTATTCTTTCCCTGACGAGATAATATTTTTCTGCGCCGACGAGACGATGGCCGGGAAAGCGTCACTTCTGGTCGAGCAGGCGAAAATTATCTCCGAACAGGCGATATTCACTCGTCGTCTGGCTTCGACCCCGGCCAACGATCTGACTCCTCGCAAGTTTGTCGAGGTTGTTCAAAAAGAGGCCAGGAAGTATAAGGTCGTTTGCCGGGCACTGGATGAAAAGCAGATCATAAAAGAGAAAATGGAAGCCTTTTATTCCGTGGCTCGCGGTTCGGCCGAACCACCGCGTTTTCTGATTCTGGAGTACGGCGGAGCCGCCAAGAGCAATCGGCCGATCGTTTTGCTGGGCAAGGGCATCACTTTTGATTCGGGCGGGATATCGCTCAAGCCGGCGCTGGATATGCACCAGATGAAATCGGATATGTCCGGCGGCGCGGCGGTGGCGGGAGCCGTTCTGGCGGCGGCGCGGCTCGGTATCAAGCAGAACATGGTGGGTTTGATTCCCCTGGCCGAAAATCTTCCTTCGGGCACGGCCACCCGGCCGGGAGACATAGTCAAATCGCGCAAAGGCAAGACGATCGAGATTATCAATACTGACGCCGAGGGCCGCCTGATTCTGGCCGACGGGCTCGATTATGCCAATGAATTCAAACCGCAGGCGGTAATCAACATATGTACCCTCACGGGCGGCGCCACCTATGTTATTGGTTATGGCGGCGCACTTCTGATGGGCAATAATGACAAGCTTAAGGCGCAGATTAAGGCGGCATCGGATGCTACCGCCGAGAGAACCTGGGAATTGCCGTTGTGGGAAGAGTATGGCAACTGGATGAAATCGGACATCGCCGATTTGAAGAATTCTGGCGGTAAGCATGGGACTTCGATAACGGCGGCGGCCTTTTTGCAGGAATTTATCGGTGACTGGCCCTGGGCGCATCTGGATATAGCGTCGGTCGATTATATGCCGTCGCTGGAACTGGGTAAATTCGCGCGGCCGTATATTCCGGGCAAAAGTTATACCGGGTTCGGCATGCGATTATTGGTGGAAGTGTTGTCGAATTGGAAAAAGATTTGATTTTGAAATAAAAAAAGCCCCGATTGGTTCGGGGCTTTTTGTCTTCATTTTTTCGACCAGGCCGGGGCGCTATTTAAACCCGGTCCGACGATTTGTTTTAATCCGTTTCCGGTAATATCTATGATCCAGACGGCACCGTCGCCGGTGGCGAAAGTCAGCCATTTAGAATCAGGGGACCACGACAGGGGATAAGTCTGCAGGACTTGTCCCAGAGCGGGTTTATAAACCATATAGTTTTCCGACAAGTCCCGGTTGGTTATATAAATCGCCTGTTTGCTCATTTCTTTAATTATATAAGCGATCCATTTGCCGTCCGGGGACCAGGCGGGAGCCGTTGCGCCGCCGATTATTTTACACTTATTTTTAAGAGTTTCTTCGGTGAAGCCTTTTATGCTAAGCGGGCAAACCGCCATTCCGACTTGATTGACCCCTTTGAACACCACACAGGCGAAGAGGCTGTCCGGACTAAGGGTCGGCATAATTTCCATGTATTCGGAATTCTGCCAGTCCTGCTTGAGAATCTGGTATGAGCCGCCTTCATCATCCATAAAACAAGTCTGATAATTGGGAAGTTCGGCATTGACCTTATTAGCATTGACATCGTTGGTGAAAACGATGCGCCCGTCGGGTCGCCATTCCGGATAGGTGCCGCCTAACTCGGTCGTGATTCGCCGCCACCAGTTGGTATTGATTCCGGCGGAATCGACATAACCGATGAAAATATCATAGATTTTGTGCATACCACCGAGGTAATCGGGGCCTTTGAGATCGACGGAGCCTTTGCGGACGAAAGCGATTCTTTTGCCGTCGGGCGACCAGGATATTTTGCCATCGACGTTTCCGGCGGTGACGACCTTCTTCTGGTTGCTGCCGTCCCAATTCATCATCCAGAGGTCATCGTTTTTAATAAAGGCGATCTGCCCTCCGGGGACACCGATTTTGCCTGCCTTATCGGCCGGCAATTTTGCCGCCTGCCCATAAATGGCCGTCGCCGGTATTGAGAGCAGGAAGGTCACAAATAGCGATAGTTGGAGTAATTTTTTCAAGCCCGTATCCTATCAGTTAGCAATTATGAATTTTCAATCTTATGCCAAAATATGACCTGTCCTGCTCCTGTCAATGCCAAATTACCACGAAAAATAGCGTTTTAATTCAACTGTCCCGCGGAAACCGGAAAAATCGAGTCCCAGTTCCTGTCCATCGGCGGTATAGGTCAGTTCCAGGTCACCGCTTTGACTATTGTACGAGGTTAGCTCTTTGAAGTTCAGATAAAAGTATCTGATATCACCGGCCATGACCAGACCCAGAATCGGGGCCGGATATTCCAGTCCGCCAGCCAGCCAGAAGCCGGGGGCGTTGGATTTAATCGGTTCGGAGTCGGAGTTGTCACCCTGCCACATATTCCAGCTGGTCATATATATACCGGCTCCGACGCCAAATTTGACGGCCAGATTATTGATCGCGCCTTTGCTATCGGGGCCGTTAAGCAGATAGTAATCGATGCCGGCGTTAAAGCCGTAAACATCCACTTTGGATTCGGCGCGATAATTGTCATTGTATTCGAGGACGCCCACCGTCAGATTCAAATCCACGTCGGCCGGGGTTTTCATCGGCACCCAATAATCAAAGCCGAGCTTGAAGGCCATTTTTGAGGAAACCATCATCCCCAGTTGCAGACCGATTTCATCGGAGCGGAATATTCCGCCGCGCGGCATGAAGCCACCGTCGAGAGAGGCCAGATCTGAACTTGAAGAGAATGTAAACTGGTTATAGCCGATATCATCGGACAATTTTCCATAGGAGAAATGTCCAGAAATGAAGCCGACTTTACCTTGCCTTTGCTTTTTTTCGACCTTCTGCAAGTATTTGGCGACGATTTCGTCTTCGGTCTGCGCAAAGCATGTGGCGACCAGTCCGAAGGCAAAAATCAGGGACACCAGCATGGTGGTTTTCTTGAACATAAGTCCTCCTTGATAACTCATAGATATTATTTTTTCTTCTATTTATCGGCTAAAGGAGGCAGTTTCTTAATATAATCGGCCAATTATCTGGAAACGTAACCTATGACTAATTATTGAGTTACATAAAAAAAGGCAGGCCTTGAGGGCCTACCCTTTATAAAGTTAAAAAAATGCAGAAGATCAGGCTTTAAAAGCACTGTAATCCATCGCCGCCATTTGCTTATAAATACTATAGCGGCGGGTAGCTTCGGCCTGTGACT
The DNA here is from genome assembly GCA_937925655.1 of uncultured candidate division Zixibacteria bacterium. Lineage (GTDB taxonomy): Bacteria > Zixibacteria > MSB-5A5 > GN15 > PGXB01 > CALAMC01. Next base: position 110,816 of record CALAMC010000047.1, on the reverse strand, counting down.
GCTCCAGAAGCATGGCCGCGCGTTCAGGCATATTGGCTTTAAGAGCCCGGAAACGCGTTTCTTTATAGGCATAATCGGCGTATTTGATGCTGGGCTCTTTGCTGTCGAGTTGCAGAGGGTTTTTGCCCTGGACGATTAAGTCGGGATTATAGCGATAAAGCAGCCAATGTCCGGAATCCACGGCGCGTTTTTGTTCGTCGAGTCCTTCGACCATATTGATACCATGAGCAATGCAATGGCAGTACGCGATTATTATCGAGGGCCCGTCGTATTTTTCGGCCTCGACGAAGGCTTTAACCGTCTGGTTATGGCTGGCGCCCAAAGCCACTTGGGCGATATAGATATTGCCGTAGGACATCAACAACATACCGAGGTCTTTTTTCGGTGTCGGTTTCCCGGCCGCCGCGAATTTGGCCACGGCGCCCTTGGGCGAAGATTTCGACATCTGACCGCCGGTATTGGAATAGACTTCGGTGTCCAGTACCAGGATATTGACGTTCTTGCCCGAAGCCAGAACATGGTCCAATCCGCCGAAGCCAATGTCATAGGCCCAGCCGTCGCCGCCGAGAGCCCAGACGGATTTTTTGACGAGATAATCGGCGATTTCCAGAAGCCGCAACGCATCGGGCTCTTTGTGACCGGCCAGTTTTTGCTTGAGAACCGCCACGAGTTTTCTTTGTTGTTCGATGCCGGATTGACTGTGTTGGTCGGTGTTGCGCAGGGCATCGTACATTTCCGGAGCGAGTTTCTGCACCAGTTCGAAGGCATATTCGGTGAGTTTATCCACGGTCAGTCGCATGCCCATAGCGAATTCGGAATTGTCTTCGAACAGCGAATTCGACCAGGCCGGTCCGAGGCCGTCGGCCCGTTTGCAGTATGGCGTAGTCGGAAGATTGCCGCCATAAATCGATGAACAACCGGTGGCGTTGCCGATAAGGGCCCGGTCACCGAAGAGTTGTGTCAGCAGTTTGACATATGGGGTTTCGCCGCATCCGGCGCAGGCTCCGGAAAATTCGAATAACGGTTTGACCAGCTGGCTGCCCTTGGTGGTTTCGACGTTGAACAGAGACGGGTCGGTTTCCGGAATATTCAAGAAGTATTCAAAGTTCTCGGCTTCCTGCTTGCGTAGAGGAATTTGGGGCCGCATGTAAATGGCCTTGATACCGGTTTTATTGCCCTGCTCGTCTTTGCCCTCGACCGGGCAGGCGTGCACGCACAATTCACATCCGGTGCAGTCTTCGGGGGCAGTCTGCAGGGTGAATTTCAAGCCGGCAAAAGCTTTAGTCATGGCGTCGGCCGCTTTGAATGTCTTGGGCGCGCCTTTAAGATGTTTGGGGTCATATATTTTCATGCGTATGGCGGCGTGGGGACAGACAATCGAACAGATCCCGCACTGGATGCACAATTCTTCGTCCCAGACCGGGATATCGACCGCGATATTGCGTTTTTCATACTGGGTCGTGCCGGTGGGAAATGTGCCATCGTCGGGCATGGCCGACACCGGCAGATCATCGCCCTTGCCCTTGATAATCGTGGCCGTAACGGTCTTGACGAATTCGGGAGCGTGATCCGGAACCACCGGCGGCATAGTGATTTTGCTGGTGGCTTTGCTCGGATAATTCACCTGGAAGATATTTTTGACCGAGACGTCGACCGCCTCATGGTTCATTTTGACGACTTTTTCGCCCTTTTTGCCATAGGTTTTGACAATGGCATCCTTGATGGCTTTGATGGCCTCCTCGCGGGGGAGAATGTCGCTGATGACGAAGAAAGCGGTTTGCATGATCATGTTGATTCGAGCGCCCAGTCCCAGCTCTTTGGCCAAGGAGATGCCGTCGATGACGTAGAATTTCAATTTCTTGTCAATGATCTGACGCTGTACTTCAACCGGCATTTTGTCCCAGACTTCATCGGGGCCGTAGGGGCTGTTCAACAGGAAGGTGCCGCCCTCGATGATATTGGAAAGCATGTCGTACTTTTCCAAAAATGAAAAGTTGTGGCAGGCGACGAACTTGGCTTTGCGAATCAAGTAAGGACGGCGTATTTCGCGTTTACCGAAACGCAGGTGCGAAACCGTAATGGCCCCGGCTTTCTTGGAATCATACACGAAATACCCCTGGGCGTAATTATCGGTGTTTTCGCCGATGATTTTGATCGAGTTTTTGTTGGCACCCACGGTGCCGTCGGCGCCGAGGCCGTAAAAAAGACCTCGGAATGTATCCGGCCCCTCAATGTCGAAATTATAGTCAACATCAAGGCTGGTATCGGTGACGTCGTCGACGATGCCGACCGTGAAATGATTTTTAGGCTTATCCTGTTTGAGATCGTCCAGCACAGCCTTTGCCATAGCAGGGTTGAATTCCTTGGAGCTAAGACCATAGCGACCGCCCACGATGACGGGGTAATCGGCAAATGGAGCGATACCTTCGGTCATGCCTTCGCGGACGGCGGTTTGCACGTCGGTGTACAGCGGTTCGCCTACCGAGCCCGGTTCCTTGGTACGGTCCAGAACGGAAATCTTTTTAACCGATGACGGGATGGTCTCGAGGAGGGCTTTGACGGAAAACGGGCGATACAAGCGCACTTTAATCAATCCGACTTTTTCGCCTTTTTCCATGAGGTATTCGACCGTTTCATGCATGGTTTCTGCGCCGGAACCCATCATGATAACGATACGTTCGGCTTTGGGGTGGCCGATGTAATCAAAGAGGTGATAATGACGTCCGACGACTTTGGCGAATTTATCCATAACCTTCTGGACGATTTCGGGGGCTTTGAAATAGTACTTGTTGACCGTCTCGCGGGCCTGGAAGAAAACGTCGGGATTTTGCGAAGACCCTTTGAGGGTCGGATGGTCCGGGCTCAAGGAGCGGCGGCGGTGTTCGAAAATCAATTGGTCGTCCATCATCTGCCGCATGTCGTCGAAGGTGACCTCCTCGATTTTTTGTTCCTCGTGCGATGTGCGGAAGCCGTCGAAGAAGTGCACGAAGGGAACGCGGCTTTCCAGGGCGCTGGCCGACGCAATCAGGGCCAGGTCCATAACTTCCTGGATGGAACCAGAAGCCAACAGGCCGAACCCGGTGGAGCGGGCCGCCATGACGTCGGAATGGTCTCCGAAAATCGATAGAGCGTGGGTGGCGACCGTCCGGGCGGATACATGAAACACCGTCGGGGTCATTTCGCCTGCAATTTTGAACATATTGGGAATCATCAGGAGCAATCCCTGCGAGGCGGTAAAAGTTGTCGTCAAGCCTCCTGCCGTGGCTGCTCCATGAATCGCCCCCGAAGCACCTCCCTCGGACTGCATTTCAACCACGTTGGGAATGGTTCCCCAAATATTTTTTTGTCCGGCGGCGGATTTTTCGTCCGCGATTTCGCCCATACCCGAAGACGGCGTGATCGGATATATAGCTATTACTTCACTGACCGCATGAGCAATATAGGCGGCGGCCGAGTTACCGTCGATGGTAACCAGCCGACGCTGCCCGGTCTTTTTGTTGTCTGATTTTTTCTCTGCGGTTTTTGTTTCGCTTGCCATGATATGTCTCCAAAAATAAGCTCTATCAAAAAGTAAAGTTGATTTCCAGTCAGGTAGTGCGCGGCAGAGTGATAAATTTCTGCCCCTGGTATTTGCCCTTGCGATCCTTGTATGACACCTTACATATTTCATCGGCTCCGAGAAAAATAATTTGAGCGATGCCTTCGTCGGCATAAATCTTCGCGGGCAGGGGAGTCGTGTTGGAAATTTCCAGGGTGGCGTGGCCCTCCCATTCCGGCTCGAAGGGGGTTACGTTGACGATAATGCCGCACCGGGCGTAAGTCGACTTGCCCAGACAGACGGTAATCACTTCGCGCGGGATCTTAAAATATTCCACCGACCGAGCCAGGGCGAAAGAGTTGGGCGGGACCAGGATGGATTTAGCCCGGACATCGACAAAGGATTCCGTGGAAAAGTTTTTGGGGTCGATAATTTCGGAGTTGACGTTGGTGAAAATCTTGAATTCGTCGGCCACCCGGATATCGTAGCCATAGGAAGACAAGCCATAACTGATGCCCTTTTTAATCAGTTTGGGTGAAAAAGGTCTGATCATGTCATGTTTGAGCGACATTTCTTTAATCCAGCGATCAGATTTTACGGGCATTGATTACCTCCGTGTGCATAATGGTCCGATAATATGCACTTAATACGACCTTGCGACAGTATAAAGCAAAATTACTCAAGCCGGTTTGTGAGCTCTGGGCAATTCCTGCCGACGCATCATGGCCCCGACGGTGTATTCTTCGAAAACCGCCATCAATTTCGATTCGGCCTGTTTCAAAATGTCGCGAACCGGGCAGGTTTCGGATTTGTCGCATTCGCGGGGGTATTTCAGACATTTGGCGAGGCTGTATGGTCCCTGTATGGCCTCAATAATTTGCCGGGCGGTTATGTCGTCAGGGTCGCCGAGCAGACTGAAACCGCCGCGAATACCACGATGCGATTTTACGATTTTGGCTTTAGTCAGGCTCTGAAAAATTTTAGCCAGGAATTTTTCCGGGACTTCCTCGGCCCGGGCAATCTCGGAAAGCGGGACGATTTTGTCCGCGCCAGTCCGCGCGAGATATATAACTCCGCGCAAGCCATAAGATTCGGCTTTAGTAAACTGCATTATACCGTCCTCCGCTGTCGCCGAAAAAAACATGTTTCCCGGCTGTAATCAAAAAGTTATAGTTCACCGTTTGGAAAATAGAGCAGAATGCTGTTTATGTCAATATGCTTATGTTATTTTTTTCACAAATTAGGGTCCTTTTTCTGTTGCCTTTCTTGATGATTTGCCCGTAAATGGTTGTTAGATTATAATAATGATTATGCGGAATTTAAGTTATAATCGACACCGAAGATGAAGCTGAAATCAAAGCGTTCAACGGTCACGGCCTATGCTTCCGATGCCTCTATTTATGGTATCAAACCACATCAAATCCAACAGGTGGAATCGGTCGAAGAGATAATTGCGGCGGTCGCCGAGGCCCGCCGGAAAGGACTGTCGATAACGGCACGGGGCGGGGGAACCGGACTGGCCGGGGGCGCGGTCGGCGACGGGATTATACTCGATTTCGGGAAGTTCAAAGATATTGAAGGAATTGACCCCGCCTCTAATTTTGTGACGACGCAGGTCGGCATAATTTATGAAGAGCTGAATTTTGCCTTAAAGCCATATGGTCTGTTTTTCCCGCCGGACCCCTCCTCCGGGGATTCGTGTCAAATTGGGGGTATGCTCGCCAATAATTCTTCGGGTCCCAAGTCGGTCAAATATGGTTTGACATCGGATTTCGTGGAGGAGCTGGAAATTGTCACAGCCGAGGGGAAAGATGTCCGGCTGAAAAAATACCCGGTCGATTCCGACGATTTGCGAAGTTTTTTTGCGGGGAATCCGCAATTTGAGAAGGCCTATAATATTCTTCGGGAAAACGCCGTATTAATCCGAGAACGCTGGCCGAAACTCAAGAAAAATTCATCCGGGTATAATCTCAAGCAAGTTGTCGATGACCTCGGCCGGGGGATATTCAATATTCCGGCCCTTTTTGTCGGATCGGAAGGAACATTGGGGTTATTTGTCCGGGCCAGATTGCGACTTCTGTCCATCCCCGATAAGTTGTTAACCATACGGCTTTATTTCAAATCGCCGGTGGAGGCCGGAAGAGCCGTGATGCCGATCAAAAAGTTGGGCCCGGCCGGTCTGGAAATTGTGGACGGTTCGACACTTGATTTGCTCGGTCGTGACCAACACGGCCTTCCGAAGGAAGCGGGAGCGCTGCTTCTGGTCGAATTCGACGATGATATTGCCGCTAAAATGCAAGCTTTTGAAAAAATCGCCGGTTCATTAAATATGATAACGCCACCGGAATACGCCGATGACCCGGAGAAGACGGCCTCATTATGGAAAGCCAGGCGGGCGATTGTCCCGACTTTATATCGCCATCATGCGACACGACGGCCGGTGGCCATTATCGAAGATGTGTCATTGCCGCCGGAAGAGATTCCTTCGTTCATTGAATATGTGACGGCCCTGTTTAAAAAGCACAGGCTGACCTTCGGGATTTATGGTCATATCGGCGACGGCAATCTGCATTTGCGTCCGCTTCTGGATTTGAATGACGCCGGGGATATGGCGCTGGCGCAAAAGTTGTACGGCGAGGTGTATGAAAAAGTAATCAATCTGGGCGGTTCAACCACGGCGGAACACGCCGACGGGAGGTTGCGGGCTCCGATGGTGCAACAATTGTATGGTTCCCAAATTTACAATGTGTTCACGCAGTTGAAAGCCGTTTTTGATTCCGACGGGGTGCTGGCACCGCACAATATAATCGGGCGCAAGGCATTCACCGACGATATAGATTTCGAGAAAATCAAATCGTACTGCGCCGCCTGTGGCAAGTGCAACGGCTATTGTCCGGCTTATGATATATTTCGTCGGGAGGATATGTCGGCGCGCGGCTGGCTAAGGATGATTAACCAGTCGGGAGCGGATCGGGCGGAATTGATGCAGTCTTTGTCGTACTGCTTGAATTGTAAAAGCTGTGCCACCGTCTGTCCGGCCGGGGTGGACATTTCCGCCGAGATTATAAAATTCAAAAGTGAAGCGCCTTCGGTTTTGTCCAAAGTCATCATTGCCGGGGTGGATAATCAACCGCTTTTTAATTTTGCTCTGGCCGTCGGGCGGCTGTTGCGGCCGGTGGTCGGAAGTGAAGCCGGGCGCAAACTGGCGACCATCCCGGCCCGACCCCTCTTCGGGTGGGACAGAACCATCGAACTGCCCCAAATAGCGTCCGGCACTCTTCGTGAGAAATTTTCTGGACGAATCGGGGCATCGGGTGAGGTGGCTTTCTTCCACGGTTGTGCCGACAACTGGCTGGAGTCAAATGTCGGCAAGGCGCTATTTAAGGTTTTTGATCGGTTGCGGATAAATGTCGGAATGCCGGAACAGAAATGTTGCGGACTGCCCATGGAAGTGTACGGGCATCGGGATAATCTGGTGGCCAAGGCCAAATATAATATAGACCGTCTGGAAGATTTCTCGGCCGTCGTGACCGGTTGTGCTTCCTGTTTGTTACGATTGAAAGAGTATGCCGGGTTATTGCGGGACGACGGCGTTTATGGCCCGAAAGCCGCCCGTCTGGCAGAGAAGTGTTATGATATCAGCCAGTATTTAAATCTTAAAAAAATAGACACCGGCATGTTTGGCAGTAAAAAAATCCGAGTAACTTATCATCATCCCTGTCATCTTCGGGCGGCAGGGTTGCATAAGGAGCCGGAGAGATTACTGGGCCGTTTTGAAAATATCGAGATTATCGCGCCGCCGCATGCCAACCGGTGTTGCGGGCAGGCGGGATCCTACGGCTATTTGCATTATCAGGAAAGCCGGCGGATTTTTGAGAAAAAGAAAGCGGCTTACGACGCCATAGAGGCCGAGTATCTTATGACTTCCTGTCCATCCTGCCAGATGAAAATAAGGTCGGAACTTAAGGGCCGATTTCGGGTTGTTCATCCCATAGAGATACTGGCGGATTTGATATAATAAGGGCTTTTCAGAGGAAGATGTATGGATAGTGAACCCAAGGAAATCAAGGAGAAAGGCCTGCTGGTGGTTTATACCGGCAACGGCAAGGGCAAGACGACCGCGGCGCTGGGAATGGCGGTTCGAGCGGCGGGGTACGACTGGAAAGTCTGTATCGTGCAGTTTATCAAGGGAAGCTGGAAGTATGGTGAGCTGGATGGCATCATACGGCTGGAGCCGAACGTGGAATTAAACGTAATGGGGCAGGGATTTGTCGGGATAATCGACGACGACAAACCATTTGAAGACCACCGTGCCGCCGCAAAGACAGCGCTCCGATTGGCCCGGGAGAAAATGCTGTCCGGCCGATACCAGCTGATCATACTCGACGAGCTCAACGTTGCGGTTTCCCTGGGACTGGTAACCGACGAGGAATTGCGTGAGTTGGTAGAACACAAGCCGGAGAAGCTGCATATGGTCATCACTGGTCGCGGCGCCACACAGTGGTTGATTGACCGGGCCGATTTGGTAACGGAGATGAAGGAAATTAAGCACCCGTTCCAGAAAGGTATCCTGGCCCAGAAGGGTGTCGATTTTTAAACGCAGTCGGCATAAAAAACCTTGAAAAAATACTCGGAACCGGTATTATTGGGGACGCATTTAATTTATGATTTTAATGGATAACCTGATCCACAAAAGGAAGCGGTAATGGCGGAGAAGAATTATGATATAGTAATTGTCGGCGGGGGGCCGGGGGGTCTTACGGCCGGAATGTATGGTGCCCGCGCGAAGATGAAAACAATCCTGGTTGAAAAATATATGCCGGGCGGGCAGATTGCCAATACCGAGGAAGTGGAGGACTATCCCGGATTCGAAACAATTTCCGGCGCCGAATTGGCCATGAAGATGACCGACCATGCCAAAAAATTCGGGTTGGAAATCGTCTCCGATGAAGTCAGGGAGATATATTGTGATGGCAACGACCGGATCGTGGCCGCGGCGTCGGGCGATATTTATCGCGCCAAGGCGGTAATTGTCGCGACCGGAGGTTCGCCAACCCTGCTCAAGGTTCCCGGCGAGAAGGAATTTACGGGCAAAGGCGTGTCTTATTGTGCCATTTGTGACGGCAATTTCTTCAGGGGCCAGGTCATCGCGGTTGTGGGCGGGGGTGACGCGGCGGTCGAAGAGGGGATGTTCCTGACGAAATTTGGCAGCAAAGTAATTTTAATTCACCGTCGCGATCAGCTTCGGGCGCAAAAAGTCATACAGGATCGGGCTTTTAAAAATGAAAAAATGGAATTCATCTGGGACACGGTAGTGGAGTCGATTAACGGCGACAGTAAAGTCCGCAACCTGTCATTGAAAAATGTCAAAACAGGCGATAAATCAACGCTTGAAGTCGGGGCCATTTTCGTCTTCATCGGTTTTCGTCCTAATTCAAATCTATTCCGTGAAGAGATTAAAAAGGATTCCAGCGGTTATATTATAACCGATGACAAGATGGAAACGTCGATCAAGGGCATATACGCCTGCGGCGATGTCCGTCATCAGTTGGTCAGGCAGATAACCAATGCGGTGGGTGACGGCACCACGGCGGCAATGGCGGCCGAAAAATATATCGAATCCATGCACGATTGATTATGGTGGCAACTTTTTCATTTAAAGGCCTACTTTGTAGGCCTTTTTGTTATCGGTTATGCAACAATGTTGCATAATAATGCACTATTGTTTTGAATTAATTCTGTTTTTGGGCCGGGGCAAACTTTGCGAAGTTAACAAATTAATTGTTGTCAAACTGGATAGGGATATTGTCTTTGATTATATTGACTTGCGGGCATATTACTTGCATAGACAGACAGGGGTTTAGAACCAATAGACCTTAGAGTTGTTAGAGATATAGGGAGTGGTGCGCGCTGTTAATCAGCCACCTGACGTTAGAGTCGGGCATCCCCCCTCCACCACTCCCTATTATTATTTTCAGTCGATCTAATCTAATTTTCATTGTTGCCGATAAATTCACAAAACGCCGTTGATAGCCATTTTTCAACCCGGCTCTGGCGATAGGTCAGGGTGCGGCGATATTCTTGGGGATGGAATAAAATGCTAAAAAAGAAGTCACATAGTTTACTGGCTCGTGTTTCCACTCTCATGATAATTCATGTTATTTTTATTTTCGCCGCTCTGGCCCTGGTTTTGTTATTTGGCAATGACCGCTGTCTCCTGGCCGAGCATTTCAGGTTAATGGATGACCGCTTGAATCGGGTTTCCAATGAGATTTTTGCATCCCTTGATGCCGCCGGTATATGCGATAGGAATGATCCCCGCATTGAACCGCTTCTCGCGAAATATCTGGCGAAATATGATTACATCGCCAATCTGGAACTGGTTTCTCTTAATCGAGCGTTGAAAGCTCTGCCGCCTTTACCGCCGCAGGATAATTTCTCGCGGCATAATGGTGACAGGGATAGCTATGATTCAACGCGCCAGGCTTCGAACAGAATTCTGGCCGGTCTTTCCGACGACCGTAATTATACAACGTACTTTATATCGCCGTCGGCCCCCGATGCCCCGTTTGCCTTAAATGTTACGGCCGGGAACGTGCTATCGTCGCGAAGCAGTACGGATCTGGTTTATGTTCTGGTTTTGCTTTTTTTGGTGTCCACCCTGTTATCGCTTTTGATGGTCAACCTGATATATCAAAACGTCCGTAAGCCATTGAGGGAATTGATCACGGGGCTACGGCTTACGGCTCGTGGGGAGGAGTACGAAATCAAGACCAAGTATGCCGAAAAAGACATGGCCTATTTATGCGGGGCTTTTAATGATATGACAGCCAGCCTGGCCGACAACCGGGATCGACTGGAGAATGCCAATCGCCAATTGCGGCAAACCAACAAGTCATTGCGCGAATCGGAAGCAATAATGACTTCGCTTATCGATTATTCCCCCGACGCCATAATCGTGACCGATATGAACGATCGGGTGACGATATACAACCTGACCGCCGCCCAGGATTTCGGGTACGACCAGAACGATATGCTGGGAGTAAATATTGATAACCTGATCAAACTGCCGGCTGAAGGTTCGATGGCCATTGACTCGGGCGATTTGCCACAGGGACAGGAGGTTATCTGCCGTCAACGCAAAGGGCGCAATTTCCCGGCGCTCATGGTTCAGACTCAGCTGGTATTGGGCGGGCATAAGCCGACGAGCAAGTTATATTTTCTCAAGAATATCTCGGAATCCAAAAACTACCAGGAGATGGTACTCAAGCTCGACCGGATCGCATCGCGGGGGAAAATGGCCCGCGATATCGCCCACGAGATAAACAATTATCTGGCCATATTGCAGGGAAACCTGGAGCTGTTGCCGATGCTTCTGAATAAAGGCGAACAGGACAAAGTAGCACAGAAGATCGACTTGATGCGCGGAACGGTGGAAAATATCACCAAATTCACCAAAGGTTTGAGTCGTTTTTCGGATGAGAACAGTGATTTCAACAAGGAAGACTTAAACCAATTGATCGAAAACCTGATAGCCTTTGTCAAACCGCAGAATCGTTTCGATAATATAGAATTCGAGACGGTTCTGGCCGATAATATTCCGCTGGTTGAAATTGACGTCGGTCAGATTCAACTTCTCCTGGTGAATTTGTTGTACAACGCGGCCGAGGCTATGGAAAATAGTGTCGAAGGACGCAAGGTCATTATTAAATCGGTTTTTGATGAAGCCCATCAAAACTTCGCCATAAGCGTTTCCGATAACGGGCGGGGTGTGGGCGCCGAATATCGCGAACAGTTGTTTGTCAATCGCTTCAGCACTAAACGCGGTGGAAACGGTCTGGGGCTGATCACCGCCAAAAATGTCGTGGATAACCATCATGGCCAGATTACATATTGCCCGGCCGACCCGGGGTCGATATTTACGGTAGTGATTCCCGTACATCATGTGGCTGTGGCAGAAACGCAAATGTCCAAGGAATCCACGGCGGCGGCTCGATAAACGGTTCGCCAATAACTATTGACCGGCTCTTCAAAAAATCCTAATATCCTCTCATGGCCGATAATGCTATCAGACGGAATCCGCCCGGCATAAGTCTTAAGATTGCCCTGCCGGTCATAATCGCGATCGGGGCCATGCTGTTCATTTTCACCTGCCTGGGCATTCAAAAGAGTCGTGAAGACAGTTTGATATTGCTCAAAAGGCAGGGTGCGGCCCTGACCGAGGCATTGGCTCTCTCGGCCGATAATGCCATCAAGGCCAATTCCTTTTTCGATCTGCTGGTTCGTGAAAAATTCAGCGATATGGCTTCGTTTCTGGCGGTCCGGCCCGGGCTGGATTACGCTGGCGAAGAACTGGATGATTTTTCCGCCAGCTACGGGGTGGATGCCATATTTATTTTCAATGACAGTCTGGACGTGATTTCCTACGGCATTCGCGGGGCGTTTATCGATCCCGACAAGATTCTGGATGAATCGTTCGGCCTTCTGGAGGCTTTCCATATTGATTCGTCCGAATCCGACAATCTGGAAACGATATATGGTAATCTTCCGGGGCAAGTCATGATGTGCTATTTTGAAAAGATCGACGGCGGCAAGTATATTATCATGGTCGTCGCCGACGCCTTGTTCTTCACGGAATCCAAAAAAACCATCGGCATCGGTTACCTGGTTCAGAATATCGGCCGTGAAATCGGCATCGAGTATATTTTCTATCAGACGCCGGAGGGTATAATATTTTCTTCGCGCAAAATCGACCCGGTTCTTAAAATAGAAAAGGATCCCTTTTTGCTGGAGGCCCTCGGGTCCGATACGGCTTTAACGAGGACGCTGAAATTCGGCGACCGGGAGGTTTTGGAGTTGGCGCGGTCGTTTCACAGCGATGAATATGGCGAAGGGGTGTTTCGGCTGGGATTATCGCTGGAGAAGTACAACGCCATTATTGCCGGGTTTGACCGCCAGATGATCGTGTTGAGCATTGTCATTTTCGCCGTAATCGTTTTATTCATGTTGTACTGGCAGGGCAAGCAGAAACGCCTGTTGCTGGATCGCTCCATGCAGAAAATTCAGTCTCTGACAGAAATGGTTTTCGATAGTATCACGACGGCGCTGGTGGTGGTTAAAAATGATTTAAGCGTGGAAACGGCCAACCGGGCGTTTTATGAATTGTTCAAAATTCCGCCTAATGGATTTCCAGGCCAATTCTGGAATGAACAATCATTTGCCAGTTTGATCCCTTTTGAAAAATGTCTGTCGGGAACGACCGCCACGGACAAATTCGAGACGGAGTACCACGGCTCGGATGGAACCCACAACCTTCTGGTCAACGTCGCACCGCTTTTCAACCATCGTGGGGATATTTCCGGAGCGGTAGCCATAATTTATGATTATACGCAGATAAAGGAACTCGAAGAATCCGGTCGTCGCAGACAGAGGTTATCGGAACTTGGCGACCTGGCGGCGGGGGTGGCTCATGAAATTCGCAATCCGCTCAACGCCATATCCATCGCCGCCCAGCGTCTGTTGGCCGAATTCAAGCCGACTGACAATAATGACGAGTTCGAGGGATTTGTCCGGCGGATCAAATCCGAAGCGGATCGCCTCAATGGTATCGTTACCCGATTTTTGTCATTGGCCCGTGGTGAGAAAAAGGCCCCGGGCAGTTTCGATTTGGGTCGGCTTATTGAAGACACGGTCGGTTTCATTCGCCCCGAAATCGAGAAGAAAAAAATCAGAATATCGTCCGATATCGGCAATAACGCCCGTTTGGCCGGCTCCCCCGACCGTTTTCGACAGGCGCTGATCAATCTGATAATAAACGCCGCCGATGCGTGTGCTCCGGGTGACGGGGACATCAGCATTAAATTGACAACGGATGATAATGCAATACGGCTATCGGTCCGGGATAACGGAATCGGTATTCCGGATGAAATCCGCCCGAAAATTTTCAATCCGTATTTTACGACTAAAATGGACGGGACGGGATTAGGGTTGTCGATCGTGCATCAGGTGGTCGAGGAATTTCGGGGAGAAATAAGAGTATTGGCTCCGCCTGAAGGCGGGACAGAATTCGTGATAACATTGTCCAAATAAAAACGCCCCGACTGTAATCGGGGCGTTTTCGTTTATGGTCAGAGAATTGTTTACTTGATGTTTTCTTTAACCCAGGCGGTACTGACCGATTTCGGGCGGGTGATGGGGGTTCCCATGGCACGATTAAGGATAAGCTGCGCGAGCATACCCATCGCACGGGAAACGCTGAAGAGAACCGTATAGTACGGGAATTCGGTCATGCCGAAATGGTACAGCAGGGCGCCGGAACCGGCGTCGACATTTGGCCACGGGTTCTTGGCTTTGCCGTGCTTTTCCAGGACTTTCGGAACCACGTCATAAACGCGGGCAACAGTCTGGAAGACCGGGCTATCGGGCAGGTATTCCTTGCCGAAGGCCAAAAAGGCGGAAAAGCGCGGGTCGGTGACGCGCAGGACGGCATGACCATAACCGGGAATGACTTTTCCGGCGTTGAGGGTTTCCCAGGCCATTTTTTCAATCTGTTCTTCGCTGGGAGCGCCTTTGAATTTTTTCATGACTTCCAGAACCCAGGCGAGGCATTCCTGATTGGCCAGACCGTGGAGAGGGCCGGCCAAGCCGTTCAAACCGGCCGAGACCGAATAATAGGCATCGGATAGAGCCGAACCGACAGTATGGCAGGTGAAAGCGCTGACGTTGCCGCCTTCATGATCGCAGTGCAGGGTCAGATAAAGGCGAATCAGTTTGGTGAAGACGCCGGTTTTGTCGGTGATGCCGAGCATGCGGGCATAGTTGGCGCCCCAATCGAGGTCTTTCTTGTAGCTGATAACGTTGCCTTTTTTGAACCGAATCCGATATACGCCGGCGGCGATACCGGGCATTTTGGCCAGAAGGTTCAAGGCGTCTTCGAGTGTCGGCTTCCAGTAATCGGTCTTGGGCATGCCCTTGTCATAGGCTTTCTTAAATTCCGATTCCTTCTGCATGACGAGGATGGCCGTGTTGAGCATGGCCATCGGATGCGAATCTTTCGGCATGGCGTGAATGACGTCCCAAACGTATTTGGGGACGCGGGAACGTTCGGCCAATTCTTTCTGAAGGGCAGCGGTATCGGCTTTGGAGGGCAGTTCACCGGTGCACAGCAGGTAGAATATTTCTTCGGGCATTTTATCCCGCAGGTCCATGATCGGGATACCGCGAATAACGAGTCCTTTTTCCGGGTACACCACCGAGGTGTCGCAGATCATGCCTTTAACCCCGCGCATGCCGCCGTAGGCTTGGGCGACGGTAACCTCGGATATCTTTTTGTCTCCGACCGCAGCCGCCAGTTCCTTCAGTTCGGCGCGAAGGTCCGGTATCATTTTGGCGAGTTTGTTTTGTAGTGTTGCCATTCATTTCTCCTACAGATTATGGTGAAAATGTTTTCCCTAAACGCCTAAGTTTGCCAATCCTGATTCTATGGTTTAAAAATTGAAGCATATATAAAAGATGACCGCGCTTTTGTCAAGAAATGCAGAGATATATCGGGCGGTTTTCTTAATGATTTTTACAACTTTTAAGGACAAATAACAGGATCGCCATTAATGTCCGGCCCGGAACATTTTGCCGGGATTAAAGAGACAAACCGGATTAAAAAGGTCTTTTACTTTTCTCATTTGCCACAAGGTTTCTCCTGAAAATTCCAGCTCCAGAAACTCCATTTTGGTTAGTCCGATGCCATGCTCTCCGGTCAGGGTTCCGCCCAACTCCAGAGTTTTTTTAAACAGACGGGTGATGGCCTTTTTTAAAAGGGTCGGTTCGATATTCTGGTTTTCGGCCACCAGGAAATTGACGTGGAGATTGCCATCCCCGGCATGGCCATAGGAATTGACCCGGCAGGGCAGTTCTTTGTTCAAAAGGGCCACGAAGTTGACCAGTTCCGGGAGTTTCGAGGGCGGGACGCAAACATCTTCGGCGATTTTGTCTTTGGTTGAGGCTTTAACGGCTTTGGACAGATTCCTTCTGATTTTCCAGAGGGTTTCGGTTTTGGCAGGATTCGTCTCCCGTTCAAGGAAGGTCGCTTTATGGCGGCGGCATATATCGAATATGTGAGAGGCTCGATCCGGGGCATTATGCCCGTCGGTCTCAAATAATAATAAGGCTTCGGCTTTGTGGATATCGATGACAGGCTCATAGGCAATAGAGCAGGCGATAGCGTCACCGTCAATAAATTCCATTACGGCCGGGACCAGCCCTTGTGCGGTTATGTCCGCGACCGTTTCGGCGGCATCCTCGGTCGTGTCAAAGGTCGCCAAAATGGTCGGGCCGGGTTTGGGAATATCGATCAGACGAACGGCTATTTCGGTGATCGCGGCCAAAAGCCCTTCGGAACCTATTAAAATGCCGGTAAGGTTGAATAATTCATGTTCCGTAAAGATGCCGGTTTCCAAAAGTCGGCCATCATAAGTGACCGCTTTCAGGCCGATGATATAGTCTTTGGTTACGCCGTATTTTACGCAATGTAAGCCGCCGGCATTTTCGGCGACATTTCCGCCCAGAGTCGATTCCTCGTAGCTGGCCGGGTCGGGCGGATAGTAGAGGCCGACCGCCTCGGCGGTTTTCATCAGGTCGATGGTAATTACGCCCGGGCCGCACAGGGCCATTTTCCGGTCGGGGAATAGTTCGAGTTTATCCAGTCTTTCCAGGGATAAGACCAGTCCACCGCCGGACGGCACCGCTCCGCCGGTGTAGCCGGTTCCGGCGCCCCGGAAGAATATCGGGATATTATCGGTGTGGCACAGGTTTATGGCATCGATGACGTCGGTTTCGGATTCGGCAAACAGGATGGCATCGGGTATGGCGGTGATTTCGGAAGCGTCTTTGTGATAGGCTGGATAATCAGCCACGTTAGAAATAAGGCGATCCGAAAAATGAGCGGCAAGACGCTTAAATTGCCTGTTTTGGGCAGTCATACTATACGGATTATGATGTCTTTGGCGATTCGGTTTTTTCGGCTTTGGCGGTCGTGACCGCGGTCGATTCACTTTGTGCCGCTTTTTTATATGATTCGGAACGGTAGTCGGTGGTATAAAAGCCCGATCCCTTGAACAGAATTCCGGCTCCGCCGGATATTAAACGATGGACGCTTTTGGTATCGCCGCAGTTAGGGCAGGTGTCGATGGGGCGGTCGGTCATTTTCTGAAATTCTTCGAAATCATGACCGCAGGCGTTGCATTTATACTGATATGTCGGCATAACAGAAGATCCTTCTTATTTCAGTGCCGCCTGCATTGGCAGGCGGCATTATTGATATTAACAACAAATACGAGCCGCGAAAGTTTCAATGGCGGCTAAACCGTAAAGTCCTGCTTAATCGGTCCGGCTTGAGTGATTTCCTCGGGTGTTCCCTCCGAGAATTTTTTAAAATTCTCGATAAACAGGGCCGCCAATTGCAGGTATTTGTTTTTGTAGGCGGTGCGGTCGCCCCAGGTATCGGCCGGGTTGAGTACTTTTTCTGGAACCCCGTCACAGTACTTGGGCACTTCAAAGCCAAAGACCGGGTCTTTGCGAAATTCGACTCCGAGGAGTTTGCCATCCAGGGCCGCGTTCAGAAGTGTCCTCGTGTGATGAATACTCATGCGCTTGCCGACGCCGTACTGTCCACCCGACCAGCCGGTATTGACCAGCCAGCAGTTGACGCCGTGCTTGGTAATTTTATTGCGCAGTAAATTGGCGTAATAGTAAGGGTGATGGACCATGAACGGGGCGCCGAAGCAGGCGCTGAAGGTTATTTCGGGTTCTTTACCCAAATCGATTTCGGTGCCGCTGACTTTTGAGGTGTAACCGGAAATAAAATGATACATGGCCTGTTCCGGGGTAAGTTTCGCAATCGGGGGCATGACACCGGAGGCGTCGCAGGTGAGCATGATAATATTTTTGGGATGTCCGGCCGTGCGCCCTTTGTACATGTTGTCGATAAAATGCAAAGGATAAGCGGCGCGGGTATTTTCGGTCAGGGATTCGTCGTCCAGGTCGAGCTTGCGGGTGATCGGGTCGAAGATCACGTTCTCCAGAATTGTTCCGTACTTATGGGTGCAGGCATAAATCTGCGGCTCGGCCGTGGGTGACAGAGAGATGACTTTGGCGTAGCAGCCACCCTCGAAGTTGAAAATGCCCTCGTCGCTCCAGCCGTGCTCATCGTCGCCGATGAGTTGTCGGTTGGGGTCGGCCGACAGGGTCGTCTTGCCGGTACCGGAAAGGCCGAAGAAGAGAGCCGTGCCACCGTCCTTGCCGACGTTGGCCGAGCAGTGCATGGACAATACGCCTTCGCGCGGCAATAAGTAATTCAATACGGTGAAGACGGATTTCTTGATTTCGCCGCCGTACTCGGACTGGCCGATAATACACATTTTGCGGGCGAAATTGAGCACAATGAAAGTGGTCGAACGGGTGCCATCGATTTCGGGTGTGGCCCTGAATCCGGGTACGGCAATAATTGTGAATTCCGGGATGAACTTGCGCAGTTCGTCCTGGCTTTCGGCCATGATGAGCATATTGCGGGCGAAGTGGGAATGCCAGGCCAACTCGGTAATGATGCGGACCGGTAGGCGATAATTGGGGTCGGCGCCGGCGTAGCAATCCTGGACGAACAGGTCGCGTTGCTGGAGGTATCCCTGAACGCGGTGGAAGATTTCGTCGAATTTATCCGGGTTGAAAGGTCGATTGTACTGACCCCACCAGATGTGCTCTTCGTTTTCGGGTTCGCGGACGATGAACTTGTCGTTGGCGGCGCGGGCGGTCCATTCGCCGGTTTCGACGACGAAGGCGCCATCGAGAGCCATGTGTCCCTCGCCGCGGAAAATGGCTTCTTCGTAAAGGGCTTCGGTCGGCAGATTCCAATACACGTGGTGAAGATTGCGCAATCCCAGATGACTAAGGCTGAATTCGCTTTTGACAACCTGCGCCTGCTTTAAAGCGGGCGTCTTGATATCTATGATATAGCTGGTCGATTTCATTTCCAATCCCTCCGCATTTTACGGTCGCCGATGTAGATTTCGTTGGGCGACTCCGGATCGAGAGCCCATTTGATGCGGGCAACGCCTTCCATGATTTCCTTTATGGAACCGCAGTAGCTCAAACGCAGATGGCCTTCCATCCCGAATTCTCCACCTGGCACGGTTACCACCAGCGCCTTTTCCAGCAGGAATTTGGACAGGGCCGTCGAGTTCTTGCTGTATGCCCGGAAATCGGGAAGACAGTAGAAGGTGCCATCCGGCTTGACGGTTTTGATGCCGGTGAAGGCATTCAATTCGGTGAGCATGACGTCGCGGTTATTCTGCAGGGTCAGGCGCAGTGATTCGACGCCGCTCTGGACGCCCATCAGGGCTCCTGCCGCCGCGGCTTGAACCACAACCGAGGTGCACGATGAATTCTGGGCCTGAATGTTGACCATCGCCGCCGTAATTTTGCGGTTGGCGATAACCCAGCCCACCCGGAAGCCGGTCATGGCATACACTTTGGAGACACCGTTGATGACGATGATATGCGAGCTGTCCGAATCATCCTTCGAAAATTGATAGACCGAGGGAGCCTTTTTCCCGTCGAAGATAAGCTTATGATAAATATCGTCCATAATCAGGTAAATGCCCTTTTTCTCGCAGAAGGCGACTATTTCGGCGATAAAATCAGCCGAGTAGACGACACCTGACGGGTTGTTGGGGCTGTTGACGATAATGGCTTTGGTGTATGAACCGACTTTCTCGATGATATCTTCCATACGGGGCTGGAAACGGCCGTCTTCGGGTGTGACGATGACCGGCACGCCATAGACCATTTTAACTATTTCGGGGTAACTGACCCAGTACGGGGCGAGGATGATGACCTCGTCCTGCGGATTGAGAATGGCCATCATCAGGTTATAGAGTGAGTGTTTGGCACCGTTGGAAACGATGACGTTTTCCGGCCCGATGATCTTGTTGTAGTTTTCTTCGGTGTAGCGGATGATGGCCTTGATCAGAGTCGGAATACCCTCGGTCGGGGTGTAGCGGATGTCGGCCGTAGTCAGTTTGGCCGAGGCGCCCAGAACAGCCTCGATAGGAACCTTGTCTTTCGGCTCGCCGGCGCCGAGGTGGATGACGCTTTCACCCTTTTCTTTCAGCAGACGGGCTTTCTCATTCATCGCCAGAGTCGGCGATTCTTTAATTTCACGGGCTAATTGACTGATGCTCATAATTAACCTCTCATCAACAGTGCTATCGCGGAGACGTCGACGATATCTTCGGCCGAACATCCGCGCGACAAATCATTGGCCGGTTTGGCCAGTCCCTGGACGATTGGGCCGGTGGCGGTTGCCCTGGCCAGACGTTCCGTCAATTTATAGGCAATATTGCCGGCGTCGAGGTCGGGGAAAATAAACACATTGGCCTGTCCGGCTACCTCGGATTCCCCGACTTTTCTTTTGGCGATCGAGGGAATGATGGCGGCATCAAGCTGTAATTCGCCGTCCACTTTGATATGCGGGAAATTCTTACGGACCAGTTCCAGCGCCTGTACGACTTTGGTGACGTCGCTGTGTTTGGCCGAACCTTTGGTCGAAAAAGACAGCATGGCCACCCTGGGTTCTTCGCCGGTCAGGCTTTTATGAGTCTGGGCGGTGGCCGCCGCGATCGATGCCAGTTGTTCGGCACTGGGGTTGGGCACGACGGCGCAATCGGCGTACATGACGGTCCGGTATTTGCCGGTGTCGAGGTAATTGGGAATGGTCATCATAAAGGCGCCGGACACGGTACTGATGCCGGGAGCCATGCCGATGACCTGAATGGCGGCACGCATGACGTCGCCGGTGGTATTGACGGCGCCGGCCACCGAGGCGTCGGCGATGTCGTTATGAACCATCATGGCGCCGTAGTACAGCGGCTGTTTCATGGCCTCAAGGGCTTCGGCTTCGGTAATGTTTTTCTTTTTGCGCATTTCCTTGAATTGCGCCGTGAAGTCTTTAAGATTGTCGGCTTTGGCCGGGTCGATAACGTCGACTTTTTTAAGGTCCAGGCCGTTCTTTTTGGCAAGGTCGCCCACCTGGTTTTTGTCGCCCAGCAGGGTTACCCGAGCCATGCCGATGCCGGTAATTTCTTTGGCGGCCAGGATGCTGCGCTCTTCGGTCCCTTCCGGAAATACCACGTGGCGATTTTTGGCTTTCGCCTTGGCCCGAATTTCTTCGATTATTTGAGGTTTTTTGCTTGCTGCAGTTGACACAGGTTTATCTCCTTAATTTATGATCAGAAGAAAAGTTAATTGTCGCGCAAATCGGGGTCGCCCAAATATGCCTCGATGAACTTGTCGATGGCACCGTCCATAACCGCCTGCACATTCGAGGTTTCCGTATCGGTGCGGTGATCCTTGACGAGGTTGTAGGGGTGAAATATGTAACTGCGAATCTGCGATCCCCATTCGATTTTCTTCTTGGTTTTTTCGAAGGTTTCGCGCTTTTTGCGCTGTTCCTCGAGTTCCAGTTGATACAGCCGCGACCGAAGCATTTTCATGGCCGTAGCCTTGTTTTTAATTTGACTGCGCTCGTTCTGACATTGCACTACAATGCCGGTCGGAATATGCGTGATGCGCACCGCCGACGAGGTTTTATTGACGTGCTGTCCGCCGGCTCCGGAGGAACGGTAGGTATCGATGCGGAGGTCGTCCTCGTCGATTTCGATTTCGATATTGTCGTCGACTTCGGGGTACACATGGATGGAAACGAACGAGGTGTGTCTGCGGCTGTTGGCGTCGAAGGGAGAGATCCGGACCAGACGATGCACGCCCGATTCGGCCTTGAGATAACCGTAGGCATATTCGCCGATGACTTCCATCGTCACGGCTTTAATCCCGGCCTCTTCACCGGGCTGATAGTCGAGGAGTTCCGTTTCATAACCATGTATTTCGCACCAGCGGTTGTACATACGAAAAAGCATGCTGGCCCAGTCCTGTGACTCGGTGCCGCCGGCCCCGGGGTGTATGGTTAGAATGGCATTGCGTTCATCATCCGGGCCCGACAGGAGAGTGGTCAATTCCAGCTTGTCAACGTCGGTTACAAGATTCTTAAGGGAGCGTTCGATTTCGGCCGCCTCCTCGGAATTATCATCAATCAGTTCCGCCAATTCGTCGAGGTCGGCCAGTTCCTTTTCCTGTTTTTCTATGCGTTCGATCCAGCGTTTGTGTCCGGAAATTTCTTTTAAAATCGACTGGGCTTTCTGATTATCATCCCAGAAACCGGGGGCGGTAGTGTATTGCTCTAATTTGTTAATTTTTTCACGACGTCCGTCCAAGTCAAAGAAACCTCCTTAGTTTGGAAACCCTTGTCTTTAGGACGGATATGGTTTCTTTGGCGTCGTTTGGCATTTTGCACTCCTTTAAAAAGATATATATGATATATCATTTTGTTTAAAAGTCAATCGAATTAAGGATTTCGGAAATCATTCGATGTATAAATTGGCATTTATTCATTTTTTATCATCACCAATTAATTTGACAAACGCCCGATAGGTTTTATCTTGGGCCAAAAGGAAATGAGGGAAATGTCTGCTTTAAATATCGAAACTCTGGTGGTCGGGCCGTTTGAGGTTAATTGTTATATAATCTGGGATGAGTCTGATCGTATCGGGGTGGTCATTGACCCCGGCGACGAGGACGAGCGGATAGTGGAAGTCATTAACAGGCATGATGTTACTATCAGGGCTATATTGCTGACTCATGGTCATGGGGACCACATTGCGGCCGTTGAGCCACTGAAGGGTCAGTATGGGATTCCCCTCTACATTGGGAAAGACGATCGGGAGATGCTGCAATCGCCGTCGGCCAATGTTTCCGCCCTATATGGCCAGCCGATAACCTGTCCGCCACCGGATTACCTTTTGAACGACAAGGATGTTTTTAAAATCGGTTCGCTGGAATTCAATGTTATCGCCACACCGGGGCACACGCGGGGAGGTCTTTGTTATCTTGTGCGAAATCGCCTGTTTTGCGGCGACACTTTGTTTTACGGTTCAATCGGGCGGACCGATCTTCCCGGGGGGTCATATAAGCAGTTGATTGAATCCATTAGAAGAAATCTTTTGACGTTGCCGGATAATATCGTCTGCTATCCCGGGCACGGACCGTTCACGACTATCGGCGCCGAACGTATTAATAATCCGTTTCTGATGGACGACCGATTTGTATAAGGGCAAATCCCTCACGGAGGATGTGTCATGAGTTATGACGGATATGCTTTATCGGATTACCATATTCATCCGGATTTTTCGATAGACGCCGAGGGGACGATCGACGAACATTGTCGTGCCGCCTTAAAGGTGGGGTTAAAGGAAATCTGTTTTACGACTCATTACGACAATGATCCGGGGTTTGACCACAGGGTGCGGGCCATCGTCATCGACGGCCGGCCCGAACCGCTGACGGACAAAGCCATCGAAAAATATATTACGGCCGTAAAGGCGGCCGACGACGAGTTTTACTCATTTGGACTGGCGGTCCGGGTTGGCATCGAGGTCGGATATTTCCCAGGTTGCGAAGAAGACACGGCCCGGTTTTTCGACCGCCACGATTTCGATTATAAACTGGTCGGGATTCATGATATCGACCGTGCTTGCTTTTGCAGCAGACACGAAGCCGAGAGCTGTTTTGCCAAATATGACATCGATAAATTCGCCGACCGCTATTTCGAACTGGCCAAAGCCGCCGCCGAATCCGGGCTGTTCGATTCAATAGCGCATCTGGACTGCTATCGCCGCTTCGGCCTGGCCTATTATGGAAATGAATTACTGAAAATACACGAGGGCCGCATCGAGCCGGTTTTCGAGGCAATGCTAAAAACGGGAACCGGATTCGAAATCAATACGGCGGCCTATCGGCACGATCTTGATGAATTCTATCCGATCATGCCGATCATCAATATGGCCCGGTCGATGGGGGTCGCGGTGAGGGCGATCGGCTCCGATGCTCACAAGCCGGAACAGGTCGGTCAGAATCTGGATATGGCGGCGGCGGTGGCTTATGAGTTGTTTCCTTACACGGATGAATAAACCCGATGCCGGCCGGAATCCAGAAGCTTTCGCGAGAATTTTATATGCGGCCGACGCTTGAGGTCGCACCGGATTTGATCGGCAAATATCTTGTTTATGATTTGGGGGGCAAACGTGTCAGCGCCCGCCTGGTGGAGGTGGAGGCGTATATCGGACAGGATGATCCGGCGTGCCACGCGGCCGTCGGGAAGACCGGGCGCAACGCCGTCATGTTTGGCCCGGGCGGTTATGGATATATTTATTTCATTTACGGCATGTATTATTGTTTCAACGTCGTCACCGAGGAGGCGGGTTTCCCGGCGGCGGTATTGGTCCGGGGCGCCGAACCGGTCGAGGGAACCGAGATAATGCGGCGGCGTTATAAAACAGACCGGAAAAACCTGTTGACCGACGGGCCGGGCAAGCTTTGCCGGGCTTTCGGATTGACCCGGAAACAGAACGGTCTTGATTTGACGGGACAGACGCTCTATTTTGAAGACCGCGGGTATTGTCCGGGGAAGATAATCCGAAGCGAGCGAATCGGCATAAAGGTTGGCCGCGACAGACAATGGCGCTTTTACGAAGATGGGTCGCGGTATGTATCCGGCGGGAAAAGGAAATAATTACGATATGATAAACGGAGTTGCATGAATGCCACAGGAAAAAAGGCTGAAGTCGGTCACCATTCCGATGTCGACGTTTCAAAACGTCATGAAGCAGTTCGACCAGGCGGCGGCACGACTGAATATCGACAAGGGCTTGCTGGAATTTTTGAAGTATCCCATGCGCAGTACCATTGTCAAGCTGCCCGTCCGGATGGACGACGGTCGTTTTGAAATGTTCACCGGTTATCGGGTGCAGCATTCCACTGTCCGCGGCCCGGCCAAGGGGGGAATTCGCTATCATCCCGACGTCACGCTGGATGAAGTACAAGCCCTGGCGTCATGGATGACATGGAAATGCGCGGTGGTCAATGTTCCGTTCGGTGGCGGCAAGGGCGGCATTACCTGTGACCCGACCGTGATGTCCAAGGGCGAACTGGAACGGCTCACCCGCCGCTACACGGCCAGCATTTTCGATATTGTCGGACCGGAACGGGACATCCCGGCGCCCGACGTCAACACCAATGAAGAAACGATGGCCTGGTTTATGGATACGTATTCCATGCATGCACGCCATACGGTAACGTCGGTAGTCACGGGCAAGCCGATTTCTCTGGGCGGGTCGCCGGGGCGTCGGGAAGCGACCGGTGCCGGAGTCGTCATCACTACCCGCGAAGCCATGAAGCATTTGGGAATCAATCCGGCCGAAGCCTCCGCCGCCGTGCAGGGATTCGGCAATGTGGGTTCCATCTCGGCCATGTTTCTGCAACGTCTGGGCGTGAAAGTCACCCACGTCTGTGATGTTTATGGCGGCCTGTATAAAAAAGACGGCATCGATATAACCGGGCTGATGAAATTCGTCAAACAAAACGGCCGGGTGGTGGGTTTTCCGGGCGCCGAGCCGATCGACAAAAATGAAATTTTATACGCCGACGTTGACATTCTCGTCCCGGCGGCGATGGAAAATCAGGTCACCGAAGAAAACGCCGGGGATATCCGGGCCAGGATTATCGCCGAGGGGGCCAACGGGCCGATTACCCCCGATGCCGATCCCATTTTGCAGAAAAACGACGTGCTGGTCATTCCCGATATATTGTGCAACGCCGGGGGCGTCACCGTATCATATTTTGAGTGGGTACAGAATCGCCTGGGTTACTTCTGGACCGAAGAGGAAGTCAACTCACGGCTGGAACGGTTCATGGTCAACGCCTTTAACGACGTGTTGAAAGTGGCCATGTATAACAACGTGCATATGCGCATAGCCGCCTTTATGGTGGGCATCCAAAGGGTTGCCGATGTGGTCATGTTGCGCGGCATATACGCATAGGAAGGCGTCATGGATTTAGTGCAACAGGCTTTGCTTTCGATTCCGGTTTTGCTTCTGGGTTTGACGATCCACGAGTTTTCGCACGGGTATGTCGCCTATCGCTTCGGTGATCCCACGGCCAAAGATGCCGGACGGTTGACGTTGAATCCGCTGAAGCATTTGGACCTGTTTGGCGTGCTGGTGTTTTTTCTGTCGCAATTTCGTTTCGGCTGGGCCAAGCCGGTTCCGGTCAACCCCTATAATTTGAGAAATCCGCGCGTCGCCGATTTCTGGATTTCCGCCGCCGGGCCGCTGTCGAATATCGCTCAGGCAATTGTCTTTGCCATATTGTTTCGCGCGGTCACCGGCAGCGCCCAAAACATTCCGGAGGCGGTGGTTTATCTTTTATTTTATGGGGTCACCATTAATTTAACACTGGCCTTTTTTAATTTGATTCCTTTGTATCCGCTTGATGGCTCACACATGCTTAAAAACATATTGCCGCCCGAACTGGCCATGAAGATGTCGGGTTTTGATAATATCGCGCCATTTTTATTGATGATTTTGATATTCGCGGGCGGGGTTTGGTTTATCATGGGGCCGTTTGTCCGGCCGCTTATAAAAATCCTTACGGGGGTATGAGTTTATTTTCAGTCGTTCATCAAACATATCCGCCGCAACCGTAGTTATCATCATGTGTTGTCTTATGGGTTGTTCTCCGGCACAGCGCAAGCGGGGTATTTCCACACCTGAAGAATCGTCTTTCATACATGAGCCCGGCCGGGGCGACGCCTATTTGTATGACGTCAAAATAAACCGAGACGGTCGCAAACGTTCGACCCGCCTCGACGTTTATATCAAGCCGGATACACTGGCCCTGTTTGCCCGGGCCTATCTGGGCAAAGGCGCCCTCAAGGCGCTGATTGCCCGTGACAATTCGCTGGTTTATTTTCCGACCGAAAATGAATATTTTCGTGGTCGTCTGGGTGATTTGACCGACGGAAATTGTGATCGTAATATGGAATTCGAACGGGTTTTGATCGACCTGTTTCATAATCGACCGGTTGAATTCGGGTACGATTCCACCAATTACTATGTTGTCATCCTGCATGAATCCAAAGAATTATGCCGATATAGGCTGGTTTCGGTCATGTGCGGCAATTCGCTGGAAATAGAATATGAACTGCGCGACGGTCGTTATATTCCGGTGTTTCTCGGTTTTAACAATGGTAATGGTTCCCTGACTATAGATGCCAAAAAACGAGGTCAGAGTCTGAATATAGACATCCCGTCAGAAAAGTTCTCCCTGTCGATTCCGAGCGACGCCTCGGCTTTGGAGTTTTAGTCATCATTGCCGGTTGACATCGGCGTGATTTTTGAGTTATCTTCAGCGTTTATAAAAAATAAGGATGTTTGACTTTTTATGCATTTGCTCTGGCGAACATTATCCTGTCTGAAACCGTACTGGAAACGGCTGGTTATAGCGTCATCATCGGCCGCGATGCACGCCATTCTGGGCGGATTGTTTGTCTGGATGGCGGGACCGCTATTGATGACCCTGTTTGCCGTGAGCGATATCGGTTCACCCGCGTCGGACGCCGTTTCGATGGTTGAAAAGACCGTGGAGCAGTCCCCGTCCGAACCTGCACGGGAAGGGATCGGAGGCAAGTCCCCGGCAGATTTTGATTTTCTGGTTAAAACAAAGAATTATCTCAAAGAGGCGGTGCATAACTTCATCACCGGGCCGACCCGTCGCGATACCCTGCTCAATCTGTGTTTTTTGATTTTCGGCATAGGTGTGGCTTCGAATATTTTCGGGTACTTTCAGGGCTTTTTCATGGCTTATGTTCAGGAATCGGTGATTCGGGATTTTCGCAACCGCCTATTTGAAAAGTATCAGGAGTTATCCTTAAGCTTTTTTCATCACCGGCGAACCGGTCATCTGATTTCGAGGGTGACCAATGACGTGGTCGTGCTCAACTCGGCGGTCGATCTGGGATTCAACAGTTTGGTGGCCGACTCGCTGACAGTGATATTGCTGGCCGGCTTTCTGATATTGTTATCCTGGAAACTGACTCTTCTGGCCGCAATAGTATTGCCCCTGGTTTTCGGTTTCATCTGGTTCATGGGCAAGAAACTGCGGAAGTACTCGGCTCGGACTCAAGAAAAAATGGCCGATGTCAACGCCGTGCTGGAGGAGACGGTAGCCAACATCCGCATCGTTAAAGGGTACGCCATGGAGAATTTCGAGAAAGCCAAGTTTTTCAAGTCCACCGGCGATTACTTCCGGACTCTGGTCCGCATGGCTCGTGTCCGAAATTTGGCCAGCCCGGTCAACGATATATTAATCATTGCCACCGGTATGCTGATTTTATTGTATGCCGGGACGCAAATTCTCGAAGGAAGCGGTGAAATGGACGCCGGCGATTTCATGACGTTCATTATCGCGACCTTTGCACTTATCAAGCCAACCAAGTCGCTTTTGTCGATTCATATAAGAATACAAGAAGGTATGGCGGCGGCCGAACGGATTTTTAATATTCTCGACGCACCCATAACGGTGATCGAACGGCCAGACGCCATTATAAAGAAGGATTTTCAGTCATCCATTGTGTTTGACCGCGTCACTTTTTCATACATACCCGGCGAGCCGGTTTTAAAAGACGTTTCGTTTGAAGTCAGGCGGGGTGAAGTGGTGGCGCTGGTGGGGCCATCGGGAGCAGGCAAGTCGACGCTGTTCGATTTGCTGCCGCGTTTTTATGACCCGCTCGAGGGCCGGATCCTGATCGACGGCATCGATTTGAGAGACCTGAACCTGGCCTCTCTGCGAGGAATGCTGGGGATCGTCACGCAGGAGACATACCTGTTCAACGACACGATTCGCAACAATATCGCCTATGGCATGAATGGACTGCCGCAATGCGAGCTGGAGAAAGCCTCACGCGCGGCGCGGGCGCATGATTTCATCATGGGGTTCGAGCAGGGCTATGATACAATGGTAGGCAATCGCGGGGTACGATTGTCGGGGGGGCAGAGGCAGCGCATCGCCATCGCCCGGGCCCTGTTAAAAAACCCGCAGATATTGATTTTCGATGAAGCGACGTCGGCCCTCGATACCGAATCCGAACGGCTGGTGCAGGAGGCCATCGACGGCCTGATGGCCAGTCGGACGGTATTGGTGATCGCCCACCGCCTGTCCACGATAAAAAACGCCGACCATATACTGGTTTTGGATAACGGGCGGATCATCGAAACCGGGACGCATCAGGAATTGATGGACACCGGGGGATTGTACCATCGGCTGTACATGATGCAGTTCAAGGATCAGAATAGAGCATGAAAGAGCTCCTAAGAAAATTGAAGCCATTGGAGATTGGTTTAAAGAAATTCGCCCTCCGGGTATTTTCGCCGGTTTTGAAATGCCGCGAACGCGGGCCGTTGGCGTTGGGCGAGCGGCAATGGAAGAAAATCCTTTTGGTCAGGCACGAAAAAATCGGGGACGTCATCATTGCTCTGGCGCTGGTGGATGAGCTTAAGAAGCGATTCCCGGGGTGTAAAGTATCATTTATGGGTTCGCGGCAGAATATTGTGGTAGTCAAAAATGACCCCCGCTTCGACAAGGTTTTTGTTTTCAATAAGTCCTTTAGGGTTGACTTGGGCATGATCCGGGCGGCGCGAAAGGAGAAATTCGACTGTGTTATCGATCTGATAACGCATGATTCGGTGACATCAATGCTTTTAACCCGTTTGTGCGGTTCACGGGCATTGAAAATCGGAATCGGCAAAAGCGACCACAAATGTTATTACAATTGCCATGTTCCGCACCCGCTTCGGAATCCCGACCGCCATATTGTGGATTTTCATCTCGACTTGATTAAAGTTCTTGGAGTCGAGCCCGGTAAACCGGGGCAATATGCTCCCATGTATATTGATGATAAGGCGGACCGGGCGGCTTCGGCGTTTATGGAGTCGCGGGATATATCAAAGGGACGAAAATTCGGGGTGAATATTTCGGCCGGTGAACCGAGTCGCGACTGGGGCGCGGATAATTTCGCCATTTTAATTGACAAAATGCTGGACCGTTTTGAAGATTGTGAGTTGATAATTATTACGGCGCCGCATGAATATCACCTGGGCCGGCGGATAAAAGAGGTGTCTTGCAGCCGGGTCCATATTATTCCTGAAGGCCTTGATTTGATAACGGTTGCGGCCATAATCAGAAAACTGGATTTGCTCGTTTCTCCCGATACCTCCCTGGTGCATATTGCCGGGGCCTTCCGGGTTCCGGTGGTGGCGTTGTACCGACGCTTTATGGGTGAGTATAAATTCTGGAGGCCGCTTCACCAGAAGGGCGGTGTGGTTTTGTCGGGCCGCGATGAGGACGTGTCGGATATCACCGTAGAACAGGTTTTGGACGAGATTGTAAACGTGATAAATGAATTCGAAGTGATTCAAACCTCTTTTTCCGATGCAACGAATCGCGGTCGTCTTGATTAGAAATAATATAACCCGGATTGAAAATTCCCGTGCAACGAATGATTAAGAAACTCAAACCGCTGGAAATAATGTTGAAAAACGCCTGGGTCGGGGCGTTGTCGTATTTTTTGAAACGGTCATTGGCGAGAATAGACAAACCCGATTTAAAGCAGCCCCTTAGAGTTCTGTTCGTTCGTCACGAAAGAATCGGGGATACCCTGATATCTTTTCCGGTGGTCGATGTCCTTAAGAAAGAGTATCCGAATTGGGAAATGTCATGGGTTACGGCGCCCCGCAGCATTGATCTGATCGTCGCCGACCCGCGCTTCAAGAAAGTTTTTACGTATACCAAAAAATTCTTTAAAGATCTGGTTATGATCTGCCGTGCCAGAGAAGAAAAATTTGATATTGTCGTGGATATGATTAGCGGCGATTCCGTCTCGGCTCTGGCGCTTAGCCATTTGGCTGCCCCGGGGGCCTATAAAATCGGTGTGGGCAAATGCCGTCATGCGGATTATTATCATGTCAATTCCAGGCATCCTTTCTGCGTAACGAATCGCCATATTCTGGAAAGCACATTGGACATTGTATCTTATCTGGGAGTTGACCCGTTGGATGCCGAACGTTTTTGTCCTCCGTTTGTCAGTAAAAGCAAAAAAGACGAAATAGGCAATATGCTAAAGGCGTTACCCGATTTATTCCGTGGCAGACCACTGGTTGGGATTAATATCTCTTCCGGCGAGCCATCGCGCATATGGGATATGAATAACTATAAACGTGTCATCACGAAAATAATCGAAAAATTTACGATGCTGGGCTTTATTGTAATTGCCGCTCCGAACGATTATTCGAAAGGGAGGAAACTGGCGGAATCATTCGACGACCGGGTTAATATTCTTCCACAGGTTATGGATATTTGCTCGGTGGCCGAATTAATTTCGCGGCTGAATCTCCTTATATCCACCGACACTTCATTATTACATATTGCGCGTTCGTATCGAATACCGGTTGTCGGGCTGTATCGGGGCCATAAAATAAATATTTGGTTCCCTTACGCCCAGCTTTCGGGAATGGTGTTGTCGCCGACCGAAGAGCACCTGTTTGATATAACCGTAGAACAGGTTGTCGAAAAAACGATTGAAATAGGCCGAAGATTCAAAATACCCGGATTGATGCATGTCTGACCCGCGATTAAAAACATATGAGTACAAGATTAAAGCGTTGTATATGCGGCTTTTCGGCGTGCTTTTCAGGAAGGGCAA
The DNA here is from genome assembly GCA_937925655.1 of uncultured candidate division Zixibacteria bacterium. Classification (GTDB taxonomy): domain Bacteria; phylum Zixibacteria; class MSB-5A5; order GN15; family PGXB01; genus CALAMC01. Next base: position 79,584 of record CALAMC010000047.1, on the reverse strand, counting down.
TAACCGCCGGATTCCCCTTGATCCTGCCAAAATCAAAAAGGTCCTGTTTATCCGTCCGGACCGGCTCGGGGACACTATTTGTTCGTTACCGTTGATAGATGCCGTCAGAAAGAACATTCCGGGGGTTGAAGTGGGCATAATCGGCTCGGAAAAAAACAGGGTGCTTCTCGAACAAGACCCGCGCTTCAATAGGGTTTTTGTTTATCGCCGCCATATCCTTAAGGATATTCTCATGGCATTCAGGGTTCGTCGTTACAAGTATGATTGTCTGATTGACCTCATGGCCGATGACAGCGCCACCGCTTTGTCGCTGGTGCAGGTCTGTTCCAAAGGCCGGCCCCGCGTCGGGGTCGGCAAACGAAAACATGCCGAATATTATGATTGCAATGTCGACTACAGCAAGGGCGATCCAGAGCATATCATAGACATATATTTGAAAGTTCTAAAGGCTTTTGGCATCGACCCATCCGGATGCAGCGGATATGCCCCGCCGTTCATCCCCCCGGCGGCCATCGATACGGCCGACAGGTTCTTGAGTGGTTTGCCTCGCAACGGCCGTATTACCATCGGCTTTAACCTTTCGGTACGTTTGAGCAATCGTATCTGGGGTCATGAAAAATCCTGCCGACTGATTAAAATGATTCTTCAGGATTATCCGGACGTCCGATTCGTGCTGGTGACGGCACCATCCGACCGTGCCCGCGGCGTGGCCCTGCAGAGCCGTATTCGCGAACGGGTGCATCTGGTTCCGGACAGAATGAGTTTTCTCGAAGCCTGCGCCGTTATTTCCCGGTTGGATATGCTCATTACCGCCGACACGTCGGTGGTCCACGTCGCCCGCTCGTTCAAGGTTCCCGTGCTGGGGATGTATCCCGAATTCGGCCGTATATACCGTCAGTGGCGGCCGTACGGTCAAATTGGGGGACTGGTGCTATCAAGGGGTGGTGATGATATATACGATATCACTCCGGAACAGGTCTATGATGCCTTCGCGGCCCTCGCGACTACCATCGAGGTAAAAACCTGACATGAAAATCTCGGCGGTTATTATCACGATGAACGAGGAGAAAAATATCGCCCGTTGTTTGAAAGCGCTGGCCTGGGTTGATGAAATAATCCTGGTCGATACCGATTCGACCGACAAGACGCTTGATATCGCCAGGCATATGGGAGCAGGAGTATTTTCGACGCAATGGCATGGTTATGGCCCAACCAAACAATTCGCGGTCGATCGGGCGTCCGGTGACTGGATTTTATCGGTCGATGCCGATGAGGTCGTTACTCCCCGTCTGGCGGACGAAATTTTGACCGCCATCGCCGAGGTGGAAGCAGTCGATGGTTACTATCTGCCGAGGATAACCAGTTTTATCGGTCGCTGGATTTATCATTCGCAATGGTATCCCGATTATGTTTTGCGATTATTCAGAAGGGGCAAGGGCAGGTTCACCGACGCCCTGGTGCATGAGAAGATAATCGTGGACGGTTCGGTCGGCCATATGAAAAATCCTCTTTTGCATTATTCATATCCCAACCTGGCTTCATTTTTCAGGAAGACGGCCAAGTACAACGATTTGGGCGGGAAGGATTTAATTCTTCGGGAGCGAAAGGTCGGGCGATTTTCGCTGATTTTCAGGCCGATAGCGACCTTTTATCGGCACTTTATTTTTCATCTTGGTTTTCTGGACGGCTGGGCCGGATTTTTTATAGGAATTTTATCGGCTCACCGTAATTACAGCAAATACCGTCAATTGGGAAAGCTGAAGCGAAACCGATAAGCGACATTGTGCAAAACTCGACAACGATTTATTCTGTTAGTATTGGTTGCATCAGGAAAATAAAGATATATACTTGAAGACTATGGCGATGTTAAACCTGGCTGAATTTATCATTCGCGTTGAAGCTTTCAACGCCAATATCAATATCCCATTGATACGGCGGGCGTATGAATTTTCCGAAAAGGCCCATGCCGGACAGATTCGTGAATCGGGTGAACCGTTTTCGGTGCATTGCCTCAACGTGGCCCTGATTCTGGCCGAGCTCCATCTCGATTCAACCACTATCGCCGCCGGCCTTTTGCACGACGTGGTCGAAGACACGGGTATCGGATTGGATAAAGTCAAAGAGGCTTTCGATGAAGAGTTGGCCGGGCTGGTGGACGGGGTAACCAAGCTGGGGACGGTGGAATTCAAGTCGGCCGAAGAACAGCAGGTGGAATTCTTTCGCAAGATGCTATTATCCATGGCTCGAGATATTCGGGTAATATTGATCAAGCTGGCCGACCGTCTTCACAATATGCGGACGCTGGAGTATCTTCCGCCCGCAAAGCGGGTCCGAATCGCCACCGAGACCCGCGAGGTTTATGCCCCGCTGGCGCACCGGTTCGGGATCTCGCGAGTCAAAACCGAACTTGAAGATTTATCCTTGAAATTCCTTAAGCCCGACATTTATTCTGATCTGGCTCAAAAAATAGAACTAACCCGCGAGGAGCGGTTGGCCTATCTCGACCGGGTGGTCGAACCCATAAAGAAGTCGTTGCAGGAGGCCGGGATAAAAGCCGTCGTCCAGGGGCGTCCCAAGCATATCGACTCGATTTATCGGAAAATCCGGTATCGCAAGGTTCCCTTCGACCAGATTGCCGATCTTCTGGCCATAAGGATCATTGTCGGGACCAAGGCCGAATGTTACCACGTCCTCGGACTGGTGCATGAACTTTGGCCGCCGGTGGCGCAAAAGTTTGCCGACTATATCGCCAATCCCAAACCGAATAATTACCAGTCGTTGCATACGGCCATATTCGGCCCGGATGATAAAATCGTGGAGATTCAGATTCGCACCCGGGAAATGCACCATATTGCCGAGAACGGTATTGCCGCGCACTGGCTTTACAAGGAAGGTCGTCAGCAACTGGACAAGTCCGATCGGCAAATGCTCTGGTTGCGGGATTTGCTGGAGTGGCAGAAGGACATGACCAATCCGTCCGAATTTCTGGAATATCTTAAAATAGACCTGTTTGCCGATGATATATTTGTTTACACGCCGGCCGGTGAGTTGAAACACCTTCCCGCCGGAGCCACGCCGCTTGATTTTGCATTTGCCGTCCATACCGAAGTGGGTCTTCACTGCAGTGGAGCCCGCATCAACGGGCGCATCAGTCCGTTAAGCACCATTTTGCAGTCGGGCGATAAAGTGGAAATCCTGACCAGTCCCCATCGCCACCCCTCACAGGACTGGCTGAAACTGGCGGGGACATCCAACGCCCGCTCCAAAATCCGTCGCTGGTTGAAGCAATCCGGCTATGAGCAGGCGCTGGCTCTGGGCAAGGAGTTGCTCGAACGGGAACTGAAGAAGAGCCGACTGACCATTCCGCCCGACGACGAATTCCTCGAAATTGCCCAGAAGATGTCCTTTAACTCCATTGACCAATTGTACTATTCACTGGGCAACGGTGACGTGTCGGTCCAGCAAGTTCTGACGCGTGTTACTCCCGAAAAGGTAAAGCCTTCCGACGGATCGGTCGTTGAGAAAATTCTGGAGAAGTTCAGAACCGAACGGGGTATCCGGGTTCAAGGTCTGGATAATATGATGTTTCAATTCGCGGGGTGCTGCCAGCCGATTCCCGGGGAGGAAATTATCGGGTATATCACGCGCGGCCGGGGAGTCACCATTCATCGCGCCGATTGCCCGACGCTTCAGGACCTGTCCTCCGACCCGGAGCGTATCATTCCGGTTTCATGGGACGTGGACCGTGACCAAACCTTCGTGGTCCGCCTGGAATTGCATGTCGAACCGCGCAAGAATATTCTGGTTGAAATCACCGATTCCATTGCCGACAGCAAGACCAACGTCCGTGGCGCCGATATCAATCTTTCGGATACGACATCGGTCGGGACGATTGTTGTCGAAGTTAACAGCTTAAGCCAGTTAGAACGCGTCCTCAAGAGGATCAAAAAGGTCAAAGGGGTTATTTCGGTGCGTCGTTCCACGGGGGGAGAGGCTACGGCGGATTAATAGAGCATGGCGTCGATTCGTAATATAATTTTCATAACCGCGGCAATTTTATTTATCGGGCAGGTCGTTTTGTATTGGGATTATGCCATCGATGACGCCTATATAACTTTTACCTATGCTGAAAATCTGGCCGATGGTCACGGCCCGGTTTTCAACGTCGGCGACAAACCGGTCGAAGCGTACTCCAACACCCTCTGGATGCTCATGCTGGCAACGACATATCTGGTGGGTCTGCCGACCGTTTTAACCGCCAAGATTCTTGGGGTGGTCTTTTTTGCCATCGCCGGTTGGTTATGGTTCTGGAATTTCCGCCGCGATAAATCAGGTTATGCCTGGCTGGTCGGGCCACTGTTTTTGATTTGTCCGCTGACGCCTTTCTGGGCGGTCAGCGGTCTGGAACTGGGATTGCATGCCTTTGCCATTTCGGCGGCTATTTTAATGTTATGGCGGCGGTCGGGCTGGGGCTGTCTGTTTCTGGCTTTGATAGTTTGGGGACGACCGGAAGGTTTTATTACGGCGACGGTCATGATTTTGGCCGCCATGGCGACAGGCGTATCCGGGAAGGAGTTCCGTTTCAAAAATTATATTTATCATATTCTGGCCATTGCTTTAGCCGTCGCCAGCATCACCGTCATGCGTTTGGCCTTCTTCGGACTGCCATTGCCCAATACTTTTTATGTCAAGACCGAAGAAGTTGGTTTTCATTTCCGGGCCGTTTCGGATATGGCGATTAGATTCATTCCGGTTTTCAGCCTGATGATTTTGGGGATTTATATGGCCATCAAAAATAGGATGTGGGAAAAATTGCTTGTTATATCTTGGGCAGTTTTCATGGCACAGTTTTTCGTTTCCACCATGGTCAATCCGGTTATGAATTACCTGTTCCGATATCTGGTGCCATTTATGCCCCTGGCGATTTTTGCGGCCGTTTATTCCATAAAACAGTTCAAAAGGCCGATTTTTCGGCAATTGGTCGTGGTCATATTGATAATATCTTTGGTTAGTCCCACGGGAAAAATTTTCGCTCACCTTGGGGTTGAAAGAGAAATCGTGAGTGCGCAGGATAAAGCCATCAGGTGGGCCGGTTCACAGCCGGATGAAACCATAATTTCCCTGACCGATATCGGCCGTATACCGTATTATGCCAGGAGGCATTATATTGATATTTGGGGCCTGGCCAGCGACAATATCGGCCGGCAGGGGTTTAATCCGGTCACCGAATATTTAAAATTCCCGGATTACTTTCTGCTGGTCGGGCATGTCCGCCAAGACGGCAAGATCGCCTTACGGTTTGGTCGCGAAAGATTAATCGCCCAAAACCGGGGTTTTGGGGAGGTCTATCGGCTGATAGGAGTGTTATCACCCGAAGGGGTGCCGGTCGACAGCGTTGGCTACCATTATTTGATTTTGAAAAAAAATCAGCGGGCGCTGGATTCCCTTCTGCAACTTTACCCAATAAAATGATGTTTGGCGTCGTATAACAATTTTATGAACAATATTTCAAAAAATTGCACGCAATGCGGGGCGGCTTTAATGCCCGATGACAGGTTTTGTCGGGGCTGTGGCAACTGGCATGACAAAAAGGCCGGTGCGCCTTATCAGTCCCTTATCCTGATGACCGTGGCGGCGGCGGCCATTTTGGGATTTGTTGTTTATTCGGTGGTGACCGCGCAGGCCAAGTCCAAATTCATTCACCCCGAGGTCGAAGGTATGGACCGTTCCGCGATAATGAACATGCAGAATTTCATGGCTTCATTGCCGTCGGATTATACCGGATTGGTGGCGCAGGGGAATATGAGTATGGATCACGGCCGTTATGCCGAAGCGGTCGTTTGTTATGATCGAGCCCTGGCCCTTGATGATACCAGCGCCGATGTGCGAACCGACCTCGGCGCGTGCTATCATGCCCTCGGGCAAATCGACTCGGCCATGGTTCAGTTTGACCGGGCGCTGAGCCTTGACCCCAATCACGCCGTGGCGCATTTCAATATGGGCGTTGTCTATCATACCCTCGGCGATATGAGCAAAACCCGGCAGTACTGGAATCGGTACCTGGAACTTATGCCCGAGTCACCCATTGCCGACACGCTGAAATCGATTCTCAATTCTCTTTAAGCGAATATTAATTTTATTGTTTTCTTGCCTGAATTTATAATTTGGGATAATTTTATGCCCGGAGGCGAAAATATCCCAAAATTGAGGAGGCAGCCTGCGACAGGGAAGTCAATACCTTGAACCGCTCGAAAACATTCTCGATTTTATATATCCGCCCTATTGCCTGGTGTGCGGCGGGGAAGCCGAGGGATGGGGGAAACTTTTATGTCAGCGTTGCGCTAATAAATCAACCCGGTTTGACCGGCCGTTGTGTCTCGATTGCCGTCTGATGTTGGATGATTTTGGCCGCTGTACCCAGTGCCGAACCGACAAACCGTTTCCATTATTTGTGCTCGGAGAGTATGAGCCGCCTTTGAAGGATATAATTCACCGGTTTAAATACGACGGATTCGAAAAACTCGGCATGTTTTTGTCCGATAGACTGTTTAGCCTTTATGAAAAGCCCTTGCGGGAGTTGAAAATAGACCTGTTGGTTCCGGTTCCGCTGGGCAGTATTCGAAAAAAACTTCGCGGATTCAATCAGGCCGGGATAATGTCCGATATTATTAGCGGGCGCCTGGGTCTGGGATCGGCTGAAGATGGGGTAGCCAAAGCTCGGAGAACGAAAGATCAAACCCGGTTGAATCCGGTCCGGCGTCTTTTGAATATTAAGGGTGCCTTTAAAGCGGGATCGGTTGATTTGAAAGGCAAAAGAATTGCCGTGATCGACGACGTTGTTACCACCGGCGCAACCGTAAATGAACTTCGCCGGGTGATTGAAGAAGACGGCGGCGGGACGGTAGTCTGCGCCATGGCGGCGGCATCCTCACGCGATTGATATGATTTTAATGATACAAGACAACTTTGATCGGGCGGTGGCCGACTATCGGCAGTATCTGGAATTGGAAAAGGGTTTGTCGGAGAACACTCTTGACGCCTATGTCCGTGATATTGCGGAATTCAAGAAAATGTTTGCCATGAAGGATAAGCTTGCAGTCGGTCACCGGGCCATAGCCGATTATCTGTCGAAGTTGAACGACCGGAATCGACGCCCGGCCTCGATCGCGCGTAAAATTTCGGCATTACGTAATTTTTATCATTATCTGACGGAAAATAATCTGGTTGAGGGCAATCCTTTTGAATTTGCCCGTGTTCCCAAGATCTCGCGCTATCATCCCGATTATCTGTCCGTAAGCGACATCGAAAAGATACTTAATCAGCCCGATATAAAGACCCCGGCGGGGATACGTGACCAGGCCATGCTGGAATTGCTTTATGGCACGGGGATGCGCATTTCCGAGATGATAACATTGCCATGTGCGGCGGTCTATGACGAAATCGGCTTTATAAAAGTGACCGGTAAGGGTAACAAAGAGCGCCTGGTGCCATTCGGTCAGTACGCACGGCGGGCCGTCGAAAAGTACCTGACGGAAGTGCGCGAACCGCAGAGGAAAGAAAGCCACAGCGAAGTGCTCTTTCTATCGCGTCTGGGCCGACCGTTTTCGCGGGTTGGGGTATGGAAAATAATCAGGAAACATGCCCTCAAGGCCGGCGTGTTAAAAAGGGTTACGCCGCACACTTTTCGACACAGTTTTGCCACTCACCTGATCGAGGGTGGCGCCGATTTGCGGACGGTGCAGGAACTGCTGGGGCACGCCAGCATCACGACGACCCAGATATACACGCAGGTTGACCGGGAATACCTGCTGTCGGTACACCGGGATTTCCATCCCCGTGAGCGCCATATGAAAGGTTGACGGTTATATGTTTCATTGCGCCATACGACAGGAAGGCATCGACATCGTTTATAACGTCACCCGTTCATTCGAAGACGAAAGCAGTTCGACACACTATTTTCGCACGATGGAGGAATTATTACGGCTGTCGCAGAGGTTTCATCTTGATATGATTTTTCTTGCCGGAAAAGGAGATTTCACCACCGAGCTGGAATTGATGCGGCGCATCAAGAGTCATATTTTTCTGGAGGTTATTCCGAGCATATTGTATCATCCCCAGCCCGATGAAAGCGTCGTGATATCCGGTTTTGAAAACGGCTGTGATGAATTTCTGTCCGGCCCGTGGAAAGACCGGTTGTTCAAGGTTCGTCTCAAGGCGGTGGCGGCAAGAAGCGTTCGGGATATTTCGTTCAATCCCTCGACCCGGTTGCCCGGGCCGGGGCTGATAGAAAAAGAAATCGACCGCCTGCTAAAACTCGGAGCCGATTTTGCCATTTGTTACAGCGATATTGATGAATTCAAGGCCTATAACGACTATTACGGTTATTATTATGGCGACCGGGTTATCAAGCTCACGGCCCGAATCATTCGCGATGCCGTTTTCGACATTTGCCCGGAAGGATTTGTCGGGCATATCGGCGGCGATGACTTTATCTCCATCATACCGGTCGGTCAGATCAGTCCCGTTTGTGAAAATGTCATCAAGGTATTCGATGCACTAATTCCTTATCGATACGCCGATGAAGACCGCAATCGCGGGACAATCACAACCCGCAATCGTAAAGGGCAGATAGAGACTTTCGGGCTTCTGACTATTTCGACCGCGGTGCTGGTTAACCGTAAGGATACTTTCAAGCACGTCGGGGAAATGGCTCATATGCTGGCCGATCTTAAGAAGTATTCCAAATCTCTCAAGGGATCGAATTTCGTCGTCGAACGCCGCAAGAAGTACTGATATTAATTATCGCAAGTTATTCAATAATTCCCGAGCCGGAGCAAGCGACGGGTCCAATTGCAGGGCTTTTTGCGCATATCGTCGGGCCGAGTCGGCCGGGTAGCCGAACCTCTGAAAGGCCGCGGCGAGGTTGAAATAAACCCGGGCGAAATTGCTGTCGGCGGCGATGGCCCGGCGGTACATCGCAATAGCCGGTTCGGCCTGCGATGTGGCATAATAGATATTGCCCCAGTTGGTATAATCGACCGCCGACAATGTCCCTTTGCGGGCGGCTCTGTCGAACGTCTCATCGGCTTTATCGAATTGCTGCTGACGGGCATACAGGCCGCCCAGTTTGGTCAGGGCTTCGATTCTCGCGGTATCGACAATCCACGCCTGTCGGTAAGCCACTTCGGCCCGCAAATAATCCTGCCGCGCCAGATAGACGTCGCCCAGGTTAAGATGCGTCTGGTATAATTCGGGGTTTATGCCCAGCGCCCGCTGGTAGAATTTTTCGGCGTTTTCGAGGTCGTTGCGGCTTTCATGCACCAGGCCGATATTATTGTAAGCGTCGGCGAAGTCGGGGTCATATCGGATGGCCTGGTGGAAATTCGACAGCGCTTCGTTCATTTTCCCGAGGCGGTACTGGACATAACCGAGATTGTTCAGAGTTACGACCGATGAGGGATCGCTGTCGAGGGCTTTTATATATTCCTGCTCGGCTTTGACCAGATCACCCTGACGGTCATAAGTAAGGGCCAGGTTGAAATGAATCTGGGCGGTGCTTTCGAAACCGATTTCGAAATAGGTGCGGTTGCACAATATCAGGGCCCCCAATAATATGATGCCGTATATAATAATATTTTTGAAGTTTTTTCCTCTATACCAATCGAAAAAGGCGAATATCGCGACGGTGGCGAATAGAATTAAAAACGGAATAACCGGCAGGCGATGCCGAGCCGTGACCAAAAACAAAACGACCGTGGGCAAATACCCGATGACGAATAGATATAATAATATCAGTTTGTTTCGTTCCTTCCATGCGTGTATCATGCCGACCAATGCCAATGGCATCAGAAGTCCGAACGGGAAATAGATAATAAAATGCCAGAGGAGCAGGGAATAAAGAGATGAGTAGGTTCGGCTGAAATAGATATCGGTCTGGTCCGAATTTTCAAAACCGAGAAAGAAGTAGACCGTTTTTTTGAAAGTGATTTCGATAAATTTCCCCGGGTTGGATACGATGAAAGCGATGGCTTTTCGGGTCCAGAAGGAGGATTCTTCGGCGGCGGTTAACGTTCGATGGGATTCTGTTTCGGCGACCCGGCGGGTGGCCGAAGTGAATTCGGTCCAGGGAAGAGATTCATCGAGTTGAAGTTCGGGCATGAGCATGGTCAGGCCATCGGTGTCGGGGTTATTGCCGATGTATAAATTCACGCCTCCCTGCGATGATATCAGGACGGGTTCGCCGGTGATGATATAATTACGTAACGTGACCGACAGTACCGGGATCATGACGCCGACCAGAAATATCAGAGCGCGAAACGCGGCCGGCCGTGAACGGGGCTTAACGGCGGCCAGATAAATCCAGAGCATGAATAACGGGGCCAGAAGCAGAACATTGGGCCGGGCAATGGCGGCCAGTCCCAGGACAAAACCGGCCAGCCACCAGTGTCGAAAGCGTTCGCTGTCCTTATAGCAAAGTAAAAGATGCACGGCGAGGAGGTTTAGAAAGACGAAAAGCACGGGAATCAAAAGCATCGCTTCATAAAATATCATGGTTCCGTACAGGGCGAACATAAATCCGGCGAGAATGGCGGCTTTTTTTGAAAAGAGTCTTTGACCTATTTTAAATACTAAAACTGCGGAACCGGCCCCGAATAACAATTGCAGGAGCCGTGACCAGAATAAATCACCGCCGGTAATTTTAAGCAACAGGGCAAGAAAATAGGGATACAGCGGGCCGCGGAAATAGGCGTCATTACCCCAGAAATTGCCGCCGATGATTTCTTTGGCCCAATTAAGATGCCAGAGTTCATCGACCATGGGGTAATAAAAAGCCGGATTGGATTTTGATTGAATCAGATACACCAGTCGTATAAAGAAGGCCGCCAGGAAAATCACCAGCGGCCATTTATGATGCTTAATCATTTTCAGCATGGCTTCTTAGCTGCCGTTTTTAGCCGACCCCCGCGCGAAGAAATACATCATTACCGCCAGCCCCAAAATAGTAATCAATGACAGGTATGGCCCGAAGGCTCCCGTCAGGGACTGGGTCATACCCTCATGACTTTCGAAAAATTCGCGATATGATCCGGAGCCAAATCGATCGGAACCATAGATGGTGAAAGCCGTCAAGACACCGACAAGGGCGTCGCCGGCCACAATTCCCGATGCGAAAAGTATACCCATCTGTTCGCGGGCTTTTTTAATCACCGTGTTCACGGACGATTTTGACACAATCATGGCGACAATGGCCCCGAGCATGATGGGTGTCGAAAGCGACAGGGGCAGGTACAACCCGATGGCAAACGGCAGCGATTGAATCCCCAATAGCTCCACGGCGACGGCAATCATGCCACCGACGATAATCGGAGTCCACGGGATATTGGCATTCATGACGCCCTGCACTACAGTCGCCATGACATTGGCCTGCGGGGCCAGAACCGGATTGGGATGTTCAGGCGATTGCACGTAACCGAACGTCTCGCCCAGAATATACAGAGTGAAACCCATAACCATGGCCGGGAAAAGCAGTCCGATGAATTCCATGAGCTGCATTTTTTTCGGCGTTCCTCCCAACAGATATCCGGTTTTGAGGTCCTGGGCAATGTCGCCGGACATGCACACAGCGATGCACACGACCGCCCCGACCGACATGGCCGTGACCATGCCCTTGGTGCCGCTGACACCGAAGGCCAGCAGAACCATGCATGTCACCAGAAGAGTAGCGATGGTCATCCCGGACACCGGTGACGACGAGGATCCGACAATGCCGACAATGCGGGCGGCGACGACGACAAAGAAGAAGCCGAACAAAATAGCCAGTAATGCTCCCAGAAAATGAAGTTCGGTGCTGGGCAGGGCCCAGATGGCAATCGCGATCAAAAGCGTCCCGATCAAAACGGCCGACATGGGCAGGTCACGGTCGGTACGGGGGATCTGGCTGTCGGGGACTTTGCCTTTGAAAATTTCTTTAAACCCGGCCGCGAATGAATGGAAGATGACCGGTATTGATTTGGCCAGAGAAACAAACCCGCCGACGGCCACCGCCCCGACGCCGAGGTATTTGATAAAATAGTTGCGCAATTGTCCGGGGTCCATTTCGTTGAGCGGAATGGTTCCGGGAGCGATAATTATTCCGGGAATTTGATCCCCGATAAAAGACAATAGCGGGCTGATGCCCAGGTAACCCAGGACTGCGCCGGCCAGCATCAGGGCGGCGATGCGGGGACCGATAATGTAGCCCACTCCGACGAGCACGGGGGTGGCATCCATGCCGATGGTCCCGCCTTTAAAGATGCCCTTAAAGTCATGCGAGGGTGTTTCCGACCATAGTCGACCCGTGTAGTAGAGCAGTTTAAAAAGCGCCCCGATGAAGATACCGGTGAACACGGTTTTGGCCTTTTTCCCGCCCTCATCGCCGGCGACAATGATTTCGGCACAGGCGGTGCCTTCGGGGAATCTCAATTTGCCATGTTCTTTTTCCACGAGGTAGCGGCGCAGAGGAATCATAAGGAGAATGCCCAGCCCGCCGCCGAGCATGGACAGCCAGAAAATCTGCCATTTGGAAATAGCATGTTCATATCCCTGTGCGGCCAATTCGGCATTGGCGGCCCAGATAAAGAAGGCCGGAATGGTGAAAATTATACCGGCGGCAAGCGATTCGCCGGCCGACCCGATGGTCTGGACAATGTTGTTTTCCAGAACCGTGACTTTTTTGAAAAGAGCCCGAAGAACCGCCATCGATATGACCGCGGCCGGAATCGAGGCCGAGACGGTCATGCCGTATTTGACGCCGATATAGGCATTGGCCACGCCGAAAACCACCGACAGGATAGACCCCAGCACGATGGCTTTGATCGTAACTTCGGCGATGGTTTCAGATGCGGGTATATACGGTTTGAAGGCGGGTATGTCGTTTTCATCGGTGTGCGCCACAATATTCTCCCGACAAGATGTGTTAAGATTGCATTAACGCTAAACTATCCGCTTGACCGGGTGGTGTCAAGACAAATAAATTCTCTTATCAACTGAATGGACGGCTGCGGCTTTCAAAAAAATATTGATATATTTTAAAGTATTTTATTCGTTATGGAACAAATGCCTTACAGGAGTTTATAATTGAATGAATGGAGGAAAATTAACCCGGTAAGGCCATTTGACATCGGAAGTGGAACCAAATCGTGGAATAAAATCATCGCCGAATGGTTACCAAACAGGGTGGAATCGCGAACCTTCTGGTAAACGCAATTGTTAAACAAGCAGGAAATATTTCTTGACAGAAAAATTGTTGGCGCGTATTATTATTATAGATGACGATCCTCACTCATTTTCACTGCCATATTGCGTTTTGTGGGTAAAAAATCGTATTGCGGATAGGAAACGTCTGCCGAGCTACATGGAACGTTAGCCTTGAGGCAGAAAAAGGATTAACTTTTAACCCTTAACGGGGGTGAGTGCTAATGAGAAAAATGAGCATCATCGCAGTCGGACTGATGTTTCTCTTGTCGTCGGCGTTTGCGGCGGAGGTGAGCAAAGTGGCGGTAGGAGAAGCCAACGTCCAGAATGAAATTGTGGTCGTTCCCATCATGCTCGACAACGTGACTGCGATGGCCGGCATGGAATTGCCATTGGAGTATTCGGAAGGCGCCGTGTTGAATGAGGTGACTTTCGAAGGGACCCGTTCGGAGGGCTTCGACCTGAAAGTGGCGAAAATCGACGCCGAAAACAACCGTGTGGTTATCGCGCTGATTCCCATGGTTTACGGCGAAAAGAGCCAATTGGAAGCCGGGTCGGGTGTTATCGCCAATATGCATTTTACCGTGGCTGATCCGGAATTGAAGCAATTGGAAATCGTTCCGGTCGAAGATATGCCCAACCACTCCTTAATGTTCGTCCAATCCACTCAATCGGAACTGATTGCGTCGAAACCGGAATTCGACGACATTAAAATCGAGCTGGTGACCTCGGGTGGCCCGACCGTCCCGCTCGCTTTTGCGCTTCATCAGAATTATCCGAATCCTTTCAACCCGACGACGGTTGTGATGTATGATTTGGATGTGGCAAGCCATGTAAACCTGGAAATTTTCAACGTCCTGGGTCAGAAAGTATCGACCTTGGTCGATGAATTTCAGCAGGAAGGCCATCATGCGGTTCAATGGGATGGAAATGATGCCAGCGGTGCCCCAGTAGCCACCGGTGTCTATTTCTATCGCATTAACGCCGGAACCAACAAAGTCGAAACAAAAAAGATGATGTTGCTGAAGTAATTGCAAAAGATTATACCCTGTAGGCAAGTGAGGACCCCTCTTTTCTCGATAAAGAGGGGTTTTTTATGCGGCAGGTTTTGCGCATAAGTAACATGTTGATAATTGGCGACTTATAATTTCTCGGTTGAATTATGGCGGGTGTCGGGGCGCAGGATATGCGATTCGGTCTATTTATCGGATGAACATGGTTCCGGATATTATTCTGTAACTGAAACAATGGCATAGCATTAGAGCAAGTTTTAAGAATCTGGCATGGCATTTGTAGTAAATAATCATCGGTCAGCTAAGAGGTTACATATACAGGGATACACCTGTGTTTGCCGGAGAAGTCATGAAAAGCAACTTGTGGTAGAGTTACTTGGTTACATTGACTGAGGTAAGATGGGTTCCTGAAAGGATGTCGGGAACCCGTTTTTATTTCAGTTGAAATTGAGAGTAATATTCCATGTCAGCGGGTCGAACCCTAAATTTGCGACCGTCGCCTTCATTGATAACGCTTATCTCCACATCGGCGTCGTTTTTATTGTCGCAATAGCGGGCCGTCAACGCCGCCGCTTCCGGCAGACGGCCATCGCCGTTGGTGCTTATATATACTCCGATGGGCGAACCAATATCGAGGGCTTCCAGCAGAATATGCTCCGGTTTGGCGTATTGCAGGATTTTATCATTTTCATGTTCTCGCCGACCAATGATGATTTTAGTGTTTTCATCCAGACGGAAATGCCGTCCCACACGCAACAGATTCAAATCATTGAAGTCGATCCGGTCGGTATGCCGCATCAAATCTCGCAATCGGTTGGAATAAGAGACATCGGTTAAAAGACAGCCCGCGGCCGGGGAGGGGTAGTCCTCGAGCCCGAATTTTTCGGCCAGGGCAATCTGTGGTTTTCGCGAGCGTCCGTTGAAATTGCCCAATAATTCGCGTTTCACCAGGCCGTTGATTTCCGGGATGGTCGGGTCGAGAAGTTTGGCACACAGCGGCCGCAAAAGAAAACCTTCCAGGCCGCTGTCGCGCTCCACGGCGCGCATCATCCCCCGATGCTGGGATTTGGGCCGTTGTCCCAGCACTTCGCCGGTTATAACGAAGTCGGCGCCCACAAGGCGCATGTACTCTTTGGCTTCTTTGAGCATCAAAATCCGGCAATCGACGCACGGATTCATATTTCGGCCATAACCGTATTTGGGTTTTTGCACGATCTTAATAAACTGCTCTCCGAGATGCACCAGCCGGACGTTGAATTTGAATTTTTCCGCGACCGGGTAGGGGTCGGCGCTACAGCTGGAACGGTCTTTTATGTCGCAACCGAAATGCGTCAAGAAAGTCAACGCCGTCACTTCGATGTTCTGCTGGAGCATCATAAGTATCGCCAGCGCCGAATCGAGGCCGCCGGAAAACAGGGCTATGGCATGAGGTCGTTTTTTATCTGTCATAATTCGTAATTCTATCGCAACATGAGTATACTCATATAACGTAATACAGGAAACAATATTTGTCCATTTTTATGATAAAAGATCGTCGGGAAGGCTTAATTTGTGGCTTGACATTGGCATTTCCGGTTTCTACCATTAAAGACTAATTATTTGAATATAGAGGATTCGGGCATTCCATGATCGAACGACTTAAACGATTCGCTCTTCAGTCGCAGGAGTTGTTTTTCTTTTCGATTAAGGCCATGCGCGCCACGGTTGGGCGTCCCATTTATCCGGCCGAGACGCTGGAGCAGATGTATATTGTCGGGATCGGCTCGCTTTTTCTCATCATCCTGACGGGAATTTCTGCAGGACAGGCTATGGCCGTGCAGTTTTCCAACGAGCTGGCCGAATTCGGCAGTAAATCATATCTGGGACGGGTGATGGCCATTGCCATCATTCGCGAATTGGGACCCGTGCTAACGGGTCTGATGGTGGCCGCGCGCGTGGCCGCCGGAATCACCGCCGAGATCGGCTCGATGAAATCCTCCAACCAGATCGATGCCCTGATTGCGTTCGGCATCGATCCCATGCGCAAACTGGTGGCGCCGCGAATTATTGCCCTGGTCATAATGGTCCCGGCGTTGACCGTCGTTTGCGATTTTATCGCTTTATTGGGTGGCTGGCTGGTGGCGGTATTTATCGCCAATCTGACTTCGACCACTTATCTGGCGGCCGTAAAAGAGCGTCTCATTTTCGGCAATATTTTTATCGGGCTGGTCAAGCCGGTAATTTTCTCGTTTATCATTGCCTTCATCGCCTGTTATAAAGGTTTTTCATCCGAAGGCGGGACCAAAGGGGTTGGGCGGGCCACGACCGAATCGGTTATGCTGGCCTCCATCACGGTTTTGATTAGCAATTTCTTTATTACCAAGGTGGTCTGGTCGTTTATTAAAGGGTATTTATGATCCGGTTTGAAAACGTCAGTTTCGGTTACGGGGAGAAGGAAGTTTTAAGCGGCGTTTCTTTTGAAATCCCCAACGGTGAGTCCCGCATAATTATGGGTCATTCCGGATCGGGCAAATCGACTATACTGCGGCTGATACTCGGCCTTAATTGTCCCCATTCGGGCCGGATAATCGTCGACGATGAAAACATCTGTGGTATGGCCGAACGTAAAATGCGGGAAATCCGGAAAAGAATCGGCATGGTTTTTCAGGATGGGGCGCTGTTCGATTCGATGACGGTCGGCGAAAACGTCGGTTTTTATCTGCTGGAACATACGAAGATGCCTTTGGAAGAAATCGAGGAAAAAGTCCGCGAGATGCTTGGTTTTGTCGGATTAACCGAAGAGATAATAGACAGACTGCCGGATGAGCTATCGGGCGGGATGCAGCGGCGGGTTGCTATCAGCCGTGCCCTGCTTTCAACCAATCCCAAAATCATGCTATACGATGAACCGACTACGGGACTCGACCCGGAGATGACCCGCAATGTGATAACCCTGATAAACCGCCTTTCCGAGGTCAAGAAGGTTTCATCGATCGTGGTTACTCATCAGATCGCCGACGCGCTCGAAGTGGCCGATAAATTTATCATCATAGATGAAGGTCGGGTGGTTTTTGACGGTAATGTTGTCGAACTGCGGGAATCATCGGACAAGCAGGTGGTAAATTTCCTGCAACCATTTCGGGATTCTATTGCCAATGTCCATAAGATTGATTTTATATAAGTCGAGGATAGCATGAAAAGATCGAATAGAATCAAATGGGGGGAAATCAGGGTCGGGCTTTTAATAACGCTGGTTATAGTGTTATTGCTGTGGGCGTCGTTTTCCGGAGGTGGAACTTCGATATTCGACTCCAAGACATTCTACACGGCTTATTTTAAAAACGCCAACGGATTGGTCCCGGGCGCTCCCGTCTGGTTGTCCGGGGTGGAAGTCGGCAATGTCAAGTCGATTGAATTTGTCAACCTCGATGAAGAGCGCAAGCTGAAAATGAAAGTATCGGTTCTATCGAAAAACGCCTACATGATTACCGAGGACGCTACGATTACACTGGGTACAATCGGTTTTCTGGGTGACAAATATGTCGAAATCACGCCCGGCGATTTGACCAAACCACGCCTCCCCGAAGGCGGCGTTATTGCCACTCGTCAGGCCGACGATCTGGCCGGCATGTTTGCCGAAGGCGGGGAGGTGATGTCCTCCACACGCGAGTTGATGGACAATCTTTCCGACGTTACCTCGAAAATCAAACGCGGGGAGGGTTCGGTCGGTCGGATATTTACGGAAGACACGCTTTACAGCGAGTTGACGAAGCTGATCGCGTCCATGACGGTGTTGATTGCGGACCTTCAGAGAAATCAAGAGCGGTTAGTGGTATCGATGGAAAACGTTTCCAGCGATCTCGATGACATTACCGGCAAAATCAATTCCAATAGCGGGACGGTCGGCAAGCTGATTTCCGATCCGGGGGTGTACGATAACATCCATTCTTCGACCGGGCGGCTGGATTCGATACTGGCCAAAGTGGAGCGCGGCGAGGGCACGGCCGGGGCGCTGGTCAACGACGCCGAGTTGTACGAAGAGGTCAAGAATCTGATTGTGCGGGTGGAGAATCTGGTCAGCGATATCGAGAAGAATCCGCGCAAGTATTTCAAGTTTTCGGTGTTTTAGCAGAAAGATATCAGGCCGCCCGGCGCCTCACGCACTTCACCGGTTCAAGGTGTTCAGTACCTTGGGCAAATCGGCACAACCTGCCTGACTGAAGATTCGCCGATTACATAGTTTTGTCCCGAACAAATTAGAGGCGTTGACTTCAACGGCCTTGCTCATGAAAGGCTTATTAAACAGTATTGGGGATGGCCCGTTTTTATATTATAGCAAGAGGGGTAAGTGGGATGAATAAATCTGTATTATTTTTTGGTCTGGTTTTTATAATTTTGTTATAGCAAGAGGGGTAAGTGGGATGAATAAATCTGTATTATTTTTTGGTCTGGTTTTTATAATTTTGCTGTCTCATTCGAACACAATGGCCGACAGCTTTCCGACCAAGCAGGGCAATGCCTTTATTTCAATCGGGATGGATTACTCCCACTATTTCGATTACGACGATGACCAACGGGCGACGTTCCGAGGGGCGTTCGGGGTGATGATGTTTACGGATATTGCGGTCGGGATAAGGGCGGCGTTTAATCGCCGGTTATTCAAATACCGGGATTTCAGTGATATCGAGATCGGACCACAACTTATATGGTTTGTCGGCGGTACCATGCATCGCAAGAAGATTGTCGGATCGATATATCATTATTTCGGCATTTCAGTATTTGAACGTTTTCGAACAAAGCATTCGCGGCAGTGGATTAGTGTCGATTCATTTGCGGAAAGCGGCGCAACGTACTATCCCGGCAATTATCAGGGGATGGGATATCAACTATCATTTGGTCTTGGCGCGGGAGTTTCGAATTCCTCGGTGCTGTTCGGAGAATTCAGTTTATCGGGCGCGAATGATGAATACAAATCAAGCCCGAACGGAAACACCGGAATCGGCCTGGTTTTATATCACTATTTCAGATAGAATGTCTTTAACGCATGGACATTTTTATAACCGTGGGTATTTCCTGCGGATTGGTTACTTTCCGGTGTCGGCGTCGCAATCGCAGCCGCCGGGAATATTTAAAATGGGGGGCCGTGATTTTCGATGGCGCAGTTGTCACGTTCCCGCCCACCCGGCTTTGATTCTGGGCTGAAACAGCACAACAACCTCACTCCAAAACGGTATTTTAGAAAACCTTGGATAAACATCTTGACTTCTGTTTATAACCCCATAATATGCCCGCTGGTATGCGAAAAATTACGGTTATTACCATAATAAGGAGCGGTTCATGATAACCAAACAACAGGCCCTTGATTATCATTCCAAGGGCAAACCGGGCAAGATCGAAGTTACTTCGACCAAACCCTGTGTAACCCAGCTTGATTTGTCGCTGGCCTATACTCCGGGCGTGGCGGAGCCATGCCTTGAGATTCATAAAACACCTTCCGACGTATATAAGTACACCGCCAAGGGTAACCTGGTGGCGGTGGTCTCGAACGGCACAGCCGTCCTGGGACTGGGCAATATCGGCGCCGCCGCAGGCAAGCCGGTGATGGAAGGCAAGGGCGTCCTGTTCAAGCGCTTTGCCGATGTCGATGTTTTCGATATCGAACTGAATACCGAAAATCCCGACGAAATAATCAAATGCTGCCAGCTTCTGGAGCCGACTTTCGGCGGCATCAATCTCGAAGATATCAAAGCGCCGGAGTGTTTTTATATCGAGGAAACGCTCAAGGCGACGATGAATATACCGGTTTTCCATGACGACCAGCACGGGACGGCAATCATTTCCGGGGCGGCTCTATTGAATGCTCTTGAACTGGTGAAAAAAGACATCGGAAAAATTCGGGTTGTCTTTTCCGGAGCCGGGGCGGCGGGCATCGCCTGCGCCAAATTGTACATCATGCTCGGCGTCAATCCGGACAATATATTGATGGTCGATTCCAAGGGTGTCATGTATGAAGGCCGCGGGGACAAGTACAATAAATACAAACAGGAATTCGTCCGTAAAACCGATTGCCACACGCTGGCCGACGCCATGAAGGATGCCGACGCCTTCGTGGGCGTGTCGGTGGCGGATACGGTCACCAAGGAGATGGTCAAATCGATGGCGAATGACCCGATAATTTTCGCTATGGCCAATCCCAACCCGGAAATCACGTATCCCGACGCCGTGGATGCGCGCAAGGATGTAATTATGGCCACCGGCCGTTCGGATTATCCCAACCAGGTGAATAATGTTCTCGGATTTCCGTTTATTTTCCGTGGGGCGCTGGATACGCAGGCCAAAGCGATTACCGACGACATGAAGATCGCGGCGGTTAATGCGCTGGCCAAACTGGCCAAGATGGATGTGCCCGAGGAGGTGGCCCGCGCCTATGGGGTGGACCATTTCAAATTCGGCCGCGATTACATTATTCCCAAGCCGTTTGACCCGAGAGTATTGGTCTGGGAAGCTTCGGCTGTGGCCAAGGCGGCTATGGATACAGGGATGGCACGCTTGAAAATAGACATCGAGGAATACCGGGAGTCGCTGGAACGGCGTATCAGCAAGGGCCGCATTTTCATGAACAAGATAACCAACAAGGCCAAGCGCGCCCCCAAGAAGGTGGTATTCCCCGAAGGCGAATCCTCGCTCATTTTGCGGGCGGCCAATATAGTCCGCCGCGACGGTATTGCGACGCCAATCGTGATTGGTGACCCGCAGGAGATCAAAAAGGTGGCCGCCGATTATGAAATCGGGCTGGACGGAATCGAGATAATCGATCCCCGGAAATCGGCCAAACTTGAAGAGTATGCCAAGGTATATTACGAAAAGCGGTGCCGCCGGGGTGTTACTATGGTCAGCGCCATGGATAAAATGCGTCGGCCGGTTTATTACGGGATGATGATGCTGGATCGTGGCGACTGTGACGCTCTGGTCAGCGGGGTACTAAGCGATTATACGACGACGATTCGTCCCGCACTGGAAATTATCCCGCTCAATCCCGGCATCTCGCGGGTTTCCGGGCTATATGCGATGCTCTCCAAGACGGAGCTATTTATGCTGGCCGATACCACGGTTAACATAAATCCGACCGCCGAAGAGCTGGCCGAAATCGCCTTCTGCGCGGCTAATGTTTCGAAGGCTTTCGATATCGAACCACGGTTGGCGATGCTTTCATTTTCCAACTTCGGATCGGCCAAGTATCCGGAATCGATTAAAGTGGCTAAAGCGACGGAATTGATTAAGAAGCGTTATCCGGATTTAGTCGTCGAGGGAGAAATGCAGGCCGACACCGCACTGTTGCCGGAATTGATCAAGAAATATTTCCCGTTCTCCCGGCTTCAGGAAAAGGCCAACGTGTTTATCTTCCCGGATTTGAATTCGGGCAATATTGCGTATAAAATGCTGGAACGTATGGGTGGTCTGACCGCTATCGGCCCGATTCTACTGGGCTTTTCCAAGGCCGTCCATGTTTTGCAGCGCTCGGCTGACGTCAATCAGATTGTCGATATGGTTGCGGTGGCTGTGGTGGATGCCCAGCTTGATGAACAGAAGAAACGCTGATTTATATCATGCATCAATGGCGGCTTTCGGGCCGCCTTTTTTTTGATTGTAAAATGCGGTTAATATAAAGGCCGGGGCATCGCGCGCCCCGGCCCTTTCCATTGCAGTGAGCAGGAGGTGTATATTGTTGCTATCAGATTTCGTTTACATAAATATTGCCCGCCGAGGTTCTCAAATATAATTCGGGGCCGCCGCTGTTAATTTTCCCTCGCAGTGAAGAGCGGGAAGAGCGGCTTTTCGTTTCCACGTCGAAGTCGGAATCGACCCGTCCGGCACTGGTGCGGGCGTCGAGGTCAACGGCTATATCTTTGGCCAGATAAACGGTGACACTTCCGCCGGATGTACTTAAACGGCAGTCGGATTTTGGCTGTTCCGAGATCCGGGCCGTGACACTTCCGCCGGACGTGGTGGCGTCAATAGAGCCTTTAACTTCATCGACGCTGATGCTTCCGCCGGAGGTTTTAGCCAGAACTTCGCCGTTAACCTGTCCGATATTGATACTTCCGCCGGATGTCCGGACATCGGCAAAGCCCTCGCAGCTTTTAAGGGAAATACTCCCTCCGGAAGTCCGGGCGTCAACCGGGCCTTTGATCCGGTTGAATTTAAGACTTCCGCCGGAAGTTTTGGCCTTGACGGAGCCTTCCAAATTGTCGACGAAAATTGAGCCGCCGCCGGTTTCGAGGTCAACATTGAATTTGCCGGGAATACGGGCCAGGAACTCCACCCGGAACTTATTGTTTTCGGTTCCAAACCAGCCGGAATCACGTCTATAATCGCCCAGGACGCGCACATTATTGCCCTCCTGTTCGATTTCCAGCGAGAAGTCTTCGAAAATTTCTTCGGCCCGGCTCTCACGAGAGGTTTTGGCGGTTAATATGACGAGTATTTCGACTTTGTTGTTTTCGGTTGTTTGCACATCGATTGATCCGCGGTCGGAATCGATTATCAGGGTCCCGCCAGGTTTGACATCGAACGTTCGGGTGACTTCTTTTTCGATGTCGGCCCAGGCGGCCGCGGCCAGAAGGGTCGTGAATATTATCGTCAATAGGAATTTTGACACGGTTTTTGTAATCATAACCTACACTCCCCGCAATATTTTCTTTTTAATTTTATTTACGGGGGGATATTAAGAAGGATTCAAAAAAGTAAATGTTTTGATTTGAAAAAATATGGGGGGGGGAAAAAGGGTGGCCCCTCCAAACTTGTTTGGAGGGGTCTTTAGATCCATGTAAAGTCAGCAAAATCTATCGGAATAGGCCCTGATCCGGGGCGTTTTCATTCTGCGAAACTTGACCAATGCCAATCTTTAGGGGCAGAAACTGTTTTATTCCTTAGGGGATTATTATGAATATAATTAATGCTATTCAGCATAGCACCAGATGATATTATATTCCGATCATATCCGCCGCCGACCTGCCAAAACCGGTATGGTGCATGCTTATTGCCTGTAAAGAAATTTTCGAGCTTTTCCGGGTTATGTTTTCTGCAGAAAATAAATTCACGCCGAGATACAGGCTGCTTTATGGAGAGCAGTATTTTTGAAATGCTATAGTGTTCTTCTCGCGGCCAAATTAACAAGTGAACGTGATCGGGCATAAAAACGTAAGCTAACAGACCGAAATTATTAATCTCCTTGGCGCGTAATATGGCATCGGCCAGATATTGACAGGTTCTGTCGTCCTCCAGGAACGGTCGATTTTTATACCATGAAAAAGTCAGTTCGTGGGCATGACCGGGTAGGTTAAAACAGACACGTTTCATAAAGAATGCTTTAACATTGAATTTAGTTAAGAACCACCCCAAACAAGTTTGGGGTGGCCACCCAAGGTTAGAGGGCCTTCATTTTTGCTAATAGAGCCAATATATCATTCTTGCGGACCAGATGCTCGGCATTTTCTACAAAGATTTTAATTGGATTGATAAGTTCATTCATACTCTCTATTATAGGTAAAGCCTGATTTAGTTTTTTATACTCGATTCTTTTATACGTTAAATGAGCAACGGACTTATTTATAAATTCATGAACACGTTTTAAATTCCTGACAGCTGCTTTAAGTTTCTTTAATATCTGATTATCTTTTATAAAATGTTTGACCAAGATATCATCCGATTTATTTTTAGAATTCTTCTTTTCGTTAAATTGACCCAAAAATTCATACAAGGTTCTTAAATGAATGCCATATGATTCAATGAGGGCATTCATAATAATTTTATCCGAATTGTCTTCTTTTCCACCAATTGCATATGGGGATGAACATGAGCAGGTCATTGTTGCCGTTGTCAGGCCGGCGTTATGGTCATATTGTAGTTTTGTAGATAAAGCTTTCCAAAGCGAGGCCGTACTATAGAGAGTATCTATTTCATATAGTATGTGCCCACTTGCGGCAATCAATTCATCCTCTGAATACGTCTGGCTCATTCTCACCCAATCCCATACATATATTGCAATAGTTTCAAAGTCCCGTTTTTACCGTGATCGCCGACTTCCATTTCCGGGCCGACGCACGAGGGACAGCCGCCGGGACAGGGACAGCTTTCCACCTGCTTGAGACAGGCATAGAGCAAATCATGAAAGATGTTGAAGATTTTCTGGGAATAGCCGACGCCGTCGGGGATGTTTTCATAGATATATATGGTCGGCAGTTCGGTAAACGGTGCGCGCACCTGTGAGATGGCGCGCAGGTCGCGCGGGTCGCACATGACCCACAGAGGTGCAATTTTGCCAAGTATATTGGCCAGGCCGCGCAACGCCCCGCCGAAGGTCTCGCCCTCGAGGTTTAGCTTGAAACGAATGTCGCCGGGGAAAGCGTACCAGAACGAGTTGGTATGCAATTCCAGTTCCGGTAGTAGAAGCTGACCGGAGCCGACATTTTCGTGGGTATGGAATTTTATTTTTTTGAACAGAACGGTCACCGAAGTTACGGTTACCTCGCCCCATGACAAGCGGCTCTGACCCTCGGTTTTTTCGTCGGCAGTGCCGAGCACTTTGAGGTCGGTTTTGGTTTCGGCGTCGGTGTAATAATCAACCTCGACTTCTTTGACATAGGCTTTCTTGCCGTCCCAGTCCAGTTCGGTGACCTGAAATTGATCGGCATCGTGCAAGTAGATGGCTTCGGGGTGCAGAAATATCGGGGCGCTGTAATAATCGACCTCGCCGATGACGCGATTTTTGTCGGACTGATTCAATATGACGAAATTTTCGGGCGAGGCGGAGCGGAGTGATACCTGCTGGGCCGGATATATTTCGGAGGACCAGTGGAATTTATCTCCGGCGTGGCGGACGATTTTCTGGTTTTCGAGATAGTCGAGAATTTCGCCGGTGCCGTCGGAGCGGAAACTCTCGCCGACATGCAACGGCAGTTCAAAACTGGCACATTTAATGTGGTTAGTACTGATGATCAAATTGTCGGGGTCGATGATGCCCATCTCGGGCGTTTTTTCGAGAACATAAGACGGATGTTTGGCCAGAAACTGGTTGATGGCCGAGCTGTTGGCGATAAATATCGTCACCGAGACGCCGGAACGGCGTCCGGCCCGCCCGGCCTGCTGCCAGACCGAGGATATGGAACCGGGATAACCGACGATGATGGACACGTCGAGTGACCCGATATCGATACCCAGTTCCAAGGCGTTGGTGGAAACGACGCCGGTGATTTCGCCGCGACGCAGGCCGCGCTCGATTTCACGGCGTTGATTCGGCAGATAGCCGCCGCGATAGCCGGCCACTTTGATATTTTTGCCGAACGGTTCGGCGAAGGCCTCGCGCAAGTACGACAACAGGATTTCCACCTGAAGCCGGTAATGCGCGAAGACGATGGTCTGGATGCGTTCGGAAATAAACATCTGCGCCAGAGTACAGGCTTCGTTCAGGGCCGATTTGCGTATGCCCAGTTGCGGATTGATGACGGGCGGGTTGTACAAAATAAAGTGCTTCTCACCGCTCGGAGCGCCGTTGTCGTTTATCAGATGCACTTTGCGCCCGATTATTTTCTCGGCCAGTTCGCCGGGATTAGCGATAGTGGCCGAACACATGATAAAAATCGGGTCGGAACCGTAAAAGGTACAGATGCGCTTCAATCGTCTGATAAGGTTGGCCAGATGCGAACCGAATATGCCCCGATAATGATGAATTTCATCGATGACGACATATTTCAGGTTTTCGAACAGCTTGATCCATTTGGTATGATGCGGCAGTATTCCGGCGTGAAGCATATCGGGATTGGTGACGACGATGTGCCCGGCCGAGCGAATCAAGCGGCGGGCGGTCTGGGGGGTGTCACCGTCGAAGGTGTATGTTTTGATGTCGATATCGAGTTCGTTGATTGTTCCCATCAATTCGGTCAACTGGTCCTGCGAGAGGGCTTTGGTGGGGAAGAGGTACAAGGCGCGGTTGGATTTGTCTTTGATGATGCTGTCCAGAACCGGGAGATTATAGCATAAAGTTTTACCGGAGGCGGTCGGGGTGACGATGACGGTGTCGTGGCCATCATGCACGGAGTCGACGGCTTCTCGTTGATGTGAGTAGAGCCGGTTCATGCCGGCTTTGTTGAAGTGAGTTACCAGGCGTCGGTCGATATAGTCCGGGTAATCGGCAAACCGGCCCGGTTTGGCGGCGATATGCGACCAATGGGCGATGTTGCGTCCGATATTCGAATCGTTTCTCAATGATTCAAGAATTTGTTCGAGATTCATGGCAATATAATCACTTTGACCCCAGTTGGCGGCGGCAGATGTCACACAGCTTGCTACCGCGATTGTCGATATCCATCATGTTCACACTGTAATGATTTATGCAAACCGGATTACGGCATCCGGCTATTTCACTCATATAGGCGACCTGTTGGACGGCCAGCTTGAACAGGCGGTCATACACTTTGGTTTCATCCTCCGGAAGTCCATAAAATTCCTGTCGGATTTTATTGAGGGAAATTACGGCTGTCCCGGAAACGACATCAAAGTGCGCCAGGACATAGGGCTCATCGGGAAGATATATATCTTCTTCGCAGACGGCCACAATCTGTTCCTTGCTGTTGACTTTAATCCGCTCCAGTTTCTGCAGGATGATGGAGGCATAATGCTGATTGCGGATGACGTTAAAGGCTTCATCAGGCACCTTCATCCCTTTCAGAATATCCACGGAGCGGTTGAACACCTGTCCGATATTGCTGGCCAGGCGATTGACCAGCATGAAGTCCACCTCGCCGAGCGGAACTACCACGATTTTCGGTTTGATAAACGCCATTATTCCGCCGTGAAGAACCGACTGTCGGAGCCGGTCGGTGAAATTTTAACTTCCATTTTAGTGGCGCATTTTGGGCACCAGCCGACAAAGGCGTCGCCTCTGGCATTAATATAAATCCTCGAATATACGCGGCAACACTTGAAGATGACGCCGATGTAAGGTTTGGAGGCTTTATCTTTGTCTTGTGCGTTATTCATGCCTTAGGTATTCCCAGGAGCTCCCGCATGATGGCGGCCGACGATGATGACCCCAGGCGATCGGCCCCGGCCGCGATCATGGCTTCGGCATCGGCCAGCGTTTTTATCCCGCCCGAGGCCTTGACTTTTATTTGGTTTTGGGCCGTTTGCTTTAATCGTTTTACAATATCGACCGTTGCTCCTCCAAAAAAGCCGGTGGCGGTTTTGACAAACTGGGCGCCGCCGCCAATGACGGCTTTGGTGGCATCGACTTGCTGTTCGGGCGTAAGCTTGGGCGCCTCGATAATAACCTTCAGGATGATGTCTTTAGGCAAGTTCCTGCGAACCTGTGAAATTTCGTCTTCGGCCTTTTTGAATTCGCCCGATACCAGCAGACCAACATTGGCAACCATGTCGATTTCATCCGCGCCGTCTTCAACGCCTTTAAGGGCTTCGGCGATTTTGATGGCGGTTGTATTGGCCGACAGAGGAAACCCGGAGACGCCGACGATTTTCACATCGGTTCCGGTCAATTCATGTTTGGCAACCGGGACCCAGTACGGATTAATGGCGATGGCATAGAAATTAAATTCCATGGCTTCGCGGCAACATTTTAATATGGCGCGCTCGTCGGCTTCGGACTGAAGCAAGGCATGGTCAAAGTAACTGAATAATTTTTCCGTCATTTTGGTATCCTGTCCATCAAAAACTCAAAATGCCATTATAACGCTATCCAAGGCAATGGACAATCTCTTTTAAGAAACTGGCGGGCATAATACCATGTTGCCGGCGTTTAAAATACCCGTCAAGTTCAAATATATCATCAATGGTGGCGGCAATGTCGGCAAAGGATCTCCTTGTCCCCAGAGATACGCCCGCAACCATGTCTTTATTATAAACCAAAAGAGGGACGTATTCGCGGGTATGGTCGGTCGAGTTTCTCATGGTAGGATCACAACCGTGGTCGGCGGTAATTATCAAAAGATCATTGTCAGTCAATTTTTCGAGGAAACTTTCCAGCCAGCCATCGAATTCCTCCAACCCTTGTGCAAAGGACAGAGTGTCGTTGCGGTGTCCCCAGAGCATATCGAAATCAACCAAATTGGCGAAAATGCAACCCCGGTGTGTGATATTTAATTCCGCTGATAATTTATCCATGACGTCGCGGTTATTTCCGGTTTTGACCGCTCGCGCTATACCGCGCCCGGCGTAAAGGTCGTAAATTTTGCCGATACTGACGGTTGGAATGTTTTTTTGATGCAGTCGGTCCAGAAACGTATCTGCGGGCGGAGGCAGGGAAAAATCGCGACGGTTTGCGGTTCGGGTAAAATTTCCGGGTGTTCCGACAAAGGGTCTTGCGATAACTCGCCCGACGGCGTGTTCATTTTGGAGCAATTGTCGCGCGATACGGCAAATGTCATACAAACGATCAAGGGGAATAATGTCTTCATGGGCGGCCAGTTGAAAGACCGAGTCAGCCGAGGTGTATAAAATTACGGCGCCGGTTTCAAGGTGTTTTTGTCCCAGATTTTGTATTATGTCCGTGCCGCTGGCGGGGATATTGCCGATAGTTTTGATTCCGGCCCGCCGTTCGAATTCGGCTACCAAATAGTCGGGAAAGCCGTCGGGATAAAGCGGAAACGGCTTTTCCAGAATGATACCGCCGATTTCCCAATGACCCGAAGTAGAGTCTTTGCCGGGGGATATCTCCGCCATTTTACCATAACCGGCCAAAGGGTTTAATGAGGGCGGGATGCCTGTAATGGGAACAATATTGCCCAGCCCCAAACGGCCGCAAACCGGCATATTCAGCCCGCCGAATTCTCTCGCCAGGTTAGGCAGGGTAGCGGCTCCGCAATCCCCGTAGAGTCTGGCATCGGGCAGTTCGCCCACGCCGCAGGCGTCCAGGATGATAATAATAACGCGCGAAAACACGATTAAAATCTATGAATAAAGAGGTCGATCGGCCAATAAAAAAGAGCAATAGTGTATAAAATGAGGCGGGAATAAAGAATTATTTAACGTCTGCCAGAGTGGTGACTCCGGTACCTTCAATTTCATGACGGAATTTCTTGATGCCGTCGGGTTTGTACCAAGTTCCTTCGACCTTTTCACGAAATTTGATTTCTTCATAAACCAGTATGCTTCTATCCAGGGCCAGCCAGCTGCGACTGCTGTAATTAGTCTGGGTTAACCGAATCAGATTCGATACGGAATCGGGGGCGGGGTATTGGAGAGGAAGAATCATGACCGCATCGCGGTCGATTACGACGCAATCATAGCCCATTTTTTTCTCGAATCCGGTAACACGGAAATGGTTAGTGGCATCCTTACGCTCGCCGTCCTTCAGTATAACCTTGAAAGCATGGTCCCATTCATAGCCGACACCGACCGCCTGGTCCGGTAAAATCAAGGACATTTGTTCCAGATAACGTTTATAGTAATCGATCATGGACAAACGAGAGCTGTCGGAGATGGCATAAAATTCATTATAACCGTTGGGATGCTGAATGGTTTCGATGGTCATCAGCCATTTGAGGGTATCCTCAAGATTCGGGTCGAGCGAATCCGGGGCGATTATAAGGACTTCGGATGTCCATGCCAGCAGTCCTTTCCCCCCCGGCAGAGTATCCAAAGTCTCTTCTTTAAAGTTGATGATTTCTTTATAAGGATAAGACTGGACCAGCGAATCGTTGATGAATTTTTTTATAGTCGAATTGCGAATCGTTTCACTGGTGACGATCTGACCGGGCTTGAATTTTAAAACCAGTTTGGTCGGCCCGGTTTTATCAGAACATCCGCCGCAAAGCAGGATGGCGGCAAAGATCGCCCAGGCATGAATATGTTTCATGTTCATCGGCAGTTTTCCCCGTAATGGCTGCCTTCACCGAATTCCTTGTCGTCGCAATTCGGTGACTATCACTCCGGTAATATATGTTCTGTCATCTTATATGACCTACTACTTTTTTTCTTGACGATGACTTTTGCCTCACCCGATTCCGATTTTTCCACAAGTTCAGAGACCATGTCACTTTTAATATCAAATTCTATGATTATGCCCTCGTCATAAGCATGATATAATACACCCCTGGTCTTTCTGCTACCCTTGCCCTCCAGAGTGCCCTTACCCCCCTCCAGCTTCATTTCGATGGGGTATGCCTGATCCGACTTGAAGTCAATAATGGCGCAATTATGTCCGTCATATTTGGTCAGGTCACGGACTTTATAGGAGGTTGTCACGTCATTCATGCGACCATCCTTAAGTTCCACTTTGGACGTTTGCGTCCAGGTGTATCCGACGGAAACGGGGCGGGACGGATATTGCGCCGCCAGGTCTTTAAATTTGTTTTTATAAGACTTCAGGGTCGTGGAATCGGGCATTTCGCCGCCCTCGATCCAGAAAATCCGACCATCGGCGGTCTGCAGAGAATATACATATTCGGTCGTATCACGGGTGCAGTAGGTATTGGTCTTGGGATCGAGGATTTTTGAGTGGATCTGATTTGTATGTTTAATTAAAAAGGTGCTGTCAAGCTTGTTTATGATTTCTTCGACGGTCGTTCCGGAATGAGAAATTTCGTCAAGGCGCCAGAGGCTGTCGTTTTTAAATTCCTCGGTACGCTCGGTCTGTTCGTACTCCCAGACAATAACCTGGCCGTCAGGGTATTTCAGTTCCAGCATCACGGTTTGTTCCGAACGCTGGCAAGTCATAAAAGCGGCCAGTAAAATCAAAACTGCGGTAAAGAGCGTCTTTTTCATTACAATTTGTCCCCGCAAAAAAGCCGTCTAAAAGCCGAAAGTCCCTGGGGGTGAGGCCGCAATATAGCTTATGGCTATGATCTCCGGGCTTTCAATCAGGCTTGCATAACTGGTTTGAGCCGAGTTGATTTCAACGGTGTTAGCGGCGGTAGGCCCGGATCCGGCAACCTTTCCGACTTTGTCACCCATTGAAAGCGAAACCAGAAAAATCAAAAAGGACGCCGCCAACGGTATCACCGCATTCCAAATGCGATGAGGCCCGGCATCATCGGCGGCGATTTCATTGTTCGTCTTGATGTCGCTGCTTTCAATTCGCGCGAGAATCGATTTTTCCAGACCTGACCAGTATAATTCCGGAGTCTCGGGTCGAGAGACTTCGTGGATCAAGTCATAAGCCGCGCGCTGTTCCTCGAGAAAACTGCGGCAATCCGGACAGCGTCCGATAATATCATCGAAAAGCCTTTTATCATCGGGCGTCAGTCGACCGGTGAGGTAGTCGTCGACTTTGAGTTCAATAAAATGGTGGCAGGGCATATCAGTTCCTTGTCAGGGCTTATTTTTGGTAAGCCATTTTTTTACTTTTATTCGGGCGATGTGCAAATTGGATCGCACCGTCGCCTGCGGACATTCCATAATATCGGCTATTTCATCTTTGGAAAAACCTTCAATGTCGTGCAGAATTATTGCCGTTCTCTGGCGGGGCGGTAACATGTCCACGGCTTTTTTGACGTGCGCCATGAGCTCCGAGCTTTCCATGCTTTCATCGGGGCCCAGGCTTTTATCAATCAGCTGGGCTTTGAGCGCCTGTGAAGCGGTGGTGTCGTCGTCGATGGCAACAAATCTGTTTTTCTTTTTCCTGATCAGGTCGATGGCAAAGTTGGTGGCAATTTTCATCAGCAGACAGGAAAAGAAACTTGCTGTTTTTATGGATTCACGATTTTTGTAAATCCGTATGAAGGCCTCCTGGGTTACGTCGTCGGCGTCGAGATGGTTGCCCATCATGCGATAGGCGACGCCATAGACTTTCTTTTCATACCTCCTGACCAATTCGGCAAAAGCCGCGTGGTCACCATCCACAAATTTACGGACAAGATCCTCAATCTCTGTATTCATGGATCTTGTCGCCTGACTGTATTTATAACGTTTAAGGCCAGAGCCATGTTTAATACAAATTAATCCATTGACTTATATGCAGTTAAAAAGTAAGATAAATGCGATATTGTCAAACCTTTTTTGAAATATTTAGGCGGGCAACGGGCGAATTTAGATGACTGAACACGACGTTTCCAAATATAAATATCAAGCTTTGTTGATAACAGGGGCCGGAATTTTTCTGGGAACGCTGGATTCTTCAATCGTCAACGTCTCGTTGCCGACTATAAGCCGGGAAATGAAGACCACGATTGACATGGTCGGCTGGGTGGTCTTGTCATATTCCATTACGGCCCTGTCGTTTCTGATGGTGTTTGGGGCGCTTTCGGAAAAAAAAGGTTTCCGATTCTCGTATAAGGCGGGTTTTAGTATTTTTCTGGTCGGGTCGCTTTTGTGCGGGATATCGCAACATATATACATGCTAATTGGGGCCCGAATTATACAGGGATTCGGGGCGGCCCTGCTCATGTCGGTCGGTCCTGCTTTAATCACCCGCACTTTTCCCGCCTCGGAGCGAGGCCGGGGGTTAAGTGTTAATGCGATGGTCGTTTCGGTAGGCTTGATGTCCGGTCCGCCGCTGGGGGGCCTGATTATTTCGTCTATCGGGTGGCGCTGGATATTTTTTGTTAACATTCCGGTGGGGTTGCTGGGTATTTATTTTACGACCAAGTATATAAAGGATTTCCCGGCCACCGACCCGACCCGTAAAACCAGCTTGCCCGGAGCGGTCAGCCTGTCCACGGCTTTTTTGGCCCTCATGCTGGCCATAATGCTTTACAGTAAAGATGCCATTCGGGTGCCTCCCATGCTGGCGTTGCTGGTTTTGTCGGTAGCGGCATGGTTTTTATTTTTCTATTTTGAATCCCGACCCGATACCCGGTTGGTCGGACTGGACATTTTTAAAAATCGTGTTTTCAGTTTTTCCGGGTCGAGCATGCTTTTGGTATTTGTCGCCCTGTCTTCGGTAACCATTCTGATGCCCTTTTATCTTGAGCAGATTAAAAACTTTACACCGGATCGAGTCGGATTTTATCTGATGACTATCCCGGTCAGCACCTTTGTTATGGCACCTCTGGCGGGATATCTGGCGGATAAAGTTGAGGCTCGTTATATCAGCACGCTGGGTATATTCCTGATGCTTATCGGATTTATGCTGATACGGCGGCTCGGTATCGATTCCACGCCCTTTCAAATAATAGCGGTTCTTGTTCTGGTCGGATTGGGGATGGGGATTTTTTCGACGCCAAACACCTCGACTATCATGGGCGCGGTCAACCGCACTCAACAAGGTTCGGCTTCGGGAATTATCTCGACCATTCGCACGCTGGGTATGTCGCTGGGTGTGGGGATGACTATCGCGCTGTTCGGGATATATAAGGATCGCGTCGGAGCGGAGGGCTTGAGCGAGGCATCCCGGTTCGTTTTTGGATATAATGCGGTTTACGGCATTATGATTTTCGTCATCCTCGGGGCCGGTGTCTTCAGTTTTATTCGGGGCAATAATATAAGGGGGAAATGAACTCCCTTAAGAGTTGTTGACAAAAGCCGGATAATTGCTTATTTGTCAGTCTGATTTTTCAATAATAACAGGGAAGGCCGTATGAACTCGATGACCGGTTTCGGACGGGCCGACAGCAGGTCCAAAAATCTGGCGGTGGCGGTGGAAATATCATCAGTGAACAACCGTTTTCTGGAATTTGCCTTCCGCCTGCCGCGGCAGCTGAATTTTCTGGAGCCGAAATTGAAAGACCTGATCGCGACAGCGGTCGATCGCGGTCGGTTGACGGTCGTGGTCAGTTACGAGGATTACGGGCTGGGTATCGACAAGGCCGTCTTAAACGCCACCCTGGCCGAAGACATTTATAATCATCTGGCGGAACTCAAAAAAAAGTTCAAGCTGGCCGGCGACATCGAAATCGGTCATTTTTTGCAGTTTCAGGACTTATTCAAGGTTGAACGAAGCGAAAATCTGGAAGAAAAGGTATGGCCGGTGGTCAAAAAGGCCGCGACCGCCGCGTTGAAACAGGTAATTGCCATGCGCCAGGTGGAAGGTGCCAATCTTGGGAAAGACATATCAATCCGTATAAAGATCCTCCAAAATGTCATCGGAAAAATACACAAATTGGCGGGGAATAATTTTGAGATGTTTCGGTCGAAGATGGCCGCCCGTATTGAAGAATTGCTCGACAAAAAAGAGTATGACCGGTCGCGTTTCGAGGAAGAAATCGCCTATCTGGCCGAACGGGCGGATATCAGCGAAGAATGCGTCCGCTTCGATTCACACTTGTCCCAGTTTCTGGATGAAATCAGTCATGACGGCATGGTCGGCCGGCGGCTCAATTTTATTTTGCAGGAATTAAACCGTGAGGCCAACACGATCGGTTCCAAGTCGGCCAATCCCGATATCACGCATATGGTGGTCGAACTCAAGGAAGAAATTGAGCGGATACGTGAGCAGGTTCAGAATATTGAATAATCGCAGGGGAAATATTTTCCATCAATGAAAATCGGTCGAGGCAAAATAATAATTATATCGTCGCCGTCGGGTGGGGGGAAGAGCTCCATCTGCCGGGCACTTTTAAAAAGGCACAAGAAAGACGGGTGGGCGTTTTCGGTGTCATACACGACCCGTCCGCCGCGAACCGGCGAAAAAAACGGTCGCGAATATTATTTTGTTTCTTCGTCCGAGTTTTCGGATTTACAAAAGCGGGGTTTTTTTGCCGAATCATGCCGGGTACACACCTATCGTTATGGGACGCCACGCCGCCCCCTGGACGGGATTTTGAAAAACGGTGGCGTGATACTGCTGGATGTCGATGTCAAGGGGGCGTTTAAGATAAAGCGGTTGTATCCCGAAGGAGCGCTTATATTTATACTTCCTCCGAGCCGGGCCGAGCTGAAGCGGCGGTTAAAGAAAAGGGGGACCGAGGACGATAAGCAATTAAAAATCAGGCTCGATAGAGCGGTGAAGGAAATGGGACTTTTTTCGAAATTTGAATACGTCGTTATAAATAAGCATCTTGAGACGGCTATCGAAGAAGTGGATATGATCATAAAAACCCTACACTGTCGCCGCAAGAATTTAAATATGGAACTTATGCGGCGCATAATTGGTTAGTAAAGAACGCTGAAAACATAGGAGGAGCTATGGTCCGAACCTCATTTGAGGAGCTTGACAAAGTGACCAGAAATCGTTACGAAGCGGTTTTGATCGCCTCACAGAGAGCCCGTCATATAAACTCCATGAGACTGGCGCAACTGGAAAGAATGGCCGAGGAGGATATCTCTATTGATGGCCGCAAGGTGACCTCTCTGGCTTTGGCCGACCTGGCTGCAGGAAAGGTTAAATTACGCAAGCCGGATCGGTCAGAATAGGGATTTAATGACGAAAAACCTTTTAATAGTTGAATCACCCGCGAAGTCCAAGACCCTCAAAAGGTTTTTGGGAAAAAATTTTGAAGTTCTTTCGACTATCGGGCATATTCGCGACCTGCCCAAATCCAAGCTGGGTGTCGATCCGGAAGATAATTTTAAAATCGACTATGTGACTATTCGGGGTAAACAAAAAATACTCAAACAGCTTCGCGATGCCGCAAAAAAGTCTGATATGGTCTATTTGGCGCCCGACCCGGATCGGGAGGGCGAGGCCATAGCCTGGCATGTATCACAGCAGATCAACGAACCCGACAAAGTGGTGCGGGTGACATTCAATGAGATTACGAAAAAGGCGGTTCTGGAAGCGATTGAAAATACGCGTGACATCGATATTAACCTGGTCAACGCCCAGCAGGCCCGTCGGGCGTTGGACCGACTGGTAGGATATAAGGTTTCGCCGATTCTTTGGAAGACTGTGGCGCGCAATCTTAGCGCCGGCCGGGTGCAGTCGGTGGCATTGAGAATTATCTGCGAACGTGAGGCCGAGATTGAGGTCTTTGTCGAAGAAGAGTATTGGAACATTGAGGCTCTTCTGGCCGACAAATCGGGAACCGAACTGCTTTCGAAACTGGTTAAAATCGAAGACGCCAAGCCGGAGATTAAAAACCAGTCCGAAGCCGAAGCTATTGTCACGGAACTGAAAAAGCTTAGTTTTATTGTCGAGGAAGTCACCCAATCGGAGAAAAAACGCCATCCTCTTCCGCCGTTTATTACCAGTACATTACAGCAGGACGCGGCTCGTGCCCTGGGGTATTCGCCCAAAAAGACGATGATGATTGCGCAACAATTATATGAAGGCGTCGAACTGGGGGATGAAGGCGCAACCGGTTTGATTACCTATATGAGAACCGATTCGACCCGCATTGCCGATACGGCCATTGAGCAAGTGCGCGAGTATATCGGCCAATCTTTCGGCCGGGCGTATTTGCCGGGCAAACCTAATTTCTACCGAGCCAAAAAAGGGGCGCAGGACGCTCATGAAGCGATACGCCCGACTTATCTGGATAATCCGCCAGAAAAGGTCAAAGGGTATCTTACCCGCGACCAATTTCGTCTGTATTCATTAATCTGGAACCGATTTGTCGCCTGCCAGATGACTCCGGCGATATATGACACCACTTCGGTGGACATCACGGCCGGGAAATACCTGTTTCGCATCAATGCCCAGGCTTTAAAATTTGACGGATTTCTGAAGGTCTATGACGAAGCCAGAGACAATGGGGCTAATGGCAACGGGGAGAACGGGTTTATCGATTCTATCCCGGAACTTAAAAAAGGCGATAAGCTCCGATTGATAGAGCTTCGGCCCAGCCAGCATTTTACCAAGCCCCCGGCTCGTTTCACCCAGGCCTCGCTGGTTAAAACGTTGGAGGCCGAGGGTATTGGCCGCCCGTCGACGTATGCTTCGATTATTTCAACCCTGCTGGATCGCAAATATGTCGAATTGGAGCAGAAAAAGCTTTTGCCGACCGATTTGGGCAAAACAGTCAATAAAATTCTTGTAGACAATTTCCCGGCCTTGTTTGATGTCAAATTCACGGCTCACATGGAAACCGATCTCGACCAGATTGAAATGGGCAAGGAGGACTGGGTGACGGTCATGCAGGATTTTTATGGCCCGTTTGAAAAAACTCTGGCCGATGTTACCGGACGTCAGAAGGAAATCAAAGATTCGCTGACCGAAGAAACCGGCGAAGTGTGCGAAAAGTGCGGGTCTCCGATGGTTATCAAGTGGGGCCGCAACGGACGTTTTCTGGCCTGTTCGGCCTATCCGGAATGCAAGACGACCAAACCGCTCAACGGTCAGGCCGAACCGGAAGTGACCGATCAGGTTTGTGAAAACTGCGGCGCCAAGATGGTCGTGAGAGAAGGCCGCTTCGGAAGATTTCTGGCCTGCTCCAATTATCCCGACTGCAAGACAACCCGGGCTATTCCGACCGGGATCAAGTGCCCCCGTGACGGTTGCGGCGGCGATGTTGTGGAAAAAAGAACCGGCCGCGGCAAAACGTTCTGGGGCTGTTCCCATTATCCGAAATGTGATTTTGCCAGTTGGTATCGTCCGGTCAATCAGCAATGCCCGGAGTGCAAAAGCCCATATATGGTGGAAAAAGATACCAAATCATCCGGCCCGCATCTGTATTGTCCCGAATGCAAGCATAAAGTCTTTAAAGAAAAGACTGAAGAAGTCGTCTCGTGACAACATTCCTCAAAACCATCGTTTTTTGATTTAATTCAAATAATCCCGGGCGACTTGCGTTTACTTTGAAAACGGCAGTTTCATCGAATATCGCCCTTCAGGAGAAAAATTTATGATTGAGGGTAAGAAAATAAACCTGCGTATGGTCAAGGAGGAGGAAATTCCTCTATTTGTGTCATTGGCCAATCGCATGTCCGATGTAGGGGATTTCTGGCCACACTGGTTTATAAGAGAATCGCAACAGAAGGAACGTTATCATAAGGATAATTTCTGGGCCGATGATTCCGGCAAGTTGCACATTGTCGATAAATCCGACAAACTGGTTGGGGCGATCATGTATTTTCAAAGCTTTACTCATATTGACGGTTCTGAGATTGCCTATCGCATATTACGGCCGGAAGACCGAGGCAAAGGGTATATGAGCGAGGCGCTGGCTTTATTCGTCGCCTATGTGTTTGGCATCAAGCCGGTTAACCGTTTTATGCTGCGCATTTTTCCGGAAAATATGCCGAGTAAAAAACTGGCGGAAAAATGCGGGTTTAAATATGAGGGGACGCTTCGGCAAGCCATGTTTCATAACGGCCGGTTTATGGATATTGACCTGTTCGGTTTGATGCGCCAGGACTGGCAAAAGCGATAGCGCTTTTAATTGACGTCAGATTAGATTTGCCATATCTTCCCTCCGTGATTATAAAAGCGTTCAACGATTATATAAAGTATCTCGCCCGGCAAAGCGCTCTGGCGGCGGGATCCATTGAAACCTATCGGATAAATCTTAAGCCCTGGGCGGAGTTTCTGGAGCGCGAATATGAAAACCACGAACCATCGCCCGCAGTCAATGCCATATTGCTTCGCAAATATCTGGCCGTCCGGCGGACCGAAGGTGTCTCCGTGCGGACGCTGGCCGGATTTATCTATGCTCTGGCCGGATTTCAGAAATACTTGGCGCAACAAAAGGAAGGCGCAAACTATTTGTGCCGTCTGCAGCATCTGAAATATAAAGAAAAGATTCCCGGTTTCTTGTCGCAGAAAGAGGCCGAGGAGTTATTCGATTATCTGGGCAAGGATAATTATTTGAGTCGCCGGGATTACCTGATGGTGACCCTGTTTTATCTGACCGGCATCCGCCGTGCCGAAATGGCCTCGGTCAGGATTTCCGACGTCGATTTGAACAAGGGGGCGATGGCGGTTATCGGCAAAGGTAACAAGGAAAGAGCGGTTCCATTCGGGCAATCGCTGGCAAGCGATTTCAAGGAATATTTGGAGGTTCGTGAATTATTTATCGGGTCACGCCCGGATCATCAGGGTTACCTGTTTTTGAATTATCGCGGCGAGCCTCTGACTACCCGGTCGGTCAATCGCATTGTGTTGAAATATTGCGCCAGGCTGGGCAAGAAAGTAACGCCGCATATGCTTCGCCACAGTTTCGCCACGCATATGCTTGAAAACGGGGCCGATATTCTGGCCATTAAAGAAATGCTCGGTCACAGTTCGTTGGCCACGACGCAGAAGTACACCCATATTACGACGGAGCAGTTGAAAAAGGTTTATGATAAAGCCCACCCCCGGGCTTAAGGAGATAGATATGAAATTTCATGCCACAACCATACTGGGACTGCGCTATAAAGGCCAGGCGGCGTTGGGAGGCGACGGTCAGGTGACGCTGGATGATACCGTCATGAAATCGAAGGCGGTAAAGATCCGCCGGATGTATAACGACCAGATACTGGCCGGTTTTGCCGGAGCGGCGGCCGATGCCTTCGCTTTATTCGAAAGATTCGAAGCCAAAATAGAAGAGTACAACGGAAATCTGCCCAAAGCGGCGGTGGAACTGGCCAAAGAATGGCGGACCGATAAGTACCTCCAGCGGCTGGAGGCATTGCTGGCCGTTACCGACCGAAAGAATTCTCTTATAATTGCCGGGTCGGGTGAAGTGATCGAGCCCGATGACGGTATTCTGGCGATCGGTTCGGGGGGAACGTATGCGCTGGCCGCGGCGCGGGCGTTTCTGTCGACGTCTCCGAAACTATCGGCCGAGACAATTGTCCAGAAGTCGCTTAAAATCGCGGCGGATATATGCGTTTATACCAATGACAATATCACGGTGGAAACATTGAAATGATAAACAAGATTGCCAAGACTCCCAGAGAAATCGTTGAACATCTGGATAAGTATATCATCGGCCAGGAGAAGGCCAAAAAGTGCGTGGCGATTGCGCTTCGCAACCGCTGGCGGCGTCAGGCCGTGAGCGGCGACATGCAAAGCGAGATTCAGCCCAATAATATTTTAATGATCGGCCCGACCGGCGTCGGTAAAACCGAAATTGCGCGTCGTCTGGCGGCTATGGCTTCAGCGCCATTTTTAAAAGTAGAAGCCTCCAAATTCACAGAAATCGGGTATGTCGGGCGGGATGTGGAATCGATGGTGCGCGATTTGGTGGACCTGGCGGTCAATATGGTTCGCCAGGAGAAGGCCGAGGCGGTGGAAGGCAAAGCCCAGGAAAATGTCGAAGAGCGCCTGCTGGATTTATTGTTGCCTCCGCCGCGTTCAAAAAAGAACCAGCCGCCGGAGGATGTGGTTCAACTGGAATCGGGCGATATCGATATCGGCAATACCAGAGAGAAGCTCCGCCAGCAATTGCGTGACGGTAAACTGGAGAAGAGAACAGTGGAGATCGAGGCCGCGCAGGACAGATTCCCGGTGGTCGAGATTTTCTCGCCAATGGGAATGGAAGAATTGGGTATTAATTTTCAGGAAATGTTCTCGGGCATCGTTCCCAAGAAAACCAAACGGCGCAAGACGACGGTTTCCGAAGCCAGGAAATTTCTGTTTGCCGACGAGCTGGACCGTCTGGTGAACATGGACGACGTTATCGCGGACGCTCTGGAGCGTGCCCAACAATCGGGGATTATCTTTGTCGATGAAATCGATAAAATCTGCGGGGAGAAGTCCAAAACCGGTCCCGATGTCTCGCGCGAGGGGGTCCAGCGGGATATATTACCGATTGTCGAGGGCTCAACGGTCATGACCAAGTATGGTCTGGTCAAGACCGACCACATGCTGTTTATCGCGGCCGGGGCATTTCATTCCTCGAAGCCATCGGATATGGTGCCGGAACTCCAGGGGCGATTCCCAATACGGGTCGAACTGGGCTCGCTGGATGCCAAAGATTTCGTTAAAATCCTTACCGAACCGCAGAACGCTCTAATCAAGCAGTATGTGGCCTTGTTGAAGGCCGAAGATGTTAATCTTACCTTCGACAAAAAGGCCATTGAGCGAATAGCCGAAATCGCCGAGCAGGTCAACAATAGTATGGAAAATATCGGGGCGAGGAGACTTCACACGGTCATGACGACGCTTCTGGAAGATATCATGTTCGAAGCTCCGGCGGGACAGAAAAATATCCGTATAACCGTTGGGATGGTCAATAAGAAGCTGGGCGAAATAATCGAAGATGAAGATTTAAGCAGATATATATTATGATAGAAATCGGGAGAATAAGCCAATGCCTAAAGGCAAGTTTGCCACCGCCGTAAACTGTATGGACGGCAGGATACAATTGCCCGTCATTGAATATCTGAAAAACAAATTCGGAGCCGATTACGTCGATACCATCACCGAGCCGGGACCGATAAAAATCCTTGCCGAAGGTACCAACGTGGCCGCGCTTGATTCCATCAGACACCGGATCGATATTTCCGTCAATAAGCACGGCTCGAAAATCATTGCCCTGGTGGGGCATCATGATTGTGCCGGCAATCCGGTCAAACGAGAATTTCAGGAAACCCAATTAAAGAAAAGTCTTGATACCGTCAAATCCTGGGGCTTCGGCGCGGAGATAATCTGCCTTTATGTCAATGCCCGCTGGACGGTGGAAGAGCTTAAATAAGATTGGTCTCAAACCTGGTGTATACGGACGTCACCGAAGACGGTTCGGGCATGGATATATAATTTATCTGCGGCCGAATCGAAATTATCGGTCTTTTGCATCAGGCTGTTGGCGATGCCCGAGGCGACTTTGCCGAAAATAGTAATGTCGCCGAAAGTATCCGACCCGGTGGCGAAAACAGCCATTTCTTTGGGCACGGTGATATTGATATCGCCGAATACGGCCGATACCGTCAATCGGTTTATTCCCGGTACCAGGCGGCCACCCGACAGATATAACATGATATCGCCGAAAACGGTCGAGAAGTGACGTCCGTTGAGTTCGGAATCACGGGCATCAAAGTGAAGGTCTCCGAAAGCCTTTTCGAAGGTCTGGAATCCCGGTGCATAGGGTTCGAGTCGTTCCGAGTGCCCAACCGGGTCGGTCATTTTGGGCCGGTTAAACTGCCGGATTATCAGATAAATGCCCAGGGCAATGAGCCCGATTGAAAACAGGTTGCGAAAGATGAAGCGAAAAGGCCAGTCCAGCAAATCGGCCCGGACGGCGATGGCAACGAGCCCGATTATAATCAGAGCTATTGCCCATATAATTCGTGAATTGGTCATATCTCCCTCAATCGTTTCGTTTGGCGTAAATTACGAAAGTTGCCGGTCATGGTTTCGTTATTTAATAAGGGCAGGGATAAGTCATTAATCAAGCGAAATAATCGTTGTAACACCCGGCATTTAATCAGATGTTGACAAGTCCGGTCGGGCGGTGTTACTTTCGGCGATTTATAAAATGATGAAAATAAAAAAAGGAAAGGAGTCGATATGCCTCGTTCGCTGTGTGAAATAACCGATTTGACCCGTCAGGAAGTCTTCGAAATCTTCGAATTATGTCGCAAAATGAAAAGCGGGGAGATTTCTCCCAAACCACTGGCCGGGAAGTCGGTGGCGTGCATTTTTACAAAACCGTCGTTAAGAACGCGCGTGTCCTTTGAGGTTGGCATCAATGAGCTGGGGGGCAATTCGCTTTATATTACCGACAATGAAATCAAGATCGGCGTGCGCGAATCGGTCCATGACGTGGCCAAAGTGCTGTCCCGGTTTGTCGGGCTGATCATGATTCGCACATTCTCACACGCCGACGTCACCGGCCTGGCCAAATACGCCGAGGTGCCGGTTGTCAACGGTTTGACCGACCTGGTTCATCCCTGCCAGATTCTGGGCGATTACTTTACGATAATGGAACACAAGAAAAAAGAAAAATATTCCATTGCCTATCTGGGTGACGGCAACAACGTGTGCAATAGCTGGTTAAACCTGGCTTCGTTGCTGCCGATCGACCTTCGGATAGGGACCGATAAATCGACGCCGCCGAATGCGGCAATTCTGGAGCGGGCGAAGGCCAACCGGGCCAGCATGATAACAATAACCGAGGATCCTAAAGAAGCCGTGCGCAATGCCGATGTTATCTATACGGATGTTTGGGCCTCCATGGGCCAAAAAGACAAACTAAATGAGAAGACACAATTATTAAGTAAGTTTCAAGTAAACTCGGCGTTGCTGACCGGAGCCGCTCCGGATTGTCTGGTTATGCACTGTCTGCCGGCGGAACGGGGACGAGAAATCACGGACGAGGTAATCGACGGACCCCATTCGGTCGTTTTCGACGAAGCCGAAAACAGGCTGCATATCCAGAAGGCGATTATGACGTTTCTGCTGGAACGGTCGTAGTCACCGACCGGCCGGGGCCGCACCGGGAGCTGGGCGCCGTGAAAGGAGACACACGATGCGCGCTAAACTGTTTATCGCCGGTGTGCTGGCCACAATCCTGATTATGGGTTTCGGCTGTTCGGATTCCTCGACGACCAGGTGGATAGAGGGAAGCGAGACCGATTTCGATTACATGCTGGTTCAGCCCCAGATCAACAATGTCATCGATTCGGCTATCGCCTCGTTCAACTCTGCTTTCGACAGCTATAATCTGTTGCCGACCGATGAAGGCGATGACGACGTTATAATAGCCACATATGCCCCCGGCGGCGGCGACGTCAATTACACTTATAACTACTACGCGAGCACGGGTTGGCATGAAATCTGGGTGGCCCAGGAAACCGATTATTATGCCATGTACACCCGCGATTCGGTGCAATTCCGTCAGGACGGCGATTTTGTAGAGCAGTCCAGCGGGGCCGATTACATGGACTATATTCATAACTGGATTTTTGAAACCGACAATGGTCTGACCGATCAGACATACGCCAACTGGACCGGGCGTACCCAGCTGGTTTTCACCGATCTTGATCAGAATTTCTGCGAGCTTAACGGTTCCGGCAATGCCGTCATTAATTGGAATTATATTTCCGAAGATACGACTATTGCCGCCGAGTTCGAATCCAATGTCACATATAGCGACATAGTGTTCAGCCAGGTTCCCAGTTACGGATGGGTTTCCGGGTGTCCGGTGTCGGGTCAGATGAATATCAACTTCAGTCAGAGTTACACAATAACCGTCGACGATACGCCGTCTGAATTCAGTCATACCTGGACGATCAGCATAACCTTCGATTACGGTTCAGCCAATGTTCACATTACGCGGAATAATTATACATGGAATTATACCCGTGATCTCTGCACGGTCATCAATTAAAAGCAGCATTTTCAAAAAAACCCGGTCACGCGGCCGGGTTTTTTTATTGTTTTCAAATCGCGACGGTGATGATAGATTATCCATATGAATGAAATAGCCAGATATTCGGGGTGCTTCGTCTGCGGGCAGGAAAATGTATGTGGGCTGAAGGCGCGCTTTTATTTCGACAATGACCGGGCGGTGACAGAATATGTCGCGGAAAGACGTTTCGAGGGTTACCATGATATTTTTCACGGGGGGATTACCGCGACGCTTATGGATGAAGTCATGATAAAGGCTTTGCTGGCTCAAAAAGTCTATGTCATGACTGTCGAGCTTACCGTTAAGTTCGTCAAGGCCATATACATAGGTCAGAAAATTATTTTCGAGGGTCGCCTGGAAAAGGGTCGCGGTCGATTATTTATAACCAGCGGCAAAGCTATCAACGAAAAGGGCGAGATTGTCGCGGAGGCGACCGGAAAATATCTTGAGGTCGGG
Organism: uncultured candidate division Zixibacteria bacterium; assembly: GCA_937925655.1. Taxonomy (GTDB): domain Bacteria; phylum Zixibacteria; class MSB-5A5; order GN15; family PGXB01; genus CALAMC01. The sequence continues at coordinate 34,799 of CALAMC010000047.1, read as the reverse complement.
CAGGAATTGAGTAATAAACTAATGGAGTCGCTGGATCGTTAGATAATTAAAGACAGCGTTTGACAAGAATCGGCTGACCAGTATATTAAACTATACAGTCATTTACCGCCGTATTTTTTGCAAATGTCTGGAATCAGAAGGAGTGTAAAATGAAAGCCTGCGTGATGCTGACGATCCTGGCAATTTTCGCCCTGGCCGGTACTCTTTCGGCCGGTGACCTTTATTTGATAAAAATTAACAGCGAAGAACAATTGACGATGGTTCAGAGCCGCCTGAATTACGCCCACGGGATGCTTATGGATTATTTCATAATAGAGACCGATGAAAATACCGTTCAATATTTGTTTGATGCCGGAATTGAGGTTGAAAAGGCCATATCCGGTCGCGATCTTTCGGGTGTATATTTGCTCGACCCGGTTATCCCGAAAGCATTTGTCAAGTCCCTTAATATCGTGGCCGACTTTGAATTTGAAGGCATATACCTGGCCGGTTTAACCGGACAGGAAATTGAATCTGCTCGTCGGGCGGGCTATATGGTTCGTGCTCTTGAAGACCTCAAGACGCCGTTTTTTTATAATCCGCCGGCTTTTTATGCCGGGATGGATATCGATTACCCCTCGGATACGCTGGCTGATCTGATCAGTCAGGATTCACTTTTGAGTTACGATACGCGGCTGGAAGCGTTCAGAACGCGGTATATATATTCGGATTCGATCACTGCCGCCCGCGACTGGATTGTCGCCAAGTTCCAGTCATTTGGATATACCAATGTAACGCTTCAGGAATTCTGGTATAACGGGTGGATGCTTCATAACGTCGTATGCACAAAGCCGGGGGGTGCCGAAGCCGATAAAGTAATCGTTATCGGCGGGCATTATGATTCCATCAATTTCGACAGCGACCCGATGGTATATGCGCCGGGGGCGGATGATGATGCCAGCGGGGTTTGCGTGGCGCTGGAAATGGCGCGTATTCTGAAAGATATCCCGACTAAAAAGACATATATATTCGCCGCTTTCTCTGCGGAAGAAGTCGGACTGGTAGGTTCTTATGCCCTGGCCCAGGAATTGTATTATGCCGGCACCGATATCGAAGTGATGCTTAATTATGACATGGTGGCCTACTCCGGCGGTGTCAATTACGATGTCAAGTATTTTCACGGGCCGTTTGACGGTTACGCCCGGGTTATGCATGATGCCGCCGCGCGTGTTTCCACCCTGAATCCGGTTATTGCCGGTTCCACCGGAAGTTCCGACCATGTGCCGTTTCGGGACCGCGGCTATAATGTCGTTTATACGCAGGAAGGCCTATTCAACTATGGCGGCTGGCATACCAACCTGGATATCTCATCCCGCCTCGATTTTCCGTATTTCGAGCAGCTGACCCGTGCCGCGGCGGCGGGTGTCGGGGTTATCGATAACGCCGCTAAATTTACACGGATAGATGCCATTTACGACGTCGGCAACGGCAGCGAGCTTCTGGTGGACTGGGTTGACGACTGCGAACCGACTTATACATATAAGGTTTTATATGGTACGGCATCGGGTGTCTATACGGACACATCGGATGTGCCGCCGGGTGAATGCAATCATACAATATCGGGCCTGACAAACGGTCAGACATACCACGTGGCGGTGGCGGGGACAAATGCCGAGGGGTATGGCCCGCTGTTCTTGATAGAAAAGACCGGGCAGCCGAATATCATTCCGAGGGCGCCCCAGCGGGTCAAGGTGGACCCTGATTATCAAAAGCTTGTTCTGGTGTGGGGCGCCAATAATGAATTGGATTTGAATTATTATCGAATCATGAGGAAAGACCCGTTGAATGACTGGGCTGTTCTGGATGAAACGACCGATACGACGTACACCGATACAGCCGTTGACGGTCATAAGCCATATCAATACAAAATCCTGGCGGTGGATAATGATTTGATCGAATCGGACGCTTCCGGTATCGTATCGGCAATTGCGGCGACTTTCGATTCGGGGATACTGTTCGTGGAAGAAACGTCGGCTGAAGGTGGTCTTAATCCGGCCGAATATGAACAGACGGCCTATTACGATTCCATATTCACCGGAATATCGTTCGTTGAACAGGAAATCAACACGGCGGCGCAGGCTTTGAGCCGGTCGTCGGCCGGGCAGTATGAGACGATTTTTTGGTTTGACGATGATATAAACGTGCAATTGTTTTCCGTTTCGGCCGATTCGGTATCATGGTATCTCGGTTATCCGACTAATTTCGTGCTGGCCGGGTGGCGAACGATTATTAACCTTGCCGGAGGCGGAGCCCAGGAGCCGGGTGATTTTTTATATGACGCTTTTGATATTACGGGGGTGACGGAACAAGAGGCGCTCGATTTTACCGGCGCTACGGGGCAGGGTGGTTGGCCCAGCGTGCAGGTCAAGCCGGGAGGAATCTTCGGCGGGGCTCTGCCGGTCATTTCCAAATTAACGCTGCCCCCGGTCAGTTCGGCGCAGATCATATATACATTCAATTCGCAAAGCGGCAATCCGAATTTTAACGGCCAGCCGGTAGGGGTGGCCTATGAGATCGCCGGTAGTAAGAGGGTGGCTCTGTCTTTTCCCATTTATTATCTGACCAGTGCATCGGCATCGGCCCTGATGGCTAAAATTATCAACTATTTCGGGCAGGAAATTGTAATATATGGTGACGCCAACGGTGACGGCGCGTTTAACTTGCTGGATATTTTGCTTTTGATCAGGTACAAGTATGAAAGCGGTCCGGCCCCGGTCAATCTCAATCTGGCCGACGTGAACGGCGATTGTGCAGTAAATTTGCTGGATATATTGTATATGATTGCGGCCTTGTATGAAGGCGGACCGGATCCGGTAATGGGGTGCGTGGAATAATGACTTGGATTGTTGGCGCCGCGGGCGCAATTTTCTTGTGTTTATCGTTTTTATCCGACGCGGCGGCGCTGGATCTGCGCGCATCGGCCAATAAAATATCCTATTCCGAAAAGGCCCGTGCATATGGCCTGAACAGCGGCAATCTGATCGTCGTCGATGGCAAATCCGCGGTCGTCTATGATAAACGCCTCCGGCCCGGCCCGCTTATATCCATGAAATCCGACCAACAGCTGACCGTTGCCGAAAACGGCATGTATTATGGCTTAATCTCCTCGTATAAGGCGGGTGTATTTCAAGAGGAATTGTTGCATCGTATTGATATCCATGATGCACGCCATAATGTAATCTGGTCATTTGAGGGTCTCGCGCATGGCGAATATTATATATCTCCATCGGGCGATTATATGATATTTGCGGGCGGCACGGTGGGCGCCTTTGACTGGCAGGTGATAGTATGCAATTCGGATCAAACGGCAACTCTGCTCGATATCGACGCGCTCAAGGAAATCAGGTTTGCTTCGGACGGCAGCCGCTTTGTGATAGACGGCGGCCCAAGGGGAGTGCACCTTTATGATAAAGCGGGGTGTCGGCTCAAGGAGTTTGAACCGCAAAACAATTTTGCCATATCGGCCACCGGTGAATATTTTGCGGTCGTTAAGGCCCGGATTTTGTCGATTTACCGGGATACGACGCTGTTGTCGGGTAACATCGCGGTCGACGGGGAAATTATCGCGATAAAAATCAGTGAGAAATCAAACAGGCTGTATTATATATCGGCTTTTAATCTGGTGGCAGTGGACATGGACAAAGGAACTCGGGTCTGGGGTTATAAACCCGAAACTGCCCAATACCGGTTTACGTCGCTTGATCTTTCGGTTGATCATCAATATATCGCGTGCGGTGTAATCCTCAATCTGGGGGCCTCGGTTCCGAAAGATAAACGCCACCCCAAAGGCTATATTTATATGTTTGACATCGGGCGTAACTTTATACGCAAGGCGGAATTCCCTAATTCCGCCTGGGCCGCAGGGCAACCCGAAGTGGGGTTCTGGCCGGACCATCGAACGATTCTCGTACGCACCTATGACCGTATTCTTACTTTCGAAATGATATAATAATTGAAATCGGTTGCACACCCGGTTTAAACCGTCCCAGAAATACAATGGCTTTCGACAGATTTATCTCAATAAAAGCGGGATATATCCCGGTTTAACCGGTTTTTCCGGGATTGGCATCGTTATTGCAGTTCGATTCTGAAAGCATTTTCAGGAGAGTGATATGGAGCCGGTTTTAAGAATAATTCCCCGTACGCAAATTGTGCCGATTCTGGAATCCAGTCCGGACCGGATAGACTACCTGGAAATTGCCTTTTCCGAAGCCGGATATATATTCAATCCGCTTCTCGTGGCGGAAGTGGCGGAAAATAAGTATTTGTTGACCGAAGACGGTTCCGTCCTGGAAGCGCTGGCCCGACTTGACGTTGATTTTGTGCCGGTGCAGGTAGAGTCGACTTCAGGCATATCCGCTATGACCGGTTACATCATGGTGCAAGAATGGACTGATGAATATTTTCGAGAATTTCAGGGACTTTTCCCGCGCGACACAAGTCTGTTGGTCGCCGATGGCGGCCATCGAACAGATGACGTCTTTGCTTGCAGTATTCAAGTTAATAAAGCTGGAGGGGGCATTGGTTTTTGCCATAAATGTCGCCAACATGTTTCCCCGGTATTAATTGACTTTATCGAGTATTTACGCCGTCGCCGTGTCATGCAAAAGCGGGTTGCGCGGCCTTTTCGGGGCTACCCCGCGGCTTTGAACGTGGAAACGACCATGATAAAAATCGGCAATCTGAAGTTCGCCGATGCAATCTGGCTTGGACAAAACGGCTTCAGGCTGCCGCCCGGATTTTATCATCCGGATGGAATCTGCCGCGTTCTGGGAATCAACTATCCCATAAAAGTGCTCAAGGAAAAAGCCTCGATTGATGACAAGCAGAGTTTTCTACACGAACTGATTGCCCTAAGATTGGAAAGCGGGCGCGCCGAATCATTTAGCGGCGGTGTATTTTTACTCAATTATTAAGTTAATTTAAAAAATTGTTGAACGGCGAATATCCGCCGCCTACATTACCGGCATTATGCTGGAAATCGATGACAATTCGTGTCTGCAGTGTGGCGGATGTGTGGCATTGTGTCCCGAAGACGCTCTGTCTTTGAGCTTTGAAAGGCTTAATTGTCATCATGAAATTTGCACCATGTGTCGGATATGCATTTTCTTCTGCCCGGTTGAGGCGTTGAGGGAAAAGGCCGTTGCGTAAGTACGATGCCGTTGTGGTCGGGGCCGGGCCGGCGGGCTCGATGGCGGCGTATGAAATCGCCCGTGCCGGTTACGGGACACTGCTTCTTGAAAAACATAAACAGCCGGGATTGCCGCTATGCTGTGCCGAAGGCATTTCGATGGGGGCGATGAAGCAATTGTTTGATACAATTGAGCCGGCCTGGCTATCGTCCGAGATCGACCGGTTTGTGATGGTTGCTCCCGATGGCAACCGTGCGGCGGCGCAGAGCGAACGCCGGGGATATATTTTGGACCGGCCGCGTTTCGATTATGATCTGGCTCATCGCGCCCGAAAAGCCGGGGCCGATCTGGTGTGCGCGGCGATCGGACAAAACCCGATTAAAAGTCGAAAGCGATTTGTGGCCATAGAAGCGGCCTATCCCGATGGCAGAACCGAAAAGATTGAAGCGGGGATTTTTATCGCGGCTGACGGGGTCGAATCGCAACTCGCCCGAAGCTGCGGATTGCCCAACAGACTTGGACTTAAAGAATCACTTGTGGCTTTTCAATATCGGTTGCAGGGACCGGATTTTGATACCCGCACGATTGAGTTTCATTTTGGCAACCGGTTGGCACCGAAGGGGTATATCTGGATTTTTCCGAAATCACCGTCGAGCGCCAATGTCGGTATTTGCATGGCTTCAAATAAACAAAAAGACAACCCGGCAAAGGGCCTGCTGGACAGGTTCATCGCCCGGCGGTTTGGCGGGGCGGAAGTTGTCAGCCGTCATTGTGGTCTGATTCCGCTTTATCGGGGAGAGCACATGATGCGTATAAGCAACCTGCTGGTTGTCGGTGACGCCGCGCGCGTTGTCGAATCGTTGTCGGGAGCGGGTCTGGCCTTAGGTATGATTTCGGGGGTTTTTGCCGGACGGGCCGCGGTAAAATTCCTTTCCGGAGAGGTCGCGAGCTTAACTGATTTGGGCAAAGCCTATCCGGGGGAGTTTCTTAAAGCCAAAAGGGAGGAGATGGTCCGTTATGCCCGGATGCGGCGGGCGTTCGAGCATATGACGGACCGGGACCTTAATTGCATTATTAAATCACTTAATGATATGGCAGGTGATTACAATAATAGCGGGATAAATGTCGGCAAATTGCTCTGGACGATTCTGACGACTCATCCACGGCTGTTAAGGCTGGCCAGATTTATGATCTGACCGCCCTACTCGGTTTTATTAAGGGAAACGACAAATCCCGCCAGTCTGGACTTTAAACGAGCGGCCTTGTTTTTATGAATGATTTTTTTATTCGCAGCCTTATCGATGTTGCTGACGGCCATGATATACTTCGCGGCCGCGTCTTCCGGCTTCTGGCTGGATTTAAGCGCCTTAATAGCGCCTTTAAGAGCGGTTCTGGCCGAACGGTTGCGCAGTTGTTCTTCGGCGGAAGTCCGTATTCTTTTCTTGCACGATTTATGGTGCGGCAAGGCAATCTCCTTTCAATATCAAAAAAATTAGTTTCTCAATATACGCACAGGGCCGAGTTTGTCAATGGATAAAAATTTTGACAATAGCATGGTTTCTTCGGCCGGGAAGGTGGCTTCGGCCACCGCCTTTTCCCGCATTCTGGGTCTGATCCGGGAGCAGGTAGTGGCGATTCTATTCGGCGCGGGCATGCTCACTGATTGTTTTGTCGCGGCCTTCCGTATCCCGAACCTGTTGCGCGACCTTTTTGCCGAAGGCGCCCTTTCCTCGGCTTTTGTTCCCGTTTTCAAGGAAAAGCTGGTCAAGCAGGATAAAGCCGATGCTTTCAGACTGGCCAATGTCACTATTTCGGCACTTCTTCTGGTGGTCGGCCTGACCGTTTCGCTGGGAATAATATTTTCCCCCCAGCTGGTTTATATTTCCGCCAAAGGCTTCACGGCTAATCCCGAAAAATTTGACCTGACCGTCAACCTGACCCGGCTGATGTTTGTCTATTTGTTGCTGGTATCGGTTTCGGCGGTATTAATGGGAATCCTGAATTCGACCGGTCGCTTCGGAATTCCGGCTTTGTCCCCGGCGCTGTTTAACTTGGGCATGATATTGACGCCTATTTTGCTGTATAAGTATTTCAGCGCCCCGATTTACACGCTGGCGCTGGGAGTGATAATCGGCGGTCTGGGGCAGCTGGTGTTTCAACTGCCGTCGATGCACCGTATCGGATTTCGGTTTCATTTCGTGCTGGATTTTTATGACGCCGGATTAAGGAAAATGGTCCGGTTGATTACACCCATGATGCTCGGTCTGTCTGCCTCGCGGATAAACATATTAATAAACACCCTGCTGGCATCGTTCCTGATTGAAGGAGCGATTTCATATCTTAATTTTTCGTACCGTCTGATGCATTTTCCGCTGGGAGTTTTCGCGGTGGCGCTGGGCACGGTGGCTTTGCCAAAGGCTTCCGAGGATGTGGCCCGCGGCGATAATGTCGCCCTGGGGCGAACTTTTTCCGAGGCTTTCGGCCTGAACATGTTTCTGGTGATACCTTCGGCGGCCTTTCTGGCGTTTTTCGGCTACGATATTGTCAGGCTGATTTTCCAGTACGGCGCTTTTGGGACTGCGGATACGGTTAATACCGCGCAGGCCCTGTTTTATTACGCTTTCGGACTGATCGGATTTGCCGGCGTGCGGGTCGTGGCCCCGGTATATTATGCGATGGGTGATTCGAAAAGGCCCATGTTATTTTCCATATTGGCGGTGGCAATCAATATCGGCCTGAATTTCATGCTGATACCGTTCTTGAATTTCGCCGGGTTAGCGGCGGCCACGGGTGCCGCCGGGCTGGCCAATTTGGGCCTGTTGCTGATATACTTAAAAGATAAAATCCCCGGCCTGGCTTTTCGACCGGTCTTATTTCAAGGCGGCAAGACCATAATTGCATCAGCCGTTGCGGTTGGACTGACCAAATTGCTGATTTATTTCGTTGATATTCGGCAGTTACTTGTGCTGGGAGGCTTTCCCGGCAATCTGGCCGTGGTTACACTCGAAATCACCGGTCTCGTAGTGGTTTATCTGGTTCTTTCAATAATCATGAAATTGGATGAGTTGCCCAAGGTTATATCGATATTCAGGGCTCGTGTCAAATAGGTTGAGAAACGATAATGATCAGAAAATTTCCGGCGGTGGCGGCTTTAGCTGCAGTTGTAGCCGGGATTGTACTGTCGGATAACTCATCATTTCCGGCCTGGCTCTGGCTAATGATGGCCATAGTGAGTCTGGTTATTGCCCTATGGTTCTGGGCCCGGCAGAAAAACGCCGCCACAGCCGGATTGGCAATCATGACTCTATTATTTTTCTCCGGCTTTTCATACTCCTACGCCATGAAGACATTCCCGCCCGGCCATGTTGTCCATTATGCCGATGGCCAATCAAAATATATCATATACGCCACGGTTGACGACTGGCCGGTGGTCAAAGATAAATACTCCGATATATTCGCCCGGGTGGATTCACTGGAGATGGGCGGGACAATGACCCGCGTGGCGGGAAGAATATTGATTCATGTCGGCAGCGGGTCCAATTTCGTCCAGTACGGCGACCGGGTGATAGTCTCGGGCCGGTTGTACCCGATCCGGGGTGGTCCGAATCCGAACGGCTTCGACTATCGGCGCTATTTGAACCTGCGTTCAGTTTTTGCCGTGCTCTATCTGCCGCATCAGTATGGGATCAGGGTTGACCCGGCGGGAAAGGGCAGTCTTCATTCGGCGATTGAATATTTGAGGCGGCAGATTCTCGGGGTTTTCAACGAGAATCTCGGTAACGACCCGGCGGCTCTGGCCTCCGGTTTTTTAATCGGGGAAACCCGGCATATTGGGCCCGATATTTATGAATTATTCCGGGATACGGGGACTTTGCACCTTCTGGCCGTCTCCGGCTCGAATGTCGGACTGGTCATCCTGGTTTTTCTGCTGTTGCTCAGGGCCGCGCCGATGAGAAGAACCGGACGCACTGTTTTCCTGTTGGTTATCATCTTAATATTTTCGTTTTTATCGTATAATCAGCCTTCGGTGGTAAGGGCGGCGCTCATGGCGGCGCTGGTGTTATTGGGCCGGTGTTTCCAGCGGCGGATAGATTATAATAATATCATTGCCGCCGCAGCGTTGATTATTCTGCTGGTCGAACCGGTACAATTGTATGACATCGGTTTTCAGCTGTCATTCGCTACGGCCTGGGGGTTGATATTCATAATGCCGCGTTTTTCTTCCATGTTTCGGCCGGTTCATCGCAGTCGACTGTACAGGTACATTGCTTTTCCCTTCATGGTCTGCCTGGTCGCGCAAATTGTATCGTTGCCGTTGTCGGCATATTATTTCAATCGTCTGCCCGTGATTTCGTTTCTATCCAATATGGTAATCGTGCCGCTGGTGAGTGTTACCGTTGTCGGCGAAATTATTCTGTTGTTTGCGGCACTGGTGATACCGGTATTGGCAACGCTGGTCGGGTCGCTGTTGAATCCGTTATTGCTGTTGGTTATTGAGCTCCTGGCGTTTTTCAATTCGATCAGCTGGTCGCTGCACCGTGGATTTATGCCATCGGCGGGAACGCTCCTGGTGTATTTCGCATTGGTGATATTGGCCGCGCTGGCTATAAGTTCATTGCGAGCCCGAAGATGCTTTGTCTTCGCCATAGTCCTTTCGACGATCGGGCTGACCACGGTGGGTCTGCTTGACAGTCGCGACGAAAACGAGATCACTGTCCTGTCCGTATCATCGGGATATATCGCCATCAGTCAAACGGTCCCGGCGCTGGTAATCATGGCGGACCTAAGTTTAAAGGATTACACATACACCGAAAAAATCATTCAGCCGCTTCTGGATAATTGGGGAATAACGGACTTTGAAACGGTGGTAATATCGGGAAACTATGCAACCATTCGGGAAGGCCTGTTGTCGTCAAGGCTGTCAAACAGCGGGCGTTTATATATGCCGAGGATATATGCCGGTCTGGCCCGGGATCTTGTTCATGAAATGTCGTTACCTGCGGATTCCGGAACCTTTGTTTTTCTCGACAATCGGGAGCATCCACTTCGGGACGATGATTTTTCGGTGTTTCTGGCGTCCGGATTGGCCATATTAAATGCGGGTCGGTCACATGTTGTTTTTGCCGATGACGAATTTTCGCGGTTGGAGGGGATATTCAAGACTGATGGCGGGTGGAAATCATGTTGCCTGGTTGTGCCGAAAACAACCGCCAAACATTTGCGGCTTATGGAAAGTGTTACCAATAAAGGCGATTATGCGGTGATTTCCAACCGTCTGGACTTGTCGGACCACCGTTCCCAATCGCAAACCACCATTCCCGGTGATACTTTCGGAAAATCTGTAATTCTGTCGCAAGTCGGTGCCGCATCGATAGTTATGCGCGATGGCAGATTTCGGGTAAAATGAATGGCCCGGGCAGTATTTCGCCGGTTAAGATTGCCTGTCAAAATCCCGATAAGATAAAAGAAACAATATGATTATGGCGGTTTGCCGAAATCCTAACCATTTAAAGTGGTTTATGTCGTATGAGCCTTACGGGAAACCTTAAGACAGTATCGTTTCCGGATATACTGCAGTTGCTGGCGACGGGCAAAAAGACAGGTATACTCTATGTTTCGACGTCCACCCGGCAAAAGGAAATTGCTTTTCGGAACGGAGATATTATCTACGCTTCTTCCATAAATTCATCGGAAGATCTCCTGGGTAATCTGCTATTGAAGCTGGGCAAGATATCCAAAGTAGATCTGGATAAGGCCATTGCCCTGCATAAGCAGACGGGGAGGCAGTTGGGGACGACTTTGGTCGACATGAATTTATTCGAAAAAGAAGAAGTTATGGATTGTCTTAAAATCCAGATAGAAGAAATCGTTTATAATCTGTTTTCTTGGGAAGAGGGCGAATTTAAATTTGTCGAGGGGGCCGAGCCTAAAAGAATGCAGATACCTCTTGAATTGACTACCATGAACGTGATTATGGAAGGCACGCGCCGCATCGACGAATGGCTCGAAATTCAGAAAGTCCTGCCGCCGGATGACATTTTGCTGCGGGTGACCCCGGTCATCAAGGGGCGTCGCGAGGAAATCACGTTGTCGATGGATGAATTCAAGATTCTGCCGTATATCAACGGCCAAAGGACACTTCCCGATCTGATTGAGGTATCCCCGGTCGGCGAGTTTGTCACCTACCGTTCCATTTATAAGCTGATCATGTCGGGACTAGTGGAATCGGCCGGGCGGGCGACAACCAGCGACGTTATGGTGGAAAACGAAGAAGAAATCATCTTATCAGTGCTGTTCACGCTTTATAATAATTGCGTCTATCGCATCCGGACTATGGTCGCGGAAATTGTCGGGGATTCCAATCCCATGTTCAACGAGTATATGGCGAGTTTCCGCAGCGGCATCATGATGTATTTCCCGGGTTTCGACCCGTCGTACAACGCCGGCCCCACTTTCGATAAATTTTACGCCGAGATTATTAAAATTCCGGCCCCGGTCAGGATGCATACTGTCATGAACGCTCTGGAGAATATGCTGACCAATCAGCTCGAGTACGTTTTCTATTTTCTGGGCGAAGGCATTTATCGCCAGACGGTGGGGAAAATCCGCAAGGAGATATCGGAACCGCTGGCCCTTCGCCGCGAACTGGTCAAACGATATCATATCGATGAAAATCTGTTAAACTCGGTTAAGAAAGCCGACCGGGTTATAAAACTGGTGAAAGGTGCCTCGTGATGAAAAAGACCTTAAGCATAATATCGGCCGGCCTGGGAGGAGTCATAACCACGGCCGTTCCGGCCCGAGCCGCCATCAGGACGGAAAACATATACGAACCAGTGTCTATCGTGACTTTGATTGTGCTATTGTGTTCGGCACTTTGCCTGATATGGGCATTTAAAGTTCTGTCATTGGTACGCGGAGGCCTTCTGTCAAAAAGCTGGCAGATGTTTGTTTTGGGCTTTGGCTTTTTGCTTCTGGCTCAAATCGTAACATTGGGACAGCAGGTGGCTTTGATTAACCTGCCCGGCTTCGTGGTAACGGCCTTTTATCTTTTGATGTCAGTAACCTGGTTGATGGGGTTATATCAAACGCGGCGGATTTTGGGCTGATAAATAATTGACATAAGTTTTAGTGGTGATTATATTTACAAATTGATAAATTATGGCCTATAGTAACTTGCTTATATTACATGACTTGGCTGATAAATTAAGGAAGGGATAATGCCGGATTCTGTCGAATTAGACGATCGCATTGCCAAGTGTAATAAGATACTGGAAGAAAGCCCCAATTCCCAGATTTTTGCGGCGTTGGCGGAAGCCTATCGAAAAAAAGGTGAACTGGACAAGGCCTTCAGGGTCTGCCAGAATGGGCTGAAAGTGCATCCGAATTATGGCTCGGCTCATATGGTGATGGCCAAGATCAATCTTGATAAAGGTTTGTATGACTGGGCCCAGATGGAAGTGGAAAAGTCGGTCAGTATTGATGGGAACAGCCACGCCACCGATCTTCTGCTGGCCGAGATACATATTTATAAAGGTGAGTTTTCCAAAGCCACCAAAATCCTCGACAAACTGCGGCGGGTGGACCCGAAGAATAAGCACGTCATTAAGTTGCTTGAAATAGCCCAAAAACTGCCTTTGGAGGCAGATAAAACTATGGGGTCCGGGGCCAAACCGGAAAAGCCTGAAACAACCGAAATGACCCCATCGTCGGAAGTTGAAGCCAGGGAACCGATTCGGGAAATATCGCCCAAGATCATGATTGATATACTGGCCAATATACCCGGAATCGATGGAGTCATGCTTATTAATCACGAAGGTATGGTGGCGGAGTCCAATTGGAATTGTCAGGAGGAACCGGATTTATTTGGCGCCCTGGCCCGGGAGATAGAGCGTATTATAAATGAACAGATCGGTGAGGCCAATTTTGGGGCCTATGAAGATGTTCTTATAGAAGCCGACGACCTGGTACTCAAATTATTGCCGTTTGGCCGAAACCTGTTGTTGATAAAAGCCAACACGCGGGTGAATTTAGGAACCCTACGCCTTAAGTTGACGTCATTATTGGAAACCTGCAACGTGAATTTATAATCACGGGATTAAATTATGGCAGTTATAAAACGAGAATTCGGACAATTTTTCATATTTTCCGGTCTTCTTTTGATCGGCTCCCTGCTGGTATTTCCGTCCAAAATGGGGATAGACCTGGGTTCGGGAATTATTGTTTATGCCATCTTTGAAATTGTTTATTATGTACTGGTTCTCACCCTTTTAAAAGCGGCCGATTCCTGGCTCAACCTTTTCCGCAACGCCGGTCTGACCTTCGTTTTGAGAATATCTCTGGGAACCCTGTTCGGGCTTTGTATTTCACTCATGTATTCCATGAATCTATCGGTCGCGTTGACTCTTGGGATTTCCCGCTACTTGCCGGCCGTACTTATGCATATAATCTTCGCTCCGTTTGCGCTTCGTCCTTTAATAACCGATGCCGCGGCTTCGGCGCGAAAGGTTCGTTCCCGGGCCGTTGCCCAGAAAACACCGGTCGCGACCGTCCGTGAAAGATCGGACCCGGCCAAATCCGTCACTTACGATACCGGGCGCGAATCATCGATATCGAGTCGATTTTCCGACCCGGCCGAAAGGCAGGATCTCCACGTGGGGTATGATACCAACGGTTTTGAGCGGGCCGTCAAGTATCTGGGAGAGCATCATGCCGTTATACTGGCCGTTGTGGTTGACCACGAAGGGTTGACAATGGCCGCATACAAACGCGGCGATATCGACCCCGATGAATACGCTCCCTTGAGCCTTCTGATAAAAGAAAAGAATGTGAATCTTTTAAATAAATGGGAAGGTGATGTTTCGCCTGACCGTATCGATATCGTCTTTGGCGACAGAAAACTGTCACTGTCGCGGGCCTGCGATTTTTATCTGCTGGTGATGTCAAAGCAGGAGATGGATGATCTGTTGGGTATACGGGTCACGCAGGCCGTGGATATAATCAGAAGATATGTGTCCGAACGTTATGGCGAATTAATGCCGTCACGCCCGGAGGAGAAATATGTACCAAGTGCTTGAAGAACTGAACAAAACCAGTGGAATCACAGGTTCCATGCTGGTCGGCAATGACGGTATCGTTATTGCCTCGGATCTGAATACGTCATTTGAAGACGAAACTATCGGGGCTCTGGCCGCGTCGATAACCAGCAATATACAGAAATCGCTGGACCGGATGCAACAGACGGCCTTGAGGCAAATAACCATCGAGGCCAATACGGGGAAATTGTTCTTCGCGGACGCCAATATCGGAATTTTGGTGGTCACGGCCGAGAAGGATGTAAACATAGGACTTATCCGCCTGGAAATGAAAAATGCCATTAGCAAGATTGGCAAATCCAAATGACAATTAGCTTTTAGCGGAAAAGGATGCTATGGTTTCGATAAACTATGCCACCAGGGAAGTGGCCTGCAAGATCGTCTATTATGGCCCCGGTCTATCGGGCAAGACCACCAATTTGCTGTACGTTCATAAAAAGGTCCCTCAAAATAGCCGGGGGAAGATGATCTCGCTGGCCACCGAAGCAGATCGCACGCTATATTTTGATTTTTTGCCGATAAATATCGGTACCATTAACGGCTTTGCGGCCAAATTCCAGCTGTATACGGTTCCGGGGCAGGTTTATTATAATGCCACTCGGAAGCTGGTTTTGCGGGGGGTGGACGGGCTGGTTTTTGTCGCCGACAGTCAGCCGGACAAGATGGATGAGAATATTGAATCGTTGACCAATTTGAGCGAAAATCTGGCCGAATACGGCTATAACATTGACGAGCTTCCGGTTGTTATTCAGTACAACAAGCGCGACCTTCCCGGGGCCCTGTCGGTGGATGAGCTGAATGCCCGTCTGAATCCCAAAGGCTGGCATACTTTCGAAGCCTCGGCGGTAACCGGGGAAGGCGTATTCGACACGCTCAAACTGATCATCAAGCTGGTTCTCGAAAAGGCCAAGGGAGGCAATAAAGCGTCCAAACCGGCGCCGGTAAGCGTTGCCGCCGGAGCCCGCCAGCCGGCCGCATCCGGACAAAGTCAAACCGATGCCGTCGGTACGTCGTCATCCGACGGGGTTGTTCGGCCACGTCAAGAAGCCGCGTTGCCCCGGTCCGAAATGACCCCGGTGCGGGAACAGGCTTATCGTCCGGATGAAACGCGGGAAACCGAAGTTCCCCGACCGCCGGACAGCTCCATGTTCGAGCATAATGTCATCAAGGATGAAAGCGCTCTGGATTATAAAATAGGTTCCGGTCCGGAACAGGAAACGGGGCCGATAAAGCAGAAACATCCCGACATTGAAGAAACCCAAGTGCCGGAAAGTGTCCATCGCCCGTTCCCCGGTTCGGTCGGCAAAGCAAGTCGTCCGGAACGGCGGATAACGGTTTCCGATTTTCAGCCCGATACTGCGGAATCAGAGCCGTCGGTCGCGGACGTTCCCGACAATGCCAGCCGGCAACAGGAGAGTTCCATGTCGGCGCCGATGATGGCCCCGTCGGAGAGAGTGATCAGGAAGAAACGGGGATTCTTTAAAAAATTATTCGGAATCAAATAAAAAGGAGGTGGCGTCCGTGAGTGATGACAACCTTATCATATATGAAGAAGAAATAGAGAAAATTGACTCTATTTTAGCCCGCATGTTGAAAGGGGCCGAGGCCAAATGCTCCTTGCTGGTGGACAAGGACGGACACCTTATCACCCGTCAGGGTTTCACCCATTCTCTGGACACGACGGCGTTGGCGGCGCTTCTGGCCGGTTCTTTTGCCTCGACCAAGGAAATCGCGCGACTGGTCGGCGAATGTGAATTTTCGGTCCTCTTTCATCAGGGCAAGAAGGACCATATCCATATGTCGCTGGTGGGAGACCGTTCCATCATGGCCGTCATCTTCGATGATCGCACGACCATCGGCATGGTTCGCCTGTACGCCAAGGAAGCGGCAACCGAGCTGTCCAACACTTTTGCGGCCATAAAGGCCAGGAATCAATCCGGTAGTCCCGGTTTGACCGATGAATTCGCGGCTTCGGCCGGTGATAAACTGGATGACATTTTTCAGGATTAATTGCGGCCCTCGGAAAGATAAACAAGGGTTGGGGGTCGCCTGTGATATTGCCGGTACAGGATGTAATCGATGTCTTCTGAATTAGGAGCCATGCTGGTCAAGGCCGGTCTGATTACTCAGGAACAGTTGAGTAAGGCGCAGACCATGGCCGACGATAAAAAGACCAAGCTTGAGGATGCCCTTGTGGCCACGGGCGCGGTAGAATCCGAGGACCAGATTTCGCGCTTTGTCGGCAAACAACTCAATATGGGCACTCTGCGCCTGTCCGATATTGAGCTCAATCCCGAAATTATCAAGCTGATACCTCTGGACATAGCCCGCAAATTCAACGTCATAGCGGTTTCCAAGCTCGGCAAAAGTCTGATCGTTGCCATCAGCGATCCCAATAACGTTTATGTTCTGGACGCCGTAAAATTTATCACCGGGTGTTCGATTCAGCCGGTCATCTCGCCCGAAAATGCCATTAAAAAGGCCATCGATAAGTATTACAAAGATGATTCAGCGCTCCATGAATTGATAAAGGGTCTTGAGGACGACTCCGATCTTGAGGTTCTATCAACGCACGAAGACGGTCCCAGCGAAGCTGATTTACAGTCGGCCATTCAGGACAAACCGCTGGTCAAACTGGTGGATTCGATTATCGCCGATGCCATACGTACGGGTGCTTCGGACATACATTTCGAATGTTATGAGAAGCGTATCCGGGTCCGGTTCCGCCATGACGGTGATTTGCGAGAAATGGCCCCGCTGCCTTTTAAATATCGTGCGGCCATTATCTCGCGTCTTAAGGTCATGGCTGATCTTGATATTTCCGAGCGAAGACTTCCCCAGGACGGGCGCATAAAGATCAAAATCGATGACCGGGCCGTCGACTTGCGCGTTTCGGTTTTGCCGACCATCTTCGGAGAAAAGGTCGTTATGCGAATTCTGGACCCGCGCGCCCTCATGGTCGATATGACCAAATTGGGATTTACGCCGGAATCTCTTAAAAAATTCGACAAGGCTATTCATCTGCCGTATGGTATTATCCTGGTTACCGGGCCAACCGGTTCCGGTAAAACCACGACGCTGTATTCGGCCCTGAAGCAGATTAACACGGTCGATATTAACATCATGACGGCCGAAGATCCGGTCGAGTTCAACTTTGACGGTATTAACCAGGTTTTGGTCAAATCCGAAATCGGACTCACCTTTGCCGCCGCTCTTCGATCGTTTTTGCGTCAGGACCCGGATGTCATCATGGTCGGTGAGATTCGTGACGGCGAGACGGCAGAAATCGCCATTCGGGCCGCTCTGACCGGGCATCTGGTTTTTTCAACTCTGCATACCAATGACGCCCCTTCGTCCATTAACCGTTTGATAGACATGGGGATCCCGAACTATCTCGTATCGTCGGCGACGCGTTTGATTATGGCTCAACGAATGACGCGGAAAATCTGTCAGTCATGCAAAGAGGAAATCCAATTGACCGAGGAACAAATCGCGGCTCTTGATGTGCCGGAGTGGTTTATTAAGGGCGGCATTAAGGCCTATAAGGGCAAGGGATGCAATGAATGCAACAATACCGGGCTGTCCGGCCGTTCCGGTATCTATGAAGTTATGCCGATATCGCCGGCTATCGAGGGGCTTATTTTACGAAGCGCCAGTGATGTCGAAATCCGGGATAAGGCCATAGAAGAAGGAATGCTGACTTTGCGCATGGCGGCCGTCGATAAGATGATTAAGGGTCTTATTTCCTATGAAGAAGTCCTGGCCATAACCAACTAAGGTTTTGGTTTCTTATTAAAATACGTTACAATTCAACGACTTAAAAAGCAGTCTGTTCAATTATTATTTCAAGATTCGCGCGAATTTACCGATATAAAGAAAAAACGTCTTTATGATATAAATGCCCTACTACCAGGAGTATTTTTATGGTTAGTCTGCGCCAACTGCTCGAAGAAATGGTCAAAATTGACGCCTCGGATTTGCATCTGACGGTGGGCTCACCTCCTGCGGTCAGGGTTGACGGGAAACTGATTCGCTTGCAACACGACGTGCTGACCCCGGACGACACAAAAAAGCTGGCCTATTCCATTATGAACGAAAAACAGCGGCTTAAATTCGAGACCAGTTCGGAGCTGGATTTGTCATTCGGTATCGAGAATTTGAGCCGTTTTCGATGCAACGTGTTCATGCAGAGAGGCAACGTGTCGGTGGCATTGCGACAGATACCGTACAAGGTAAAATCCTTTGATGAACTTGGATTGCCCAAGGTCGTGTCCGAATTTGCGGGCCTGCCGCGGGGGCTGGTGCTGGTGACCGGACCGACCGGATCCGGCAAATCGACCACTCTGGCGGCCATAATAGATAAAATCAACAGCGAGCGGCAGTGTCATATCATAACGGTGGAAGACCCGATAGAATATCTTCACAGGCACAAAGCATCGATTGTCAATCAGCGCGAAGTATATTCGGACACCCAATCGTTTGCGTCGGCGCTGAAGTATGCTCTGCGCGAAGACCCCGACGTGGTTCTCGTGGGCGAAATGCGCGACCTTGAGACAATCGAGGCGGCCATAAATATATCCGAAACGGGTCACCTGGCTTTTGCCACGTTGCACACCAACTCAACGGCTGAATCGATCAACCGTATCGTTGACGTTTTTCCTACCAACCAGCAGGAGCAGATTCGCGTTTCTTTATCGTTCACGCTTCAGGCGGTCATATCGCAGTGTTTGATTCCCAAAATTGGCGGGGGGCGAGTCATGGCATTGGAAATTATGGTGTGTACGCCGGCCATTCGGGCGCTGATTCGTGACGACAAAGTTCATCAAATATACAGTATGATACAGTCGGGGCAAAAGTACGGCATGAAAACCATGAATCAGTCGCTGGCGGAGCTTTATAACAGTGGCAAAATAAAAATCGGAGAGGCCATGAGTTTCAGCGGCAACATTCAGGAATTGAATGAAATGCTGTCTCGAAGCAAAACCCCGGCCATGGTATAGTTGATAAGCCGGAAAGGAATAAATTATGCCAATTTTCGAGTATAAGGGCAAGACGCTGGCCGGTGCGCCCGTAACCGGAGATCTTCAGGCCCGAAACCGGGAAGAACTGGAGCGGTTGCTTCGACAGAACCGCATACTGGTATCGTCGATTCGCAAGAAGCCGACAGAGATAAAAATCAAGTTTGGGACCGGTATCAAGAAGATCGATATATCGCGATTTACACGGCAGTTTGCGACCATGATCGGGGCCGGTCTGCCGATGGTACAGTGTCTGGAAATCCTGGCGTCCCAGTCGGAAAATAAAGAATTGTGTAAAGTCATTTCGGACGTCAAGGAAGGCGTCGAGGGCGGTTCGACCTTGTCCGATTCGCTGGCCCGCCATGCCAAAGTATTTGATCAGCTGTATACCAATATGGTGGAAGCCGGTGAAATGGGCGGCGCTCTCGACAGCATCCTGGTGCGACTGGCCGTCTATCGGGAAAAGGCCGATGCTTTGGTGCGCAAGGTCAAAGGGGCCATGATATATCCGGCCATAATTTCGGTCGTGGCCATAGGCGTGACATTCGCCATGTTGACTTTTATCGTCCCGGTTTTTGCCAAAATGTTCGGAAGCCTCGGCGCCGAATTACCCGGCCCGACCAAAGTTATTCTGGATATCAGTAACTTCCTGCAAAGCAATATTCTTATAATATTGGGGCTGGGCATTGCCGGCGTGGTAGCCTTTATTTACTGGATCAGAACCGAAACGGGGCGCGCGCAGTTTGATGCGTTTCTTTTGAAGGCCCCGGTTATCGGTAACCTGGTTCGCAAATCGTCGGTGGCCAGATTCACCAGAACTTTGGGGACATTATTGGCGTCGGGTGTTTCCATTCTGGACGCTTTGGAAATCACGGCCAAGACGGCCGGCAACGTGATTATCGCGCGAGCCATTAAAAGGGCGGTAATGTCCATCGCCGAAGGCGACACGATCACCTCGCCGCTCAAGGAATCGGGCGTTTTCCCGCCTATGGTGACACAGATGATTTCGGTCGGTGAAAAAACCGGCGGCCTGGATGAAATGCTTCAGAAAATTTCGGACTTTTATGACGAAGAGGTCGATGACGCGGTCAGTGCCCTGACATCGATTATCGAACCGGTGATCATCGTTTTCATGGGTATTATAATCGGCGCCATCATGGTGGCCATGTATCTGCCCATGTTTGACATCATCGGCAAACTGTAAAAATACGACGGATTTCCAAAAGGCGCCGCCCGGCGGCGCCTTTTAAATGTACCATGTTCAGCAATTCGAATCAAATAAAAGCCGGATGGATGCTGTCGTTGCGGCTGGTAACGTACGTGCTGATATTCGGAATATTTTTGTTTCGAGGCTTGTATGTAGGATTTCTATCATTTCCATTTTTCGCCTATTCATTGACGACGCTTTTACTGCCGGTCATGATTATTCTGCGGCGCTGGTATCGGCCGCTGTTTTTATATAAGGGTTTATCCGGTCTGCAGACGTTTTTCGAGATTGTCGCCATTTTGGGTATAGTTTGTGCAACCGGGAATATCAATTCCACCTATTCCGGCCTGCTTGTCCTGACCATTATCTCGGCGTCGCTGGTATATTCGTTGGCGGGGACACTTCTGACGGCTTCGGCCGTTTCGCTGGGCTACGCGGTTGTCGTCTGGCTCGGTTTTGGCGGTCTGGAACGGGGTCTGGCCGGGCGTGCCTTCGAAACGATATTTTCCTCACAGGATGCCGCTTTTTATAACATATTTCTCCATATCCTGACATTTTACCTGGTGGCCTTCGTTTCCGGATTTCTGATGGAAAAGCTTAAAAGCAGCGACCAGGAACTTGAAGATACCTCGCAGGCGTTGCGCCGGGCGCGCCTTGAAACTGATGATATTCTGCAACATCTGAATTCGGGTCTGATGACCATCGACCACGAAGGACGGATCATATTTTACAATCGAGCCGCAGAAGATATACTGGGCTTTCGGGAAAGTGAAGTAAAGGGGCGCCATTATCACGATCTGTTCGGCGGTCAAATGCCATATCTGGCCGAAAGCCTTGCCGAAGTTCTGCAATCGGGACGCCAGTCGCGGCGCGGCGAAATTGAAATCGTTCGCAGTAATGGGACATCGATACCCCTGGGAATATCGACGTCTCTGCTACTGGATGAAGACGACACCGTCCGGGGTGTGATTGCCATTTTCACCGATTTGACGGAAACCAAACGACTTGAAGAAAAAATCCGTATTGCAGACCGTATGGCCGCAGTGGGTGAGTTATCGGCGGCCATTGCCCATGAAATAAGAAATCCGCTGGCCGCCATATCCGGCTCGGTGGAGGTTCTTAAGGCGGAGCTGCAGCTTCCGGACGAAAACGGCCGTCTGCTGGAATTGATTGTCAAGGAATCATGTCGACTCAACGAAATACTTGCCGATTTTTTGACCTATGCCCGCAACCAGCGGTCGTCTTTCAATAAAGTTGAGCTGTGTCATTTGATCGGCGATATGTTCGAAGTGACCCGGCACCACCCGGCCTATCATAAGGACATACGGCTGAAAATCCGGGCCGATGATTCCTTTGTATATGTTTATAGCGACGAAGATCAGCTTAAGCAAATCGTAATAAACCTGCTGGTGAACGCTTGTCAGGCGATCGGCAACAATCCCGGCGAAATCACGGTCGGTATCGAAAATCCGGAACGTGAGCGGGTCGTTCTGACCATAACTGATACCGGCCCGGGGATACCTCGGGATATTATGCAAAAAGTGTTCGAACCCTTCTTTTCAACCAAGAGGGACGGAACCGGGTTGGGTCTGGCGATTGTCCAAAGATTATCGAAACTCCTCGAAATTGACATGTGGGTGAAATCGGCTGAAGGCGGCCCGACTTCATTTTGTTTGACATTCGACAAGGTCCCCCATACCGGAACTGCCGGCAAGGTGTCGGACCGTGTCACTGTCGCCATCTGAATTTTCATTGCCTTCCATTTTATAATTTTGGGCTTGATTTTCCACACTTTCGGTATAAACTATATAATTCTCTTATGAATGGAAAGGATCGGCAATGAAGAGGACTCTGAAGACAAAAGTCAATTTGATATTTATATTGTTGATATGCCTGGCGGCCTTGAGCCGTTGTATCCCGCCGGGAGGCGGCGGCGAGGCAAAAGGTCCGAATGCCTTTCCCATCGCCGTTATCGATGACCGAGTGAAAATCAATTATTCCGATTTGCTCAACCGGCTCGACCGCAGCGGTCTTCTGGAATACGGCGGTATTCTCGATTCAACCACCTATTTTGATACGCTCCAGAGTATTGTTATAGATTCCGTTCTGTCGATTCTTTCGAAAGAGGTTGATATCCGTCAGGATGTGACCATATACCGGTTTTTCATGATGAGGTATCTTCAATTCTGGAAACAGTATATTTATGAAAACGACGTGCTGGGGTCTTTCCGGGTGGATTCCTCCGATATTGACAGCTTCTATCGTGCCCATGGTGACCGATACACGTATCGGGAGCAGGTTCGGGCCCGACAACTGACCATATCGGACAAGGGATTGCGTTTCGGTCATGATTCCGTCAAATACCGTCCCTATAGCGATGAACAGCTCGATTCGATGGCTTATGATATGATATCCGAAATAAAACAGCGGGCCGATACCGGTGAGGATTTCGGAATTCTGGCGTATGATTATTCCATGCACCGGGAATCGGGGAAAAGGTACGGGGAACTGGGATACTTTTTCCGCGGGAGATTCAGTCCGACTTTCGACAGTGTCGCTTTTTCGCTCCCCGTCTTTGCGATATCCGACCCCTTCCGCGACATCGACGGGTGGCATTTGGTTCAGGTGGTCGACCATATTGATTCAGGAATGGCTCCGCTGGAAGGCCAGGTTTTTGAACTGGTCAAAGGCGATTTTCTGTATGAAATAACCGAAAAGCGCAGTCGCGAACTGGTCGATTCGCTGATTCAGTCGGCCACTTTCGTCTTCAACGATTCGGCCTTGATGCAACCCAGTTTCTATGCCGTTGCTGATACGACCTGGTCGGCCATAATAAACGGCCGCGACACGGTCGATTTTTTCCGGCTGGGGGACCTGATGAATCAGTACCGACCGCTGGAGGGTGAAAGTGAAATTCGGCTGGAAGGCAAAAAACAGATTTTGAAGAAATATTTCAGCGATTACCTTCTGGTACAATATGCCTATGATAAGAAAATGGACAAACGTCCCGAAGTCATTCGCGAATTAGATGAAATCCGGCGGGCGGCGGCGCGGAAACTGATATTCAAGGATTACGAGGACCTGGCCTATATGCCCGATGACAGCACCATTGAGGATTATTATCAACGTCATACCGATAAATTCACTTTCGCCAAACCGGTTTATGTCCAGCATATCATTGTCGAGGATTCATTGTTCGGCGAATATTTACGCGACCTGGCTCAATCGGGATTGGATTTTATGGATTTGGCCGAAGAGAACTATCCGGGCGATATCGAAATCCGGCGAGCGGCGGCGGACCTTGGTTATATCGGCCCGGGGGAAATGCCCGATGCCTTTTTTGACGCCGCCATGCGGATTCCCAAGGGCGAGATAACTCATCCGGTTAAAACAGAGTTCGGCTATCATATCATCAAAGTGGTCGACCGCAAATACAATCGACAGGTATCAGAAGTCCGGCAGGAAATAATCGTCGCCATCAGAGAGGAACATAAGCAATCTTTGCTGAATAAGTGGCGGCGCGATATGCTCGGCAAGTATAATGTCAGGTATGATCTTTCGAAAATCCCGACCATAAAATTATTGCCCAAGCAAGTTCGCGACCCTGACGCGGCGGAATCGTAGTGGCAGGACCTGTCGATAAATCGATATCGGTGCGGGGCGAGACTTATCGCAAGCTGACCCACCTGTTTGCACTGGTAATTCCCGTGTGCTATTATATCTTTGACTGGTCCCGGACGACGATGCTATTCATTTTAGTGCCGGTCACGGCAGTTGTTATTCTTATGGATATTTCCCGCCTGAAGGGGTGGCGGTTTTATAATCTGTTCAGGTGGATGGTTTCGAAGATGGTGCGCAACAATGAGCAGAAAGGCGATTTCACCGGCGCTTTTTATATCCTGATAGCCTCGTGCATAGTCATCGCCATATTTTCCAAACCGATTGCCCTGGCGGCGCTGACTTTTATAATAATAGGTGACCCGGCGGCGGTGCTGGTTGGTCGAAATTTTGGCCGACATCGTTTTTGTGGTCAAAAAACGATCGAGGGTTCGCTGGCCTTTCTGGTGGCCACGATACCGGTAGGTTTACTGGCTCCGGATTTACCGACGGCGGTCGGATTAACGGGCGCTTTTGTGGCGACTATAACCGAAGGGTTATCCGGGTCGATTGACGATAATATGAGCGTCCCGCTGATTTCCGGGACGGTCATGCACATTATGCTCAAAGCCGGGCTGTTCTAATAATCCCATGGGATTTTAAAAACGACCCCAACCTGGAACGACAAGCCGCTGCCGTCGAGGCTGCTGCCCCAATCCACTTTATCCCCGTAAATTCCGGTGAAATTACTGTATCCGATCCACCGATAAACAGCCCCGCCGGTAAAAGCCAGCTGGTGGTTCAAGTGCATCGTTACCCCGCCGCCGACATTAAGGCCGTAGCCACGATATTTGGCGTCGCCGATGATATCGCCGGTGGCGCTTGATGCGGCGTAATCGGCCTTCATCCAGGGCAGGCACAGACCGATTTGCGCGTAGGGCTGGGCCGACGAGCGCGGGATGAAATGATACTTCAGATCGATGTTGACCATGTTCAGAGTGACATCGCGGGCATAATCGTTGACCGTGGCGTCGTGGGTGGTGCGGAGGTAGGCCACTTCCAGTGCGGCCTGACTGAATTTAACACCGCCGCCGAAACCGAAGCCCATGCCGGCGTCGATATCGGGGACATAAATACGGCGGTTGAGGGATGAGTACTGCAAATAGATGTCATCTTTGAAATCCCCGCCGACGGAATTAAACAGGAGATAGAATCCCAGATAAAAGCCCCGGTCGGAAATTTTCGCCCGGCGTTGAATGGCCGAGGCCGGGGTGACGGCCGTTGCGAGCATTATCGCGGCCAAGGCCAGGATGGGAATGGTTTTCGATACACGGAAACTCATGGCCAAGCTCCTTATTTGATATATAAGATATTATCCAAGTCATTACCTGTATTTATTATACCCGCAAACGTCGGCAGGTTCAACACCAATATATTATTTATGGCTTCGCAGGCGTATTTTCTTATATTGACGGTCATGAAAATAATAGATTTAAGATCGGATACGGTTACCAAACCGTCAGAAGCCATGCGCCGGGCCATCGCCACGGCGGAGGTCGGAGACGACGTTTTCGGCGACGACCCGACCGTCAATCGGCTGGAAAAGCAAACTGCCGAATTGTTCGGAGTCGAGGCGGCGCTGTTCGCACCATCGGGAACCATGACCAATCAGGTGGCGCTCAAAACTTTGTCAGAGCCGGGCTGGGAGATACTTTGCGAGCGGGATTGCCACGTCGTCAATTATGAAGTATCGGGCGTGGCCATGCATTCGCAACTGCTGGCAAATATGATCGATACCGAGCGCGGGGTATTCACGGCCGAGCAGATTGAAAAGCGCGTCAGGCCCAGAAGTCTGCATGCGCCGATAACCAAAATCGTGACTATCGAGAATACCCATAACCGTCACGGTGGAACGATTTTCCCCTTGGAGGAAATGAAAAAGATCCGGAAGGTGGCCGACCGGCATGGCTTGCTGATGCATCTCGATGGGGCTCGCATTTGGAATGCCCACGTCGCGACCGGTATTCCGCTGGCCGAGTGGGTCAAACCGTTCGATTCGGTATCGGTCTGCTTTTCCAAAGGCCTGGGAGCGCCGGTCGGGTCGGCGGTACTGGGAAGCAGGGATTTTATCGAACGGGCAAGGCGGACCCGGAAGCTGTTCGGCGGCGGGATGCGTCAGGTCGGGATTCTGGCGGCGGCGGCGTTATATGCCATCGAAAACAACATCCCGCGTCTGGCCGATGACCATGCCAACGCCCGATTGTTGGCGGAGGGTATAAGCAGGATTGACGGATTTGATGTCGATTTGTCACGGGTCGAAACTAATATAATCCTGGTCGACCATGATCGAACCGGGAAATCATCGACGGAAATGCAGGCCATATTTAAAGAGCATGGCATTCTCTGCCACCCGTTCGGCCCGACGCGGATCAGGATGGTGACGCATCTGGATGTTTCGCGGGAGGATTGTCTGGAGGCAGTCGTTAGAATTGGGGAGATAGGATTTTAATAATATGCCCTGGCAATTTGGTAAATATAATCGAAGGACATTCCAATACAGTTTTCAGGCAATGGAACATTTTATTAAGGAGTCACGGCAGTTATATGATCAAATCCACTCTAGGGCTCCGGAATATTGGCTAACCCATAGTCAAGGGCCAATTATCAAGGAGAAATTTGTTTCTCAATCTGTCTTAATTTTCGGTGTCGCCGGGATAGAAGCATTGGCAAATTGTGTATTAAAAGAATTTTCATTAAGAGATAAAAACAGTTTACCAGAGTCTATGCTAAGTAAAAATCAAAGAAATAACGAGATCGAGTTTTGGAGATTAATTGATAAGGTTTATTTCCTGCCAACGTTATGCAATAAGGATTTTTCGCCGCCAGCTGTTTATTTTAAAAGGGATTCCACGATTTTCCAGAAATTCGCAGAATTGATAAAGATCAGGAATAGCATGATGCACGGAAGGTTATCGGCATCGATATTGTTAATAGAATTAAAGCCTGGCCTGGTAAAGGAAATTGATGATGATATCGAAATTAATAACTGGCCAATAACAGGGATTAAGAAGGATCCTTCCTCATTTAATTATTCCTCAGCCCAAATAGCATTTGACACGATTAGTTGGGTCAAAGGAACTATTGTAAAACTAGTGGACGCCATAGATAATAATTACTTGGAAAGCGAGCAAATTACACTTATAAGCGATATTGTCGAGACGGATGCTGATAAAGCATATCTAAAAAGTAATTTCAGAGATTTCATAAAACCCAAGTATTTGAAAGATATTGAAAATGACGAATGAAATCACTTGGGATGATTTCGAAAGGGTCGAGATTCGAGTCGGGACAATAATTGAAGCCGAAGAACTTCAAGGCGCCAGAAAACTGGCCTATAAACTGCGTATCGATTTCGGCGAGTTGGGGATAAAGCAATCCAGCGCCCAGATAACGGACTTGTATTCGCCGCAAGGCCTTGTGGGAAAACAGGTCGTGGCGGTCGTGAATTTCCCGCCGAAAAGAATCGCGGGATTTATGTCGGAAGTTCTGGTCACAGGATTTGAATTGGAAGGTGGTGCGGTGGTGCTGGCTGTCCCCGAGCGCAAAGTCCCGAACGGCCGAAAATTGTTTTAGAAAAATGGCGATGCGTCTGATTATTCTCGGTTCGGCGTCGGGATACCCGACGGCCAAAAGAACCAATTCCGGATATATACTGGATATTGATGATTCTCTGATACTTTTTGATTGCGGCAGTGGCGTGACGCGGGCTTTCATGCAGGCCCGGCTAAATCCTCACTTATTGAATAACATAATCATTTCCCATACGCATCCGGATCATATCAGCGATTTGCCGCAAATGGTACAAATGATGAAGTTGTTCCGGAAAACAGGAACCGTTAATATTTACCTGCCCGATGAAGCCCTTGAGCCGATTGGTAAGTACCTGAAAGCCTGTTATCTTTATCAGGAAGGACTCCCGTTTGAATTAAGATTGCGACCCGTGGTTGAATCATGGAAAGTAGATAAGACTGAAACGACAATACGGAGTATTGCCAATAATCATCTTGACGACCACGCCGAGATGGTCGGGGAAAGAGGCTATTTCAACAAAACACAGAGTTATTCATATGCGCTTTCATCGGGAGGAAAGAGGATTTTTTACAGCGGTGATATTAAATCCCTTGAAGATATAAAAAGCGATCTTGACGACCTCGATTTGCTGTTGGTTGAAACCACTCATTTCAATGTCGGCGATTTGTTTGAAATCGCGGCCGCAAGGGATATCAAAAAGATCGTCCTGACGCATATCGCCGACGAAAAAGAAGACGAGATCAAAATGGCCGTTGAAAATAATAAATTCGGTCTTGAATTGATTCTCGCCCGTGACGGGGATATTATCTTCTTATAGAGCAGGATTCGAATTTCCGGCGCCAGGCATCGCCGACTTTACGGTCTTCGGTCAGCATGTGATTGACCAGCCAGTCCTTGAGAAAGTTCATGAATTCATTCGGGTCGATTATTTCATCGTCTTTGAACTTGCGATAATATTCGAGCGCCCCGGCCTCGAGATCGTTATGCTTGCGACGATGGTCGTCTAATCCGGAATATTCCATATCACGCATGATTTTCTCTTCATCCCGAAAATGGTAATGGGTATAGTCGATTAACTCCTCAAGAATGCCGCCCATAACTTCTTTATCCTTCTTCAGCGACAGGGACGTATGGTAACGGTTTATGATATCGACCAGAGTCTTATGCTGGATATCGATGGCAGTGATATTTATGCAGAATTCCTCGCGCCATTTAATTAAGGACATTTTTGCCCCATATTCATAGATACTTATATATTTAATATAGTTATCGACACATTTCGGAAGCGTATTAGGAGAATTTTATCCGGAAACACTACATGGAATCGCGTCAGGGGTTTCAATCCGCAACAAATATGGTTCATTTTTGTACAGTATTCCGATTCATGCGAAATTCTGCAGTTAAAGCTTGACAAATCATGGGGGCGAACCGTAAAATTCCTAATCGTTTTTGCTGAAATTTGGACCTTTTTCAAGGAGTCCCGATATGGTTGAAAGAGCTGGTAACCAGAGTGTTTTGAGCTGGTTTCTGCAAAGGATTTCGGGGTTATTTCTGGCTTTCTTTCTGATAACGCATCTTAACGTGCATCACCTGTTTCACGATATTACCACGGAAGGCATTATCGACTTTGCATCGGTGCAGGCCAATCTGGCGTCATCGGTATGGTGGCAGGTGTATTATTTCCTGTTCGTTCCGCTGATAGCTTTTCACGCCATGAACGGTTTATGGGCGATTCTGGCCGATTACCGTCCTTCCGGCGGACCGGCGATAATACTTAAAACCTTGTTCTGGGTGGTCGGATTCGTTCTGACGGCTGTCGGCGCCCTGACCTTGATCAATCTATTCGGAGGGGGGCAATGATGGCTGAAAAAAGCAAGTTAAAAGGAACCGTGGCCGATATTGGCCTGAATAAAAACCTTGGCAATCTGGCCTTCTGGATTCACCGCATCAGCGGTTTCGGGCTGACGGTTTATCTGCTCATGCATACCTATGTTTTGTCTTCGGCCATTTCCAGTCCCCGGTCGTTCGATGCCCGTATGGGGCAGGTCCAGAATCCGTTTTTCGCGGTCCTGGAAATACTCCTCATTGCCGGAGTGCTGGTGCATATGCTCAACGGCCTGCGTATTACATTGATCGATTTTTTTGACTGGTCGCGCTCGCATAAGGCGCTTTTTTGGGCGGCGGTAGTGTTGTTCGCGTTGATGATGATTCTCGTCATATATCTTCAACTTCCCAAGTTCAATCCTGAAAATTACGGGATGGGAGGTTGATCATGAAATTTTATGATGTGGTCATAGTCGGGGGCGGGCTGGCCGGTTTGCGGGCGGCCATTGCGGCGCACGACGCCGGGCTCAAGGTCGGCCTGATTTCCAAAATCCATCCGGTACGTTCGCATAGCGGGGCGGCTCAAGGCGGGATCAACGCGGCCCTGGGGAATCATCCCAACGGCCAGGACGACAGCCCCGAAAGGCACGCGTATGACACGGTCAAAGGGTCGGATTTTTTGGCCGACCAGGATGCGGTGGAAATAATGACCGGTATGGCGCCGGGCATTATTTACGAAATGGAGCACTGGGGCTGTCCGTTCGACCGCTATGAAAATGGTAAAATTGCGCAGCGTCCGTTCGGCGGGGGAGGATTCCCGCGCACCTGTTACGGAGCCGACCGGACCGGTCTGTATCTGCTTCATACCTGTTATGAGCAGGTGGTTAAACGCGGAATCGAAGTTATTTATGAGCTTTTCGTGACGAAACTGGCGGTGAATGGAAACCGCTGCACCGGCGTGGTTGGCATGAACCTGCACACGGGTGAATTCGAGACGGTTGGCGGCAAGGCGGTCGTGTTCGCGACCGGCGGGTCCGGACGCATTTATTCGCACAATACGACCAACGCTCACGCTTCGACCGGTCTGGGGGTAGCGATACCATACTGGGCCGGAGTGCCGTTGAAGGATATGGAATTCATTCAATTCCACCCGACCGGTTTGGATGGTTCTTCGATACTCATGACCGAAGGGTGTCGGGGCGAAGGCGGTTACCTGTTGAATAATGCCGGCGAACGGTTCATGAAGAATTATGTGTCCGAGAAAATCATGGAACTGGCGCCACGTGATATTGTCTCGCGATGTATTCAAACCGAGATCAATGAAGGTCGCGGATTCGAGGGGCGCTATGTTCATCTTGATTTGCGGCATCTTGGGGCGCAGAAGATTATGGAGCGTTTGCCGGGAATTCGCGAAATTTGTCTTAAATTCAAGAATATCGATCCGATTAAGGAGCCGATCCCGATTCAGCCCGCCATGCATTACACGATGGGCGGAATCGACTGCAACGGTGACGGTGTTACCCCGCTCGACGGGCTATATGCGGCCGGGGAATGCGCCTGTGTTTCGGTACATGGCGCCAATCGTCTGGGCGGTAATTCGCTTCTGGAGACGATCGTGTTCGGGGCGCGGGTCGGACAGGCCGTCGCGAATAATATCAAAGGCGATTCCGGCGGGGCCGATGAAAATTCTCTTAATAAGGCTCTCAAGGAAGAGCAGGACAGGTTTAAAATGCTTCGTTCGAGTGACGGTAAGGAGAATCCGTACGATATCAAAAACGAGTTGTCGCGGATCATGTTCGACAAGGTCGGCATTTTCCGCAATGAAACCGATATGGCCAGGGCGGTCACGGAAATTAAAATCCTCCGGGAACGGTACAAGAAAATCCGGGCCATTCCCGATACGGGCAAGTTCAATTATGATTTCCTGTGGGTGACGGAAATCGCCGGCAATCTGGATACGGCGCTGGCGATCGCGGTCGGGGCACTGAATCGAACCGAATCGCGCGGGGCGCATTATCGTATGGATTACCCCAAGCGGCTCGACGAGCAGTGGATGAAACATTCCATGTTCAGCTTCGCGCCCGATGGCCCGGCCATTTCTTACAAAAACGTCACGGTAACGAAATTCCAGCCTGAAGAAAGGAAGTACTGATGCCAATCTTCAAGGTTCTCAAATACAATCCCAAAGACGGCGGCGAGCCGTATTTCAGGGAATTCGAAGTTCCGACCCATAAAGGCATGACGGTACTGGAAGGACTGTACCATATACTCGAACAGCAGGATCCGACGCTGGCCTTTCGTTCCTCGTGCCGGCAGGGCGTCTGCGGGTCATGCGCCATGCATATTAACGGCATGTATCGCCTGGCCTGTGAAACGCAGATTGCGGCCATGGGCGAGCATATCACGGTACGGCCGCTGGCACATATGACCGTAATCAGGGATCTGGTGGTCGATATGGAGCCGTTTTTCCGTCAATATGAAGCCATAAAGCCGTATCTCATACCGGCTCAACAGCCCGGAGAAAAGGAATATTTGCAGTCGCCGCAGGAGCGGGCGCGCCTGACGCACCACGTGGACTGCATTTTGTGCGCGGCCTGCTATGGATCCTGTCCGGTGGTGGCGACCGATGAAAAGTATCTCGGGCCGCATGCGCTTTTGAAGGCGTTGCGGTTTGTCGAGGACAGTCGCGACGGAGCGACCAACGAACGACTGGCGTATGTTGCCTCCGACGTGGGCGTTTTTCGCTGTCATACCATATTCAACTGCCAGCAGGTTTGCCCAAAAGACCTCGACCCGACGGGAGCCATCGGCAAGCTCAAAATGAAAGCTTTCTGGGCAAAGCTGAAAGGCAAACTGCCCAAGGCGGGATAGATGATTTTTGTCGTGAAGGGGAGCCGGTGGGGCTCCCTTTTTTTATGGGTGTGGCGGTAGTCGATATTAATTGACAAAATCAGGCTATTCTGTAGATTTGGCCAAAACCGGAAATTTGTCGCTTTATTATATGAGGGTGCAATTTCATGAGACTATACGAATACGAAGGCAAACAGCTTTTCAAAAAGTTTAAAATTCCGATTCCCGAAGGCCGTCTGGCCGCGACGGCCGATGAAGCCGCGGCGATCGCCGCCGAGTGGAATAAACCGGTCGTGCTCAAGTCGCAGGTGCTCACCGGAGGGCGGGGGAAGGCCGGTGGAATAAAGGTAGTCGAAAAACCCGGAGAGGTCAAAAAAGTCGCCGAACAGCTGTTCGGCCTGACTATCAAGAGTTTTCGGGTCGAGAAAATATTGATGGAGCCGAAGCTCGATATTAAAAAGGAGTTATACATCGGCGTGACCATTGACCGGCTTAACTATAAGCTGGTCGTGATTGCTTCCGGCGAGGGCGGCGTGGATATCGAGGAAACCGCCGAGAAACACCCGGATAAAATTGTCAAGCGTTCTCTGGATATAGATCAGGAGCTGTACACCTTCGAGGCCATCGAGATCGCCAAGAAAATCGGGATATCCTCGGAGATGACCAAGACGGCGGCGCCGATAATTGTGTCGCTGTTCAAGCTGTTCAAGTCGTGCGATGCCAAGCTGGCGGAAATCAATCCACTGGTGATAACGTGTGACGGAAAGCTTATTGCCGCCGACAGCCGGATATCGCTGGATGACGACGCCATGTTCCGTCACCCGGAGCTGGTCGAGATGGGTATCGAAAAGCGCCACGAGGAAGGCGAAATGACCGAGCGGGAAAAGCTCGCGACCGAGTGGGAGATACCGTATCTGGACCTCGACGGTGATATCGGGATGTTTCCGGGCGGGGCGGGCTTCGGGATCATGGGCAATGATTTCATACATTACTATGGCGGCCGCCCGGCCAATTTCATGGATTCCGGCGGCGGGCCGACCCCGGAACGTCTGGCCAAAATGCTGGTGCTTCTCGATGAAAATCCGATGGTCAAGGCCATATTCGGGGCGCGTTTTGGCGGGATATCGCGCTGTGATGATTTCGCCAAAGGGGTCATCATGTTTTTGAAAAATCACGGGCTGTCCAAGCCAATGGTCTGCCGTATGACGGGTAATATGTGGCAGGAAGGGGTGCGGTTGTTCGACGAGGCCAAAAAGGAAAATCCGGAGTTGTTCGCGCATTTCGAGTTTCATGGTATCGAAACCCCGATCGAGGAAATCTCCAAACGCGCGGTCGAGCTGGCGAAAGGGGGCAAGTGATGGCGATCCTGGTTGATAAAGATTCGAAAATCATGGTGCAGGGGATAACCGGCGGGGCCGGGCAGTTTCACGCCAAGCGCATGATTGAGTATGGCACCAATATCGTGGGGGGCACATCGCCGGGCAAGGGCGGACAGGTGGTGGAGAACCGTCCCGTGTTCGATACGGTGGCGGAGTGTGTCGCGGAAACCGGTGCCGATACATCGGTCATTTTTCTGCCGGCGCGATTTGTCAAAGAGGCGGCGATTGAAGCGATTCGGGCGGGATTGAAGTTTGTCGTCGTTATACCGGAACATATTCCGATTCATGATATGCTGGTGGTGCGCAAAGAAGCGATGGCGTACGGTTGCACGGTGCTGGGGGGCAACACGGCCGGGATTATCACGCCGGGCGAGGCCAATCTGGGCATCATGCCGGATATCGCGTTTATGCCGGGGCGAGTCGGCACGGTCAGCCGTTCGGGCTCGATCACGTACTATATAGCGGACACATTGACCCGCACCGGTTACGGCGAGACGACGTGTGTCGGGCTGGGCGGGGATCCGATTCTGGGCTCGACATTCGATGAGATCCTGGCCAAGTTCGAGGCCGACCCCAAAACCAAAGCGGTGGTGATGACCGGCGAGATCGGGGGCGTGTACGAAGAACGCGCCTGCGAGCAGATAAGCGCCATGAAGACGCCGGTGATTGCCATGATCGGCGGGATATTCGCGCCTCCGGGCAAGCGTATGGGCCACGCCGGGGCGATTGTCGAGGGTCGTATGGGGACGGCCAAAGAAAAGCTCGAAGCACTGGCCTCGGCGGGGGCGCATCCGGCGCGGACGTTCAAGGACATCCCGGAGATATTGCAAAGGTTGGGCGTGTAGGCGGGCGAGGCGAAATCGATAGCAAGTTTGTAGTGGTATCCCGGAATTTTGCCCGAAAATGCGGGGTGTTTGGCATAAGTAAGTAATTGTCTTCGTGTGTGTTATAACAATTCGGGTTCGTTTTGTCGTTTTTTGTAATTGTTTCTCCGGAGTTTTCTTTTAAATCATTTAAGGGCTTAATGCCTGGCATAATTATAGACCTCTATTAATGGGGGACGGGCG
>CALAMC010000046.1 GCA_937925655.1 uncultured candidate division Zixibacteria bacterium | reverse complement strand
AGGCTCAGGGTTTAAGAGCCAGTAACTCGCTGCGCTCGAACTGGCTCTAAAAGCGGAGGAGGTAGGATTCGAACCCACGGTACCTTGCGGTACAACGGTTTTCAAGACCGCCGCTTTCGACCACTCAGCCACTCCTCCGGGTAAACAATGAAATTGCTCGGCAATAATTAAGCGGACGGCTCGGGTCGTGTCAAGATATTTGGGTAGTAAAAAGAAAACCGGGTGATGCGAGCTATTATTTGGCTTGCGGTCCGCCCCAGATGCCGATGTCAGAACAAGTGCCGTCCGGGTCGGACAACTCCGGGTGACCGGCGTCGATGGCCGGGGAATCGGGCCCAAGTACCAGCGAGGAATCGTTGAGAAAACCGGGGTTGACGGAAAGGTTGCCGTTGATATCGGTTTGATCCCAGATGTCGCGATAGTTTCCTTCTTTGTTATCCCAGACAATGTTAAATGAGAAATCCCATTTGGCCCAGTCACCGTAATTCCATACACCGACGCAAGGACAGACCCATTCTTTACGCCAGCCGTTTTTGATGATGATATTATTGATAATCCGTCCCCGACTTTCGGTTGACCAGGGGGCGACGCCGCAGTTGCCGTTGTGGCGAATCAGGTTGTTGGAGATATCCATGAAGGAATTGCCGGTGGCGATAATGCCCCAGCCGAGATTGTCGGATACGTTATTATTTCGGGCAACAACCCAGGCGGTCCCGAACGCCCCGATGCCTTTCCAGTAACCGGAAATTTTATTACGGTAGGCTAAGCAGGAGGCATCCCAGGTGACGCCGATACCGGCGCCGCGCCCGTCGGTGATTTCGCAATCGGTAATAACCGCCGACGCTCCGCGATAAAGGGCGATGCCATCCCAGGTATTATCGTCGATACGGCAATGGTCGATTATGATTTCGGCACCTTCCCGGCCGACCACACCCCCGATGCCGACCGTGACGCTGTCGATGCGGTTGCTGTTATTGATAATATCACAAAATTGTATGGTCACGCGGCTGTTTCGGACGACGATGCCGGCGTCGGTGGCATTGCCGTCGGGGTCGCGTTTCCCGCCGGTGACTGTCAGATTAATCAGCGAGGAATTGGGGGAATTGACGAAGAAGATTCCGTATCCGGCATTGGTCACCAGCCTGGTTTCATGGCGGTCGGTACCGACAATGTTGAGTGATTTGTCTTTTATGAGAAAACCGTAAGAAGCCTCCACTTCGGTTCGGTGGTCGGTACAATTTCCGCATAGCGAATCGGTGAAATGGACGGCCCGGGCGGTGAAATTTTTCAGTCCGGCGATGATGGTATCACCGTCGGCGGCATAGTCGATGACGGCCTGCAAATCGGAGCCTCTTTCGACGGTAAAGGTCCGTGCCTGCAGAGGTCCGGGAAAAAGGATCAGCATGGCTATCACGGCACAGCCATAATAAAAAAACGGCGTTCTAAACATCATCGGTAAAATAATGTCCGAAACGCCGTCGGCAAACTCAAAAATTATTCGCGCGCAAAAATATAAAATTCGCCGGGACCGTATTCGGACAACCGGGCTTTGAATTCATCCAGAGTCAGCCATGGCCCGCGTTGCGGATCGGGAGATTTGGGGATAAAGAAGGAGTGGGCCGGGTTGCCGCCCCAGGCCGCCATGAGGAGTTTATCGCCGGATTGATTCTGACAAATATCGAGGATAATGGCCGCATGCCCGGTCGAATCGGGGTCATCCTCCCGGAATTGGATATACAAATCGCCCGGTTCGATATTTTTCCAATCGGTTTTTCGGCAATTTTGGATGAGTCTTCGACCGTTGTTTTTATCGGCAATAAATTCAACGAAGCGGAAATATTCCTGGGCGGTATGCTCGCGTTTTTCGGCCATTTTATAAACCAGGTTGCCGACGCCATCTAATACATACTTGCCGGAAAGCCATCTTGAATAAGTTACTGTATCTTTCGGGGAAAGAATGTATTCGATTTTTTCGGGTTGATTGAAGACCCGACGGGCGGTCCACAGCAATTGCAGGGGAATGTTCAGATCGGTCTGATTGCGGGATTTCACGCCGAAGTCAATAATGGCCGCCACTCTGCCCACCGCCACCGTATCGTGGGCGCTCCATAGGGCCACTTTGTAATAATTGGGCCAGACCGGCAGATTGGTTAACCAGGCCTGGTACTTGGACATATCGCGTTCCGGATAGCGTTCATAGCCATCCGGGGTCGGAAAGAGCCGTAAGATCGTATATTCGTTTTTGTAATTGAATGAAAAAGGATACAGCTTATTTGGGCCGTTTTGGGAAATGTCTTGAGCCAAACAAATCGATGCGGCGATGATAATTACAATGGCAATCAATAGACTTTTATTCATCAAAACCTCCTGCCTTTTTCCGTTAATGACACTGTATTTTACGTCTTAACGGACTCAAGTTTCCCGGTATAAGTGACCCAAATTAAGGCTTTTTAGAGCCCGCGCGAATTTGCTTTCGTTCATGACACGGACCGGGATTTCAAGCTCATCGAAAAGTCGCTTCAGAGCGTCAAAGGCGGCCGGATAATCATCGGGCCGTTCCAACTCCATTTCCAGTTCAAAGTTTACGGAGCTGTCGGGAAGTTGCGTTTTATCCAGTTCAACCGGGCGATTCCGGCCAAACTCGCCAAAATTGAGCGTAATTCGTTTATTCCGGAAATGGAGGACTTCGGTCAAATGACCATTAATATTAAGAGATTCAAGTTGAGGCCCGACAGGGTTGGGGCAGGCTGCCAAATGAAGGCCATCGGTCAGGGCCTTTTCAAGAAGCCCGCAGTTTATGGGGGTTTCGTATTCCGCCCGAATCGACGGACAACAGTTTTCGGAGCGACGGGGGCCTTTCAAGGTCATAAGACAAGAGGCGTTTTCCCGCCGCAATCTAAAAGCCCACCCGGTCTTAAGGAGAGCACGGTCGGTGCTATCGAAGAAATAATTGGTCTGTTCGGCGATTCGAAGCGGTGGACCGAGCCGATTATAAAGCAGAGTATAGTGACGCTCATTTTCGAGTTTGAGTTTAATTTCTATTTCATCATGCATCATAAGGTCCCGAAAACGACAGAGGCCGCTTCACGGCGGCCCCTGTTATCGAAAATATTACTTGAATCGCCGGGGTGATTTGTCTTCCCATTCCACGACAATCGGACTGGCGACGAACACGGAGGAGTAGGTTCCCACAATAACGCCCAATACCAGGGCCAACGCGAAATCGTTTAAAATTTCGCCGCCGAACAGGTACAGCGACAAAGCTACAATGAGAGTCGTGCCCGACGTCATAATAGTGCGCGACAAAACCTCGTTGATGGACCGGTTGACGGTCTGCACGAATTCGCCTTTTTTGCGGAATTTCTTGATATTTTCCCGGATGCGGTCGAACACGACGACCGTATCGGTCAAAGAATATCCGGCCAGGGTCAGAAGGGCGGTCACGACCAGCAGGGTAATTTCCTTGTTGAGAAGGAAGAAAATACCGAGGACGGCCAGAACATCATGAAACGTGGCGATGGTGGCGGCTACACCGGAGCGAAAATCGAAACGTATGCCGATGTAAATAATCATGCCGGCGATGGAAATCAGGATGGCATAAAGGGCGCTTTGCCGGAGCGACTGGCCAACGGCCGGTCCAATCACGTGCTCCGAATCCTCGGTGAATTTATTACCGGGGAAGGCATCGTCGATAATCTGGGCTAGACGAGCGATGGCCTTTTCATCACCGGAGACGACTTCCTTGACGCGGATGATATAAGCGTGCTTATCCGACCCGCGATCCAATTCCTGGATATATGCTTCCGGAAATCCATTGGTGGTTACGGCGGTGCGTAAATCTGAAATGGATATGGGCTGTTCGAAACTTCCCTGAAGCATGGTTCCGCCCACAAAATCGATACCCATATTGGCCTTATCGAGAAGAACCATGACAAAGGCAAACAGGCCCAGGATTATCAGCAGTCCCGAAATCAGAAATGCTTTTCGGCGCTGGCCGATGAAATTTATATTGGTTTCCCCAATTATTCTAAACATTATCGAACTCCTTATATGCTAAGCGTCTTGTAACCTTTACGAAGGTCGAAAATTGTTTTAGTAATGACGACGGCCGTATAGAGCGAAATGAGCACGCCGCAGAACAATGATACCGCAAAACCCTTGATGGGACCGGACCCGAATAAAAACAGGGCCCCGGCCGTGATCAACGTTGTCACATGGCTGTCGATGATGGTCAACAAGGCTCGATCATATCCGGCGTCGATGGCGGCGCGAACCGTTTTGCCGGTACGGAGTTCTTCGCGAATACGTTCGAATATCAGGATGTTGGCGTCGACCGAAATACCGACGGTTAAAATAATGCCCGCGATACCCGGCATGGTCAGAGTTGCTTTCAAACCGGCCATGACCGCCAGCAAAAAGAAGATATTAAAAACCAGGGCAAAATCGGCGATAATACCCGAAACGCGGTAGTATAAAGCCATCACGATTATTACCAGCACCAGCCCCACGACGCAGGATATAAAACCTTTGCGAATCGAATCGGAACCCAGCGAAGGCCCGACCACATTTTTCTCGATAATTTCAACCGGTGCGGGCAGGGCGCCGGCTTTGAGGACGATCATCAGGTTTTGAGCGTCCTGCATACTTGCCCCGGCACCCATAGTGATCATCCCATTACCGCGGATTTTATCCTGGACGATCGGTGCCGATTCGACTTTATCATCGATGACAATGGCCAGCGGTTTATCAATATTGGCCCCGGTCAGACGGGCAAAAGCGGCTGAAGCTTCACCGGAAATACGGAAATCGACCGTATTTTCCTGAAATTGTCCCCGGCCGAGTTTGATGCTTTCGAGGAATTTGCCGAGAAACTGCACTTTGCGCTTGAGAACGTACAGATTATAAACTTCCTGCGCGTTGGAAATGTGCGAACGGGTGGAAAAGGCAATCTGAACGTCGCCTGGAATGACCTTTTGAACTTCGGGTCGTTCCAGCCATTTTTCGATGATTTTGCGATCCCGCGCGGCCACATTGTACCCCGGAAAAGGAACACCTTCGCGGTTGGTCAACCATTGTTCGATATATTGGCTGAAGGGTTTGTTTTCAGTATCGAAACCCATATCATCGAATTCGCCTTTGGTCTCACCGGAATCGAGAAATTCCGAAAAGAGACTCGCGGTCGTATCGGCGGCTTTATCCAAGGAAGCCTCGCCCGCTTTGGGTTCGGTCATCAAGTCTTTGTTGGCCTTTTCCAGTTCGGCCATGACACTGCTGTATTCTTCCGCCTGATGGCCCTCGACTTTGCGGATTTCGGCCACGACGGAATCGATTTTTGCCAGGAGAATCGAGGCGTTCTCGTATGTTTCCAGCAGTTTGTATTCCAGCTGGGCGGTTTGGCCGATGATATCTTCGGCCCGCGCGGCGTCGGTATAACCGGGCAGGTCGACAATGATGCGGTCGTCACCCTGTTTCTGGATAATCGGTTCGGTCACGCCGGTGAAGTCCACGCGGTTGCGTATGACCTGAATGGCGCGATCGACGGCATCGGCCCGTTCTTCTTTTTCCAGTTTTTCCATCTGGACTCGCAGTACGACATGAATGCCGCCCTGCAGGTCGAGGCCGAGTCTCATTGCCTTGCGTTCCAGTTCGTTTACGGAACCGGGCTTGACGGTTTCCATCCGGGTGCGATCGGCATCGGTAAGCGTCCACAGACGCAGCGTATTCCAGAAGCCGATAAAGCCCAGGACAATCAAGGCACCGGTGATAACGAATCGCCAGGTTTGGGTTTTCATGAATTCCAGTCTCCTTTATATAAAAATAAAATAATAGTTATTCTCAAGGGATTAAATCAATCAAGCTGTTTACGATCGAGAAAATTGAAATTGAACCTAACTGGTTCCGGATGGTTTGGCCCCGATCAAAGTGAATTCGCGGGCTTTATGGGGACAGGCGGTTACGGCCGTTGAGAAGAGAGCATCCTGGCCGCAAATAATTCTGGGGGAGGTCCGTATTTCGATTATTTTCTGAACCGGAAGTCGTTTGTCCAAACCCGCACCAGAGACTACCGCCGGGATAGTTATATGAAAGACCTTACCGGACGAGGAACCGGCCCCCTTGGCCATAGAACCGTCGCTGTCGGGCAGGCATTTAATATCGATGCAACAGATTGGCCGTTCCGAAGAATCGCTTTTAACCTCCTTGACGGAGATTAGGGCGGAGTTTGCCAGAAGTCCGAAAAATATCAGACATCCGGCGCATAGCAACAAAAACAAGCCATGACCGGCGCGGGCAACCTTATTTGAGCGATTTCTGTTCATAAAATTTGCCACAATATATCTTTAATCGGTATAAAGTCAATGCCATTTTCGCGAATGCGCTTGACAGGCGGAGCCTTTCGGGGTAGCTTAATGTGTTTTGATATAATCAGTTATAAAAAACCGGCCAAAGCCGCCCGGCGCAAAAATGTATCATGTTTGCACAAACGGGGGAGGCTGCAGGGGGAGACGCGATGAATATTCAGAAGATAATGAGCTTCTTGATAATGACGGGGTTTATTCTGACCATCCTGATACTGATTGCAGGATGCGCGAAAGATACAAAACCGGCGGATGTTTCGGAGAAAAGGTATCATCTAAAAAATGGGATGGAGATAATCCTCAAGCCCAATCATGCCTCGCCCATGATAACCAGCATGATTTTTGTGAAGGCGGGAAGCAAGTATGAAGACCGTTATAATAACGGCCTCACTCATTTTCTGGAGCACTTGCTTTTCAATGGTACCGCCACGCGCACTCAAGAGGAGATCGAAAAGGGTGTCGAACGTTTGGGCGGGTATATTAACGCATTTACACGCAAGGACTTCACGGCCTATCTGGTTTTGATGCCGCGCGAATATATTGAATATGGCATGGCCACCCAGGCTGATATGCTGTTCAATTCGGTGATTCCGGAAGAACGCTTGCCCAAAGAACGCGGCATTGTCTGTGAAGAAATCAAAATGGGCAACGACGCCGAAGGCGCGCCGGCCGAAGCCTTTTTCGAAGAGTCGGCATATGCCCAAACGCCGTACGCCCGTCCTATTATCGGTTATGAAACGATTATATCCAATATTCCGCGGGAGGCCATCATCGATTATTACAAACGTTTCTATGCCCCCGACCGCATGATGACGCTCATTATCGGCGATTTTGAAATAGCGGAAATGGAAAAAACGGTGGAGCGGGTTTTCGGCGGCTTCACGGCTGACGAGCGACCGCCTTTACCGGAAATTGTCTATGAACCGATTAAAGGCATAAAACTGCATGAAGTCTCGGCCCCGGTGCAATCGACGTATATAAATCTATCGCTGGAAGCGCCCCGATTTTCGGATTCCGGCTGGTTCGCCTGCAACCTGATCGCCGATTATCTCGGAGACGAAGAAATTTCGCCGTTGATCCGTGCCCTGAAGGGTGGCGAGCAAACCCTGGCGACCGATGTCAATGTCGAACTGGATACGCGTGAAGAATTCAGTCGTATCAATATCGGCATAATAGCCAACGGTTCGGAGAGCATCGGGTCAATCATTACGGCGTGCAACGATGTTTTCGCGAATCTGATTCGGAATCTGCCGCCGGAAGGCATTATCAACGGCTATAAAATTTCGCGCCGCTGTAACGATATTTATTTGTCGGAAAAACTGCACTATTACGGATTCATGATCGCCCCGCTTCTGGCCATAACCGGCTGGGACTTTTTTGAAAAAATAGGCGAAAATATCGAATCGGTCAGCATATCCGACATCGAATGGGCATTGCAGAGGTATCTGACCAAACCGTCGTATGTTGCCACCGCGGTCAGGCCGGAGGCTTCGCCGGGCGTAAAATCGTTCCGCCCCTTGGGCCCGACCGTAGATGAAGTGACGGCCTATTATCAAAAGACGGAATTCCCGGAGTATGATTTATCAGCGGGTGGCGACTTCCGCATGCCGGATATGTCAAAAATCACCGATAAACCGCAGAAGCAATCGGTGACTTATCTCAAGGAGACGTTGGATAACGGGCTGGAGATAATAATCAAATCCAATCCCGACAGCCGCGTTTTTGCGATGAATGTCATCGGCAAAAACCGGGCGGCCACAGAACCGGACGGCCTTGACGGCTTGACCGACATGGTCAATCATCTTATTGAAAAGGGGACTATCGCCCGGCCGGCTGGGATACTTTCGGCCGAGCTGGCGGCCATCGGCGCCAATGTCACGCTTTATGATAATCCCTGGATATCGCACGATGACCGTTATACCACTCCTGAATATTCGTTCATGAAGTTCGAAACAATCGATGAGTTCGCGGACCGGGGGATGGAGTTGTTTGCGGATATGATACTCCACCCGGCCTTCGATCAATCCGATTTCGAAGCGGTGCGCCGGGCCACCTTCGGACAAATCGGGCGGCGGGGGGGATCGACTTATCAGGTGGCCCGCAAGCTGTTTTATGAAACGCTGTTTGCCGGGAAGGCCTACGCCAAGACCATTGAGGGGACGTATCGGACGTTGAATGCCATAACGCTCGAAAATATTCGAGCTCATCATAAGAAAATGTATTCGCCGGAAAATATGATTCTTACGGTTTGCACCAACCACGACCCGGTTAGGATTATGGAAAGTCTGAAAGGGGTATTCGGCGGCATGGAGGCAACCGGCTTCGAACCGATTGAGGCCGGCGCCCCGGTCCCGATAAAAGGGGTCAGAACCGCTCATGAAAAAATGGATAAAGAACAG
Source organism: uncultured candidate division Zixibacteria bacterium (assembly GCA_937925655.1). Lineage (GTDB taxonomy): Bacteria > Zixibacteria > MSB-5A5 > GN15 > PGXB01 > CALAMC01. Next base: position 8,752 of record CALAMC010000046.1, on the reverse strand, counting down.
GTGTACATTTATATGGGCCATGTCCTGCCATCGGTAACATCGCCGGAAGCTCCGGCCATACGAGTCGCGGCGGCGGTGCTTTCCATACGGTTGAAGGACGAGTTGCGCGAAAAGCAGGGACTGGCGTACTCCGTTGGCGCATCGGCCAACCTGGACAAAAATTTCGGCTGGCTGGTTTGCGCCATGGGGACGGGGGCGGCCAATTTTGAGAAAGCCAAAGCCGGAATTCTGGCCGAAATCGAGCGGTTGAAAAACCATCCGCCCGACCACGAGGAACTCGTGACGGCGGTCAATGATATCTGGGGGTCATACCTGTCGGCCAACCTGTCGCGCATCAACCAGGCGTATTATATGGGCGTCTATGAATATCTCGGACTGGGATACAATTACGGGGATAAGTTCATAAGCGAGATAAGAAAGGTGACCACAAAGCAGGTGCAGGATGCCGCGCAAAAATATTTTGATACTTCCAATTACGTTCTGGCAACGGCGGGGAATATATAGATAATAGTAATTACAGACGGGCCGATATCATAAAATCGACCCGTTTTTTTATCTCTTATAGTCTCCAGTTGACGGCATCTTCAGGAAAATAATCAGTATTCTCCCCGGTTAGGGACGATACAAATGAATTCGAACGGTTCGCCATAAGGGTTTTCGAACTGGTGTTCGATATCGGGCGGGACGAAGGCGAAATCCTTGTGCGATAACTCGTGAACTTTACCGCCGATAGTCAAGCGGCCTTTGCCGGACATGATATAATTGACGTGTTCCCAGTCGTGTTTGTGTCTGGGGGTATGTCCGCCGGGGGCGATTTTGAAAACGCGCATGGTATAGTCGTTCCAGCCCTCGGCCTTGCCGATCGGGACGCTTTTGGAGGTTCCGACGACGCCGTCCATTTTGACTTCGGTTTGCGGGATTTCATGATATTTGCGAACCGGCATATTACTCTCCTTTATGGCATGAGCTTTTTTAAATGTTAAGAATTAGAACCGGGAATTTCAAGGGGCGGTTTCAAAAATATGAGGGGAATCCGCCGAGTTTTATTTCCGACCCGGGCGGGCTTGAGACCTTTTTGGAACGGTAAAGAAAAAGCCAAATATAAGCCGTTCAAGAAATGGTTTCTTTTAATAAAAACCTTGCGTATTTTCGTAACCATGCCGGACAAGTTGATAATAAAATCAATAAGCCGCAAGGGGCGGCTGGCGACGGTTTCCCTTTCTGATGAAACAGAACTCCTACTTTTGCAGTCGATGGTTGAGCGGCATCGACTCCGTTCCGGGCTGGAGATATCGGCCGAGCAGATTAATATTATCAAGGCCGAATCGGATTTTATCCGGGCCGACCATCATCTCGGATATATGCTGGGAGCGCGCTCCTATTCGATCGGGCAGGCCAGCCAGAGACTGGCCCAAAAGGGTTTCGACAAGACGATTATCGGTCAGGTGGTGAAATTATATATCGAGCGGGGCTTTCTGGACGATGCCAAATTCGCCCGGGAACTGGTGAGTGCGGCGCTTCGTCACAAGCCGGCCGGGCGGGGGTATCTTCTGGCCCGACTGCAATCCAAAATGATTCCCAATGCCATCGCCCGGGCGACGGTCGAGGAATGTTTGCGGGATGTTGATGAATATTCGGTAGCCTTTCAGCTTCTGGAAGCGCGCTGGAATTATTTGTCCAAATTTGACCTTGAAACCGCCCGCCGCAAAGCGTATAATTACCTGTCGCGCCGTTCGATAGGTTATGAAGCGGCCCGGCAAGCGTTTGAGAAAATCAGCCAGGAGGAATGAGCCATCAAATCGTCGGATGTCAGACAATCTTTTATAGATTATTTCGTAAAGCGCGACCACAAGCATTTGCCATCGTCGCCGGTTATACCTTTCGATGACCCGACCATCATGTTTGCCAATGCCGGGATGAATCAGTTCAAGGATATTTTTACCGGTCAGAAACGTCCGGAGCACCCGCGCGCGACGACCTCGCAGAAATGCATGCGTGCCGGGGGCAAGCACAATGATCTGGAAAATGTCGGGCGTACCGGGCGGCATCATACATTCTTTGAGATGCTGGGCAATTTTTCGTTCGGCGATTATTTCAAAGAAGAAGCGATATCTTATTGCTGGGAATGGGTGACCAAGTATCTGGAGTTGCCCAAGGACCGGCTGTACGCGACGGTGTATGAAGAAGACGACGGGGCCTTCGCTTTGTGGAGCAAAATAGCTCCGGAGTTGAAAAACGGTCGGATTCTGAAATTCGGGAAAAAAGACAATTACTGGTCGATGGGCAATATCGGCCCCTGTGGGCCCTGCAGCGAAGTGCATTTTGACCGAGGCGCCAAATTCGGCGCCGGGCCGGAAGATAAGGTCAACGGCGAAGGGGAACGGTATGTCGAAATCTGGAATCTGGTATTCATGCAGTTCGAGCAGAAGCCGGACGGCAGTATTATCCCGCTGCCCAAACCCTCGGTTGATACCGGCGCCGGTCTGGAGCGGGTGACCTGTGTTAAAAACGATTTCGGCAGTAACTATGAAACCGACCTGTTCGTGCCATTGATCGAGCATATCGCCGATATCACGGGCAAAAAGTACTATACCGACGGGCGCGGGGTGTCGCACCGGGTGGTGGCCGACCATGTTCGAGCGCTGACATTCTGTATTGCCGACGGCGGCGGGTTGTCCAACGAGAAGCAGGGGTATGTCCTGCGGCGGATTTTGCGCCGTGCGGCCCGTCACGGAAGACTGATGGATACCCATGAACCGTTCATATACAAACTGGTGCCGACGCTGGTGGACATAATGGGCGGCATATATCCCGAAATAAGAAACCGGCAGGAGCATATTGTCAAGGTCATCCGGGCCGAAGAAGAATCGTTCGGCCGGACGTTGAATGTTGGTTGTGAGCTGTTCGATGAAGTCGCCGGGGGATTGAAAAAAGCTGGCGGCAAGGTTATATCGGGCGAGGATGTCTTTAAATTGTATGACACGTACGGTTTCCCGGTGGATTTGATCAATGTCATGGCCGAGGAAAAGGGGCTAACGCTGGACATGGCGGCGTTTGAGCAGGCGATGAACCATCAGAAGGAGCAGTCGCGAAGCGCGGCGCATTTCGACCATATTGTCGAGGGGCTGAAGCCGGTCATAGATCATCTGCAGAATAATGCGGACCTATACAAAGGCGGCACAAAATTCGTTCGAGATAAATTTTCCGCAAAAACACAAATTATTCATTTTGATCAATTGCCGTATCCCGATGTTGCCGTGATAACAAAAGAATCACCATTTTATGTTGAATCGGGTGGTCAGATTGGCGACAGGGGTTCCGTGAAAATACAAGAAGCCGAATTGACCATTGAAATTGATAAAGTTTTCAATTATCAGGGGATTATAATCCATCGCGGAACCGCACATTCAAAAAACGATAATAAACTCGATGCGAAAAAACTAATTGGTGCTGAAGCCATTGTATCAATTGACACAGGTAGACGTTTAGATATCATGCGCAACCACACGGCCACCCATTTGCTCCATGCGGCGTTGCGCAAGGTGCTCGGTGAGCACGTCTATCAATCGGGCTCGTATGTCGGCCCCGATAAACTTCGTTTCGACTTTTCGCATTTCCAACCGATGACCGACGAGCAGATTGTCGAAGTGGAAAAAATAGTCAACGACCGCATTATCAGTGCCGAATCGGTAGCCACACAGGTCGACATGGATATCGAGCAGGCCAAAAAAGAAGGGGCGATGGCGATTTTCGGCGAAAAGTACGACAGCAAAGTGCGGGTCGTTACGATCGGCGATTTTTCCAAAGAACTATGCGGCGGGACGCATGTCGAAAACACGGCGCAGATAGGGCCGTTCATGATCACGCTGGAGACCGGGATAGCGTCGGGGGTTCGGCGCATCGAGGCGATCACAGGCCGTATAGCGGTGGAAAAGATGCTGGCCGACAAGCAAACGATAATCCATGCAACAAGGCTGTTGAATAAACCCGAGGATGAGATCTTCAAAGCCATAGAGGAGACTGGGCGGAAGTATCTGGACCTGCAAAAGGAGATCAAGAAGCTCAAGGCGGAGAAATTCTCATCGGGCGGCGTGAAATCGGTCGGGCAGGAGAAAGTAATAGGATCGGTGACTTTGCGGTTCCACGATTTTGGTGAGGTTGACCCGGTCGAGATGAGCGGCTGGGTGGATAATATCAAAGGCTCGGCCAAGGCGGAAATTGCAGCGGCCGTCGGCAAAGTTGACGGCAAAATAACGTTTATGTCGTCGGCGAGTGCGTCGGCGGGCGTGAATATCGGCAGACTCACCGGTGAAGTCCTCAAAGAATTGGGGGGACGCGGCGGCGGCAAAGAAAATTTCGCGCGCGGGTCGGTGCCCGATACGGTAACATCTGACGCCGTTTTCGAACTTTTGCACCACAAACTGCGGGATGTTTTGGAACAGATATGACCGGCATATTTGACAAATTGCTGGAAATAAAAGCCGAGCGCGGCGGCGGTTTTCTGGTTTTACTCGATCCCGACCGGGTCGGGGAAAACGAACTCCTGGCCACCGCCGAAAAGGCCGAAGAATGCGAAGTCGATGCTTTGTTGGTCGGTTCGTCGCTGGCGATAAAGGGGAATTTCCATGAATCGGTCAAGAAAATCAAGGCCGCCACGAATCTGCCGGTGATAATCTTCCCCGGCGCTCACAGTCAGATTTCACCGTACGCCGACGCCATCCTGTTCACGGCGCTGTTGTCCGGACGCAACCCGCAATATCTAATCGACGAGCAACTCAAGGGGGCGCCGATAATAAAGAAATTCGGTCTGGAGCCGATCCCGACGGCGTACCTTTTAATAGAGTCAGGGAAATACACGTCGGTGCAATACATGTCCAACACGCTTCCGATACCGTCGGACAAGCACGATATTGTCTGCGCTTATGCCCTTACGGCCCAGTATTTCGGGATGAAAGCGGTCTTTCTGGAGGCCGGTTCGGGGGCATCACGGACGGTGCCGGAGGTGTTGATTTCCGACGTTGTCGATTATGTCGATATTCCGTTGATTGTCGGGGGCGGGATAAGAACTCCGGAAGAGGTCGAGAAAAAAATCATGGCCGGATCATCGTTTGTAATTGTCGGCAATCATTTTGAAAAATCGGGCGACCGGCGGCTCATGGAGTTTGCGCGCGCGGCCCATATTCGGGAAAGCATCAAAATATGACGGATGAAGAACGCTGTAATATGATCATGCGGGCGGCCGAGGAATCGGCGCAATTGCGATTAAAAACGGCCGAAGGTCTGGCCACCGCGGCGGTCGATATTGCCGAACGCATATCGGGCGTGCTGGGAGCCGGAGGGAAGATTTTAATTTGCGGCAATGGTGGTTCGGCCGCCGACAGCTCCCATATGGCCGCCGAGATGATTGTTCGTCTGACCTCGGAGCGGAACCGTGCCGCTTTGGCGGCAATATGCCTTAATGCCGACATCTCGGTCATGACGGCGGCGGCCAACGATTATGGTTTTGATAGCATATATGCCCGTCAGGTCGCGGCGTTAGGCAAACCCGGCGATGTCCTGCTGGCCATATCGACATCGGGCAACTCGGCCAATGTTGTTAAGGCCGCCGAAACCGCCCGTCAGATGAATCTTCTGGTGATCGGGCTTCTTGGCGGCAATGGCGGCAAACTGGCAACCATATGCGACAAAAAGCTGATTATTCCGCATAAATCGGTTCAGAGAATTCAGGAAGAACATATTTTCTATATACACCTTCTGGTGGAGTTGATCGAAAGCGATCTTTTTTAGATGAACGACCGTTCGATAGATTTTATCCGAAAACTCGGCCTTTTTTCCGCCGGGGGATTTTTTATTACAACGACATTTTCCAAAGGCGGAGCCGAAACGTTCGCCGCCGGAGCCATCTTTTGCGCCTTGATCATTTTATTCAAAGAGAAGCGTTATAAAAATATCGACTTCAAAGACCCGCTGATAATATTAATTGGTTTATATCTGGCCTGGTCATTTGTCTCCTGTCTGGCCGGAACCGGTTTGCGCCGGTCTTTTATTATTTTCCGGGACGAATGGATATTTGCGGTCATTCCGGCCATGGCTATTGTATTGAATAGTAAAGAGCGGGTTGTTAAAATGCTGAAACTTCTGGCCATTTCGGCTGCAATTATTTCGATTTATGCGATAATTCAGCATTACATGGGATACGACATCTATCGCATGGAAAAATTGCTGCCGATTGAAACCTCCAGATATCGTGTTTCCGGGTTTTTCAACAATACGATTACGTTCGGCAACTATTTCATAATTCTCGCGGCCTTGCTGTTTCCGCTGGTCGAATTGACAGAATCGAGAAAATATAAAATCGCTTTTGGCGCAGCTTCGTTTTTATCGGCGGTGGCGGCGCTTTTGTCATATCAAAGAGGGGTCGGATTGGTTTTCCTGGGGGTATCGGCATTGTTCTTATGGTACTATCGAGGAAGATATTTGAAGATTTTGCTGCCGTCGGTGATTTTGGTGGTCGGATTGCTCTGCCTGTTGGCCCCGGGTCTGGTCGGCCAGCATATTTCGCATCTCAAGATGGAGCTAAGCGGCACCAATCCGCGGTCGCGCTATGTTATTTGGAAATCGACGGTTTCGATGATATCCGAGCGACCCGTATTCGGGGTCGGGCCGGGGAATTTCGTGGAAAATTTCCTTCCTTATGTCCACCCGACCTATCCCTATTATCATAACCACGCTCATAACGATTATTTGAATATTGCCGTCCACACGGGGTTGCCATCGTTGGCATTTTTTCTGGGCATATATTGGGCGATGTTTGGCAAGTTCAGAAAATCTCTGACGGATGGGGATTTCGTTCAGACGGGGCGGGTGATATCATCGGCGGTGATGAATGCCACAATTGTTTTTATTTTAACCGGGCTATATGAATCGGTCACGGATGACTTGGAATTGCGGATATTCCTTTATGCTTTATGGGGGTTGTTTTTTGCGGCTTCCCGGCATATAAAGGATGAACCTGTAACAACCGAAAATAGTTAAAAAGGCTTGACAATCAGCCGGTTACGTTTATAATTGGAGTCTGTTAAAGTGATGGCAAAAAAAGAAAAAGACGAAGACAAGGGCCGTTTCGAATGGCCATTTGGGACGATTAACTATCTGTTTTTCGGGCTCGGCCTGGTAGTGATAATCGGCGGCTATATCGCATTATCGGCCGGATCCATAACCTTGGCTCCGATTCTTCTGGTTCTGGGGTATTGCGTGCTGATTCCGATATCGATTATGATTCGGGACCGCAAGAAGCGCAAACCCTCTGAGGAAGCCGGAAGTGAAATCTAAGCGTGTAGTTTAGGGCAGTTAGCTCAGTTGGTTAGAGCACCTGCCTTACACGCAGGGGGTCACTGGTTCGAGTCCAGTACTGCCCAATAATTTTGAGGAATTGGCCCTTGAGGCTTATAAATAGTCGGCCGGCTTGAAGACATAAATTTCCATAAAACCGGGGCTGTAGTTCAGTTTGGTTAGAACGTCCCGACCGTCAGGTCGGGAAGGTCGCAAGTTTGAAATACTTCCTGCATATTATTAAAAGCACCAAAGACGGAAAGTTTTATATTGGCACGACTGGAAATCTTGAAGATCGGCTAAGGCGGCATAATAGAGGGAGTTCGGGATATACCAGGTCCGGCGTCCCCTGGAAGCTTATATATATAAAACAGTTTAACACAAGGTCGGAGGCAATGGCCAGAGAAAAACAGCTTAAATCATGGAAAAATAAGGGAAAACTGCAAAAATTGATTGATAATTCTGCCGAATTAATATAATATAGATACCGCTCGGTTGAGGAAAGAAGTTTCTAAATGCCGGGGCTGTAGTTCAGTTTGGTTAGAACGCCTGCCTGTCACGTAGGAGGTCGCGAGTTCGAGCCTCGTCAGCCCCGCTTTGATTTTAAAAGAGACCCTTTGGCAAGGATGTCAAAGGGTTTTTTGTATGTGGGACAAAGGCTTCCACGATAAAACGTGCAGTTCGATAGTATTGCATTGAGCAATTGCCTCTGTTCAGAGTGATTTTGTTCTAAGTACAAGCCATAAGCACTCTTAGCCAGTTCTAAAATGGCGCTGCCGGTTTCATAGTAGTTGAAGTTGGCGTTTTCATGGGCTTTGATTTGAATCTGAATATCGATTATGGCATTCTCCCATTCGGCAGATTTCCGACGCCATAGTTCTTCGGAGATCAACCCGCTCAATTTATCTTCGTAGGACTTATCCAGCAGTCGCCGAATATGATCCAGCTTTTTTCCGAGGGCTTTTATCGATTCGTTCTTGAATTTAACTTTGTCTTTCTGACTTTCAAGAAGGGCTCTTTTTATCGAATCAACTGTATCCTGGTCTATCTGTATTCTTTGGACAACATCGGCAAGCAGATCTGACAGGTTTTCTTCCCGGATATAAACGTTGTCACACTTACCCTTATACTGCGTGCAATGATAATAAACATATTTACCTTTTTTGATTTCCGGAGTCATGGCACAACCGCATTTTCCGCACCTAACAATCCCGGCAAACGGGAAGCTCCGCTTCGTCTCCTTGCGCCAGCTGACCTGTTCGAATACATCCTGCACTTCGTCAAAGAGTTTTTTTGATATCAAGGGAACATGCTTGCCGATATATCTTTTTCCTTTCCAGACATACTCACCATAATAAATGGGATTTTTCAATATTCTATGAATACCCGCCTTGTTGATTGTCATTGCATTGCGCGAGAA
>CALAMC010000045.1 GCA_937925655.1 uncultured candidate division Zixibacteria bacterium | reverse complement strand
TACGGCGGATTGACGGGGTTATGCAACTCAAGGAAGAAAGGCAGAATCTGAATGATGCCAACGTTGCTCTGGGGCGGGTTCTTGAGCATATTGAGAAAGAAAAAACGAAATCAAACAAAAATTGGCCGCGAAAATAGAGCAAAATATTATCCCGGCGTTGAACAAATTGGTCCGGAGCGACGGTACGGTGCACAGAGATTTTTATGAAGTACTAAAAGCCGAATTGAATAATGTAGTATACGATAGTGGCAGTATCGGACAATTAATGTCGCGTTTGACACCCCGGGAACTGGAAATTTGCAATTTTATAAAGACAGGATTGTCGAATTCCGAAATTGCGGAGAATTTATTTATTTCGGTGGGCACGGTTAAAAAGCATCGAGAGCAAATTCGACGGAAACTCGGGCTGGCCAATAAAAGGGTCAATCTGGCGACTTTTTTACGCGGCAGTCAAGGCGTATGACATTATACGCACATAATACGCATTATTGTTGCCTTGACGTTGTAGTGGCGGGGATTTATCTTAAAGGCGCAGATGGATCTACTCTCTTGATGCCGGAGCGTTGCATTCGTGACGTTCCGGCACCTTTTTTGAGGGCAAATCAATACTTGATTATTTTGACCGGGACGGTTAAGCGGATGTCTTCTTTTTCTTTGTATAAAATCGTGAAATTGTTATAAAAAGTCCCGGCGGGAGTGTCGGCGACGGGGCTGACGGTAATCAGAACGGAGTCACGGGAGGCAATTCGTCCGGCGGTTTTGTCCAGAGTAAAGTACATTTTATCCTGGTATTCGATATTGAAGTCGATATCATTTTCCGACAGGTTCAATAGGCTGATCGTTTTTTGACTGGTTGCAGGAAGAATAATCAATGAAGCCGGGCTGGTTTTGTATAATTTGGGTAACAAGCCGATTTCGGCGGTATAGGATATATCGAATTCAGGTTTTACGGGGTCGTTGGAATGCACGGTCACGGTGCGGGTTGTTCGGCCATAATAATTGCGGGTGTGAAAAATAATAGTGAGTTCGGCGGAATCTCCCGGAGGAATCTGTTTCTGGAAAAGCTGGGAAGAAGTGCAGTCACAGTTATTGATAATGCGGTCGATATTCAGAATTTCGCTGCCGGTATTTTTAATATAATAGGTGTAAGAAACCCGATAATCGATAGGGATAAAGCCGAAATCATAGGAATCATTGGTAACGGTGAGGCTGGGATGTTTGGCGGATTCGGCGGATACTGCTCCGGCGATAATGTTGATGACCGCGATAATCAATAATGATGTCGTCCGGAAATTCATATTATTCAACCTCAACCCTGGCGGGGGACGCCGCATTCACTGAAAAACCATTTTGAATCATCCAACTGTCATTGAAACATTTAGTCAGGTATTTGGTACCGGGGTCGGGAATAATGACGATGACGAGGTCTTTTTCATTCAGTCTCGGGGCGATATGGCGGGCGGCCCAGACGGCCGCGCCGGAAGAGCCGCCGACCATGAGACCTTCCTCGATGGCCATTTTGCGGGCGGTGTTGAAGGCGATCTCATCGGATACGGTAATAAGTTCATCGATCATTTCCACAAGCAGGGCTTTAGTCATGACGTCGGAGCCAATGCCCTCCATTTTGTAGGGACGGCCCTCAATTTCTTTTCCCGACCGATAATATTCGGCAAAAACGGAGCCTTCGGGGTCAACCGCTATGGATTTCAGCGAGGGCTTCTTTTCTTTGAGATATTTGGCCGCGCCGGACAGTGTTCCGCCGGTGCCGATACCGGCGACAAGGTGGGTAATCCGGCCTTCAGTCTGTTCCCAGATTTCCGGCCCGGTGGTGACGTAGTGGGCTTCGATATTATCGAGGCTGTGGTACTGGTTCATATGAAAATAGCCATGTTCACGGGCCAGTATAATTGCTTTCATATATGCGCCTTCGGGATCGTCATGCGGCAGGTCAGAGGGGGTTCGTATGACGGTGGCTCCAAAAGCCCGAATCTGGTCGACCTTTTCCTGACTGGTTTTTTCGGGGGTTGTCAGAATGGCTTTTACACCCAGAACCGAAGCCACCAGGGCTAAGGCGATGCCGGCGTTGCCAGAGGTATTGTCGATAACTGTCCCGCCGGGTTTGAGGCGGCCTTCCTTCAGGGCTTTCTTGATAACATAATAGGCCATGCGGTCTTTGACCGAGCCGCCCGGATTTTGATATTCGATTTTTCCGAGCATGAGCGGGCCATGCCCCGGCCGGCATCCGTTGTTGATTTTGACCAGCGGGGTGTTCCCGATAAGCTCCAAAACATTATTATAATAATTCATACCAGCTCCATAAAAATTATATAATTAAAGCCGATTAATGTTTCATATGCAACGATTTTATTGACTGGATAAGAGATTTTTCTTTTTAAGTTGACAATCCCCGGTTTTGGATTTTTTATTAAAAAGTAATTAATTCATAAGGGATAATCGAAAGGTTAGAAAAATGAGATTTTTAAAAATTATTCCGGCGTGTCTGGTGATTGTGGCTTTTATGATCGGTTGTAGCAAGGACAAGGACAAAGTCTCCGAGCTGGAGCAGGAGGTTATGCAGGAACAGGGCGAAAATTACATGGCGGAACCAGTGCCAGCGGTTGATACTCCCGCCCAGCCCGAGCCTGTCGTTCAGGAGTATGCAAAAACCCCGGAAGTCGCGCCGGCCGAAGAACCCAAGCGGGAATTGAAGAGGCCGAGAGGATCCGGCTACACGGTTCAAATCGCGGCGGGGACAAATTACAACTATGTCCGTTATATGGCGGACAAATTCGTTACCCGGGGATATGAGGCTTTCATTACCGAGGCGACGGTTCAGGGCGTGAACTTTTATCGCATTCGAATCGGGAGTTACGGAACAGTGACGGAAGCCCGTCGGGCCGGAGACGACCTTAGAGATAAATATTCTGTTCAATATTGGATAGATAACAATATTTAAAAGCTGACGGATTGGTTGAATAATCAAGCCCCCGGCTATCCGGGGGCTTTTATATTTTTGTGATATTTTTTAATCTCGTTTCAGAAACTTGTCGAAAAATTCCACAATCTTACGGTAGGTAATAACCGTGTTGGAGGTTTTCCCGGAACCATGCCCTTCATCGGGGAAGATCAGGGTGTCAACCACCCCGCCATTATCGCGAACGGCATTGAAAATCTGCAGGGCTTCGCTGTAGGGGACACGCGGGTCATTTTCGCCGTGAATGACCAGCAACGGGGTTTTGATTTGATTGGCCTTGTGAAGAGGTGAAATTGAGGCCAGAAAGGCGCTATCGCTCAACGGGCCGTATTCAGCTTCCCGGAGGTGACGGCGGTATTCGGCGGTATTCTGTAAAAATGTGACGAAATTGGCAATACCGACTTCGTTTACCGCGGCCGAAAACAAGTCGGGGTATTCGGTGATACAGGCCAGGGTGGCATAGCCGCCGTAGCTGGCGCCTTTGACGCCGATCATGCCCCGGCGGGTGTAGCCTTTCTCGATCAGATAATCCACTCCGGCTTTGATATCTTTGATAGAGTTGAGGCGGTTTTTGTAATTGTCAAGGTCCATGTATTCCTTGCCATAGCCGGATGAGCCCCTGATATTGGGGGCGAGGATGCCATAGCCGTTGAGCATGAGGTACTGAAAATGGCGGACGAATCCGGGGCGGAACTGGCTTTCCGGGCCACCGTGCAAGTGAATGACAAAGGGAACCGGCTGGCCTTTATAGTCGGGGGGAAGATACAAGAAGGCCGGAATTTCGAGGCCATCGAACGACTTATATGTAATGAGCTCCGGGTCGATAAACAGGTCCGGATCGATTCCGGCATAGGAGGCGGTTGTCAATCGTTTAAGCTCGGGCCGGCGCCAGTCCCATAAGTACAGATCCTGGGTTCGCGACGGGCTCGAAAACCCGAACAGGATCCGACCGTCATCAAGAATGTGGGCATCGGCGACGTAGCCCTTGACCGGCGGCGCCGGGATGGCGCGATTGTTTTTTATGTCCCGGGCGTGAAGCGTGGCGTAGCCCTGTTCGTTGACCAGCCAGATCATATAATCGCGATTTTGAGAAAATCCAAGACCCTCGATTATTTCATTCGATTCAGGGTCGAGATATTCGATCTTTTTCGTAGTGACATCCATGCGGGCGCGTTTATGCAAACCTTCGGGATTATCGTTACAGGTAAGATATAATGTCTTGTTGTCCTTCATAAGGGTGGGGTAGTCGTAAAAGACATCGCCCTCATGTGGTGTCAGCAGTTCATGCCTGCCGGTTCCCAGATTCAGCAGGTAGAGGTCGTCGTTGGCGTTGGAAGTGAGGTGATATATGACCATAAATTTATTGTCATGGGACAGATCGGCGATATAGTTGGCGCCTTCCATATCGAAGATTTTGGTTTGTTTCCCGGTAGCCAAATCATGGAAGTATATCCGGAAATCGCGGGGATTTTCGACATTACTGCGATAGTAAAAACCGGTACCGGCGTTATTCCAGACAATAGAGCCGAATTGGACTTTGGGGTTGTCGGTGAGTTGTTTGATGCGTCCGGTTACGGCATCGAGCCAGTATAGTTGCGATTGTTCGGAGCCCCCGGTGGAAGCCGTGATAATGGCCTGCAAGCCGTCGTGGGACAAGAAGTAACCGTCAATCCCGTCGTCAAAAAAAGTGAGCCGATAAGGCCAGCCGTCTTTAGTGATGCGGTAGAGCTGGTTGCTGCCGGCCATTTTGACATCGGTGAAATAAAACTCTCCGGTGATCGGGCTATAGCCGGGGGCGTCAGATGAGCCGATCATCAGAAAGGTCGCGATATCGGGGATATAGGGTTCATTGGCGAAGGGGGCATGGGAAAGTGAGTTCCCTGCTGACGCCGACAATCCCAAAGCCAACACGGTTAATGCAAGCAGAGCGCATTTTGCGGTTTTTAAGACGGCCATGAAACCTCCTATGCAGAAGATGCCCATTTTATTATCTAAAAATAAATATTTAATAATTAAGGCTATAAATGTCCAATCGTTTATGTAGATAAACGGATGTAAAAAGGAAATGTTCAGAATATCAGAACGTAATGAGGACTAAACGGCGGTTTCCGTTTCAGCCGGTTGCGGGACGGCTTCTTCGCTGGCGACCCGCATGTAAAACTTGCATTTCTGGCAGGGCATTCTATTAAAGCGACACTCATGGCGGATGGCCGAAGATTGGCGCCGCATGATTTCCCAGCAGATACGTCCGCCTCCCCGTCCGCCGTTGACGCCGTCGAATTTCATCGATGCCGCGGCGACAGGACAGGGGCCGTGAACCCGTGCGAAAATGCCGCCCGGCTCCATGCCGCAATTGGTGAATTCCCAGCAATTCAACTTGTTTTTTTCAGTCATCAGCGTTCGGCTTCGTTAATGATTCTCAAGATAGGTGCAAACCTCGAAGAGGCTTTAAATTCGGCCAGCTCGGCGGGGCCGACGATAGTTTTGTATTGAGCGTATAATTCGCGCACCTTGTTGAAGTCATCTTTGGCAAACGAGTTAAGCATCATATACTGATATAGATATGGGTCATTCCCATTTTCCTTATAGGCCCGCTTGAAATATTTATCTGCCTTTTTATAATCACCCAGTCGAAAGGCGGAAATTCCGGCACCGAACAAAGCCGGATAGAAATTTTTATCTTTATCCAAAGCGGTTTCATAATCGGTCAAGGCCGGACGGAAATCGTTTTCATCATATCTAACGCCGGCCAAACCGACCCAGGCCACCGGATTATTTTTATCGAGTTTAAGGGCGGCATTGAATGCATCCTTGGCCTGTTTGGTTTGCTTGGCCAGGCGACTGATTTCGCCGGCGCGGATGTAATCCTCGATAGCCAGGACAGAACGGCCCGAATTGGTGTAGGCTTCAGCGCGTTTGATATAGGCCGGGGCATATCCCGGATTTTTATTTATCGATGCGGTCAAATCGGTTATGGCCGCTTCAAAATTGCCTTTGGCCAGGGCATCTTTGCCCAGTTCATAATGATCTTCGGCACCCAAGCTTTGGCCCGGCGATTCCTGCAGACGGGCCAAATCGACATTAAGGGTAAGAGTTTTGCCTGCCTCAACGGTAACTTTTTGCGAATATTCTTTATAGCCGGGCTTGCTGACCGTGATGGTATGCGTCCCGGCATTAATGCGGGAATAAGTATTATTGCCGGAACCCTGAATATTGCCGTCCACCATCAACTTGGCTTCGGGCACATTGGCCACCAAGGCAATTTTGCCATAATTGGAGGAGCTACCTGAAGAGGAGCCTTTTCCAGAGGAGTTCGAAGAGGCCGTCTTATTATCGGCGGATTTGTCGGTTCCGGATGTTTTGGACGATGATGCCGAACTCTGTTTACCGCCGGTCGATTCATCTACCTTTTTTTTTTCGGCCAATATCGGTTGCAATTTGGCGCAGGTTGATAAAGTTGATTGTCCCTCAACCACAGTTACATTTTCAGTTCCCCAGTAGCTTTCTCCCAGCACATATTCGATTTCATAAGTCCCCGTGGGGATATCGTGAAAGCGGAAGAATCCCTGGGCATTGCTGGTCGTGGATTTTTTGAGCGACGGAATCGAAACGCGGGCACCCTCCATGAAAGGCTGGCCATATTCGTTAAGGACGACTCCGATGATTTCACCCTCTCCGGAAACGGTTGGACCTACGAATTGGGCCCCGATAATGGTCAGAATAATTACGAGTGCGGCGGCAAAGGCTATGAAGGCCGCTTTGTGGCCGATTTTTTTCGGTTTCAAGACATAGGCCCGGTTATTGACGGTAATTTCATCGCCACTGTGGAGAGCCTGTTTGCCAATGAGTTGGATGAAATTACCGCGGAAAAAAGCTATGCCACGCGAGCGAGGGGCCATCTCAACGTGCGGTTTGGCGGCGGGGTCTTCTATCGGGCGTATGGAATTCTGTGGTTCGGCTGCGGAGGGCGGTACCGTTTCCACCTTGTGCTCGTTAAGCCTTTTGGGATCGATGACATTACTGGGAAAAACCGGGGGGGTAACTTTGCCTGTTTTTTGAGGCGGTTCATTACCGTATAACTGCTTTCGCAGGTTGGCCACTTCTTCCTGCGACAATTTTTTGGATTGTTCGACCTGTCCATTTTGAACGGGTTCAGCGTCAATGTATTGGGGTTGCGTTATTTCCCGGGTGTTTTCTTCCGGAATCGGAATATGAGGATTGGAATCACCAATTAAGTGATTGTCATCGGATACTCCGGAGGCGGGGAAATCATGTTCGGTGTTAACAGCCGGCCGGTCATTTAAGAGGCTGGCGTTGGAGGCAATTTCGATGGAGTCTTCGGTCGGAGTTTTTAAAAATTGAGGAGTCGTCGGGACTCCCGGCTCGGTAACGACAAAATCCATGCCGTCGTCCTGGGAAGTCTGTGTATCCGGGCCCGGTACGGGTTTTTCCGCCGGACTTTCGGTGAGAGAGGCCCCGCAATTCTTACAGAATTGGGCTCCCTCAAATATATTTTCAGTATTGCATTTTGGACAAACTTTCAAAACCGTTTCTCCCCTGAAAAGATAGATTCTTTTAATTAATTATCGTCTTAAAACGTTTTAACTTTAGAAATAAAGGAGGTTTTCCGGGGGGAAGAAGTTATTGAAATTCTCCAATTTACGCTTGACTAAGCCGCCCGGATAAAGTATAATCCTATATTATTTTGGAAAGAAACACTCTTAATAGGAAGGGATAAGAGAGTATGAACGGGCGACTTAACCGCTTGTTTTGCGTGGTTTTAATTGCCATTATTGTGAGCGTAATATCCGGATGTGAACAATCAAGTGATGTTGTCGCTCCCGCCTCCGCCACCACCCTAACCCTGAACCCTGTGCGTTTGTTTAATCCTCCCGACGGGTATGCCTATGCCCTCTGGGTTATAGACACTCTTGGCCGGGCAACTTTTGTCGACATTTTCGGCTGGGACAGGGAATTATATAAATTCCGAGATACGCTGGGAAATGCCATCGAAAACGTATGGGAAACGAATATAAATGTTCTCGACCCCTTGTATCGGTTCGTAGCCCTGTCGATTGAGGATCGTTCTTCGTTTGATACGGCGGCGATGGGTCCGGTAATGCTGATGGATACCATTGTCGATCCATCGGCATATTCCATGACCATGGTTTTCCCGCTGAAGCTATGGGAGGGCGAGGGATTTTTCTGCATGGAAACTCCGACTGACGGCAATTCCAATACCAATGAAGCCAGCGGCGTCTGGTTTGCTTTGTACATTTATGATTCTGTTGTGGTATGGGATACGACCAACGTAAGAAGCACGACTGCCCAATCGGACCCGCGGGTCAAGGGATATGATACCTTGTATTGGATATGCAATGAGTATGACGGACCCAAGTGTATCGACTCGACCTTCGTCCCCCGCAACCAGATAACATCCCCTGAAGATTATGATTTCTTCCGCGTGGATTCGCTGGGGAATCTGGATGTCACTTATTTCGTATGCACGGCTACGGATATTAATGATGATTGCATCGATTCGGTCGGTTACAGTCGGAATGAAGTCATAAGTCAGGGAATACAATATGACTGGATAGTGGTGAATACGCTGGATACAATTGGATTTACAAATCTGGATATAAACGTAAAAGACACTCTTCTTTGGGCAGGAGCTCCCTATAATAATGACCGTGACACGGCCTATCTTGACACGATACAATATAACCGGTGTACCTTCGACTGGGTTGCTACGCCAGTAAACATAAGCAATACGAATCGTATAGATACGGTTCGGATTGTATTCGATATTCCGGTTACGGTTACCGTCGGGCCTTTTAGGAATTTTAGACACCTGCAATACACTCAATACACAAGAACCAGCAGGATCATACGTGTGGATCGTTTTCTAACCGGTTTTGACACGGAGACAACGCCTGATTTGAGTGGAACCGGGTGGCATTATCGGGGTTGGGTTTTATCGCCACGGGTTAATCCGGAGCAGTTCGGAACACTGACCAAGCCGGCTTGGACGGCGCCGTCGATGCAATTATACCTTGATCCATCCGATGCCGGGGTGGTATCGACGGGTTCGTTTTATCGGTTCGATATGCCGGATATTGAAAATGCCTTTACGCAAAGAAATCCTCACGCGAGTCCGAATATGAGCCGGATTCCGCCATTTCCGGGGGAAGATTTTTTGAGCAATTTGCCCGGTGGCAGTTCGCTTAGTTTTATTCTTCCGGGACAAACGGCGCCGCAGGGACGCGTGTTTATCACGGTTGAACCGGACAATTACTGGGATCCCGATACCAACTTCCCGCTAATTCTTTTCTCGCGGAATTTGCCAAGTTATGCGGCGATTTCGCAGACGCAGGCGCATTCGAACGCCAATTTCGAGATGTTTAATTTATATCATACAACGAGTGTTGGATACGGGATGCCGACCATATCATTGAAGATTGCGGTCAAATAAGGGCAAAAAAGACTGATGAAAAGGCCGGCGGAATTTGCCGGCCTTTTTTGTGCGGTCGAGGACATAACACCACGGCTTTAGCCGGTGGAATCTATAAATTAGTCTTTTATTGATTTGCAATTGTCATAAACGAGATTTACAAAATGGCCGGCGTTTATTATTTTTGGTGAATAATTTTATATATGACCGGTATAATCTATCAGAACCGCAACTTTTATTGAAGTCGGTCGTCTAATTTACATGAGGTAAAAATATGGACAACAATTATTACCCTTTACCGCCGGGGTCAGACATATCGAGCAGTGCCAATTACGGGCCATCCGGATCATGCGATATGGCCATTCGGGGCCATTATTTTACTGATAATAAGATGTTCAAAATAACAGGAGAAAAATCGATGAAGCGATTATCGATCGGGTTATTTTTGTTGCTGACAGGCCTTTTGTTTTTTATCCCCGCCTGGGCCGACGCTCAAGTTCTAACACTTGATGATTGCATTGGATTGGCATTGAAGAATCACCAGGACGTGATTCGGGCGAGGGGGAATCTTAGCACGGCCAATGGGACACTGTGGCAAACGGCGGGATCTTTTCTGCCGACGTTAAGCTTCGGAGCGAGTGCAACGCAGTCGGACCGGGCGGAAGATACTCTGATTGGTCTGGTTTATAATCCCATCACCGAGGAATTTTTCACGGATACGACGATAGATGACGGTTTTTCCAAATCATACAGTATGGGTTTTTCGGCCAATTGGACGGTTTTTAACGGTTTCAGAAATATCCATAATTATATGGGTGCCAAAGCGGATAAAAAGATTTCTGAATACAGTCTCCAGGAAACTGAACAAAGAATGATTCTGAAGGTTAAGACCACATATTTTGCATACTTACGTGCGATCGAACTCAAGAAAATACGAGAAGAAGCCGTCAAGCGCGGAGAACAGCAGCATCGACTGGCCTCATCAAAGTATGAGGTTGGGTCGGCGTCAAAATCCGACGTCCTCAAGGCGCAGGTTCAATATGGCAATGATAAGCTTGATTTGATCGATGCCGAAAATCAGCTCAAAGTCGCCAAGGCGACGCTGTCGCAATTGATTGGGCTTGATCCCAAATCCAACGTGGAGTTTTCGCCGACTTACACTCCTCGTGAATATGAAGGTGATGAAATGGATGCGGTGAAATTCGGCATGGCGAATCATCCCGGCTTGTTGGCCTATGAACAGAACGTGCGCGCCGCCAAATATGATGTCCGTTCGACGTATGGCCGGTTTTTGCCCAGCATCAATGTTTCGGGGTCGCGCAATTGGTCCGGCAATCGCTGGGACGACGTTTCTGGCTTTGACGGCAAAAACGGAGTCTGGTCACTTACGACGTCGTTAATTTTTCCCATCTTTGAAGGTTTCAGCCGGAAGAGTGATATCGCGCGGTCCAAGGCTACTTTAAATAACGCCCGGGCGGATTATTATTATGTCCGAACGGGAGTGGAGCTCGAAATCAAGACGGCGTACCTGGATATTCAAAGGTCGATCGAGGCGCTAAAGGTCGCCCAGGAAGTTGTGGCGTCGGCGGAAGAAGACATGGCAATAACGCAGGAGAAGTACAATCTTGGGGCGGCTTCAATTCTGGACGTTCTGGACGCTCAAGTTAGTCTTGTCAACGCCCAGAATAGTCATGTAAACGCCATTTTTGACCATAATTTGGCCATAGCTACGCTCGAAAATGCTATGGGTATAAGATAACGGGTAACTACTAAAAGGTGTCGCGAAATGAAAAAGAAGAAAAAACTATTGATTATTATCGGAGGCCTGGTGGTCGTCCTGATAGTTGTCGCCAATATCTTTTCAGGCGGCAAAAAGGGTTTGCCGGTCCATGCTGAACCTGCCAAACTGCAGGAAATCGTGGAGGAAGTGTCGGCCTCCGGGTACATCCAGCCGCAAACGCGGGTTAATATAACGTCCGAAGTAACAGCCGAGATAATTTATCTTCCCGTCAAGGAAGGTCAATCGGTCAGCCGCGGGGAACTTCTGGTCGTCCTCGACACGGTCCAACTGCAGAAGGATTTGGAACAGACCAGGTTTTCGCTTGATGAAATCCAAGCCCGGACCGAGGCGGCAAAATCAGGTTTGCAGCAGGCCGAACAAGAGTTCCGGCGACAGAAGCAATTGTATGAAAACGGTTTGATATCAGACACGGAATTCGAACTGGCGCAGTACAAGTATGACAATTCCCGGTTCAGCTATGAGGCTATGATCAGTTCCACGAAGCAGGCGAGGTCTATGTTTGAGAAAGCTGAAGATTATCTCGGCAAGACCAAGATTCTTTCGCCGATGAATGGAGTAATCACGTATCTTGACGCCGAAGTGGGAGAAATCGCGGCGGCCCAGACGGTGTATTCGACCGGTAAAACCCTTATGACAATTTCCAATTTGTCCGTTTTTGAAGTCGAGGTGGATGTCGACGAAACGGAAATAAATAAGGTAAGAAGAGGACAGAAGGCCAATATCGAAGTCGATGCTTTCCCGGATACGGTTTTTGCCGGCGAAGTGGTAGAAATCGGCAATACTGCTGTGGTGGCCAATCTGGGCTCGACCGAACAATCCACCAATTTCAAAGTGAAGGTATTGTTCAAGGATGCCGACGTGGCCATCAAGCCGGGCATGTCGGCCACGGTTGATATTATCACCAATTCCAGGGAAAAGGCGCTCTGCGTTCCGTACAGCGCCATAGTCATGCGGTCACTGGATGCCGATTCGATGCAGATGACCAAGGATGATTCCTCGTCGGGCGGCCTGGTTGAGACGGCCCATGCCGCGACAGCAGAGCCCAATGATACGACGATAATAAAGGTTGGCGACAAAAAGAAAAAAGACGTCAAGGGCGTGTTTGTCATAAAGGATGGCAAGGTCAAATTCGTCCCTGTAGAGACCGGCATCGCCGATCAGAAGAATATTGAAATTGTTACCGGGCTCGAAGAGGGGAGCCAGGTTGTGGTTGGCCCCTTCCGGACGCTTCGGACTCTTAAAAACGGTGACGATGTAAAAGTCGAGCAAGCAAATAAGGGGAATGAGTCATAATGGCCCTTATAGATACCAAAGACCTGTGGAAAACCTTCGAAATGGGGTCGGTTCAGGTCCACGCCTTGCGCGGGGTCAGCCTGATTATCGAAAAGGGTGAATACGTGGCTATTATGGGTCCTTCCGGGTCGGGCAAATCGACGCTGATGAATCTGATTGGTTGTCTGGATACTCCGACCAAGGGCACATATCACTTGAATGGCCGTTTGGTAAGCGACATGACCGACGACGAGCTGGCTCATATTCGTAACAAGGAAATCGGGTTTGTATTTCAAACATTCAATCTTCTGCCGCGGGCAACGGCGCTGCACAATGTCGAACTGCCGCTGATATACAGCGGGCGCTCGCGTGAAATCAGGGAGCAAATGGCTAAAAAGGCCATCAGTCAGGTCGACCTGACCGACCGCATGACGCACAAGCCCAACGAGCTTTCGGGCGGCCAGAGACAGCGGGTAGCCATCGCCCGGGCGCTGGTCAACGAGCCGTCACTTATTCTGGCCGACGAACCGACCGGCAATCTGGACAGCAAAACCAGCACGGAGATTATGGACTTGTTGTCGCAATTGAACAAGATGGGCAATACCATCATTGTGGTCACGCATGATCATGAAGTGGCGTCGTTTTCGGAGCGGGTTCTGCATATTCGCGACGGCGTTATCGAGAAGGAAGAAATAACCGGCAACGGTTTTAAGAATGCCCGCAGGATGACGTCATGATATTCTGGGATATTTTCAAAATGTCCGCCGGCGCCTTGCGTGCCAACAAACTAAGGTCATTTTTAACCCTTCTGGGTGTCATCATCGGGGTTACCTCGGTAATTACCATTATTTCGGCCCTGGAGGGGTTGTCCCAATCGATTCAGGCAGAGCTGGCCACGCTGGGTCCGACGACGTTCATTGTTGACCGATTCGGCATGATTATGGGTCATGATGAATTTATGGAAGCATTAAAAAGAAAACCGATGAAAAGCGAGTACGGTGATATGATTCTGGACGGATGCGAGGAATGCGAAAAGGTCGGATTGCAGGACGGATTTCGGGGGGAAGCCAAATACAAGAATAATAAAGTCCGCCGGGCCCGGATAATCGGGGCTTCGGCCAGCATGATAGATATCGTCGATACGGAAGTGGACCAGGGGCGATTTTACATGGACGAAGAAGAGAAATCAAGGATGCGGGTGGCCTTTATCGGTGACGGTATCGCGGAAGAGTTATATTCCGGTCTGGACCCTATCGGCCGGGACATTAAGTTGGAGGGAATCAAGTACAAAATTGTCGGCATTGCCAAAAAGAAGGGTGCGTCTCTCGATGAGGACGCCGACAAAAATATATTTATTCCGTATTCGACGTACGTCAAGGATTTTGCCGGTCGGTACTTGGACCCGGCCATTTTTGTCAAGGCCAAATCGCTCGAAAAACTTCCGGTGGCCATGGATCAAGCGCGGGTAGTTTTAAGGTCGGCCCGCCATGTCCCCTATGATAAGAATGATGATTTCGGTATGACGACGGCCGACGCCGTCATGGAAGCGATAAACAGTATAACAAAGTTCATAAGATTCGGACTGATCGGGGTATCGGCCATCGCACTGGTTGTAGGCGGCATCATTATTATGAATATCATGATGGTATCGGTGACCGAGAGAACACGAGAAATCGGGATTCGTAAATCCGTCGGCGCCCGGCAAAGAGACATTCTAATGCAATTTTTGTATGAATCTCTGATATTATCTCTGGGAGGAGGGATTGTCGGAATCGGTATCGGTTTATTTCTGGGCAAAACGCTGATAAATTTAATCAATATGGATATGACGCCGACCTTGTTTGCCATTTCATTGGGGCTGATAATTTCGAGCGGAACCGGCCTGTTTTTCGGGATTTATCCGGCTATGAAGGCGGCGCGACTTCAACCGGTCAAGGCTCTGGGATTCGAATAAAATTATGACAATTGTGGAAGTAACCGAAGGGGTCAAACTGGCGTTTAGCGCCTTGACCGCGAATAAATTCCGTTCAGGGTTAACGATACTGGGAGTATTGATCGGCGTCTGGTCGGTGATTGCCATGTCATCGCTAATTAAGGGGCTCGACGACGCCGTGCAGGGATCGATTGACACCCTCGGCTCCAATATATTATTCGTGGACCGTTTTGCTCCCGACGTGGACTGGGACGACCTCGATGAAACCCAGCGCAATCGCAAGTTTTTGACGCGGATGGAAGCCGAGGCCATCGCCGCCAATTGCCCGGCGGTGCTGGCGGTATCACCGGAGAATCATTACTGGGCGCCCGGCGGCAACGTTGTTAAGTTCAAGCGAAATAAGGCCAATCAACCGGCGGTGGTAGGCGTCTTGCCGGAGTATCAGAAGGTTCGCAATGTGGTGGTAACATCGGGCCGGTTTATTAATTACGCCGATAATGAGGTACGCGCCCATGTCTGCGTCATCGGGACCGACATTAAAGCGGCTTTATTTCCCAATGAGGATGCCGTTGGTCAGGAAATCCGTGTCAATAACGTTCGTTTCACGGTTATCGGCATTCGGGAAAAAAATGAGGCGATGTTTGGCGATAACGGGGAAAATAATAAAGTGGCTATACCTTTGAATACATTCGAGAAACTGTATCCCTGGGATGAAGCCCTTACATTGACGGTCGGGGCGAAATCGGTGGCGGATATCCCGGATGCGATTGAGCAAATGACGGCAGTTTTGCGAGTAGTCCGCAAAGTTTCATACGATAAAGAGAATGATTTCGTCATATTCGGGCAGGAGTACATCCGCGAGATGGTCGGAAACATTACCAAGTACATATATATTGCCATGATTGTCATCTCCTCGGTCGGTTTGATAGTGGGCGGGGTCGGGGTAATGAACATCATGCTGGTATCGGTTACCGAGCGGACGCGTGAAATCGGGGTGCGCAAAGCCATCGGGGCCCGTCGAAGCAATATATTATGGCAGTTTCTGGTGGAGGCCATGACGCTATCGGGCACGGGAGGAACGCTGGGCGTAATCACGGGGATTCTTACGGCGCTTCTGATTGGCGTGGTATCGCCGCTTCCGTTCGGAGTTTCGCCGTTGTTTTTGTCACTGGGTTTTTTTGTGGCTATATCGGTTGGTCTTCTGGCCGGGATGTATCCCGCCTATAAGGCCGCCATTGTTGACCCAATTGAGTCACTTCGTTATGAATGACTTTCCCGGCAAATCGCTAATTTAACGACCGGAAAGGGGATTGTCGTGTCATGACCGGGGCGGAATTAAAAGACGGGTTGCTTCTGGCCGTCGATGCTCTTAGAAGCAATAAATTCAGAACCTTCCTTACCATACTGGGGGTATTAATCGGAGTCTGGTCGGTTATTGCCATGTCTTCGCTGATCAAGGGTCTTGATGACGCCGTCCAGGATTCCATCTCTGACTTAGGCAGTAATATACTGTTTGTCACGAAGTACCCACCCAATACCGATTTCGAGGATCTTTCCGATGAAGAGCGCAATCGCCGGCCAATAACGATCGACGAAGCATATGCGATTCTGGCCGGGTGTCCTTCGGTAATGGCGGTTACTCCCGAAGATTTCTATTTTGCGCCGGGCGGAAACGCAGTAAAGTATAAAAATCGCAAGGCCAATCAGCCTCGCCTGGTCGGTGTCTGGCCCGAGTATGAGCAGGTGAGAAATGTCACCTTGAGTGAGGGGCGTTTTTTGAACCGGCTTGATGACCAGATGAGGGCGATGGTTTGCATTATAGGCCATGACGTGAAGAAAGCCCTGTTCGATGAGGAAGAGGCGGTCGGGAAATCGATTCGAATAAACAATGCCAAATTCACGGTTATCGGGGTTGTCGAAGAAAAAAAGAGCATGTTCGACGATAATCGCAATAATCTGGTCATAATGCCATTCGAAACGTTTATGAAGCTGCATCCCTGGGAAAAGGAGCTGTTGCTTACGGTGAGTATCCGAGGCATGGATTTAATCGACAAAGCCAGAGAGGAAATGACGGCGGCGCTGCGGCGGGAACGCAAGGTTCCCTACAACGCCGAAAACGATTTTGCCATTTTCGGGCAGGAAAATATCAGAGAGATGGTTGGCAATATCACGAAGTATATCTATATAGCCATGATCGTGATTTCATCGGTGGGCTTGATGGTCGGCGGAGTCGGGGTGATGAACATCATGCTGGTTTCGGTGACTGAAAGAACGCGGGAGATAGGCGTCCGCAAGGCGATCGGAGCGCGGAAAATCAATATTCTCTGGCAGTTTTTGATCGAGGCGATGACGCTGTCGGGATTGGGGGGATTGGCCGGAGTGGCGGCAGGTTTGGGAACGGCGCTTCTGATCGGCGTTTTAACGCCGTTGCCATTCGGGATTTCTCCACTGTTTTTATCATTGGGCCTGATCGTGGCCATATCGGTGGGGCTCATAGCGGGGATGTATCCGGCGTATCAGGCGGCGCGGGTCGATCCTATCGAATCCCTGCGATATGAATAATCAGCCGAATAACGGCCTATTCCCGTTTTCTATTAGATATTGCCAAATTCAAAACGTCTTAATACATTGGAGAGCGTATAATTTAAGGAGCTGGCGCATTTGAGAAAGGAAGCTGGTATAACAAAAGGCGTTTTTATAATATTGTTGGCGGGAATATCTCTGATTTCGGTTGCCGGGGCGCAGGAAATATATAATATCCGTGACGCCGGCCAGAGGCTGGACATTCACGCTGATTGCGCTTATTTCCGAGCCGATGATGAAGGTTTTCTGGCGCTTGAGGTTTATTATAAGGTTTATAACGAGTATCTGACGTTCGTTCGAAATGGAGAGCAATTCACGGCCGATTATGAAGTTTCTATCATAATTTATGACGATAAGAATTATCAGGTTGACTCATATAACCGCAGGAAAGATATAAGCGTATCCTCATATGATATGACCCTCAAGGGGTCGGATTTCCGAACCAGCCAGGTTGATTTCAAGCTCAAGCCCGGCAAATACAGAATTTACTGCCGGATCGAAGACAAACACTCGACCAAATTCGCCGAAAAAACGATAAAGACAGAATTGCCCGAATACAACTTTCGCCACGCCCGTTTATCGGGAGTGGAGTTCGTGCACCGCGTCGATTCGGCGCAGGACGGATCGCCTTTCAACAAAGGCGACTGGTCGGTGATACCGGCGGTTGTTCGGATATATGAGGGTACAACCGAAGCACCTTTATTGTATTACCACGAAGTTTATCAGGGCCGCGATAACCGTGAAGACGTCATGATTGAAACGCGGGTTTTGAATGCAAAACTAAACAAGGTTTACTGGGATACTCTTTCGGCGCCATTTTCCGACGGCATAATTCGGCAGTTGCGGCAGATAAATCTGACCAATATCCCGTCGGGGGAATATTTTCTCGAAGTAATATTGCGGGGCCGCCGTAATGCCGAAGTGGCAACGAGTCGTCATCCCTTTTTTATCAACTGGTCGCCGGAGGCGATGATTGTCAATGATTATCAAAAGGCCATAAAGCAGTTAGAACTGGTGGCGGACCAGGGAGGCATCGACAAGATTAAAAAGGCGACAACGCCGGAGGATCGACTATTGGCCTGGCGGGCGTTCTGGAAGGAACGAGATCCGACGCCCAACACGGAATACAACGAGGCCCGCGAGGCATATTACCAGAGGATAAATTTTGCAAACAAGTATTTTACCGTCATGAATAAAGAAGGGTGGCGAACCGATCGCGGGCGGATATTCATTCAGTACGGCGAGCCGGATCAAACCGAGGATCGCCCGTTCGAATTGGAAAGCTATGCCTATCAGGTATGGTACTACTACCGATTGCCCATGCAGCGACGTTTCACGTTCGTCGATGAATGGGGTGACGGTGACTACCGGCTGCTTTATCCTTATGACGGGATTATCAGATGATGGAGGGGAGAATCAAGATATGACAAAAAATGCCATAGTGACCGTGATCCTGCTGTCAGGGTTGATCGGGATCGCCGGCGCGCAGGAGAATCGACTAAGCGTGCAGGCGGGCATAAGCATATTCCCTGACCCGGCGGTCGGTCCGGAATCGTTCGTGGAGTTTCCGTTTTCGCTTGAGCGGTCGCAATTTTCATTCATTCGGTACGACAGTGCCAGTGAAGACGTGCGGGCGTCGATTTTCGCTGAAATTATAATTATGGACACGCTCGGCAATCACCTCGATTCGGCGAGCACGTATTTTTATACGGCGGCGCATTCGCCGATGGAATCCCGGCTCGGAAACATCAAGGTTTTCAATAAATTAAGCATGAAACTGAAGCCCGCCATGTATTCGGCAATCCTGACGGTCATGGACGTCGTGAATAAAAGAGAGGGGACGTTTGCCTATGATCGGCTGGAAATTCCGCCGGTCGAAAGCGATCGATTATCTTTGAGTATGATCGAGCTGGCATACAATATTCGAAGTGTCGACGAATTGCCCGTGCCGAATAGCCGGCTGGTGAAAAGCGGTCGCGAGGTGATACCTAATCCGATGGGAATTTACGGCGCGGATGATTCGGCGTTGTACGTTTATGCCGAAGTTTATAATTTGAATTATAATGAGGACTCTCCGGGCAAATACGCGGTGAGTTACAAGGCTTCGGATCCACAGGGATTTTTGAAATTCGATTTCGGACGCTCCGAACGGGAAATGACCGGTTCGAGCGCCGTCATCAGTACCCGTCTCGAAATACATGATTGGGAGCCCGGCAAATACGATTTGGCGCTCATAGTCGAAGACTTGACCAGCGGCATGGTCGATACGACGAAGCGGCGATTCATTGTATTCCCGCAACATGATTTACCGACGGAATTCGTGCAGTACAGCATGCGCGGTCCGCTGGACAGCGCCTCGCTGACGACCAAATCGCAGTTGATAAAATATCTTGCCACGCCGGAACAGATGACTTTGTATTCCTCTTTAAACGATACCGGCAAATCAAGGTTTATCGAGGAATTTTTCCGTGACCACGATCCAACCCCGGGGACGAAAGAGAATGAATATTTAAACGATGCTTTGGCGCGGTATGCATATGCCATGCAGAATTTCGGTACGTTGCCCGAAGCGCGGGATGGGTGGAAAAGCGATCGCGGACGCATCCTGATGCAATACGGTCAGTGGGATAAACGGGAAGACGTGCCGACCCCGGTTTATGGCCAGCGTTACGAAATCTGGTATTATTATGGGCAGCAGGGAGGGATTTATTTCGTATTTTCGGACGTTAAAGGTTATGGTGAATTCAAACTGGTGCACTCCAATGCGACGGGCGAAATATATGACAATGAATGGGAGTACCGCCTGAAAAATCAGGGCCAGGAACTGTATCAGGGCGGGTCCCAGTTTATCGAATAAATCAAGTACAATAAAAAGCCCGGACCGTATGTCGGTTCGGGCTTTTTTTATTTACGACGATGGCTAATGACCTGATTGGGCGGTCGAAATATTCGAAGGATTCTGGGCCGCGGCCTTTCCGTCGGGAGTCCCGCCGGGAACGCGCAAGGTCCGTTTGACAGGAACGGTAAACCGGGTTTTAGCTTCATCGTTAAGCTCGAGGGTGAGGGATTTTTCGAATTCTTTATCAATATAGTCGCGGTTCAATGTAATAATCCCCTTCTCAGTCTGGCCCGCCTTGACACGCTTGGGTAATTTGATCGTGAACATGCCATAAGGCATATCGACCAGGGCGATGTCGAGGTCGGAGTCGGAGACATTTTCGATAAGAAATTCACGGCTGTCGACCGTCTTTTCGCCAAACTGGGAGACATCGAATTTATACGGCTTAATCCGAATGGGATAAGTCGAGTCGGGATTGATGACCACGTTGGCGGTAATTTGGACGCGCTTGGCAAGTTCACCCTCATTGCTGGTAATCGACGGTCTTTTTGACTGGCGGCCGCTATATTTTCCGGTCGAGTAAATGACTTCAAGCCGGGTACTATCGCCGACGACGAGTACCTCTTTATCCAGAGGCGCCTTAGTACAACCGCATCCGGGTTTAACGTTGAGTATTTTGAGTGTTTCGGAACCAGTTGAATGCAGCCAGAAAACATGGCTGATTTGTGAATTTTGCGGCACATATCCGAAATCGAAGATGGAATCTGTCACGGGTCGGATTAAACTGTACCAGCAGGGGTCGGGTTAAAACCGGCCAAT
>CALAMC010000044.1 GCA_937925655.1 uncultured candidate division Zixibacteria bacterium | reverse complement strand
AAACGGAGTTGTTGATAAATTAACCATGAAAAGAGGGGTTATTCAACAAGCCCTTCAGCGGTGGGATCTTGGGTAAGGACAATGCCGGAATTGAAACACTATGATAATCTGGGCACTGCTCGATTTATCACATTTTCATGTTACAAAAGACTTAAATTACTGACGGAGCCAACGTATATAGAAATACTGCTTAAAGTCATTGCAGAAGCAAGGGACGAGTATAAGTTTGAATTACTGGCGTACGTTATTATGCCAAGCCATGTCCACATGATTATAATTCCCGCTGAAAATTCCAAAGTTGGGCGAATCATTGGTGAGATTAAACGGAAATCGGCCTATCGGATTTTATCAATTCTTAAGGTCCAGGATACGGCACTCCCTGGAAATTTGACGAAAGCCAAAGACGGGATAAAAAGACATATTTTCTGGCAGCCTCGATGTTATGACCATAATTGTCGTACCATTGATACGATAATAGAGAAAATCAATTATTGTCACAATAATCCGGTCAGGGCAGGATTGGCGACGAGCCCTGAAAGATACCCATGGTCGAGTTATGGATTTTATAGTGACAATTGCAAGGTTATTCTGGATATTGATCCTATTGATATATGAAGAACATCCCACCGCTAAAGCGGTGGGGCACCCAGCCGGCAGTGTATTTGAAAAATGCGTTGATTAACAAGGCCCCAATAGGGCGTAATTGGAAAAGGACTAATCATGGAATTTTTGCTACTCTTAATCGTCACGCTGCTGATCGCGGTCATCGTATCGCTGATCGTCATCTTCTTTTTCCGCAAAACGGTCGAGAAGATTTTTTTGCGCATAATAGGTGAGGAAATCGCGGTCGCGTGGAAGAAATTTTTGATCTTCGCATTGTTCGTGGTCGGGGTGTCATCCGGCGTAAATATCTGGAAACTGGAGCGGTTCATTCAACCGGAGGTTGAGGGGGTGGTCCGGCCGGTGCTCAACGCCGAATTCTGGGGATTGGAGATTTATCGGACAATTATCGAAACCCTGGGCGGTATGGCCTGGGCGCTACTGGTGTTCTTTCTGGTGGCGTTGATTGCGTTTGTGATTGTGAAGAAAAAAGAAGTGAAATAGTATATTGTTGCGCCTTGCCTTTCTTCAGATCGACCGGGAAGGCGGCGGGTCGCAGGCCCCGCCTTTCAAAGTTCAGGATCTGTGACCGATCACAACCCGGGAGATATTACAGGTCAATTCTCTTTAGAGGAGTGGCATTACAATTGTGTCTGACTCATAAGGGCAAAAAGGTGCTGACATGTCAGGCCGCAAAAAGCTATATATAACGCTTATATCAGCCGGTTTACTGGCCGCGGTGTACTATGGATATGATATAATGTATCCGAATCACTTCGTCGGCGACATGTACGGCCTGGAAGTATTGTATCGCGTTGCCGTCCTCATCATGATTGCCGTGCCGATAGCCATAGGATTACTGCTGACCGTAATCGGCCGAATGAAAAAACGCAATAAATTGACCATGACAGGCAATATATTGGTCGGCTCCGCTTGCATAGTTTTCATTATTTTGGCCGGAAATGTATTTTATTCACGCCATAAGGACGATTTAAAGAAATCTTATTCTCTTAAGGATACCGGGGAGCTTATCCAAATCGCACTTAAAGATAAAGACCAATTTGCGATATACGAGATAATTGCCAGAAATGATACATCGGCCGTTCCCGCGCTGTGTCTGATATTGCTTGATACAAATCAGGATGACCGGCTGCGCCTTGAAGCGGCTCACGCCCTGGGACAACTGGGCGGCGACAGCGCCCGCGTGGCATTGGAACGGGCGCTGGTGATGCCGACGGCTAATGCGTTCCTGACGGAAACCATTAGATATTCTCTTGAAAATATCAACAATAAAAAAGGCAGGGCCGAATAAAAAACCCTGCCTTTCGTTTTTAATTTAATCTACTCAAATCACCTATTTATCGTAGTACAATCTGTATTCCCACGGGTGCGGGCGGAAGCGAATTTCTTCCACATCCCGGCGTTTCATTTTAATCCACAGCCTAATCAAGTCCTCGGTGAATACCCCGCCCTGCAGCAGGAATTCATAGTCTTCTTCGAGGGCATTGAGCGCTTTGGTCAGCGACGTCGGGAGAAGCGGAATTTTCTCCCGTTCTTTTTCGGTCAACTGCTCCAAATTTTTATTCACCGGTTCGCCCGGGTCGATTTTGTTTTTGATGCCATCCAGTCCGGCCATGAGCATGGCGGCGTAGGCCAGATACAGGTTGCAGGTGCCGTCGGGCGGACGGAATTCCAGCCGGTGGACGGCGGGATTGCGGATATAACCGGGAATTCTTATACAGGCGGTGCGGTTGCCGACCGAATAGGCGCCCCATACGGGGGCCTCGAAACCCGGAACGAGCCGCTTGTAGGAATTAGTCGAGGGATTGGTGAAGGCGAACAGCGCCCCGGCGTGTTTCAACAGCCCGCCGATATAGTACAATCCGATTTTCGAGAAATTGGCCGGGCCTTTGGGGTCATAGAACAGGGACTTGCCGTTTTTGGCGAGGTACTGGTGCACATGCAATCCCGACCCCGGCTCGTTGAACAGCGGCTTGGGCATGAACGTCGCCGATTTCCCGCAGCGATAGGCATAATTCTTGATTAAATACTTGATGATCATCGACTGGTCAGCCATGAGGACCATCTCGGTCAGATCCGGCTCGATCTCATGCTGGCTGGCCCCGCCGACTTCATGGTGATGATATTTGATATTGATACCGACGTCGGACATCAGCGAGCACATTTCCGAGCGAATATTGAACGTCCGGTCTTTGGGGGGCGCGGCATGATAGCCATGCTTGTACTGCACTTTATAGCCGAGATTTTTGCCGCCCTCGCCGCCGGTGTTCCATTCGGCTTCGGAAGTATCGACGAAGAAATAACCCTGCTCGGGGCCGTAATAAAAACGGACATCATCGAAAATGTGAAATTCAAATTCCGGGCCGACGACATTTTTAGATCCGGGAATAATCTTCTTGAGGTATTTATCGGAATCGCGGACGACACGCCGTGGATTGCCGCCGAACTCCTCGACATGTTTGCCGACCGACATGATGTCGCATATGAAAGACAGGGTCGGCCGGTCGAAGAACGGGTCAACAAAAGCGGTCACGGGATCGGGTATGACCAGCATGTCGCCGCGCTCGATAGATGTATATCCCAAAGATGAACCATCGACACCGACTCCGACCGCGAATAAATTGGCTCCGAGATTGGAGGCCGGGATGGTGATGTGATGCCAGTCGCCGATGAGGTCGGAGAATTTAAGATCGATATACTCAATGCCGTGTTTTTTCACGAGGGCCTGAAGTTTTTTCAAGTCCGCCATTTCGCTGTTCCTTCATTTAGTGAAAATTTTCACAACAATAATAGCAAATAAGGACGATTTTGGCAACGGAATTATAGGATAATGCGGGCTATATGGTTTATTTAAAAGGGGTGATTAGCCTAATATATAATCGGGCTGTGACCGATAACTTGTAATGGACATGTTTTTTTGACTTGTTAAAACTATGTCTGATAGTATATTAAATATGGTGCAAGGCCTATGAGTAACTTAATCAAGCTACATCGACCGTTCGAGATGCTCCCCGATTTGACCCGCGTCGAAAAATCCCTGGCGGAAAAAGGGTATAAATTTATCGCGGGGGTCGATGAAGCTGGGCGCGGCCCGCTGGCCGGACCGGTGGTGGCGGCGGCAGTGATTCTGCCGGAAAATTGCGATGTAACCGGGATTGACGATTCCAAGAAATTGAGTCCCAAGCGACGTGATTTGCTGTTCGATG
Organism: uncultured candidate division Zixibacteria bacterium; assembly: GCA_937925655.1. Classification (GTDB taxonomy): domain Bacteria; phylum Zixibacteria; class MSB-5A5; order GN15; family PGXB01; genus CALAMC01. The sequence goes on along the minus strand of CALAMC010000044.1, from coordinate 4,432 downwards.
AAATAATTCAGTGCGGCGCTGTGGTCGCGGTCGGGATAATCGACAACGAGGCGATCGATTCCTGCAACATTCTCAAGGCGGCGCTGATGGCGATGCGCAAAGCGGTTTGTTCGCTATCCACAAAGCCGGATTATGTGCTGGTCGATGGCTCGTTTGCCATACCCAATCTCAATTATCCGCAACTGGCACTGGTCGGCGGCGATAAATACTGCCAGTCGATTTCGGCGGCCTCGATTATCGCCAAAGTGACGCGCGATAGAATTATGGACCGTTATGCCGAAATGTATCCCGATTTTTCGTTTGCGACTCATCGCGGCTACCCGACCGCCAAGCATCTTGAAGAACTCCGGATGTATGGGCCGACCAAGATTCATCGCAAGTCTTTCCGCCCGGTCGAAGAGCTCTTGCAGACGGTCGAATAATTTCGTTTCTTGTTTTCGTGGCATCTTCTGAAAGACAAAAAGGGTACGGTTTCGAGTTGAGGGCCGCAGAGTATCTTCGCGGACAGGGCTATGATATTATTGAAAAAAACTGGCAGGCCGGGCATAAGGAAATCGACCTGATCGCTCAAAAAGAAAAAACAATAGTTTTCGTGGAAGTCAAAGCCGCGATCGGCACGCAGTTCGGCCACCCGGCGGAGTGGGTGGATAAGCGCAAACGCAAAAATCTCATTTTGGCCGCCGAGCAGTATATCGCCGACCGTAAATTAAAAAACCACGATTTTCGCTTCGATTTGATTACATTTTATAAGGGCAAGCTGGAGCATTATGAGAACGCCTTCGGGGCGGAAGAAGGGTAAAGCCAACTATCGGCCTATACTTTTAAAATGTGATTGCGTAGAATGTGGTTGGAGTATATGTTTGCGGTTAGGAACCTGCAAAACTCACGATGCGGGGCCTTACTTTAGTTTGCTATGGCCAAAAAACCACCATATGATTCGATAATTTGCGGAGACTGCGAAATAGTGCTGCAGGATTTCCCGGATAATTCTATTGATTTCATAATAACTTCTCCGCCCTATTCAGATCAGAGAAAGAAAACATACGGGGGTATCCATCCGGATAAATATGTCGAATGGTTTTTGCCAAAATCGGCGCAGTTTCTTCGGGTTTTGAAGTCCTCCGGAACTTTTGTGCTGAATATCAAAGAAAAAGCCATAAATGGCGAACGGCACACTTTTGTCCTTAAGTTAATTCTGGAGATGCGCAGACAGGGCTGGTTATGGACCGAGGAATTCGTCTGGCACAAGAAAAATTGCTATCCGGGAAAATGGCCCAATCGTTTTCGAGATGCATGGGAAAGATGTCTTCAGTTCAATAAAATGAAAAAATTCAAAATGAACCAACAAGCCGTTATGGTGCCGATGGGCGACTGGGCACAAAAGCGACTAAAAAAACTAAGCAGTAACGACAAGACGCGCTTCGAGTCACAGGTAAAAAGCGGTTTCGGCAAAAATATCGCCAATTGGTTAGACAGGGATATGGCTTATCCCTCCAATGTCCTCCACTTAGCCACGGAATGCTCCAATAGAAACCACAGCGCCGCATTTCCGATGGCCTTGCCTGACTGGTTTATCAAATTATTTTCTGATCCTGGGGATGTGGTCCTTGACCCCTTTGTTGGCGCCGGAACGTCGGCGATTGTCGCCAAAAAGCTCGACCGCCGTTATATTGGTATCGACATAAATCCCGATTACTGCAAAATGTGCGAAAAAGAACTCCAAACAAGTGAATTGAAATTGTTTCCATGGAACGGCCACTCATACGAGCCAGCAGTTAATATTATACCAAATGAAATAAGGGCTATTTAGATTGGACCTATTAGACAAAATGGAAACAGACGTGGGCACGATGTTAAATAAAATAGCCCCCATAGCGACTAATGAATTGAAGCACATTCAATCCTTGATGAGAGAAGCTGAAGCCCGCTGGGCATCAAAAATAATAGTGGATAATTCTTTGACTCGCGCGCTTGTTAGTTTTCAGGCCAATAAATCTAAAGCTGTATATCGCTGGTATAAGTACAAAGAGGCGTTTTCTGCGGATCTAGTTAATTACTTTTTAAATAAATACCGTATTTCCAAAGGCATTATGCTTGATCCTTTTGCCGGGAGCGGCACGGCCCTTTTTGTAGCAGCAGGAATGGGGATTAAAGCCGAAGGCATTGAATTACTACCGCTGGGCCGCACGATAATTCAGACAAGACAGGTTATTGAAAATGGTTTGGACGAAGGTATTATGCGCCGATTGGAGTTCTGGCGTGATAATCAACCATGGGAAAAAGCATCAGAGATAAGGCCTATTATTGAATTGCGGATAACTCGGGGTGCCTATCCTGACACAACTTTTAAGGCAATCGGACAATTTTTAAAAACCCTTGAAGATGAGGATGAAAAAGTAAAAAGCATTTTACTTTATGCTTTATTGTCCATATTGGAGAATGTCAGCTATACACGCAAAGATGGCCAGTACTTACGGTGGGATTATCGTGCTGGCCGACATCACGGTGAGAAAATATTCGATAAAGGCGAAATATTGGATTTTGATTCGGCTATGGCTGGAAAATTAGGTGAAATGATTTCAGATTTGAGGTCTGCCGATTTCCCTGATGATTTATTTTCTGCCAATTGCCCAAAAGAAGTCGTTCATCTTTATGGCGGATCATGTTTGGAAATATTACCGAAGTTAAAAGCAAATTCTTACAACCTAATATTTACTTCGCCCCCATACTGCAACCGTTATGATTACACGCGCACTTACGCACTTGAATTAGCTTTATTGGGTGTCAACGAAGCCGGTTTACTCAGGCTTAGGCAGGATATGTTGAGCTGCACGGTTGAAAACCGAGAAAAAGATTTATTAGCCTTAAATCCCAAATGGAACAAGGCCGTAGAAGCCGCTGATCAACAGGCATTGCTTCAAGATATATTGAAATATCTTGCATTGCAGAAGGATCTTGATTTACTTAATAATAATGGTATTCCCCGTATGATAAAGGGTTACTTTTATGAAATGGCGTGCGTTATTTATGAAGCCGCGAGAATATTGAAAAAAAATGCCCCTTTTATCATGGTTAATGACAATGTTCGATATGCGGGGGCCAGTATTTCTGTAGATATAATCTTATCAGAAATAGCGGAATCGTTGGGATTTAGGGCAGAAAAAATCCTGGTCCTGCCTAATGGCAAAGGGAATAGTAGCCAACAAATGGGAAATCATGGTCGAGAGACATTGCGCAAGTGCGTATATGTTTGGCGAAAGGAATAGTATTGGCTAAACCATTCCGGCGGCATTTGAAATCAAGTCAAGACCTTGAAACAAGTTATGAAGCCATCCGCGCCGGGTTCGTTGCTCTCGCCCTCGAAAAAAACCGCAGAGCAACACCCTTCGTGGCGCAAGCGCGCGCTCTGAAATCAGCAGCAAAAAAGGCGAAATCACCTGCGGATTTGCTTGATATTCAGGATATCCAGCAAGCTCAATTGGCCGCAGCTGGTGTATCTGACAAGGCGACAAATCATCTCCAGGATAGTGACAAGAAAGAGGCAGTTGACGGATTAATAAAAAATTACCTTGAGCCGGCTGGCAAAGATTTTGTTGAGGAATTGGTCTTCCGCTTTTTGTTAACTAGGGGTGATACACTCGGGGGGTCGATGAGAAATATTGGCGGCTTTATGGCGCAAAAAAAGCTGACCAGATCGATCATTGCCTATCTTAAGCTTTCTGGACAGAAGAGCCAATTCCTTAATAATAAATCAAATTTCTGGACGGATATACCGGATGACGATACCGATATTGAATTATCACTTCGAGGGCTTGCCTGGAATATCAACAATGGGCCCAGAGCACTTCTTTATAACGTGACGGTCCCGCTTTTCAAGAATAATGTCGATTTGATTCTTCTTGATTGTGCAGCTGGGGACATGAATCGCGACATCATCAAAGACCCGGCTTTTTATATTGCTTTGGGTGAACTTAAAGGCGGAATCGATCCGGCTGGAGCCGATGAACATTGGAAGACGGCTCGTACTGCCCTTAACCGTATTCATCGGGCTTTCGCTCGAAAAAAGCTTAAGCCATTCACATTTTTTATTGGGGCATCAATCGAGCCCAAAATGGCCTCCGAAATATGGGACATGCTGAATCTGTCGATATTGGAAAATGCGGCCAATTTAACAGACGAAGATCAAATAGCCTCGATTTCACAATGGCTATGCTCAATTTAACCTATAGATTTGATTGCCGTCAATAATTGTGAACATTCTAAATTTCGTTTAAATTCACGCTGGTTGAATCGGCCGAAACTGTATCCCCCGCCTGCTTTATCATCTCAATCTGAATATTCGCCAGAGAATCGGTGATGGTCGCGACTATCTCCCAAAGGCGCGCCCAGTCGCGATGATTGCCAGGGAAGCTGTCTTTATACGATAACATCT
>CALAMC010000043.1 GCA_937925655.1 uncultured candidate division Zixibacteria bacterium | reverse complement strand
CATCCTTGCCATGTGCGTTTCGGGCATGGCATCCATGCACCAGTTGGTTACGTTGAAGCGGCGCAGTGTTCGAAGAATATCCTCCGGTCCGGCGGCGACACCGGCAAAAACCAGCGGGAGCTTCCCTGCTCCCAGCTGGCGGACCACGACATGACACACACCGCCGACATCAATACCCGCGATGTTGCGCCCCGCAGACGGATTGACTTCCGTGTCGATGACGCATTTATCCAGATCGGAATAATGGAGCTTATCGCCCGCCGCATCGTATGGAATACCGAGGTCGGAATTGTAGAAGATTTGCAGCAGGCTTTGATTGTGCAGACTGGCTTGAAACTTTTCCCAAAGCTCTCTGACGGTCGTCTGCGCCGTTATCAGCTTGGAGATTTGATAGCCGGAGACTTTCGCGCCCGGATTCTCGGCAACCCATTTGCCCGGGCCGAATCGGTCAAGCGGTGTCCCACAATTCCGGCAGAGCACGTCAATGTCCCTGCCGGAATCAGGAGACCAACGGGAATCTACCAAGAGGTACGTATGCTCGCCGTCCTGTCGGACGACGTTTTTAAACCAATCGAGCGGTTGCAAAAGCTGACAATTGCGGCACTCTATTTGCCATGTCTTTTTGTCGGAATTGTTAAACTCGGCCGATATGCCATAATTGGCAATGGTCGGGTTGGATATTTTTATCGTCTCGGGTTCGTGTCCGGTCAACTGCCGGGTCGCCGAAATACGGTCGTCGAGCAACGGCAGGTTACTCATATCGCATCGGTCAAGTTCGTCGATGATATACCATTGTGCCGGAAACTCGGTGAAGTCGGCGGCGATGTTCGAACCGAGGAAAGATATGGTCGCGTGCCAAAAGCGTTTAATGGCCGTGTTGTCGGTGTCGATAATGGCGGCCTTATACTGCGGGACACGAAGCATCATAGCATTGATTCTGTTGGCGACGAATTTATCTCGGATAACTTTGGTCGGCAAGACGTATGCCCCGGAAAGCCCGTTGTAAAGCCGAGACATCGCCCAGGCGATCAACCATTCTGTGCCTGATGACTGGACTGATTTACGAATGACTTTGTTACATGATTTATCGGTTAATATTGGAATAAGCCATTGGCGGCCCTGACCGGAAAAATCCATTTTATCCCCGAATGAATTGCGATGTATGAAGCAGGCGAAATAAAAGGCCGGGTCATTCTGGAATATGAATTCGGCTGCCGTTTCCATTGAAATGGGCAAAGTATTTTTCGCACTGCTTGGCGTAGCTTTCGCGGTCTTCATCGGACAGCTTCCCAAAATCAAAAATATTAAGGCGACTGCCGCTTCGCCCAATAGCGTCCGCAATTTTGTCTCCATGTGCATCTATTTCGTTCCTGGCCTCGCGTATGCAGGCCAGACGAGTTTTGACATCGGTAGCCTTCAAAAAGGCTTCTTGAATTTGATAAAGGCGAAAATCCTTTTTGACGATAGGACAATCCTTGACCAGTTCGCCGCACATCTTCTCAATTCGCTCGGCGATTTTATCACGGTGATTAATGCGATAATAGGAAATGTTTTGTTCGGTAACTTCAACGCCCGTAATTTCTTTTAGTTCGAGCGCCATTTTGGTTGAAGGATTGCCATCTATTAACCCTTTGGCAATTATATCAATCAACAGTTCTTTCTGCTCGTCAGTGAGTTTAAAACTTGCCTTCATATCGAAAAAGCTTCAAATCCTTTTGGTTCAATTCCATACCTCATGCGGGATTAATAGGCATGGGGGTTATTTTACGCAAGAACTTTAATCAAAAATAAATAAAATGTTATGCAGACTAATAAGTCTCGACAGTCTCCCCATTCTTCTTTCTCATGATTCGTTTTGGGAATATCAATCCTCTCTTTGCAAAATATTCGTAGAGTGCCTGCCGGAGAAGGGTCGTCTTTCCGCGTCCTTCCGCATTGGCCTGTCGAATGAGGGCCATGTTCTGATCGTCAGTTAAAGCCATTGAGCAATAGCATTTAATTTGGTCTTTAAACATTGTTCCTTTTGGTGCGCCCATATCCTCTACCCCCTATTTCAATCCTGGCCCCTGTCCCGCTCTCTCCTCAACCGATAGCAAAGAAAGAGGCCGACGGACAGAATACATATCGTGGCCGTATCTTCACGCTCCCACCCGAACATGAGATTATTGCCCATGTCACCGCCGACGGCGATAAAGAGACATATTGTCCAGGCGGCGAAGTTTTTCAAGAATCCTTTCATCGAGTTGTCCTTTCATAACCCCGGCCGTTCGGACCGGGGTATCGAAAATTAAGCATTTAAGACTGATATACGATTTACTTATTTTGCTGCAAGGGAATTTTTCTATTAGCCCATTGGATAATACCTCCGGTTATATAAATATTATCTCCCCTTGTGTCCAGCGTTCCATGATGGTCTGAAATTTCGGCGTGGGCAACCGGCCTATAAGCCGGGCATTGAAACACGGCGTTTCGGTCACGGCCTTAGCTGTTCGGGTTTCCTCCCGTAGTTGCCTATGATAATCTTTCTGATATTCACGCCTATGATTGGTCTGGCAAGCCTTGCATCGACAGGTATTACTATTTCGTGGCCGGATCGGGTAGTCCTCGACCATCGGCTTTTTGCAGTCGATGCAAAGCCGTTTTTCCCATTCAGTTTTATTCATCGTCCCCCTCCAGCCAACAACGGGCATGGCTTTAAATCGTTCATGGCTTCTCCTTTTTGGCGCGATAACCAATTTTATCCATAAAATAACAATCCTTCCAAAAATAGCTCTCCACTTTCGCCCCCGCTTTCCACCATGCAATCAACTCGCGGAGCGCGGCGTATTCGGCGGAGTCGAGGGCAAAATAACGCTTGTCTTTCGATACGTGGATATTGCATGGAGTCTTTTTGCCAATAATTGAATATGAATTGGCATAGGTCTGTCGCTGGCGCGGCACGACAATTGGCGTGGAGTCAACGAGACAATACCAATATTCGGGACATAATTCTGATTGCCACATTCTCGTATATTCGTACTCCCATCCCGTCGTGTCGTGCGTGCGGGGCTCATACGCTTTAAATGAACTTTGGGCTGTATCATTGAGTATTTGAGCCGTATCATTGGGTGATTGTGCCCGCAGGCCGAACGGGAGCGCGAGCAGGGCGAGTGTGAAATATATCATGCGTTTCATTTCATTCCTCCTAACGTGATTGATATTCTATTACCCGCCGGATAAATTCCTGCATCTGCAGGCCCGTATCCGGCAGGTCTCTTTTGTTATTTATTTTGAATAGTAGTGCATCCCTGACTCTAAGCCACATCCCCTCGTCTGTGTGACCTATTAAATCCCATTGGTCTTTCAGTAGTGCAAGGGCGGCGTTCTTGACATCTTCTTTTGGCATATCCTGATTGAGATAGGCTTCAAAGTGTTCGGGAGTGAATAGTGTTTTGGGCCGGAGATAATTTTTAAATTTCGGATCGTCTATCCATTCGGCGCATTTTATATCAATAACCTTTTTACAGTCGGCCTCGGAAAACTTTTCCAACCTGGCCCGGATATATTTTCTATGTCCTTCCGTTTCGGGGTCGAATCGTTTTTCGGCTTTCTGATTCAGATATTCGATAATCCGGGTAATGGTTTCTTCTTTTTCATTATCAACTTTTTTTGAGGTAGAAATCGGGCCGGAATTTTTCGGCCCTACTATTATGGTCTGGTCTGCTCTGCTCTGGTCTGGTTTAGAGGGAATTTTCTTGGATTTTTCCTTGATGGGTCGGCTTTCGGGATTTATTTGATTTTTCGTTAACCCCTGCCAATACTTATAGTT
>CALAMC010000042.1 GCA_937925655.1 uncultured candidate division Zixibacteria bacterium | reverse complement strand
GTTCCTATGGTTGATGCCAAAAATAACGGGACAATTCTGGGGATAGATATGGGAGTAAATTCAATCGGATGGGTTTTAATAAATTTCCCCGCCCGAAAGAAAAACAGCGCTCCTAATATCAAAGCAATCGGGACAAGAGTTTTTGAGGCGGGATTAGATGGGCTGGAGATCGACGGCAAAGGCAAATCCCGTAATGCGGCCAGACGCGAGGCGCGCTCCAGTCGCCGTTTATTGGACCGCCGCTCTCGGCGCATGAAAAATCTGGCCAATGCTCTCCGAATAGGAGGGCTATTGCCCGAAGCGGATATGTTTGACCATGTGAAGCGTCATGCATGCATTAAAGAATTGGACGAGACTCTGGACAATCCCTACAAGTTAAGAGTCCGTGCGTTGGACGAAAAATTGAACCTGTATGAATTGGGCCGGGCACTGTATCATTTGGGACAAAGACGGGGTTTCTTGAGCAATCGCAAATCCGCCCCGAAAAAAAGCGACGATGAGGGTATAATTAAAGAAAGTATAAAATCACTCGCCGAAAACATTCGTGTCTCCGGCAAAAGGACTCTGGGAGAGTATTTCGCCTCGCTGGATCCTCGACAAACTCGCATCAGAAGCACAAACACGTCGAGGGAAATGTATGAAAATGAATTTAAAATGATATGGGAAAATCAGTCGAAGTACTATCCGGATATTCTCACGGAAACATTGCGAAAAAGAATTTACGGGGCGATATTTTATCAAAGACCCTTGAAAAGCATGGCGCGATTTATTGGACGCTGTCAGTTGGAAAAGTTTCGCCGCCGCGCACCTTGGGCGGCCCTCGAAGCCCAGCGTTTCAGATATTTACAAAAGATAAATGATTTGCGCATTGAAGACGAAAACACTCTGAAGCAAATAGAGCTCACTGCCGAACAAAGGTCGCTTTTAATCGAAGATCTGGAGTCGAAGCAGGAAATCTCTTTTGCGGGCATCCGAAAATTACTGAAGCTGCCCAAAACAACCAAATTCAATCTCGAAGCCGGCGGCGAATCAAAAATCCCCGGCAACAAAACCGCCGCGCGGCTTATAAAAGCACTGGGTCCGGATTATTGGAACAGCCTTAATGAAGAGACGCGAAAGAATCTTATCCAGGAGTTAATCGCCGTTGAGAGTGAAGAGGTAATCAAAGATCGTGGCTGCAAAAAGTATGGTCTCGACAAAGAAACCGCCGCTCGGTTCGCCGCGATACACTTGGAAAGCGGCTATTGCAATTTCTCGCGAAAAGCCATATATAAGCTTCTACCGGATCTCCAAAAGGGGATATCGCTCCAAACTGCCATTAAAGCGCATTATCCCGAACGCTCGGAAAAGGGATTAAAAGAGCTTGATTGTTTACCACTATTGAACGAAAGCGGACTTCCCGAATTGAGAAACCCCATTGTCCAAAGGTCTTTGACCGAACTTCGGCGGGTCGTAAATGCTGTTATTGTAAAATATGGTAAGCCGGATCAAATTCGAATTGAGCTAGCACGCGATTTAAAGAAAACGCCAAAACAAAAAAATGATGCCATTAAAATAAACCGGGCCAACGAAGAACTGCGCAAAGAGGCCGCCCGGAAAATTTTGGCTGAAGCCGGAATCGAAAATCCATCTCGAAGTGACATTCTTAAATACTTATTGATGGTGGAATGCGGGAATGAATGTCCTTATACCGGCAAAAAAATTACAATTGCAGGTCTGGTCGGCGATCATCCGCAATTCGATATCGAGCATATTATTCCCTTCGACCGTTGTCTGGATGATTCTTATCTTAACAAAACTCTGTGTTATGCCGAAGAAAACCGCAGGTTCAAACGAAACCGGACACCATACGAAGCTTATCATGGCACCGAAAAATGGGATGACATTATCGGCCGGGTTAAAAAATTCAAGGGTAATGCGGGGCGTTTGAAACTGGAACGATTCTGCATGACACCGCCGGAAGTAGATAAATTAATCGCCGATTTCACATCACGACAACTGAATGACACCCGCTGGGCCTCCAAATTGGCCAAGAAATATCTGGGGCTCTTGTACGGCGGCGTCGATGCCGATGGAATCAACCTCGGTGGAAAACGATGTGTCCAAGCCGTCTCCGGGCGAACTACTGCATTTCTAAGAAACGAATGGGATTTGAATAAAATTCTGGGAGACGGCCCCGGCAAATCCCGCGATGACCACCGTCACCATGCCGTCGATGCCGTAGTGGTGGCACTGACTGATCAGCGTGCCGTTAAAACGCTTAACGAGGCCTCGAAACGAGCCGCCCTGGCCGGGCGAAGGCTTTTTGAAAAAGTTCCTCCGCCGTGGGAGCATTTCCAGAACGATATCTGCGATTCCATTAATGACATTGTCGTCTCGCATCGCATGAGCCGCCGGGTCAGGGGGGCTTTGCATAAAGAGACGGTTTATGGTAAACTGCGGATGGATGAAAAAGGCAAAAACTATGTCCATTCGCGTAAGAATATCGATTCCTTAAGCGCAAAAAACGTGGGCGATATTATTGACCCTGAAATCAGACGTATAGTAAAGGAAAAACTCGACCAACTTGGCGAGACCGACCCCAAAAAGGCGTTCAAAAAAGCCGCAAATCACCCCGTTATAAAAGGCAAGAACGGCGAAACCATTCCCATTCATAAGGTGCGCATTAAGGATACGCTTGAAACATATATTGAAATAGATGAATCCCGGCGCTATCAATCTGGCAACATACATCATATCGCTTATTTCGAAATCGAAGAAACCGGCAAATGGGACGCAGAAGTGGTCAGTATGTATAAGGCTTATGAAAGACTGCGAAAGGGTCAAACCGTGGTTGACAAAAATCCTCGTGTCGGATGGAAATTCCTGTTTACCCTGTCTGGTCATGATGTTATAGAATTGGATAAGGACGATGGTTCTCGTGGGCTTTTTGTTGTCAGAACGACACCGGAAAGCAAACAGATTTATTTCGTCCCTATAAATGACGCAAGAAAGCTCGGTGATATAGGCAAATCAGGATTGACAGCTCTGCCGAATTCGCTTCGTGAACGGCATTGCCAAAAAATGATTGTTACGCCTTTAGGCGAGGTGAGACGCGCCAACGATTAGAACCTGTTTCTCTGAAGAAGGCCAGGAAAATGCCGACAAGTATTTTAGAGAAATATGGAACGGCGGATTATCGATTTATCAGAGGAAGCCGCGTCGCTTTCCGTTCGCTACAACCAGCTCGTCATCAAACGCGCCGACAAAGAGACAACGGTTCCCCTTGAAGAGGTGGGCGTCATGGTCGTTTCCCACCCGGCCGTGCATTATACCCACGCCGTGCTCAATGGCCTGTGTGCGCTGGGTGGTACATTCATCCTGTGTGATGAAAAAAGACTCCCGGCGGCCATGCTTTTGCCGCTCAATGCCCATTATACCCAGACCGAGCGGTTGGCCGTCCAGATTCAAACACCCCTGCCCGTCAAAAAACGACTTTGGGCCCTGATTGTTAAGGCCAAAATTAAAGCCCAGGCTCGCCTTCTGGAAAAACTCAAGGGTTCGGATTTCGGCCTGTCCAGTATCGCCCGAAAAATCCTATCCGGAGACACCGGCAACAACGAAGCCCGCGCCTCCCGCATCTACTGGCCCGCCCTGTTGGGGCCGGATTTCCGGCGCATCCCCGGCGACGAAGAAAGCCCTAATTGCCTGCTTAACTACGGCTACGCCCTTGTGCGCGCGGTCGTTGCCCGGAGCATCTGCGCCGTCGGCCTCCATCCATCGCTTGGCCTTCATCATCATAACCGCTTTGACCCGTTTTGTCTGGCCGATGACCTGATGGAGCCGTTTCGTACGCTTGTGGATGAGGCGGTGTATGACATTATTGAAAAAAGGGGGCCCAAACCGCCACTTGATAAAGAGACCAAGGCCCTTTTGATAGGCGGATCGGTGGCCCGTCGGCTTACTCTGGATAAAGAATTCCGGCCCTTTTTCGACGTTGCGACCCGCATGGCATCATCGCTTGTCGCCGTGCTGGCCGGAAATAGGAAAAAACTGCTTATTCCGGAAGTCTGACGTGACCCTTATCAGAAGGAATTTGTCGGAGTATCGCTCCATGTGGCTTTTTGCAATGTTCGATTTGCCGGTCGATTCGCCCAAAAAGCGAAAAGAATATGCCCATTTCCGCACCCGGCTGTTGAGGGAAGGCTTCAATATGCTCCAGTTTTCCGTTTATGCCCGCTACTGCGGAAGCGAGGAGAAAAGCGCCCTCGTTCGTAATCGCCTTCGCCCGCACCTGCCCCCCGATGGCCAGGTCCGATTTCTGGCCGTCACCGAAAAACAATTCGGTAAAATGGAGGTTTTTCAGGGAAAAAAACGGGCTTCGACCGAGAAAAAACCCGAACAATTGCTTCTTTTTTAGCCGTTTTTAATACAATAACCCCCTGTATTGCTTGGGAATACAGGGGATTATAATGTACTTAATCGGCGGCTAATGTCAAGCCCCAGCTTTGCAAATCGTTCATTCACACCGACCCTGAATGTACTTAATCGGCGGCTAATGTCAAGCCCCAGCTCGTGTCGTCCTCGATTAACGCCCCGGCAAATGTACTTAATCGGCGGCTAATGTCAAGCCCCAGCTGCCAAGTATAATAACGGTGCATGGGAATTAATGTACTTAATCGGCGGCTAATGTCAAGCCCCAGCAGTATAGAGAAGCGGATTCTCATACGTCAAAATGTACTTAATCGGCGGCTAATGTCAAGCCCCAGCTTAAAACTATATTTGCTCGTATTCCCAAAGAATGTACTTAATCGGCGGCTAATGTCAAGCCCCAGCTCGACTTAGCGGTTGACGTTTGTTATTGTGAATGTACTTAATCGGCGGCTAATGTCAAGCCCCAGCTTCATTGACCTCTCCGTTC
>CALAMC010000041.1 GCA_937925655.1 uncultured candidate division Zixibacteria bacterium | reverse complement strand
TCCCGGCGGAAATCATCGGGATTTTCATGAAAACGCAGACTATCGATTGCGACTATTTTCAGAATCGGCAGTTCGCCGATTTTAAGTTCATTGTTGAGAGGTTTTGGCATAAATTCCTCGGCTAATTGTCCGGCGGCAGGCCATTTTCATAAATACGGACGCTTTCGCATATTTATCGGCGGGAGCATCGAATTATTGACCGGGCCGGAAAAAGCCATTAGCTTTGCACGGGAAATATATTTATTGTGGATAAGCCGGAATATTGATATCTTAGCCGCCGGAACAAATTATAAAAATGACAAAAAACCCGCTGCTATATTCGTTTCTTCTGTCGCTTTTGCCGATCTCGGAACTTCGCGGCGGCATTCCCTTTGCCGTCGCTCATGATATTTCCCTCCCCATTGCCTTCGCGCTGTGTGTTGCGGCCAACATGCTGGTCATACCGATTACCTACCTGTTTCTGGAAACGTTGCACAAGCAGTTTTACAAAAGCAATTTTTACCGGACTCTCTTTGATAAATGGGTTGAGCGAACACGCCGTAAAGCCGAGAAAAATGTCGCGAAATACGGTTACTGGGGGGTAATGCTGTTCGTGGCTATTCCGTTGCCCGTGACCGGCGCCTACACCGGGACTCTGGCCGCCTGGATATTGAAACTCGACCGTAAAAAATCATTTTGGTTTCTGGCCGGAGGAGTGATCATCGCAGGTATAATAGTTTCGCTGGCGACCGTGTCCGGCATAAAAGCCTTTGAAATTTTCATGAAAAAATAAGGTCAATCCGGCCGATTTTCCGATTATTCCTCTTGCCCGCCGGTCAACTCTTCAAAAATCTTTTCCATACGGTCGGCGGCGTCATTAAGGTTGAATTCCCTTAGAATGGTTTCATGTACCTCATCGCTGACATATCTCCAGGCGATACCGCGTTCGATATCACTCCGTATTGTCTCGCAATTATGACTGCTGTCGTTATTATCTGCGACGTTTCCGAAACCACAAGCGATGGCTCTGTCGATATTAACCTCGTCGATAAGCCCGATAATGCCGCCGGCACCCGCCGCCACCACCGGACGACCCATCATGAGCGCTTCGACGGCCGCCGAACCCGAGGCCACAACGACGTCGGATTCAGCCAGGTATGTCCGGACGTCCTCACTCGCTCCGATTAATTCGATATTATTTTCGAATTCGGCGAACTCCGCGGGCAGCCGATCGATTCCGATAATTCGGACATCGTACTTGTCGAATTCGAAAATGTCCTGCATCATTTTCAGGGCCACGCCGCCTTCAGCTCTGGTCAGATCGCCCGTCAGCGACACAATCGGACGGGGAGTTTTCCTTTTAAATGCACGCGGAGTGAAATAATCGGGGTCTGCTCCCAGATGAGTTATGCCTATCTTTTCCGGCATTATCCCGCCACTTTCAATCGCGCATGTCTTGACTTGTTCCCAGGCCGCAAGAATTCGCCGTCCGCAAATTTTACATGTGTCCTGCAGCGATAATGCCGTGTCGCAATCATGAAGCGTCGTGACCAGTGGAATGTCTTTCATCCGCGCCGCTCGATACACGACCCGGTTGGGACCATGGGCATGAATGACATCGGCACCGACATCCTTGATCAGACGGTGCAGAGCCAGAGTATTTCGGATGAGTCCCGGGATACCGGAATATTTGAAATTAAAGGTGATATGTTCAGCCTCGCTTTCCCGATTCATCAGGTCGGAGAATATAAAAACGCGGTGGCCGCGTCGCAGCAGTTCATCGGACAGATTGACGACATGCTTTTCGGCGTCGGGCGCTTCGGTCGGTGGCAGGGCCATGACGATGTTCATAATATGCACATACCCGTAATTGTGACCATTATTCCAACTTCCGATTGAAGTTATTTCCTGCTTTTTAATTCAATTTGTTCCCGATAAATGCATTCCAGGCGGTCGACAATCAGTTTGATGTCGAATTCATTTCTAACTCGGGCCATGACTTCCGCGTCGGTGCCTTTGGCATCAAGGGCACGAAAGATATCATCCTTGACGGCACCGAGGTTATGGGTTTTGCGTTCGTCGGGATTCCAGTCGCCAAAGTTGTTGGCCAGAGCGGCGTCGATATTATCCCTTGTGACAAACCCGACCGATGAATCTTCGCCCACGGCGACGACCGGCCTTCCCATCAGAATGGCTTCCATGGCCACCCGTCCGGCGCCGACGACGACATCCGATTCCGCCATGAATCCGGTGACGTCGTCGACATAGCCGATAAACTCAACCCGGTCGGCGAACCTTCCAAACTTGATAGGGATGTCGCTCCCACCGACAGATTTGACGATGTACCTATCGTAATCAAATACCTCATCCATGAGATGATAGGCGATTTCACCCTTTGGTCCGGATAAACGTCCGATAATCGAGACCACCGGTTTGTGATTGTTGACCATATTCTCCGGCGGGGCAAAAGCTGTAGTATCGATACCGTTGCGTAAAATGATTATTTTTTCCGGGTCTATTCCCAGGCGATTGACAGTATGGGTCTTCACATTTTCGCAGATGGCAATCGACAGATCACCGAAAGCGGGAAATATTTTTTTCGAAAAATGTATCGCCTGGCGGCTGTGAAGCGTCGTGAGCATGGCCGTTTTGGTAAGGCGCGTAGCTATGTATGAAACCCAGCTCGACGCCCGGGCGTGAGCGTGAATAAGATCGATATTTTTCTCCCGTATAAAGCCAACAAGTTTTTTTATTATGCGCCAGCGATCGGGATAGTGCCGGCGGCAAAACGGGACCGCGTGATATTCGGCCATGGTTCGGCGGCTAAGATTGTCGGACATGATATATACTTTGTGCCCGCGACGGATCAATTCGTCGGAAATGGATACGGCGTACGTTTCGGCGCCGGTCATCTCGATCTGCGCCAGGGCCATGAGAATGTTCATCGTTTAAGCACCGAGGATTTTATTCCGGATCTTTTCTCCGAGGTCGAAACAGCGGCCCAAAGCGTCACTTCCCGGCACATAATTGACGCTGACGCCGTCATCGACAATCTGGAATTTCATTTCTTCGAGCATTTCGTTCAATTGTTTGACGATGGTGTCCTGCCAGCCATAGGATCCAAAGGCGGCCGCCAATTTATTCTGCGGCGCCAGGCCTTTCATATAGGT
>CALAMC010000040.1 GCA_937925655.1 uncultured candidate division Zixibacteria bacterium | reverse complement strand
CTACTATTTATTGAATTCCGTTTTTGGTTCTCATTGGCAGATTAAAGCCAAATTAAACAGAAATGAAAACGGAATCCACGAATGGACGCAGCGCTCGGCCGAATATTCGAATCGTCGAGGTACTCTGAAAAAGGCGCGGCTGGGAAGTTTCACCACCCGTTTCGGATTGGGACTGTCGCTGGGTTACCGCGGGCGGCTTTTGGCCAAGGGCGATGATGAATCCGATGAAAGCATGCTTTTTCCGGATTTTAGCGGTTTCAATGGCGTTTATCTGGAGGGTTCATCGGGCAGGAATCCGGCCCGCTGGCTGGTTCATTATGATCGAAATGATAGTCATGACTTCCGTATGAGCGCCGTGTCTCTGTCGGCCCGGCATAAAAGACTCTCGGGTGAGCTGATCGGACTGGGCGCGATACTTGAAAATCGCCAGTCGGGAGTTGACTATAAATATATTCAAGGCGGGACGTTTGTTCGATATGACGCCGTCAATTATGACATATCCGGCGAACTGGCGATTCAGCAGTACACCCGGAATTTAATCGGCGCGGCGTCGGTCGAAGGGACTTTCGATTTCAACCCGATTAAACTATGGACGTCATTCTGGCATTATGCCGAGGATTTTGTCAATTTGACCGGAGGGGGACGGTCCGGGCGAATGTTGCGGACAATTACTATCGACAGTCTCGATTTCAGCGTTTCCGACCGCCGCGCCGGGCAGGACGGTTTCCGTTTGAAAAACCTTACGGCGTTGTCGGACAAAATGGACGCCACGGCGGCGGTCTCGCATTATGGTTTTGATCAATTCCATAAAAATGTGGAATTATATACGGCTTTGGCGCGCCGGGTCGGAAATAATTCTTCGCTAAGTCTTGATTATCGTTTCAAACGGAATTATGATAATGGCGAAATTTCGTCGGATAACGAAACCCGGCTGGAGTATAAAATGAGGCGGAAGCAGATATTCCTGCGCACTTATATCGGATATCAAAATGATGACGATCGGGATTTTGTCATGCTGTTTGCCCGGGCCTCGGCGCAAGTTTCTTCGCTGGGAGAATTGGAATTATGGTGCAATCTCGATAAGATAAATATTAATTCCCGGCGACTGGATTATATGTATCTTTATGTGCAGGAGAAACTGCCGGTCAGAACGTTTTTGCAGATCATCGCCAAGTACACTTTCAGGTACAGCCGCGCCTATTCCAATCGGGAACAATCGGCTTTTTACATCGAGGGTCGGGCAATATGGTAAAATGTATGTGCCTGACATTAATCGTGCTTTGCCTTTTTTGCTCATCGGGCCGGGCCGACCTGGTGATTACCGAGGTTATGGCCAACGAGCCGGGTGAACAGAGTTCCCTGCAGTGGTTTGAAATATATAATGACGGCAGTGAGACGAGGAATCTGGCATTTTATCAATTCTACATTGACGGTCAATATTTATCGGATTTTGTCATATCCGAGGCTATTGCCGGCTACGATTACCGGGTAATCGTCAAGAGGGTTACGTCCGGGGCCGGAGAAGTCGGATTCGAAACGGTCTGGGGCAACAATAACGGTAGTTGGATACTCGGTGAACCGGGCGAGGACTATCATATTCATGAATACAGCAATTTGAATCTTAACGATAACGGCGGGATAGTGGCCTTATACAGGCTGGGGAATTTGATATCTTCTTTCACCTGGACCGAGGCCGGGTTTGACGGTGTTTCCTGGGAGCGCTATTCGACCGCGACGGCATTGATTGCCAATGCCACCAATCCCGAAGGAGGGACGCCGGGGCATAAGAATTCCATCAGTCTGCGCATGTTCGACCTGGCCATGGAACAGGTCAAAATCTGGCCCGCCGCTTTCGGTCTGACCAATATGGAAATCAGACTTTTCAATCGAGGCATGCAACCATATGATGCCGGTACTATTACATTGAGTTATGACCCTGATGGCGACGGGATAGTGTTTCCCGAAGATTTAATCGGCCAGATTCCATTTCCTGCGTTGGCCGTCGATGAGACGATTTATATTCTGACCGCAGTAGAGCTGGATGGGGTTTATAATCATGTGAAATTACAATTGCCCGACGACGATTGGCCGTCGAATAATGCTCACAACGGCGTAGCTCCGGGCAATGCCTACCCGCCGCTGATACTGAATGAAATAATGGCCGATCCGAAGGCGCCCCTTGCCACGGAATGGGTGGAGATCTATAATCGTTCTGATTTGACTTTTGATCTGAACGGCTGGCTTCTGGGCAATGCCGATATATTGTACCCCATCGCATCAACAAGCCTTTTAATGGAAGCGGGACAATTGATGGTGCTATGCAAGGATAGCCTGGCTTTCGTCGATTTTTATGGCGCCGGTGATTATGCAATAAGAGAGCCCGGCAGTTGGCCGACGCTTCGTAACACCGGGGATAAAATTACACTTAATGACAATTTCGGATTTGAGGCGGACACCTTTTCTTATACCAAAGTTTTCGGTGATAATTATACCTGGGGTCGTCATGATCAATCGGTGTCGAATGTCGTCTGGGGACAGAGCCGTGAGGCGGGGGGGACACCGGGGCAGGAAAATAACATTTACCTGCCACCGTCATCACCGGATATTCAAATCACGATCGAGCCCAATCCGTTTTCGTACTCGCGCGATGAAGCGGTGCATATCACGGTGGCGGTTCCCGATGGGGAATCGATGTCGGTGAGGGTGTATGACCGCGACGGCCGGGTGGTGCGGACACTCATCGATAACGCCCAGCCGTATGATGAATCGTTAAACTGGAACGGGTATTCCGACGGCGGGCGGGCGTTACCTCCGGGTATATATGTTTTGTACGTTGAGGTATCGGGCAAAGGTAGTATGAAAAAGACAATAGTGCTGTCACCATGAAAAAGCTGTTAACGGGCATAATCATTATTTTCGCGACTTCGTCGGCGCATGATATCGACGGCGGTCGCAATTTTGGCCTGTCCGGCGCTATACTTCTGTCGGAGGTGTCGGCGACCGAGTTTGTTTCCTGTCCGGCGGGACCGATGTCGGCGGGACGAATCACTGTGGAATCCGGCTATTTGCGCCGCTATGATTTGTCCGATCTCGATCAATACTTTATCGCGGCCGCCGCGAAATACAAGCGTTTTCAGTTTGGCGTCGAGGTATCGCAGTTCGGCAAGAGTGATTATTATACAGAGAAAATATTAAGATTGACATTGTCATACGGTATAGATTCGCTCTCTATCGGAATCATCGCTGGTGGCAAGCTGGTGGAGTTTGGCAATGTGGATGAATCATATAATTCCATCGGGCTCGGTTTGGCGGCTGGGTATCATTGGAGCCGGTATCATGTAGCGGCAGTGGCCGATAATATCAATAAGCCTCGTTTATCGTCGGGGTCGGAACCGGATTACCGGAATGTGAGTTTTTACGCGGAAATTGAGGGGCCGCAGTATTATTCCATAGTCGGGCGGTTGTACTGGGAGGATTATTCGCCGGTACGGGCAACTCTGGGACAGATATTTCATGTAACGGACGATCACCGGCTCATGTGGGGTATCAGCTCCAATCCGCTGTCATACAGCGGAGGGGTGGAGCTGGGATTCAAGCGATATTACATCGGCTATGCCGTCGCCAATCATCCGACGCTGGGCTTGAGTCATGGCATTGTCCTCGGAGTTAGGAACCTGAAATGAACCGGGATAACAATAATATATTGCCTCGCGAGCGGGTTGAGCGGTATGAAGAGAAGATACTGGCGCCGTATGCCGCCAAATCCTCGAATTCGCGGGGGCGGAAATTTCCGCAGAAGGAGCATCCGGTCCGGACCGCTTTTCAGCGCGACCGCGATCGCATCATTCATTCGGCCGCCTTTCGCCGTTTGGAGTACAAAACGCAGGTCTTTGTCAATCACGAAGGGGATCATTATCGCACGCGATTGACGCATACCGTCGAGGTCGCGCAAATCAGCCGTTCGGTGGCGCGGGCGCTGGGGCTCAACGAGGATCTGGCCGAAGCCATCGCACTGGTGCATGATCTGGGCCATACGCCATTCGGCCATTCGGGAGAAGACGTCTTGAATGAACTGATGGCCGATTATGGCGGTTTCGGGCATAACCGGCAGACGTTAAAAGTGGTCGATTATCTGGAGCGTCGTTATCCTTATCATCCCGGCTTGAATCTGACCTATGAAGTACGTGAGGGGATAGTCAAGCATGAGACCTCGCATGAACCGATCAATCCCAACGAATTCCCGCCCGATGAGCATCCCACGCTGGAGGCGGCGCTGGTGGATGTCGCCGACGGCATTGCTTACAGCAGTCATGATATCGATGATGGATTGACGTCGGGAATATTGAATTGGGATGATTTGGGACAGGTGGAATTGTGGGCGGAGGCACTGGCGGCATCGGAAGAACATTATCCGGGACTGGATGCCGAGTTACGGCGTCACGACGTCGTGCGGAGTGTCGTCAACGCATTGGCCACCGACCTGGTAGACAACTCCGCCGAGAACCTGCGCATGGCCAATATACGAACGCTGGCCGACGTGCGGATGGCACCGGTTAAGCTGGCCGTATTTTCTCCGGAAATGAAGGCGAAGACCCGGCAGTTGAAGCAATTTCTGGGCGAAAAGATGTATCGCCACGAACACATGGTGCGCATGGCCGGTCAGGCCCGCATGATTATCACGGCCCTATTCAATTATTATAAGAAAAACCCGGAAAAGTTGCATGATAAATATCGGCTTCGCCTCGGAACCGAACCGACGGAAATAATTATCGCCGATTTCATCGCCGGTATGACCGACCGGTATGCCATAAAGGTTCATGACAGCATAATATAGTTGCTATTTAAACCCTAATATTCCGGCGCGTTGGAACCGCTTTTGATCGATATGGTTATAGAAACCGCCAATAGAGTCAGGCGAAATTGTACGACCCAATCGGCGCCATTGTGGGTCGGATGTGATTTTAAAGGTAATTTTTAGCGGATAGTTTTAACCGGCAATAAATAGAGAGAATCATCAAGGAATATAATCAGTTTACATTCCGTTTTGGGCTTATCAATTATTATTACATTATCACTGGATTTTTCAAACCTTAAAGCGCATGTCGTATCAATTTCTATATTATTAATATTTTCCGGGAATATTATTTTATTTGTTTTTAATGAGCTAAGCGTAATTGCACGCTTCGAAAATATATCAGACCGCGTAAGATATATTACATTCGTATCCGGTTGAATAATGGTGATTTCCCCGGAACGCTTGGCAGCTTTTACATTATCCGCCGCTTTTGCGACAACAGGGGGCTTTCCGATGCTGAAATTTTCAGGAAGTATAACGTTTCCGACTGCAAATGAATCGCCGCTCTCTGTATAAAACCATTTCATATCGGCTTTATATGATGTCGTTGTGTCTTTATTGGGATCCACAAGGAACGAACGGTTTGATCTGCATATTTTTT
Source organism: uncultured candidate division Zixibacteria bacterium (assembly GCA_937925655.1). GTDB lineage: Bacteria > Zixibacteria > MSB-5A5 > GN15 > PGXB01 > CALAMC01. Next base: position 6,879 of record CALAMC010000040.1, on the reverse strand, counting down.
CAGCAGGTACGCCATTATCTACTTTTTTATATGGGTTATAATAGTACCCTTTGGCCCGCATGGTTACAATACGAGATCTGATTTCGCAATAACCCGGATTAAATACCATAAACCGGGCATTCATGGTATAAGTTTGATCTTTATGCAAATCCCCAATCCAAAGGGTATCACCGCTTACATAACGTGTATTATCAAAACCATGCCATAACCTTACCGTATCCGGGATATTTTTTGATAAGTTTACATCTTTTCTGGGAGTCCACGTAAATATTGCTTCGAACGGTTTGTTTAATTCGGGAGTCCCTATTATTTCGATATTGCAATCACAATCAAATTCGAGCGGCATGTCGCTCGATGCAATTGCGGGAGTGATAAAAACAATGCCGATTAGCAACGCCCAAATGACGCCAATCGGGATTTTGGCCTTCTTCGGGATTCTCATCTGAAACCTCCTTTTGATTCAGGTTTTTGAGATAAAAGATATTTCCCTCTGCTTAAGATATTTAAATATAAAAAAAATGGCACAGGATACAATAACAAAGGCAACATCGCTGGGACGAATGAATTCCTGTCATTGATTTACAGCTTTTGACTGCATATTTGACCCGATTTGCACCCGTATTATGAACCGGTCTTCATGGCATTTTGCAATGCCCGGCGGGTTCGCGGCGCTTTTGTATTTTCCGACAACGACTTACAATTGGATAAAATCGGTTTGCAAAATGGCAGGGAGTTTGCCCGAATAAGAGGCATGAACTGTTACTTTGGCATATATAATCGCGACGGCGAAGCCGGTGACGACAAAAAAATGCTGGTTTGTTTTTCGATCCCTGAAGTCGGGATCAATTTCAAGGCCCCCTTCGCCGGGGAGGAACTTCATACCGAATATGCCTCTCTATTGACCCTATTGGAATTTATCGAGCTTAATCAGAAGCTTTTTCAGGGCAAGGAACTCAACATCTACGGCGACAATCTCGATTTAATCGGTCAGATCAACGAGAAGACCTGCCAGTACGAATACAGCCAGTTGTTGGGCAAAGTGTTGGAATACAAGGAAAAATATACGTATTCTATTGGCTGGATACCCAAAGGTCAAAACCCGGCAGTCCGTAACCTTTTTGATTGACGATTATCTTTTCCGGCCCTAATTTGGGGCTGTGTCACCAAATGATCTAATAAAAGAACTTGAAGCCGGCCGTTTTCGTCCGGTTTACTATTTCTACGGGAGCGAGGATTATCGTATCAAGGAAGCGGAACGCTCGCTGGTCCGTAAATTTTTGCCCCGGCAATCATTTAATTTTGGGTATAAAAACCTGTCGGCCTCGCGGGAGGATATCAAAGATATTCTGACGGAGCTATCGGTCGTGCCAATGCTCGGGGAAAAGCAGGCTTTTGTCATAGGTGATATTCAAGCTCTGACACCGGCCCATCTCGAGAAACTGTTTAAAATGCTCGATCCGCCCGATCCCAATCGCATGGTCATATTAATTTCCCCGGCGGACAAAACCCCGCGCAAGGACGCCAGGACGTTTAAACTTTTAGTCGAGCAAACCACGGCGGTTGAGTTCAAGAAATACACGATGGCGGAATCGGGCAAAAAGATACGTTTTATACTCAAGGAAAACGAGATTGAAATCGACTCCGAGGCTCTGGAGCTTTTAATCGAATTGGCCGGAGGAGATTTGGGAGGAATCATCGGCGAGGTCAACAAGATTATCGATTATATCGGCAAAGGGGGGCGTGTAACGGTCGCCGATATCAATGAAATCTGCTCCGACTATCAATCTTTCGAGAATTATGTATTGGGCGAGAAAGTGGCCTCTTTTAATCTGGAAATCGCCTTGGGGACATTGCACAATCTGCTTCGCAAGGGGGATCGGCCGTCGACCCTGATTTTTCAACTGGGGGAGTTTTTTCTGGGCGTTTATCTGGTTAAAAACGGGAAACCGGCGATGATGGGCAAATCCGACCATAGCTGGAAATACCGTAAATTCACGGGTCTTTTCACGAATGCGCAACTTGAAGAAATTATAGAACTTACGGCAAGCGCCGACCGTGATTTGCGCGGCAATATCAAGCCCGAAAGCATGATTCTGGAAAAGCTTATTGTAAATATCCAGTCTCTGTGCAAGGAAAAATCTGACGCCGGACGGGCAATTCAGGGAAGAAAAGACTGATTGGGCTGTAAGAATTATGGATAATGGCCCGGAAGATCGTCGGTTCATTGAGCAAGCCGCCAGCGGCGATCGCCGGGCGTTCGGTGAACTGGTGACCCGCTATCAGAGGAGGCTTTTTCGATTCGTGTTTATGCTTCTCAAATCCAAAGACGGCACCGATGATGTCGTGCAGGATGCGTTTGTCAATGCCTGGCAGGCGCTGGCCACGTTTGAGCCGGACAAGCCCTTTTACCCCTGGCTGTCCACGATTGCCCGCAATCTGGCGCTCAACCGGTTGAAGCGAGAGGCTCGTCAGACGCAGGCATCGGAAATGGAAGATGAATTCGAGAAAATTCCGGATCGGGCGTTAAATCCTCTGGATAAATTGATCGAGAAGGAAAACGACCGGGTCCTGGCGCGGGCGGTGATGAGCCTTCCGGAACAGTACCGCACGGTTTTCGTGTTGCGGATGATAGAGAAAATGCCGTATGAAAAAATCGCTGAACAGCTTAATATATCACCGGGAACGGTGGATTCGCGCCTGCACCGGGCGCGGGCGAAACTTATGGAAATGCTCAAGGAACATTTATAGATTGTGTCATGCTGGATAATGAAAAAAAACATTTGATCGAGCGCTATTTCGATAGTCAGCTCGACGAAAGCGGTGTCGCCGACGCTATGCGGTTGCTGGAGCAGTCCGATGAAGCTCGTGTGTACTACGATGAGCTCAAGGCTTTGGCCGAGCAGGCCGAGGGACTGATGCTTGACGGCGATGATGATTTCTGGCGGGCGCAAAAAGAGTCGATACTGGATAGAATCGCCGCGGAGGATGAGAAGAAAATTGTGCCGGTTAAGGCGGCCAGGAAATTTTGGCGCCTGCGCACGCTGGCCGTGGCGGCGTCGGTGATATTGGTCGGGGTGATTACGATTTACGAAGTAAAACGATACCCCGATTTTGATCGGCCGAAAGAAGATGCCATGCCGCGGATGGCCCCGGCCATAGTTGATACGGCAATAACCAATGTGCCTGACGAAGAAGCCGTTAAGAAGGGACCGATAACCCCGAAAGCCGAACCCCGGGCAGTTGAAGATGAAAAAGCATCGCCGCCACCCGAACCATCTATTGCGACTGAACAGGTAATGATGGCAGAAATGCAGGCTATGACTCATGAAAAAGGCGTCGAATGGCAAACGCCAGGAATTGAACCGCAAGGGGAGGGGAAATTGGATGTTGCCGGAAGCAACCTGATTCAACCCTCAATGCATCATGAGGAAATTACGCTGGAACAGGGGATGGAGGCGCTGGACCGAGGACGGATTGAAGAAAGCACCAAACAGCCGGCGGCGGTCGAGCCGGAGTCGAGGGAAGCGGTCGGGATAAAACCCAGGGAACTGGCGAAGCCTGAAACCGCAAAGGGGAAAATATCTGACATACCATTAATGTCTGTTGATGAACTGTTGAGGAAAACATCCAAACCCGGTGATACATCGGGTGGCGAGGTCATTATTAGAAGCGGTCGGGCGGGGGAGGTGGCTTTTGTAAAGGAAAAAGAAACACTCCGGGGAGGGGCCGACTTTGTGCTGTCGGATAAGGATGTGTCGGTTGTTGGCATGACGGTGGAGGAGGTCGATTCGCTGGCGTATTGGTCGGGGCGGCTGGACAGTCTCGAGATCGCTTTGGCTGAAACCGGTTCGCCGCATTATCGCATGGCTGTGGCCAAGGCGGCGCGGCAGACAATGGCGGCGGATAGCACTGCGGTCGATTCTATGAGGTGGCACTATGCCGAGGCTTTGTATAAAACCGCCATGTTATCCGGTGATACGGTCGATATACGGCCCCACCTTGATAAATTATCCCGGTTGAAAGAGCAATCCGGGGGGGATCTGGCCGAAATTATCGCACGCTACATGTCCGACCTGGAATCTCGTAAAAAATAGAATCTTTTCATTCCCGTTTACGTAATTCAAGATAAAGAAAGCCCTTAATAGAAAAGGAGGCGGCATGGATAGAAAGCTGTATCGCAGTCGCATCGATAATAAAATCGCCGGGGTATGCGGCGGGCTGGGAGAATATTTCAATATCGACCCGACATTTATTCGCATCGCCATGATCCTTCTGGTGTTCGCTCATGGTATCGGGCTGATTGCATATATTATTTCATGGATAGTTATGCCGCTACGCCCGATTCTGGATCCGGTCGAACCGTTAAAGAGGCAGTACTCGCCGGCCAATAAATATCTTCCCGGTATTTTACTGATCGCGGTCGGGCTGGTGTTTTTAATGAACAATCTCTGGTGGTGGTTTGACATCTGGTATTTATGGCCGATTGTTTTGATTGCCCTGGGGGCGTATCTGATATTGGGCGTGACCGGTAATAAAGCAAAGCCCAATAATGAAACGCAACCGACGGGGGTGGGGCAATGAATCCGGTTCGTTTTCGCTGGGGGTTGCTGCTGATAATCGCCGGTATCCTGATAATATTGCATAATGCCGATCGGTTGTACTGGGATTTCTGGTGGGATCTGGTGCAATGGTGGCCGGTGCTTCTGATCGCTATCGGGCTGGAAAAGCTGTTTATCGGTTTGCGTTTGAAGGCGCTGGCTTTTGTGCCTCCGGTTTTGCTGGCCGCGGGGATTGTCTATCTGGCCGTCGCCGATAATAATTATCGCACCGAGCGCTGGTCATATGCGTCATCGGGCTGGGAAGAAAAGTTCGACCCGGAAATTGAAGAGCTCGACGTGTATATCGATCATGGTCGGAACGACCTTAAGGTCAAGCGGACTTCGAAGTATCTGGCCAAAGCCGATTTCGACCGTTACATAAGGAAGCCCAAAATAGATTTCAAACGCGAAGGCAATACGGCCCGCCTGACGGTTGACAGCGAGTTGCGTTCCGGCGGGAGATTTATCAATATCCGTAATTATGGCGACCGGGACTGGGATTTCATGTTCAGCGAAACAGTGCCGCTCAAGCTCGAATGTGTCGGCGACGAGGCCAATCTCCGGCTGGATTTGTCGGGTATAATTCTGAAAGAGTTGACGGTCGAAAATGACGACGGCCTGATCGATGTAACGATTGGTGACCGGGTGTCCGATGTCCGGCTGTCTATTGCCGGAGAGAATTCCCGTTTGTATCTCGGTGTCCCGGCTACGGCCGGCCTGGAGATAGGCGGCGGGGATTATTCCGGGTATTTCGGGGCGCTGGGACTTAGGAGGCTCGATGATAAATTCATTTCCGAGGGATTCGATACGGCCGCGACCAAGATTTATATTGATATCGGGGCCGGGCTGAAGCATTTGTCGATTCAGCAAAAATAGCGGTAACATATTTTATTTGATCCGGATCGGGCGATCTTGTATAATCGATACATGAGGTCGCCCTTTTTTAATATCATATTCATCGGCCTTGTCATCGGTTCGGCGTGTATTTCGTGCGGGCAGAATGACAGCCATAAACAAGACTGGGCCGAAGGCTCGACATTGCGCATCGGCACCGATGCCACCTATCCACCATTCGAAATTGTCGATACCGAATCGGGGCAACCGGTTGGCTTCGACATCGATATCATGAAAGCCATCTGCGAGGAAAACGGGTGGACGCCGGAGTTTGTGGTGACGCCTTTCGATGGTATCATATCGGGGCTGAAGGGCGGCAAGTACGATTGTATCATATCGGCCATGACGATTACGCCGGAGCGGGCGGCGATGGTGGCCTTCTCGGAGCCGTACTATCTGGCCGGGCAGGTGGTGGCGGTGCCGGTGAGCGATACGGTCATAAATTCCTCGGCCGATCTGGTCCGGCGGCGGGTCGGGGTGCAGCTGGGGACGACCGGCGAACGGATGGCCAAGGCCATGCAGGGGGTGACGGTGTTCTCGTACGATAATATCGGCGCCGCTTTCATCGATATGGAAAACGGGCATCTCGACGCGGTGTTGAACGACTACCCGACGACGATGGAATATATCAAAAGGCGGGCGCTGGCCAAAACGGTCGGGGAGCTGTTGTCCGAGGAGCATTATGGGATCGCGGTCAGGAAAGATAATCATAAGCTTCTGGAGTATATCAATAAAGCTATCGAGCAATTGAAGTCATCCGGGCGGTACGAGGAAATCAACTCCCGCTGGTTCAGTGTCGCAGAAAATATCGCGGATTCTTTGTGACCAATATTGATTATAGACCATAATAATCCACGAATTTGTGTAATTCATTATATTTCTTTCGGTTGTGGCGAAACGGGTTCGTTCTTGAAAATTTTTTAATTTTTGGCAGGGGAGGGCGCGGTCGTAAATGCGGTTTTTCGGTATAACCTGAAGGCTTTCAATATGGTATTCAAATTTGAAGTGCGACTCCATGGTTTCGGCGTCATTGAAAGCGGTTTTGGAAAAGTGTTTTTGGCATTGATAATCATATACCTGCGAAGGGATTGCGGCAAAATGGGTTTGTTTTGTCATTTTATTATTTTTTCCGAGGTCCGGTTGGTGCACCGGGTAAATTTCAATCATAATTATAGGCCTCATACATAAGGGGGACGGGCGGAATTAACATCGGGTTGGTGGGCGTGGCCCGACATTCTCCCTTCATAAAATTCAGGGTCTACGAATGTCGGGTTCCCTAAACGTCGCATCACCCATCCCCTAAGGCGACATTCCATCCACCATAATTCTAATAAATTCGGGACAAAGGTGATTTCCCTCATTGCCGTCTGCGATAAATATCGCATTG